>NZ_JBCNTJ010000006.1:0-300431 GCF_039581215.1 Pseudomonas halotolerans
AGGGGAGCGCGATCAAATGTGGGAGCGAGCTTGCTCGCGATGAGTGAGCGCAGCGAACGGTTTCAACATTCAATTGAATTCCAAGGCAAGCACATGAAGATTTCGAGACAAGCCTACGCCGACATGTTCGGCCCCACCGTCGGTGACAAGGTCCGCCTGGCCGACACCGAACTGTGGATCGAAGTGGAAAAGGACTTCACCACCTACGGCGAAGAAGTGAAATTCGGTGGCGGTAAGGTGATTCGCGACGGCATGGGCCAGAGCCAGTTATTGGCCGCCGAAGTCGTGGACACCTTGATCACCAACGCGCTGATCATCGACCACTGGGGCATCGTCAAGGCCGATGTCGGCCTCAAGGACGGGCGCATCCAGGCCATCGGCAAGGCCGGTAACCCGGACATTCAGCCTGACGTGACCATCGCCATCGGCGCCAGCACCGAAGTGATCGCTGGCGAAGGCATGATCCTCACCGCCGGGGGTATCGATAGCCACATCCACTTCATCTGCCCACAACAGATCGAAGAAGCGTTGATGAGCGGTGTGACCACCATGATCGGCGGCGGTACAGGCCCAGCCACCGGAACCAATGCCACCACCTGCACCTCCGGGCCGTGGCACCTGGCGCGCATGCTCCAGGCCGCCGATGCCTTCCCAATGAACATCGGTTTCACCGGCAAGGGCAACGCCAGCCTGCCGGAGCCGCTGATCGAACAGGTCAAGGCCGGGGCCATCGGCCTGAAGCTGCACGAAGACTGGGGCACCACGCCGGCGGCCATCGACAACTGTCTGAGCGTGGCCGACGCGTACGACGTGCAGGTGGCGATCCACACCGACACCCTCAACGAATCCGGTTTCGTGGAAACCACCCTGGCCGCGTTCAAGGGCCGCACCATCCACACCTATCACACCGAAGGCGCCGGCGGCGGACACGCGCCGGACATCATCAAGGCCTGCGGTTTCCCCAACGTATTGCCCAGTTCCACCAACCCGACCCGGCCGTTCACCCGCAACACCATCGACGAACACCTGGACATGCTGATGGTCTGCCATCACCTGGACCCAAGCATCGCCGAAGACGTGGCGTTCGCCGAGAGCCGCATCCGCCGTGAAACCATCGCCGCCGAAGACATCCTCCACGACCTCGGCGCCTTCTCGATGATCAGTTCCGACAGCCAGGCCATGGGCCGCGTCGGCGAAGTCATCACGCGCACCTGGCAGACCGCCGACAAGATGAAGAAGCAGCGCGGCGCGCTCCCTGGCGACGGCGAAGGCAACGACAATTTCCGCATCAAGCGCTACATCGCCAAGTACACCATCAACCCGGCGATCACCCATGGCATCAGCCATGAAGTGGGCTCCATCGAGGTGGGCAAGTGGGCTGACCTGGTGCTGTGGCGCCCGGCATTTTTCGGCGTCAAGCCGACCCTGATCCTCAAGGGTGGGGCGATTGCGGCCAGCCTGATGGGCGACGCCAACGCCTCGATCCCGACACCGCAACCGGTGCACTACCGACCGATGTTCGCCAGCTACGGCGGCTCGCGGCACGCCACCAGCCTGACCTTCATCAGCCAGGCCGCCGCCGAGGCCGGGTTGCCGGAACAGCTTGGACTGAAGAAGAGAATTGCCGTGGTCAAAGGCTGTCGGGATGTGCAGAAAACCGATTTGATCCACAACGACTACCTGCCAAACATCGACGTTGATCCGCAGACCTATCAGGTCAAGGCCGATGGGGTGTTGTTGTGGTGTGAGCCGGCTGAGGTGCTGCCGATGGCGCAGCGGTATTTTCTGTTTTGAACCAGCGCGGTTCTTGTGGCGAGGGAGCTTGCTCCCGCTGGACCGTAGGAGCTGCCGAAGGCTCGGGCCGCGTTCGGACGATCTTTTGATCTTTTGATCTTTTGATCTTTCGCTTGGGACTCAAGCGTTTGGGGAAAGATCGCAGCCTCGTTGCACTCGACAGCTCCTACGCTCCTACGGTTCGGCGGGAGCACGCGTCCTCGTCACGGTTTTCATTGCCTGAAAGGGTCAGCTTACAGGTCGGTACTTCCCGGCAACTGCTCCAGCTCGGTTCGCGTCAGCGACTGGACCAGCTCCGCTTCCTTGATCTTGTGTTGCAGGCCCAACGCCTCGGACTGGCTGATGTAGTCGGCGTCCTCCAGGGTCCCGGCTGTCTTCGCTTCATCCAGCTCGATCTGGTTGGCGATAAGGGTGTCATTCAGCGCCTGGAAGGAGGGCCCATGCGCCTGCTTCAAATAATCGATCCAGAAATCCCGGCCCACCAGCGACTGAAACTGCTGGGGGGAATCGTCCAGCCCCAGCACCTCATTGGCAGCGGCATCGAGCTTTCCAGGGGTGACATCTCCCAGCGTGAGAAAAACCCCGCCTGCGGGTTGCCCCGGTAGCCCCAGTCGATCCTTGAGCCCCACACGGTAAGCCAGACGGACCTCGACTTCTTCTATCAGCGCCAGGTTTTCGCGCTTTTCATCGTTGGTCAGGTCGGTGCGGGCATTGATCGCATCACGGCGCCGCTGAATATCCTGCAGGGCAATACGCTCTACCTCATCGAGGCGAAACAGCCCCTTGGCCAGCCGGACCAGTGCTGCCGCCTCATCCTTTCCAACCGCCAAGGCCCTGGCGTTGTGGATCATCAAACGGATTTCCAGGTAGCTGAAGGACAAGGCTGCGCGATCTTCACAGGCCGGTTGGCCAGCCAGGTCGAACAGTTCATGACGCAAGTCGGTGGCGTTGCCCATCGCCTCGAGCATCTGCCAGACGCGGGCCTGGAGGTCCGAATAATCTTCCAGCCCCTGATAGGAGTCGGCCAACCGATGCAACAACTCAAAAAACTCTCCCGAGTGCTGCTCACCCGCCAGGCTTTGCCACAAGGTTCTTTTTTCCGCCAGTTGGTCCGCAGGCAGGTCGCGCAGCCATTGCTGCATGTTCGGCGGCCCGACCGGCGCTGAGAACCCAAACGCCTCGGGCAAACGCAGAACGACCCATTCAGGACGCGTCCGCAAGACCGTCGCCCAATAATCACGCATGCGCTGCTGGACCTCCTCGCTCAACGGGTTGCCCTGCAACAACGTCACGCGATTTAGACGTGCGGTGGCATGGGCACGCTCGGCGGGCGGGTCGAGCAGGTGATCCGGTACCTGGGTCAAGCCGTTGTCGCGCAGGTCGATCAGCTCCAGCGGTTGATCGCGCAGGCCAGAGGGCCAGGCAGTGATCCCGGTGTTCTTCAACTGCAGTCGTTCCAGCTCAGGTAGCCTGCTGAAGTCCGGCAGGCGTATCAGCAAGTTGTGATCCAGGTCGAGGTTTTTCAGCTGCCTAAGGCTTTGCAGGACTTCAACGCTACGACGTGTCAGGCCGATCTGGTTATTCGCCAGTCGAAGCGTCTCCAGATCTCGCATCCCCTCCAGAGTTCCGGGAATATCCATCAGCCTGTTGCTGGACATTTCCAGGCGCTTGAGGGAGGAGAACGCGCTGAGGAAGCTGTCGCAGTAGTCCAGCGTCAAGCCCATGTCAGACATAATGAGCACACCCACATGGCTGAAGTCGGCCATCAGATGCGGCAATGCGCCGATGTTCAATCCGCTCAAATCAAGCTCATACCCGAGCGTGCGGCCATCGGCCCCTACAACGAGCCGGGTCTGACGCCGCCAGCATCGCTCGATGTGTTCGGCCGCTATCTCTCTGACCCCCGTCGGTACTTGCCGACGGTGATTACCCTCGTAACGCCATCCAAAGGTAGCAATCCAGCGGTCCAGATCCTGACGTAGCATTTTCAACTCGACTTTACGTCGCTTGAGCTCCCTCACCGCGCCGTTGCCCAGTGATCGCAACAACGCCTCGGTCTGTTGCGCCGTGTAGCTGGGGTACAGCTCCAGCACCCGACTCTCCGGCGAGCGGCCCAGGCGCAACCAATCCCGCAGTCCACCCAGGGGGTAACCGACGTTGCCCGAAGCCAGGCGCATCGGCGATTGGAAGGCGGGCTTGAGCGCGGGTATCTTCAAGCGGCTCGCCAGCGCGTCCCGGTCCACTGGCGAAGCGCCGATGGCCTCTCTCAACAGGGCGCCGTGATGGATCGAGGGCCGAGCCATGGCCCGGCGTTCGGCATCCGGCAGGGCATGCTGCAAGGCCTCGAAGACGCTGCCCCAATGGCTCAGTTCATTGCCGCTGTCGTCAAAGGCCTGATAGAGATCATCGTCCTTGACCACGACCTTGGTCTGCGCCGCATTTTGCGGCCCGATGCTGTCGATCAAGGCACCGGAAACAGTCGCCTCGCGCAGTTCGATGCGCAGCGTGTCACTCCAGCCAGGCAAGGTTTCCAGCGTGGCCAACACCAATCGAGGCGTGTCCGCCGTGGCCAAGGCGTCCTGATACAGGCCCTCGTAGGCTCGGTTCAGACGCACCCTGCGCTGATAGTGGCGCAGCTCTTCGGCGATGCGCAGCGGGATGGGTTTGGTCTGGTCGGCCTCGGTGAAATCCCAGGCGGCCATTTGCTGCAACTCTTCGGTACCGGCCAGGGTGATGATCTGCTCGATCGCCTTTATCGGAACCGAGGGGAAACGGGACTTGATCAGCGTGACATGGGGGTCACTTCTCGTCTCGCTCAGGGCGTAGTAATCGTTGAGCAACGGCACCTTTTCATTCACCGCCGCTTTGGCGAGTGCCTGGCGCAGGTGCCGGACGCGAGCGTCCATGTTGGTTTTCGCAATCGGCGGACTCGCCGTGGCCAACAGATCGACGCCTGCGGCATCTACCGCTTCGATCAGGTTTTTCAACAACGACGGTGTGCGGGCCCTGGCCTCGGTAAGGCTGGCCTCACGAACCGGGGCCTCCCCTTCCGAAGGGCGGACGTATTCCCAACGTGTCCGGCCGGCGTCGTCGACGATCTTCAGTTTCAGCCCTCTTGGCCACGGGCCGTATTGAGTCAGCAAGTGCAGCAACGGCTTGGTCTGTTCAGGGTGCAGCGGGTCCTCGCTTTGCAACTGCCCGATGAATGTGTCGATTTGTCGGCAGAGGTCGAAACGATCGAGGGTGTCGGCCAGCAACGCCGGCACCGGCTCGCCCTCGACATGCAACCGTCGCAGGACGTCTTGCGGGGTCGCGCTGGCGAGGCGGATCTGCTCCAGTTCGGCATCGCTGAAATCCTTGACGCCATGCCCCAGCCGCCTCATCAGTGTCGTGCCTTCCCAGGAACGCGGCTGTTCCAGTTCGTGGTGCCAGGCACCGCTGCCGTTGTCCGTCAACTCGGGCTGGTAAGCCTGCGGACGGGAAGGATGACGAATGCGATAACGCAGGGTTTGCCGGTCCTGTTGCACTTCAAAACGTTGCCCACCCAGTGGCAGGATCTGCTGATCGCCGACCCGATACAGGCCCTGGCTATCCGGGCTTGAGGCTTCGGGAGGCGCCAGCTCACTCTGGTAAACACTCAGGTCGGGGCGCCACAGACGCGATTGGCCATTGGTCAATTGAACCGCCTCCAACTGATCCACCGTGCTCGACCATCGAATGTGCGGCAGTACCGCCGCACCGGTGGCGACGAAGGCCGTGTTGAGGGCGACGCTGGAAAAATGCGCCCACATTTCCCGGGTCTCCCCACGTTCGAACGCTTCGATGCCCTCGAATGCCTCGTTGAACATCTGCACGGCCCCGACCGTCAACATCAACGGCCCCAACCCTGGCACGACGAACGCCGCCAGGTTGAACACATCGACCACCGCGTCCAGGTAACTGTCCAGGCGCGCCAGGCGGGCTTTCTGGTCTTCATCACCGGTAGGCACCGCCACCGCGCGTGCGTCAGCCTGGATCTTCTCGATCTGCCGCAGGCGTAGCGAGCCCCACAGGTCGCCGGCAATCGGCGCCGTGCCCATGGGCAGGTTGCGCAACGACGATTTGAGGGGGTAATCGGCCTGATCATCGGCCGTCGGAGAGGTTTGATAGAAGTGCTTGAACTGCCGGAAAAACACCCCTTGCTGACGCAACGGCACAAAACGGCTGAAGAAACGGCGGTAGGCGGTGGCGTGCAGGCGCCGCCGCAGTTCAGCCATGAACTCGGCGCTGGAGGCATACTCCTTGAGGGGATGCTCGGGATCGCCCGGAAGGTAGGCCACCACCGGCACCACCCGACGGCTGTTTTCAAGGTTGGGGCCGATCAACAACGGGCCGACCAGTTCGATGTCGAAGACTTTCAGGGAGGTGAAGGTCACGGCCTGGCCATCGAGGGTGACGTCGCGCTCCCCATCAATCACCTGCTGCAGCAGCTTATAGACCGCCGGGCTGATGTCGGCCTTGGCCCGTGCGATCTGGATGCACAGCGCCAAGCCGTGCCGGTGATGCTCCTCCAGAGAATGCTCCAGCGGGTTGTACGTCTTGCCGCCGTCGGGTCGCAGGACAGCGTTGATGTGGTCCTGATACCGGCGCCCCAGGTCCAGCGTGCGGCACAACTTGGCGAAGGCTTCTGGGGCAATCGGCAACGCTCCTGCGCGAACGGCGTCGATGAAAGGCACCACTGCGCCGCCTTGGGACGGACGCACCGTGGTAATGAGGCTGCAATCGGTGCAGGCGGCCTTGCGCGCTTCCTCTGGCGCGAAATTGGCCAGCGCCGCCTCCAGCAATGAGGTGCCACGATATTCGTAGCGATCGAAGTGGCCGCCCTCGCTGTCCAGGACCAGCGCCCCAAAAAAATCATCGCGGGTCTTGCGCCCGTACTTGCGGACGAAATACACCGCGTTGACGTTCAACGCGAGGTTGAACTCATCCAGGAGCGCCTGCTCGAGCAAGGGTTCGGCAAAGGCGCGAATGTCCTGGATATTGCCGAGCCGGTTGTCGACCTGGTTCAGGCGCTCGCGGTATAGAGAGTGGCTGTCCTTCAGGCTGCTCCAGAGGTCGGGGGAGGCTTTCGCATACCAGCCCGGAAGCGTCAGCTCATGGTCGCTCAGTTCCTGCTGGCGTTGCACGATGGCCCCGCTGTACCAGCCGGGAATACGGGTTTTGAGCAGGTCGAAATGCTCGCCTTGGGGAATGGCGAGACGGGGGGTGAAGCCTGGCATATCGGGTCATCCTTGACGATGGAAAACCCGAGCCTAACCAGTGTGCCACCGAGGCGTGCGGTAACTGTTTATCGCTTTTTTCGACAAGACATGACGGACACGAGCCGCCACTGTCAGTCCACCCAGCGGCCCAGTTGCTGGCGCAGTCGACGGTTCTCGATTCGCAGTTGCTGGACTTCCTCCAGCAGGTCCAACGCCAGGGCGACGCCTTCCCATTCCAGGTCCAGGTCGCGCCGCAGCTTCGCGGCGCGCTTGGCCAAGGCCAGTTCGTAATCGGTAAAACGCCAATCCGTCGGAGCCGCGCCGTGGGGATCGAGGATGCCATGCTCGACGATTTCGATCACATGGACGTCGGCCAATGCGGCGGCTTCACAGAATTCCAGCAGGTTCAGTTCAATGATCGGGGTGTTCATGATCTGCTTCTCCCAATGCTTTAACTGTCGAGTCTAGCCATGACTGTGGCGAGGGAGCTTGCTCCCGCTCGGCTGCGTAGCAGTCGGAAAAACCTGCCAACTGTTTTTTCCTGGCACTGCGCGTCCAATGGTTTTGGGGCTGCTTCGCAGCCCAGCGGGAGCAAGCTCCCTCGCCACAGGCTTTGTGTTCAGCGGGTCATCAACCACAGGTCAGAAATTCTCCCGCGGATCGAACGCCGCTTTCTTCGCCAACTCCGCCCACAGCGCCTTGACCGCTTCGTCGCTGGCCTTGGGCATTACGGCCTTGAGCTGCACGAACAGGTAGCCGCGCTCGCCCGCTTTGTTACGCAAACCATGGCCCTTGGCGCGCATGCGCTGGCCGTTCTGGCTGCCGGCCGGGACCTTGAGGTTGATCTTGCCGGTGAGGGTCGGCACCGCCACCTCCGTGCCCAGTGCCAGCTCCCATGGAGCCAGGGGCAAGGTGATGATCAGGTCCTGGCCTTCGACGTCGAACTTGGGATGCGGGGCAAAGCGAATGGTCAGGTACAAATCGCCATTGGCGCCGCCACCGATACCCGGCGCCCCCTGGCCCTTGAGGCGGATGCGTTCGCCGTCGGTCACGCCCAGCGGGATCTTCACGTTCAGGCTTTTACTGGTATTGCTCACGTGCTGGCCGGCGGCGTTGTACTGCGGCACCTGGAAGCTGACCTTTTTCGACTCGCTCGACAGGGTCTCTTCCAGGAAGATCGGTAATTCCATTTCCACGTCTTGCCCTCGACGGCCGGTGCTGCGGCCTGACTGTCCACCACCGAAACCCGGCCCGCGATTACCAAAAATCGAGCTGAAGAAATCCGAAAAATCGCCCGTGTCCTGGCCGCCGCCAAAACCGCCGCGGCTCTGCCAGCCTGGCGGCCCCTGGAACGGCTGGCCGTGCTGGCCATAGCGACGCAGATCGTCGTATTCGGCGCGTTTGTCGGCACTTTTCAGCGCTTCATAGGCTTCGGAGACGTCCTTGAACTTGGTCTCGGCATCCTTTTCCTTGCTCACATCCGGGTGGTACTTGCGCGCCAGCTTGCGGTAGGCAGCCTTGATCGTGCTGTCGTCCGCCGTGGGCTCAACACCCAGGATTTTGTAATAGTCTTTGAAGTCCATCTAAGCATCACCATCCGTTATCGATGTCGCACCGCCACGCACAGCTTGCCCGAATGACCGGACAGCGGGTTGACCGACCTCAAGATTGGGACCGGGCGGCACGTCAGAAGTTTATCGGCAGCTGGCGGCGGTTCTTGTACCCGCCTTGCGCTACCAGGCTCATGCCAGCAAGTTTGGGGGTATAAGAGCGTCTTTCAAGGCCCGTGATTGCGAATTAGCAGATAACCGGCCTTCGAATCCGGGCCGCACTGACATACACTGCGCGGCCGTTTTTTCAACTGGAATCCGAAAGACATGAAAAACGCATCTCCGGCCCGTGCCTGCGGCATCGACTTCGGCACGTCCAACTCCACTGTCGGCTGGCTGCGCCCCGGCATGGAAACGCTGATTGCGCTGGAGGACGACAAGATCACCCTGCCCTCGGTGGTCTTTTTCAATCTCGAGGAACGCCGCCCGGTATATGGCCGTCTGGCCTTGCACGAGTACCTGGAAGGCTACGAAGGCCGGCTGATGCGCTCGCTCAAGAGCCTGCTGGGCTCCAAGCTGATCAAGCACGACACCAGCGTGCTGGGCACGGCCATGCCCTTCAAGGACCTGCTGGGGCTGTTCATCGGTCAGTTGAAGAAACGCGCCGAGGCCACCGCCGGTCGGGAATTCGAAGAAGTGGTACTGGGTCGCCCGGTGTTTTTCGTCGACGACGATGAAATGGCCGATCAGGAAGCGGAAAACACCCTGGTGGACGTGGCCCGCGCCATCGGTTTCAAGGAAGTCTCATTCCAGTATGAGCCCATCGCGGCGGCCTTCGATTATGAATCGACCATCGAGAAAGAAGAGCTGGTGCTGATCGTCGACATCGGCGGTGGTACGTCGGACTTCTCCCTGGTGCGCCTGTCGCCCGAACGCCGCACCCACGACAACCGCCACGCGGACATCCTCGCCACCGGCGGCGTGCACATCGGCGGGACCGATTTCGACAAGCAGCTCTCGCTGGCCGGCCTGATGCCGCTGTTCGGCTACGGCAGCCGCATGAAAAGCGGCGCCTACATGCCCACCAGCCACCACATGAACCTGGCGACCTGGCACACCATCAACGGCGTGTACTCACAAAAATCCACCCTGGCCCTGGCAAGCATGCGTTACGACATCGAAGACACCGGGGGCATCGACCGGTTGTTCAAGCTGATCGACCAGCGCGCCGGGCACTGGCTGGCGATGGAAGTGGAAGAAACCAAGATCCAGCTCACCCACACCGACCAGCGCCATGTGGCACTGGACCGGATCGAGGCGGGCCTGAGCGTGGACCTGAGCCGGGAACTGTTTGAATCGGCCATTGACGGCCTGCTGGAGCGCGTACGCGGCAGCGTCACGCAATTGCTGGGCGATGCCAACGTACGCGTCGATCAGGTGGATACGGTGTTCTTTACCGGCGGTTCCAGCGGCATCCCGGCGTTGCGCAACAGCGTCTCGGCCATGCTCCCCCTGGCCCGGCATGTGGAAGGCAACATCTTCGGCAGCATCGGCAGCGGGTTGGCGATCGAGGCGATGAAGCGCTACGGCACGCAGGTCTGATCCAGGACCGATGCGCCTGAATCGCGAGCAAGCTCGCTCCCACAATTGACCGAGCTCTTCAGAAAGAATGCGGTTCAAATGTGGGAGCGGGCTTGCTCGCGAAGGCGTCAGATCAGCCAACACATTTCCTGGATCAAACCATCCCCACCTGCTTCAACTCACTCTTGAGATACGCATAGTAGATCGGCCCCGCCACCACGCCCGGCAGGCCGAACGCGGCTTCGAACACCAGCATCGCCATGAGCAATTCCCAGGACTTGGCGCTGATCTGCCCACCGACGATGCGGGCATTGAGGAAGTATTCGAGCTTGTGGATGACGATCAGGTAACCCAGCGCCGCCATTGCCACCCAGATCGACAGCGACAAGGCGACGATGGTGATCAGCGTGTTGGACATCAGGTTGCCAATGACCGGCAGCAGCCCCAACAGGAACGTCATGACGATCAGGGTCTTGGTCAGCGGCAGGTGGATGCCGAACAGCGGCAGCACCACCGCCAGGAAAATTCCGGTGAAGAAGGTGTTGAGCAGGGAAATCTTGATCTGGGCGAACACAATGTTGCGAAACGCCTTGACCAACAGGTTCAGACGGTCGAACAGCGCCGCAGCCAGGGGTTTGCGCTTGGTCAGGTCGGGGATGCGCTGCAGGGCGACGATGGCCCCCAGGACCATGCCGATCAACAGCGTCACGAACATGTGCGCCGCATCCTTGCCCACCAGTTGCAGGTCGCTCAGGTGCTTGGTCATCCAGTCGCCAATCGCCACCCGGAACTCGGCCGCGCTGGCCGGCAGGTAGGCGTCGATGAACGGCGGCAACTGCCCCCGAGCGCGGTCGACCACTGCCATGAACATGTCCAGGGACGCGCCTGGGTTTTCCACCTCATGCAGCAGGAAACTGATGGCCCCGGCGAAAATCAACGTCAGCACACTGACCACCAGCGTGCCCAGCAGCGCCACCGCCAACCAGCGGGCACGCCGACCTTCGATCAGCCGTTGCAGCTGCGGGGTGAGCATGTTGACCAGCTCGAACACCAGCAAACCGGCCAGCAGGCTCGGCAACAGGCGCAACGGCAGCACCAGCAACAGCCCACCAAAAATGATCACCCAACTGACCACCAACAAGACATGACGCTGAGAAAACGTTGGCATACAGCCTCAGAACAAAACGGCGTAAAAGGATCGGCAGTCTGCCAGCGTTCCACCAACAGCACTAGGGATTGTATCGGCTGACCTGGATCACAGTGCAGGTGTTTTTTGCAGCGCCGGTGAAGGCCCCATCGCGAGCAGGCTCGCTCCCACAGTAGATTTGCACTGCCCGGTCCATTGTGGGAGCGAGCCTGCTCGCGATGGGGCCTTCACAGGCTGAAGAAAATTCCAGTCGTTATTTCTTCTTCAGGCACTCGCTCATGAATACCTTGCGGGCATCGCCTTTCAGGGCCTGAGTGGTGGCGTCGGCATTGCAGGTCTTCATACGCTCCTGCGGGGTGGCCTTGAGGCAGTTGCTCATGAAGGCTTTGCGCTCATCACCCTTGAGGGCCTTGGCGCTCGCGTCGGCATTGCAGGTAGTCATCTTGTTCTGTTGGGCCGTGGCGGCGAAGCCCTGGAAAGACAGCAGCAACCCGAGCACCAACAAAGGAACACGCAGCATCTTCATGATGTTTTCTCCTGACTGCCGCACGAGGGGTACGGCGATGAAATGCAGTGTAGACAACGCCTGTCGCACCTTCATCTGCGTGATTTTCTGTGCCTGATTGACCGTCTTCGCGAGCAAGCCCGCTCCCACATTCGACCGAGTTTCGTCAGAAGGAATGCGGTTAAATGTGGGAGCGGGCTTGCTCGCGAAGAACGATAACGCGGTCATCCTGACGTTCTACACCCCCGCCGCCTTCAACCGCTGCGCATGCTCGACGAACAACCGGACCGGTTCGGCGCCCTTGCCCACCAGCCCCAGCGACTGGTTGACGATGTCGAAGTGATCCAGCGGATAGTCATCGCCGATCACCGTGCCCAGGTGCGAGCTGTAGCGCCCGACCATGCCGTCGCATTGCCCCTCCTCGCGCACGAAGGTGCGAGCGAAGAGCCGGCAGGTACGGTTGGTGCCGTCCAAGAGGTTAAGTCCCTTGTCGGTCTTGCCGGGCTGCAAGGTGCCGGTCCAGGAGTAATAACGCACGCCATTGACCACTTCCGGTCCGTTCCCGCCCCACATTTCTGGCAGGCCCTGAGGATATTGCTGGTTGAACAGGGCCACGCCCGCGGTAGTGAGAGAACCGTGAGACGCCTGGATATCCACCGGTAACCTGGGCCCGCGATAACCGGTTTCCAGCAGGCTCATCAGGGCGCCAATCAACCGCAGCAAGGCACTGAGCAAGCGCCCCTTGACGCTGTCAGCCGGGTAGTGAGTCTGCAGGTAATCAGCCAGCTCGGAACCATGGTTGGTGCCGGCCACCGAAGTGACCGATGCCACCAGGTCCGGGCGCTTGGCCGCCGCATAGCGTGCCGTGAGGGCGCCTTGGCTGTGGCCGATCAGGTTGACCTTCTGCGCACCGGTTTGCTTCAGGATCTCCTCGATCCGCGCGAGCAACTGCTCGCCGCGCACCTCGGATGAGTGCAGCGGTGACACCTGCACAGCAATCACCACTGCCCCACCCCGGCGCAACGCCGAGACGATCCCGTACCAATATGGATACAGCACCAGACGAATGAACCCGAGCATTCCGGGGACCAGCACCAGCGGGTAACGAGTGGCGCACTGTTGTGACATGGCGACATCCTTGATCAATAGGTGGTCAGCATCGGTATCGATGATGACCCGTCTATGACACCCGCGCCATCAGAACGTCTGCGCCAACGCCAGCAGGCGTTGCTCGGCCTCGGCGCAAGACTGGGCGAAACTGCGCTCGGCCGACTCCTCGCCTTCGGCAGCAACCACCGTCACGTCGGTGATGCCGATAAAGCCCAGCACGGTGCGCAACAGCGTGTCGGCGTGGTTCATCCCCTCAAGCTGACCGCCGGGCCCGAAACCGAAGTCGCCACGACTGGTCACGATCAGCGCTTTCTTGCCCAGTACCAGCGGTTCGTACTGCGACACGCCGTTATCCAGGCTGTGGTTGAACGTCAGCCCGATCCGGACGATCTGGTCGATCCAGGCTTTCACGCCGCTGGGCACGCTGAAGTTGTGCATGGGCGCAGAGATGACCAACCGATCATGGGCCTGCAACTCCGTCACCAATGCATCACTGAGTGCCAGGTCCGCCTGCATGGTCAACGGGCGGGCTTGCGGTTCGGGGTAGAACGCCGCCGCGATGAATGCTTCATTGACCGGAGGAATCACGGTGCGCCCCACTTCGCGACGGGTCGGCTGGGAATGCGGATGAACCGCCTGCCAGGCCGAGACAAAGCTTTCGGCCAGACGTCGGGAGTGAGAGCGCTCGCCCCGAGGGCTGCCATGCACGACAAGAATTTTGCTCATCTGAATCTCCTGGGTTTGCGACTAGAATCAATCGACTCTTTTCGCTTCCAGCTTGACGTCCAACGCTACGGGCGGACAAATGAGCGATCATCAACTTGGATGAGGTAGTTTCATCCATGGCCATTCAGGAGCTCTGCGATGTTTGCCACGCTGCCCCTCAACGCACTGCGCGCCTTTGAGTCTGCCGCACGGCTGCTCAGCTTCAAGGCAGCGGCGGCGGAGCTGTCGGTGACACCCACGGCGGTCTCCCATCAGATTCGCGCCCTGGAAACCTGGCTGGGTGTGCCGTTGTTCGAACGCCTGCCGCGCCAGGTGCGGCTCACCGACGGCGGCCAGCGCTTGTTCCAAAGCTTGCACGGTGCCTTGCTGGAAGTGGCACAAAGCGTCGACACCCTGCGTCCGCAACGCACCAACACTCACCTGACCCTTTCCACCACAGCAGCGTTTGCCAGCCTGTGGCTGGTGCCGCGCCTGGGCCGGTTTTATGCGCGTCATCCGAACATCAACGTGCGCCTGGACACTCATTGCGAAGTGGTCGATCTGCATCAGGACGCCAGCGTCGATCTGGTGGTGCGCTACAGCCTGGACAGCTACCCGAACCTGTACGGCCTGTGCCTTTTCGATGAACACTTCGGCGTGTACGGCTCGCCGGAACAAGTGGCCCTGGCGGCGCAGAGGCCGCCCACGCTGATCAGCGTGCGCTGGCACAACGCCAAACTGTATGCCCATGGCTGGGAGGCCTGGTGTGCCCAGGCCGGCGAAACCTGGCTGACCCGACAGCCCTGCGTGCGCGAGTACGACGAGGAGCATTACGCCCTGCAAGCGGCGATAGCCGGGCAAGGCCTGGTACTGGCGAGCAATATTCTGGTTTCTGAAAGCGTCGCCAGTGGCCTGTTGGTGACTTATCGGCCGCAGATCCAGGTCAACGGCGCTGGCTACAGTGCTCTGTGCGTTCCGGGTCGCGAACGCCATGCACCCGTGCGGGCATTCTTCCAGTGGCTGGAAGAAGAGGCTCGGTTGTCCGGTCATGCATTGAAAAATTCAGTAAAACTATTCGAGGATCGCGTCACTCAGACTTAGCGCGAGCAGGCAAATCTGGCTACCGGGTTGGCTTGACCGTCGCTGGCGCCTTGCCGGCTTTCATCTGTTCCAGCAACGGCGCGCACTGGTTCGGCTCGCCACCGCTGGGCGCAACCAGGGCCAACAACCCGGCCGCCGGCGCGGCAATGACGCCCAGCGCCACCATCCCGGCGCCACGCAGCATCAATGGCACAGCCTTGACGCCCGCCGCGGGCTTGGCGAAGGTGCCACGCACATACAAGGGCGAGCGCAGGGAAATCAAGCGCCAGCCCTTGGACTCCGGCGTAATGGTCAGGTCCAGTTGTTCGCTGGCCATGTTCGCCGTGCCATCGACGTAAATGATCGCGTTTGCAGTGTCGAACACGAACAGGCGAGTCGTCGCCAGGCCGGTCTTGATGTCGAAGTCCGCCGCCGCGCAGTTGATCTTCACTTCCTCGTCGCCAAAGATTTTTCCCACCACATAGTTACCGACGTTCAGCCCCGCCAGCTCCATCAACTCCCGACTGATGGCGCCGTCGTTGATGAGCATTTTCAGCGTGCCATTGGCGGTGCCCAGCAACGCCGCCACCGAATTGCCACGGCCGGAAATATCGGCATCACCGTTCAGTTCACCGAAGCTGGTTTTCATCGGCGCGAAACCGGGGAACAACTGTTTGAGTTTGAAACCCCGCGCCGTCAGCCTGGCCTTTCCTTCAAGGGGCCGGGTGCGACCGTTGAGGCGGATCTGCGCATCGAGCCGGCCACCGGCCACACCGAAGCGCAGGGGCTCGAGGCTGAGTTGTCCATCGTTGAGCACCAGGTGCGTGTACAGGTCGGTGAAGGGTAACTGTTCGCTGTGGACGATTCGTTTGCCGGTGAACTCCACGTCGGCATCCATCACGCCCCAGCGCTCGGTACGAAACTCTTCCACGGGCAGGACTTTATCGGACGGCTGTTTGCTCGCCCCGCCGCGGGCCTTTTGTTGCGCGTTGGAATCAGCACCGATCAGCGGCGCCAAGTCGCTGAACAACAGTTGATTGGACACCAGCGCGCCACTGAGTCTGGGCCGCGGCTGACTGGCAACGTAAGCCAAATCACCGTGGATATCGCTATCACCGATCTTGCCGTTGAAGGCCTCATATCGAAACAGTGCCCCGCCCGGTTCGTGGAGCTTGGCGATCAGGCGGCCATCAGTGGAATAGGGCGGCGAATCCGGCAGGGTCACGCCAGTCAGCGGATAAAGATTGGCCAGGCTGTTACCCGCCAGTTTCAAGCGCAGATCCAGCGCGCCCAGATTCATCGGGTCAGTCAGCGTACCGGCCAGTTCGACACGGGTATCGCCAATCTTCGCCTGGGCCTGCAACGGAAAAGGTTGCGACGCATCCTGCAGGGCCAATAGACCACCGACCTTGCCGGAGCCTGCGAGGCTCTGTCCGTGATACTGGCCGTTGACCTTGAAGGCAAACGCATAATCCTGGGGAGACGCGCCCGCGTCCCGGGCTTTTTTCGCAGCACTGTCACCGACGATATCGCTGAACGGGATGGGGTTGCCCAACGGATCGATCAGCAGGTCCAGGCGGGTTTTCAGCGTCTGGTCATCAAGGGTCACATGGCCTTTGTCAAAGCCGATGGTGCCAATGTCGACGGTCCAGCTGGACGGCTCGGCATCCGGGTCTTTCGGATCGAACTCGAACGTCCAGTTGGCACGGCCATCAGCCAGGCGTTGCAGGTTGGCATCGGGCTCCGTCAGGTCGATGCGGGGGATTGCCACTCGCCGGGCCAGCAAGGCCAGGGGCGAAATGCGTAATTCGACGCGCTTGAGCGTGACCATTTGCGCAGTTTTCGACCAGTCCGGGTTGCCCAGGCTCAAGTCTTCGGCCACCACATGAGGCCATGGCACCCAGGCCCGCCAGCCGCCCTCCTGCGGTTCGCGTTGCCAAACCACCGCCAGGTTGCCATTGATGGCGAACGGGCGATGCAACTCTTCAGAAACCTTGGCGTTGAGCGGCGGTTTTATCCGGTTCCAATCGAAGAACGCGATGACCAGCACCAATACGGCCAGCAGGACAACAAGGCTGGCGAAGGTCCAGGCGAAGATTTTTGAGGTGCGCGTCATGCACAAGGCTCCTGATGACAAATCTGCGTCCGGACAAATGACGCCTTGGAAGCACGAACCTGTAATCGGTTCGTTGTGAAGAGTAGGACCGGGGAAACAGCCAACTGGTTTAACTCCGGGGGCGATGAACGGCACAAATAACTCGAAAAACCTGACCGAACCGCCAGCTACGTGTTACCGACACCGCACTTTTGCGAAGCATCAATGGGTACAAAATACCCACTCCGGTGCAAAACATCGCCTCGGAAACGCCCGTTCTAGAGCCTTCAGGCCAAACAATCAATTCCGTTGATTATTACCATTGCCTTTATGAACTTTTATATCGACTTATCGAGAGTAGCATTGCCTCCGTACCCACTTTATCGCCCCCCCAAGGAGCAATGATCATGAAACGCCAATTACTGATGAGCCTCACCCTTTCCATGCTGGCCTCCACCGCTTTCGCGCTGCCAGCTTCCGAGCAAGCCACGCCCCAGGTCAAGGACAGCCGCTCAGTCTACAGCCAGACCGTTGCTGAAGATGGTTACGACCAGACCCGTCAAGGTCAGGAACTGGCTGAAGGCGGCTACGAACGTACCCCTCAAGGTCAGGAAGTCGCTGAAGGCGGTTATGAACGCACCCGTCAGGGCCAGGAAGTCGCTGAAGGTGGCTACGAACGTACCCCTCAAGGCCAGGAAGTCGCTGAAGGCGGCTACGAACGTACCCCTCAAGGCCAGGAAGTCGCTGAAGGTGGCTACGAACGCACCCGTCAAGGCCAGGAAGTCGCTGAAGGTGGCCGTGATCGCCTTGAAGAAAAAGGCCTGGTTGAAGGCGGTTACGAGCGCACTCCACAAGGTCAGGCCGTTGCCGAAGGCGGTGGTGACCGCGTGATCGAACGCAACAGCGCATTGAGCTGAGCCCATGGTGGCCTGCGATAAAGCCCGATTCCTGCAATCGGGCTTTTGATTTTCCGAGAAGCTCGTTTCCCCGCTTGATCCTCCTCTACCGTTCGACGTCGGCAAAGCCGATTTGCTAGAGTGCGTTGCTTCCGTGAATCAGAAGTCAGCCCAGCGATGCTGCCCCGCGCCGAACAGAAACAACAGACCCGAAATGCCTTGATGGATGCAGCCCGTCATTTGATGGAGTGCGGCCGAGGGTTCGGCAGCCTGAGCCTGCGCGAAGTCGCCAGGACCGCCGGCATCGTCCCCACCGGGTTCTACCGGCATTTCGACGACATGGACCACCTGGGCCTGGCACTGGTCAGCGAAGTCGGCCAGACCTTTCGCGAGACGATCCGGCTGGTACGCCACAACGAATTCGTCATGGGCGGCATCATTGATGCCTCGGTGCGTATTTTTCTCGACGTGGTGCAGGCCAACCGCTCGCAATTCCTGTTTTTGGCCCGCGAGCAGTACGGCGGCTCCCTGCCCGTGCGCAAGGCCATCGCCTGTCTGCGTGAAGACATCAGCTCGGACTTGGCCGCCGACCTGGCCCTGATGCCCAAATTGCAGCACCTGGACCTGGCCGCCTTGAGCGTAATGGCCGACCTGATCGTCAAAAGCGTGTTCGCCACCCTGCCGGACATCATCGACCCGCCCGCCGAAGCCTTGCCCGAGCACCTCACCCCGCAAGTGAAGATCACCCAGCAATTGCGCTTTATCTTCATCGGGCTCAAGCATTGGCAGGGCTTGGGTAGCACCGAGTAATGCCTGTGGGAGCGGGCTTGCTCGCGAAGACGGCGGGACAGTCACATCAGGCTGACCTGACCCACCGCTTTCGCGAGCAAACCCGCTCCCACAAATTCTTCGCAAGCCGCAAAATGGTGCACCACTAAAGGAAGCGCACCAAATGAACGCACCTTCCACTGCGCTTTGAAACACCTTCCCCACCATCCCCTCCTATTTCCTACATCTCCTTCGATTGGCAAGCCCCTTGCTCTAAACACAGCACCGTTCATTGCTGGAAGCCTTCCGATGCTGGTGATTCATCGCAGAATCGACACTCAACCCCGCTGGGACGCCGAGCTGCACCTGACCTTCGATGCCCGCAGCAAAAGCCGCCTGCGCTGTTTCAGTGCCGAGGGTGAAGACGTGGGTTTGTTTTTGGAGCGAGGCCAGCCGCCGCTCTACGATGGCGAATGCCTGCAAGCTGAAGACGGCCGCATCGTGCGCGTCTGCGCCCGCCCCGAACAATTGCTGCATGTCACCTGCGCCAATGCATTTGAACTGACCTGCGCGGCCTATCACCTGGGCAATCGCCATGTCGCCCTGCAAGTAGGTGATGGCTGGCTGCGCCTGCTGGACGATTACGTGCTCAAGGCGATGCTCGAACAATTGGGTGCCCGTGCCGAAACCATCGAGGCCGCGTTCCAGCCGGAACACGGCGCGTATGGCGGTGGCCATCATCATTCCCGACACGGCGACGAAGATTTCAACTACGCACCACGCCTGCATCAGTTCGGCGTACGCACATGAACCCGGCGTGGGCGCTGCTGCGTCTGGCCAGCCCGCAGTTGCCGATCGGCGGCTACAGCTATTCCCAAGGGTTGGAGATGGCGGTGGATAACGGCCAGGTCAAAACCTGCAACGACGCCCGTCGCTGGATCAGTGATCAGTTGCTGTTGAACCTGGCGCGCTTCGAGGCTCCTTTGCTGCTGGCCCATTGCACCGCGGCCGCAGCCGACGACTGGCACGCCTTGCTGCAACACTGCGAGGAACACCGCGCCAGCCGGGAAACCCGCGAGCTGCATCAGGAAAGTCGGCAGATGGGTTACTCGTTGCAGCAGTTGCTGGTCGGCTTGCCGGAACTCGATGCCGCGGCACGGAGTTTCCTTGAACAACGTACCGAACCGCACCTGGCCCTGGGCTGGGCCCTGGCGGCCCGCGCCTGGAACATCAGCCCCCGGGACGCTCTTGCCGCCTGGTTATGGAGCTGGCTGGAAAACCAGTTGGCCGTCCTGATGAAGACCCTGCCCCTGGGCCAGCAAGCCGCCCAGCGCCTGACCAGCGAACTGCTGCCGCTGCTGCAACAGGCCCAACACAACGCCTCGAACATTGATCCCGACCATTACGGCAGCGCCACGTTTGGCCTGTCCCTGGCGTGCATGGCCCATGAGCGCCAGTACAGCCGCCTGTTCCGTTCCTAGGAGACCCTCATGAATACACAACCTCTGCGCGTCGGTATCGGCGGCCCGGTAGGCTCCGGCAAAACCGCCCTGACCCTGGCCCTGTGCCTGGCCTTGCGTGAGCGCTACAACCTGGCGGTGGTCACCAACGACATCTATACCCGCGAAGATGCCGACTTTCTCGTGCGCAACCAAGCCCTGGCGCCGGAGCGGATCATCGGCGTGGAAACCGGCGGTTGCCCGCACACGGCGATTCGCGAAGACGCCTCGATCAACCTGGAGGCCGTGGATCAATTGAACCGACGTTTTCCGGGGCTGGATCTGATCCTGGTGGAATCGGGTGGCGATAACCTTTCGGCGACCTTCAGCCCGGAGCTGTCGGACCTGACCATTTATGTGATTGATGTCTCGGCCGGCGACAAGCTGCCACGCAAAGGCGGGCCGGGCATCTGTAAATCCGACTTGCTGGTGATCAACAAGATCGACCTGGCGCCGCTGGTGGGTGCGTCTCTGGACATGATGGACAGCGATACCCGACGGATGCGCAACGGCAAGCCGTTCGTGTTCAGCAACCAGAAAACCGGCCAGGGCCTGGAGCAGATCATCGCCTTCATCGAACGCCAGGGCCTGCTGACCGCCGCCTGACTTTTCAACTTCAACGGTTCACACGTTCAACAAGGAAGCTTATCCATGACATACAAACGCCTGCTTGGCGCTTTCGCCCTGTTGCTGACTCCGGCCTTGGCCTTTGCCCACCCCGGCCACGGCGATAACGGCCTGATGGCCGGCCTCGGTCACCCCATCGGCGGGCTCGATCATTTGCTGGCCATGTTGGCGGTCGGCTTGTGGGCTGCCCAACAACAGGGCACGGCGCGCTGGGCACTGCCGTGCACCTTTGTCGCCAGCATGCTGATCGGCGGCTTGCTGGGCTTTGAAGGCCTGGACCTGCCGGCGCTGGAAAGCGGGATTGCCGCCTCAGTGCTGGCCCTGGGCCTGGCGGTGGCACTGGCGGTGCGTCCACCACTGAGCCTGGCGATGGGCGCGACGGCGGTGTTCGCGCTGTTCCATGGCGTGGCCCATGGCCTGGAACTGCCGGACATGACCAGTCCTTGGGCTTATGCGGCCGGTTTTGTCGCGGCAACGGCGGCGTTGCATGGCGCTGGCTACGCCGTGGTTCGCGTTTTGCCGCGAGCGGCCGCCCCCCTGGTGCGTCTGGCCGGAGCGGGTTCGGCGGCGGCTGGGGTGTGGTTGTTGGCGGGTTGATTTTATCGGCGCCTTCAAGGGCCCCTTCGCGAGCAAGCCCGCTCCCACACAAGTTCGGTGTACACCGATCAACTGTGGGAGCGGGCTTGCTCGCGAAGGCGGCTTGGCAGGTCCCCATCTCTCGAACTTGCCACTCTGCTACCATGTCGCGCAATCACCCCTCCAGCCGTGACGACGCCCACCAATGCCCGATGCTTGCCGCCCCGCTCCTGCACCTGAACTGACTGCCCTGTTCGCCACGGTACGTCAGCACTTTCACGAGGTGATCGTGCCGATGTGGCAAGGCCCGGGATGGAATGCCGAGCTGGCGCTGCCCTATGAATCCCTCGATACCCGGCACACGCCGCTCGCGCCCCAGCGCTACCGGGCCATGGCCTGTGCACGGCAGTTGTATGTGTTCGCCAGCCTGATCGGCGAAGTGCCGCAGGCCGAAGAGCGGGCCGGCGCACTGTTCCGCTCGCTGCAGCGGCACTTCCATGATGGCGAACATGGCGGCTGGTTCTACAGCATTGACCCCCAAGGCGCACCGCTGGACACCGGCAAAGACCTCTACACCCACGCCTTCATCCTGTTTGCCTGCGCCCATTACTGGAGCAAGGTTCGCGAACCGCTGGTGGAGTCGGTGCTCAACGCGGCCCTGGAAGTCATCGCCCGGCGCTTTGCGACCGGAGACGGCCTTTACGAGGCCAGCCTGGGGCGCGATTGGTCGACCCGCGAATCCGGTCCGTTGCAAAATCCGCTGATGCACTTGGCCGAAGCCTTCCTCGCCACCCTCTCGGTTCGAGACGACGCCACCGTGCGCCAGGCATTGCTGGCCCTGTGCGATGCCCTGTTCAAGCACTTCATCGACCCGCAGGAGCGCGTCATGCTGGAGAAACCGGTGAAGTCTGTGGATAACTGGTTTGAGCCAGGCCATCAGTTCGAGTGGTATTACTTGCTGGCCTCATCACCCCTGTTGCGCGGCGGTAAGTTGCACACCGCCCTTCAGAGCAGCTTCAGCCATACCGAACAGCAAGGCGTGAGCCCGCAGTCCGGCGCGGTGTGCGCCATGCTGAGCCTGGGATCACAGGTTGCGCCACGGGACGCCACTCAGCGCATCTGGGCTCAGGCGGAATATTTGCGGGCACTGACTGTACGCCCGGGCAATCCGGGCGCATTGCTGCATCAACTACAGGCGTTGCAGCAGCACTTTCTGCATGCCAAAGGCTGGAACGAATGCCTGGACGCCGACGGCACTGTCAGCCGCCAGGACATGCCATCGACCACGCCGTATCACCTGCTGACCTGTTATCGCGGGCTGGCCGATTATCTGGCCTGACCGGTAAATCGCTATCGCGGGCAAGCCTTGCTCCCACAGAGTTGATTGGTCTATGAGGGGCAAGGTCGACCAAATCCCTGTGGGAGCATGCCTTGCCCCATTTCTGTGGGAGCAAGGCTTGCCCGCGATGAACGATCACGCGGTCTTATGCCTTGTTGCGCTCAATGGCAAACCCGGCCCAGGTCTGGCTTACCGGCATCAACTCCAGGCTGTTGATGTTGATGTGGGCCGGTGTGTTGAGCACCCAGAAAATGGTGTCGGCGATGTCCTGCGGCTGGATCGGCTCGGCCCCGGCATAGGTCGCGTTGTAGCGTTCCTGATCACCGGCAAAGCGCACCAGGGAAAACTCGCTCTCGCACAGACCCGGCTCGATGTTGCTCACCCGAACACCTGTACCTTGCAGATCGCAACGCAGGTTCAGGGAGAACTGTTTGACGAACGCCTTGCTCGCCCCGTACACGTGGCTGCCAGGGTACGGATAGTTACCGGCGATGGATCCCAGGTTGACGATCCCGGCACCACGGCCATGAGCGATCAGCCGCGGTAACAGCAGGCGGGTGCTATAGATCAAGCCTTTCACGTTGGTATCGACCATCGTATCCCAGTCATCGAGGTCGCACTTGGGCGCGGGATCAACGCCCAGCGCCAGGCCGGCATTGTTGATCAACCCGCGCAACTTGGCGAAAGACGGCGGCAAGTTGGCGATGGCCTCTTCCATGGCTTTGCGGTCACGCACGTCAAGCACCAGGCCATGGACTTCAGTCTGCTTCGACAACTCGGCGCACAGGGCATTGAGGCGTTCTTCACGACGACCGGTCAGCACCAGTTTCCAGCCGGCTTCGGCAAAACGACGGGCACAGGCTTCACCGAAACCGGACGTTGCGCCGGTAATAAACAGGGTGTTGGACATCGTGTTCTCCTTGGGGCTCAAAACAGCCAGTGAATGGAAATCGGCCCCCAGCATGCCCGGCCTGGCACAGTAGGGGCAAGACTTCTGCAAGCGAGGTTTCATTCGAGCATTGCTCATAAAACAACCAACCGGCGCCAGGCCTTATGAAACAAGGGCCACAGGCGGTTGCGCGCACCTTATCCACAGGCGGGTCCACAGCAATCGGGGGCAAGTACAAATCCTACAAGCCGCTGTGCATAAGGCTTTGCGAGGGGTTTGGAAAATTTTTTCCCTTGACCCTGGAATGCAGGTTGTGCAGATCCACTTATCTGCTATAAGCCGACGGTAAAAAGGACGATGGCTTCAAGCCAGTAAACTCGGCCCTCAGCGCGGTCTTTCCAGAGTTTAATCACAGACTTATCCACAGGCTTGCGCACAGATTTTCAAACCTTTTGCGTGACTCATAAAAGTGTTGACAACCCACGCTTGCGCTTGAGCCAAAACGCCTGATCAAAAAACAATCACCCGCCTGAAAGCCACGTATTCAGAGGCTTACAGCCAGCTACTCCCACGTTACCCACAGCCGGTTCCACAGCAAACGGGGACAAGTCAAAACCGTGACAAAACAACCGTTTGCGGCGACTTTATGTCGCGGTTTCGCAGGGGCTCAGGATTGTTGTCCACAATTGCCACCGACAGCCGAAAATCTTTAGGTGGGAGCGGGCTTGCTCGCGAAAGCGGCGTGTCAGTCAACATCAATCTGTCTGATCTACCGCCTTCGCGAGCAAGCCCGCTCCCACAGGGGATCTGTGGCGGGCGCAGGAGATAAAAAAACCGGCGATCACTCGCCGGTTTTTTATTGCGGGCCTGTGTCAATGTCCGCCCAGATACGCGTTGCGCACCTCTTCGTTGACCAGCAGTTCCTTGCCGGTGCCGGTCAGGCGAATTTCACCGTTGACCATCACGTAGGCCCGGTCCGACAGCCTGAGGGCGTGGTTGGCGTTCTGCTCCACCAGAAAGATCGTCATGCCGGTGGACGCCAGTTCCCGCAAGGTGGCGAAGATCTGTTTGACCACGATCGGCGCCAGCCCCAGGCTGGGTTCATCGAGCAGCAACAGCTTGGGCCGACTCATCAACGCCCGGGCGATGGCGAGCATCTGCTGCTCGCCGCCGGACATGGTCATGGCCCGCTGGTTGCGCCGCTCCTTGAGCCGCGGAAACAGCTCGAACATGCGCTGCATGTCTTCGCTGGCGTACTTGTCACCGATGGGAATGGTGCCCATCAACAGGTTTTCCTCAACGGTCATGTCAGGGAATACCCGCCGTCCTTCCGGCGATTGGGCAATGCCGTTGGAAGCGATGTAGTGGGACGACTTGTGCGTGATGTCCACGCCCTGATAGATAATCTGTCCACTCGCCGCCCGCGGCTGGCCGAAAATCGACATCAGCAACGTAGACTTGCCGGCACCGTTGGAGCCAATCAGGCTGACGGTTTCACCTTCCCCAATGTGCAGTGAGACTTTTTTCAGGGCCTGGATCGGCCCGTAGAATACGTCCAGCTCCTTGAGTTCGAGGATAGGTCCACTCATACCAGCTCCTCTTCATCGGCACCCAGGTAGGCCGCGATCACCTTCGGATCGTTGCGAATCGCCTCGGGACCGCCCTCGGCGATCACGTTGCCGTGGTCCAGCACCACGATGTGGTCGGAAATACTCATTACCATGCCCATGTCGTGTTCGATCAGCACCACGGTCAGATCGTGCTCGTCGCGCAGCAGCCGAATCATCGCGCTCAGCGCTTCGGTTTCCTGAGGGTTGAGGCCGGCGGCCGGTTCGTCGAGGCAGATGATCTGCGGACGGGTGCACATGGCACGGGCAATTTCCAGGCGCCGTTGCTGGCCGTAGGAAAGTTCGCCCGCCAGCCGGTTGGCGCAATCCACCAGGTTCACCACTTCCAGCCAGTAGAAGGCGTGGTCCAGGGCATCGCTTTCTGCCTGGCGGTACCCCTTGGTATTGAGCACACCTGCCACCAGACTGCGGTTGACCCACATGTGCTGGGCCACCAACAGGTTCTCCAGCACGGACATTTCCTTGAACAGGCGAATGTTCTGGAACGTCCGCGCCAGGCCTGCGCGGTTCACCAGGTGGGTGCCACCGAACATCTTGTAGAACACCCGACTGGCGAGGGTTTTGGGGGAGACGAAGTCGGTCGGACGAAACGGTTCGCCCAACAGCTTGATGACATCGGTCCGTTCACCGCGCACGTTGAGCTCGATTTTGCCGCCCGTGGCCTTGTAGAACCCGGTCAAGCAGTTGAACACCGTGGTCTTGCCCGCACCGTTGGGGCCGATCAGGGCGAAAATCGAGTTGCGTTTGACTTGCAGGCTGACGTCGCTGAGGGCCTTGATCCCACCGAATTGCATCATCAGGTTTTCGACGGACAATACGACTTCGCTCATGGCGCTACTCCCTTACGCGGCGTCACTCCGGTACGACTGATGCGAATCAGGCCGCGAGGGCGCCAGATCATCATCACCACCATCAGCATACCGAACATCAACATCCGGTATTCAGAGAAGCTGCGCAACAGCTCTGGCGTGATGGTGAGTAGGAATGCTGCTATGACTACCCCCACCGTCGAGCCCATGCCGCCCAAGACCACGATCGCCAGGATCATCGCCGACTCGATGAAGGTGAACGACGACGGGTTCACGAAGCCCTGGTAACTGGCGAAAAACACCCCTGCCAGGCCCGCCGTGGAAGCACCAATGGTGAACGCCGAGAGCTTGACCAGCACGTGGTTCAACCCCATGGAGCGACAGGCGATTTCATCCTCGCGCAGGGCTTCCCAGGCACGGCCGACCGGCATACGGGTCAGGCGATGCTTGACGTAAAGCACCAGCAGCACGGTGATGAACAGGACGATGTAGATGAACAGGAATTTGACGTTGGGGTTATAGGCCAGGCCGAAGAACTCGTGGAACGGCACCCCGCCCTCCTTCGCTCGCCGGCCGAACTCCAGGCCAAAGAAAGTCGGTGACGGCACCGGCATGCCGTTTGGCCCGCCGGTAAACGACAGCCAGTTGTTGAGCACCAGCCGGATGATCTCGCCAAAACCCAGGGTCACGATGGCCAGGTAGTCACCGTGCATTCGCAACACGGGGAATCCTAATATGCACCCGGCCATCGCCGCCGCGATCGCCGCCAGCGGCAGCACCGTCCAGAACCCCAGCCCCAGGTATTGGTAGCCCAGCGCCAGGCCATAGGCGCCGATGGCGTAGAACGCCACGTAACCCAGGTCGAGCAGCCCGGCCAGGCCGACCACGATGTTCAGGCCCAGGCCCAGCAATACATAAATCAGCCCGAGGATGACCACCGTGAGCACGTATTTGTTGGCGAAAAACGGGAACACGATGGCAATCACGATCAGCAACGGGATGATCCAGCGCAGGCGCGACTTGTAGTCCGGTGGCAGCACATGCACGCCGGAGCTCGTACTTTCGAACCCCTGGAGAATCTTCAGCCCCTTGGGGGTTTGCAGAAACAGGCTCAAGGCAAAGCGCCCGACCATCACGATCGCCACCAGCCAGCCCACCCGGGCCGGTTGCAGGTTGAAGCTGTAGCCGTCGAGCACCACGCCGACAATCGGCCCGAACACGATCAGCGAGATCAGGCCGGCCAGGATCGCGTCGATGACGCTCTTTTTGATATCAATCGGTTTATTGGCAGCAGACATACTTATACCTTCGCCACGTGTGGGCGACCCAACAGGCCTTGGGGACGGAAAATCAGAATCAGCACCAGCAGGGAGAAACTGAACACGTCTTTGTAGTCAGAGTTGATCAGACCGGCGAACAGCGACTCGGAGATCCCGAGGATGATCCCGCCCAACATCGCTCCAGGCAGGGAACCGATGCCGCCGAGGACCGCCGCGGTGAACGCCTTGATGCCGATGATGAAGCCGGCATAGAAGTCAAAGGTGCCGTAATTCATGGTGATCAGCACACCGGCCAGGGCCGCCATGGCCGCACCGATGACGAACACATAGGAAATCACCCGGTCGGTATTGATCCCGAGGATGGAGGCCATCTTGCGGTCTTGCTGGGTGGCGCGGCACATGCGGCCGAGCTTGGTGTACTTGATGATGTAGGTCAGCAAGGCCATCCCGGCGAATGCGGCGACCAGGATGAAGATCTTGGTGTAGGTGAGCTGGACGAAGCCGCTGCCGATGTCCACGCGCATGGCGCCTTCGAGCAACGTGGGCACGCCCTGTTGGCGAGCGCCCTGGCTGATCTGGGCATAGTTCTGCAGGATCAGCGAAATGCCGATGGCACTGATCAGCGGTGCCAGACGAGTGGAGTTGCGCAGGGGTTTGTAGGCGACGCGCTCGATCACCCAGCCGTAGACGCCGGTCACCACCACGGTGAACACCAGCGTACCGAGAATCATGAGAGGAAAGGATTCGATACCGAACCAGGCCAGCAGAGCCAGACTGATCGCTGCGAGGTACGCAGAGATCATGTAAACCTCACCGTGGGCGAAGTTGATCATGCCGATGATGCCGTAGACCATTGTGTAGCCGATGGCGATCAGACCATAGACCGACCCGAGGGTCAGGCCATTGATCAGTTGCTGCAGGAAAATACCATCCATAACGCAATCTCACGCATTTGAGAGACTGCACGCACACCGCTGCGACGGACCGGGGTTCAGCCGCCGACGCTGCACGATGTGCGCGCAGCTCTCGGGAGAAAAGACAGGTACTGCATGAACACGGGTAAACCGCCCGGCACCTGGGGCGCCAGGCGATTCAGCCGTTCATGTCACTTCTGTTTTTCCAGCTGATGGTATTTGCCGTCCTTGTCCCACTGGTAAACCACGTAGTCGGAGACTTTCAGGTCACCCTTGGAATCCCACTCCTTCTTGCCCATCACGGTCTGGACCGGATTGGCCTTGAGCCATTCGGCCGCGGCTTCGCCGTCATTTTTCTTGGCGCCGTTGAAACCGGCAGCCAAGGCCTGGACCGAGGCGTAGGCATACAGGGTGTAGCCTTCCGGTTCGGTGCCCTTGGCACGGAACGCGTCCACGACAGCCTTGCTGTCGGGCAGCAGGCGCGGATCGGCGCCGAAGGTCATGTACACGCCATCGACGTATTGCGGGCCGCCGGCGGTGGTGACCAGTTCGTCGGTAACGATGCCGTCGTCGGACATGAATTTCACGTCCTTGAGGCCTTGCTCACGCAACTGGCGAACCAGTGGGCCAGCTTCCGGGTGCAAACCGCCAAAGTAGACCACGTCGGCACCGGCCGCACGGATCTTGGTGACCACGGCACTGAAGTCTTTCTCGCCACGGGTCAGGCCTTCGTACAGCACCGGCTCTACGCCACGCTTGGCCAACTGCGCCTTGGTCGCATCCGCCAGGCCCTGGCCGTAGGTGTCCTTGTCGTGCAGGACCACCACTTTCTTGCCCTTGAGCACGTCAACGATGTAGTCACCGGCGACGATGCCCTGCTGGTCGTCACGACCGCACATACGGAACATCGCGCTCAGGCCGCGCTCGGTGACCTGCGGGTTGGTGGAACCCGGGGTGATGGAGATGATGCCAGCATCACCGTAGACCTCGGACGCCGGGATGGTGGACGAGGAGCAGAAGTGACCGACCACGCCGAGAACCTTGTCCTGGTCGACAAAGCGGTTGGCGACGGCCACGGCCTGCTTCGGTTCGCAGGCGTCGTCGCCCTGTACCAGAACGATTTTCTCGCCGTTGATGCCACCCTTGGCATTGATCTCGTCTGCTGCCGCTTGTGCGCCTTTCATGTACTGCTCGCCAAATGCCGCGTTGGCACCGGTCATCGGACCCGCTACGCCGATCTTGACGTCGGCCTGAGCAAACGCAGAAACACCCAGCGCAGCTGCCACTGCGAGGGCCAGAAAGCCTTTCTTGTAAAACGTCTGGGACATGAGGTGGTGCTCCAAGGTTTTTTTTAGTTGGCACTGCGACTTCACTGAAAAGCTCAGAGCAAGCGCCGTGCCATCGGTTTTTTATTCTGAAAAAAGTCGCTGCTTTATTGTTATTTC
Source organism: Pseudomonas halotolerans (assembly GCF_039581215.1). Classification (NCBI taxonomy): domain Bacteria; kingdom Pseudomonadati; phylum Pseudomonadota; class Gammaproteobacteria; order Pseudomonadales; family Pseudomonadaceae; genus Pseudomonas; species Pseudomonas halotolerans. The sequence goes on from NZ_JBCNTJ010000006.1 coordinate 29,478, forward strand.
GACTGTTTCGAGCCCTTTTTTATTGGGCGTGCAACCGTCTAAATCGCACAAGGTACAACCATAGAACCAAATGGGTACAACCCTCCCTGAGCCATCATTGCAACCAGCACACGAAACGACGTGCAACCCCCCTGTAACAACCCGCGTCACCGAACTGCACACTGGCGGTGCACAACTGCTACAACCCGCACCATAACAGGCTAGACGTTGTGGTGGAAAACGAGCGCTGCGGCAACATTTTTCAACATTCAAATGACAATCCGCAGGCACTGGCCGGCGTGATACAGCGAAAAACCCGCTTCATACAAGCAACTGCGCAAGCCTGTCCCGGCCAGGGGCCGCATGGCGGCGAAGGGAATCGGCAACGCGCTGGCGTTGCCATGACACAGATAGTCGGCAAAGGCTTTGCCCACTACTGTGCCAGTCGTCACGCCGCGGCCGTTGTAACCGGTCACAGCCACCAGACCGGGGGCCGGCTCGAACAGGCGCATCAGGTGATCGGGGGTGAAGGCGATACACCCGGTCCAGGTGCATTCCCATTCCACCGGCTTGAGGTAAGGGAAATAGTGCTGTTGCACTCGATCGGCCCACGCCTTGAGGAACCAGATGGGCTTGCGATTGCCGTTACCCAGACTGCCCAGCAAGAGGCGCCCGTCCTTGTCCCGTCGAATGCTGCTCAATACCTGGCGGGTGTCCCACGAGCCCTGGCCACCCGGCAATATGCGCTGCGCCGCTTCGTCGGTCAGCGGAGCGGAGGCGACCTGGTAGTAGTAGCCGGGGAAAAAATTGCGTCGCAGCTCGGTCCAGTCACCTTCGGTGTAGGCATTGGACGCGATCACCACTTGCTCGGCCAGTACCGAACCCTGGGCTGTTTGCACCGACCAGCGCGGGCCCTGGCGTTCCAGACGGGTCACGGGGGAATGATCAAACAACTGGCCACCAAGGTCGCTGACCGCCTTGGCCAGCCCACTGGTGTAGGCCATCGGATTGAGCGTGCCGGCCCGCCGGTCGAGCAATGCCGCGGCGATTTTCGAGGTGCCCGTGGCCTGGGCACACGCCTGGCCGGTGAGCAACTCCACCGGGGCACCACGGCGCTTCCATTGTTCTTCACGACTGCGCAGGTCCGCTTCGCCCCTGGCGTTGTGGGCCATGTGCAGCGTGCCCTCGCGCCGCAGCTGGCAATCAATGTGGTATTTATCGACGAGACTGAACACCAGCGCCGGCGCCGCCCCCAGCATGCGATTGAGCTGGCTGCCCACTGCTTCGCCGAAGCCGGCTTCTATCTCGTCTGGCGGGATCCACAAGCCGGCGTTGACCAAACCGACATTGCGCCCCGAGCCACCATGCCCGGCCCGATGAGCCTCCAGCACGGCGACGCGCTTGCCTTGCTCCAGCAAATGCACCGCCGCCGACAAACCGGTAAATCCTGCGCCGATCACGCAGACATCCACCGTGATTTCGCCGGTTAGCGCCGTATTCTCAGGTCTTTGCGGCGTGAGTTTTTCCCACAGACATTCTTCGCGTAACGGCATTGCCAGACTCCGGAAATGAAACCCAACCACTACACAGTTCAATGGTGGGAGCGGGCTTGCTCGCGAAGACGGCAGACCAGTCGACATTGATGTTGAATGACCGTCCGCTTTCGCGAGCCAGCCCGCTCCCACAGGGGATCTTCATAGGTCGAAGATCCGGTTTCTCAGTCGAAAGTAATCCCCTGCGCCAACGGCAACTCCAGCGAGTAGTTCACGGTGTTGGTCTGGCGACGCATGTAGCCGCGCCATGCATCGGAGCCCGACTCACGTCCGCCGCCGGTCTCTTTCTCGCCGCCGAACGCACCGCCGATTTCCGCGCCGCTCGGGCCGATGTTGACGTTGGCGATGCCGCAGTCGCTGCCCACCGCCGACATGAATTGTTCGGCTTCACGCACGTCCGTGGTGAAGATGCAGGACGACAGGCCTTGGGGCACGGCATTATTGAGCTCCAGGGCCTGGGCAAAGTCCTTGTAGCCAACCACATAAAGGATCGGCGCGAAGGTTTCGTGGCGCACCACGTCGCTCTGCTCCGGCATCTCGACGATGGCCGGCGATACGTAATAGGCATTCGGGAACTGGTCTTCCAACTGGCGTTTACCGCCAAACACCTTGCCGCCTTCGCTTAACGCCTGCTCCAACGCATCCTGCATGCCCTCGAAGCTCTGCTTATCGATCAGCGGCCCGACCAGGTTGCCTTCCAGCGGATGGCCGATGCGCACTTTCGAATACGCGGCCTTGAGCCGGGTGACGATCTCTTCTTTCACCGACTCATGGGCGATCAGGCGGCGCAGCGTCGTGCAACGTTGGCCGGCGGTGCCGACAGCGCTGAACAGGATGGCACGCACGGCCATGTCCAGATCGGCGCTGGGGGCCAGGATCATCGCATTGTTGCCACCCAGTTCGAGGATGCTGCGGGCAAAGCGCGCGGCGACTTTCGGCGCCACTTCACGGCCCATGCGGGTGCTGCCGGTGGCGCTGATCAACGCCACGCGCGGATCGTCCACCAGCGCTTCGCCGGCATCGCGACGGCCGATGATCACTTGACTCAGGTACGGTGGCGCATCGCTGAAGTTCTTCAGCACACGCTCGAACAACGCCTGGCAGGCCAGCGCGGTGAGCGGGGTCTTTTCCGAGGGTTTCCAGATCACCGCGTTGCCGCACACCAGGGCCAGCGTGGTGTTCCAGGCCCAGACCGCCACCGGGAAGTTGAAAGCACTGATCACGCCGACCACGCCCAGCGGGTGCCAGGATTCACGCATGTGGTGGCCCGGACGCTCGGAGGCGATGGTCAGGCCGTAAAGCTGACGGGACAGACCGACCGCGAAGTCGCAGATGTCGATCATCTCTTGCACTTCACCCAAACCTTCCTGGGTGATCTTGCCCGCTTCCCAGGAAACCAGCTCGCCGAGGTCGGCTTTGTATTCGCGCAGCAGGTCACCGAACTGACGCACCAGCTCACCACGACGAGGGGCCGGCACCTGGCGCCACAGGTCGAACGCATGCTCGGCGCGGCTGACCTGCTGCTCGACCTCTGCGGCGCCTTCCCAGTTCACGGCGCCGATGCGACTGCCGTCGATGGGCGAATGCACCGGTTGTGTGCCGCTCTGGTACAAGGCCGGTTCGACACCCAGGCGATCAAGCAATGCAGCAACCATGGTTAATTCCTCAAACAAAAGACAAAGAATTGGCAGCCGGACGATCACGGCTGATCAGACCTGTAGTTGTAGCTGGCCCGAGACTTGCCAACAAACGACCTTTAAGCGAGATATCATTCCGTTTATTCATGCTGGCCATGACCGGATAAGCAGAGCCACAAGAAATAAGGCCTCATCATGATCAATAAACGCTATCTGCCGTCGATCACGGCGCTACAGTGCTTCGAAGCGGTGACCCGCCACCTGAGCTTCACTCGCGCCGCCGAAGAGCTGAACCTGACGCAGAGCGCCGTCAGCAAACAGGTCGCACAGTTGGAAGAACTACTACAGCATTTGCTGTTTCGCCGCGTACGTCGACGCTTGCAGCTAACCCCGGCCGGGGATTTGTACCTGGGGGAGGTACGAAAAATCCTTACGCAGGTGGAGATGTCGACCCACTACTTGCGCTCCTACGGCGGCGATACCGAAGTCCTACGGGTTTCCACACCTCCAACCTTCGGAGCTCGCTGGCTGGTCCCACGGCTCAAAGGCTGGCGCCTGCGGCACCCGAAAATTCATCTGGACCTGTGCAGCGAGCAGGAGGCCGACGACCTGCTCCAGGGGCGCAGCGACCTGGCGTTCTATTTCGGCCAGGGCTCACGGCCCGGCAGCGAGTCCCTGAAGCTGTTCAGCGAAGAACTGGTCCCGGTCTGCGCCCCTGGCAATCTGCCGGCCCAGCCCTTCACCGATCCGACGCAACTGGCCGATCTGGTGCTGCTGCAAAACGCCTCGCGCCCCCAGGCCTGGCACGACTGGTTCGACAGCCAGGGCTATCACACCGAACACAGCTACCACGGCCCGCGCTTCGAAACTTTCTACATGTGCATACGGGCCGCCCAAGTTGGCTGCGGCGTCGCCCTGCTGCCGCGGTTTCTGGTGGAAGAAGAACTGGCTGACGGCAAGCTGGTGATCCCCTGGCACTATGCGATGCCCAGTACCGATGCCTATTACCTGGCCTATCCTGAGCATTCGGCGGAAGTGCCCAAGGTACGGCTATTTGTGGAGTGGATGTTGGAGCAGGGCGATAACCCAGATACACCACAGTAGCAGCCAACACCAAACCCTGTGGCGAGGGGATTTATCCCCGCTGGGCGCGTCGCGCCCCATTATTCTGAGGCCTGCTGCGCAGTCCAGCGGGGATAAATCCCCTCGCCACAGATAAATCTTTTGCCACAAAGAAACAGTGACGAAAAATCGCTGGCAATACTCACCCAGGTTATGCGCCACTAGCCCCTTCACCACCAACCGCTGCACCCCGCTGCCCGCCGCAGCGGCCTGTCTGGAGATTCACGCCATGAGCGAGAGTGTGTTTGCCGATCGCATCGTGCAGAACCTGCTCGACACCGACTTCTATAAGCTGACAATGATGCAGGCGGTGCTGCACAACTACCCCAACGTCGAAGTCGAATGGGAATTTCGCAGCCGCAACAGCGAAGACCTGCGCCCATACCTGGCGGAGATCCGCTTTCAGATCGAACGCCTGGCCGAGCTGAGCCTGAGCGTCGACCAGTTGGGCTTCCTGGAGCGCATCAGCTTCCTCAAACCCGATTTCCTGCGCTTTCTGGGTCTGTTCCGTTTCAACCTGCGCTACGTGCACACCGGTATCGAGAACGGCGAGCTGTTTATCCGCCTGCGTGGGCCATGGTTGCATGTGATTCTGTTCGAAGTGCCGCTGCTGGCCATTGTCAGCGAAGTGCGTAATCGCTATCGCTACCGCGAGATCGTTCTGGAACAGGCGCGCGAACAGCTGTATCGCAAGTTCGACTGGCTGACCGCCAACGCCAGCGCCGACGAATTGTCCGAACTGCAAGTCGCGGACTTCGGCACCCGTCGGCGGTTCTCCTACCGCGTTCAGGAAGAAGTGGTCAACGTGCTCAAGCACGATTTCCCCGGGCGCTTCGTCGGCACCAGCAATGTGCACCTGTCCCGGGAGCTGGACATGAAACCCCTGGGCACCATGGCCCACGAATGGATCATGGCCCACCAACAACTGGGCCCGCGGCTGATCGACAGCCAGATCGCCGCCCTCGATTGCTGGGTGCGGGAGTACCGTGGCCTGCTGGGAATCGCACTGACCGATTGCATCACCATGGACGCTTTCCTCAAGGACTTCGATCTGTTCTTCGCCAAGCTGTTCGACGGCTTGCGCCATGACTCCGGGGACCCGGTCGTCTGGGCCGAAAAAGCCATTGCTCACTACCACAAGCTCGGCATCGACCCGATGAGCAAGACGCTGGTGTTCTCCGATAGCCTGACGCTGCCCAAATGCCTGGAGATTTTTCGGGCATTGCGTGGTCGCATTAATGTCAGCTTCGGTATCGGCACCAACCTGACGTGTGACATCCCAGGTGTGGAGCCGATGAGCATCGTGCTTAAAATGATCAGCTGTGACGGGCAACCCGTGGCCAAGATTTCAGATGAGCCCGGCAAGACCCACTGCAAGGACCCGAATTTCGTCGCCTACATGCGACACGTTTTCCAAGTACCTGCCGCCTTTGACACACCAAGCAAGGAGTGAATTCATGCAAGCCGTACAGCGTGAGATTGCTGAACAGCTCAAGGTTCAGCCACCGTTCACCGATGACGCCGCCCTCAAGGCCGAAGTCGCTCGTCGGGTGGGCTTTATCCAGGATTGTCTGGTCAACTCCGGACTCAAGACCCTCGTACTGGGCATCAGCGGCGGGGTTGATTCGCTGACCGCTGGCCTGCTGGCCCAACGTGCAGCGCGCGAGCTGCGGGAGAAAACCGGCAACGCCGCCTACAAGTTCATTGCCGTGCGCCTGCCGTACGAAACCCAGTTCGACGAACATGAAGCCCAGGCCTGCGTGGACTTCATCGAGCCGGACGAGCGCCATACCGTCAACATCGGTCCGGCAGTCAAGGCACTGGCCAAGGAAGTGCTGGCGTTCGAAGGCAAAGGGCCGGGCTCCCGGGATTTCGTGCTGGGCAATACCAAGGCGCGGATGCGCATGGTGGCGCAGTACACCATCGCCGGTGCCGAGCAAGGCCTGGTCATCGGCACCGACCATGCGGCCGAAGCCGTGATGGGTTTCTTCACCAAGTTCGGTGACGGCGCCTGTGACCTGGCCCCGTTGAGCGGCCTGGTGAAAAACCAGGTTCGGGCCATCGCCCGAGACTTCGGCGCGCCGGAATCGCTGGTAGAAAAAGTCCCCACTGCCGACCTTGAAGACCTGTCGCCCGGCAAGCCCGACGAAGCCGCCCACGGCGTGACCTATGGCGAGATCGATGCATTCCTGCATGGGCTGCCGGTGCGCGAAGAAGCGGCTCGAATCATTTGCGAGACCTACCGCAAGACCGAGCACAAGCGGGTGATGCCGTACGCGCCTTGATCGCCGCTATGGTCGCCATTCCTTTGTGGGAGCGGGCTTGCCCGCGAAGACGTCGGCACGGTCAACATTGAGGTTGCCTGAACCACCGCCTTCGCGAGCAAGCCCGCTCCCACAGGGGTTATTTGGCATGAAAAAAGCGCCCTGCGATGGGGCGCTTTTTTATGCTTGAAGGTTTACTTCAGGGTAACGGTGCCTTTCATCATCGAAATGTGGCCCGGGAACGAGCAGAAGAAGCCGTATTTCTCGTCGGCGCTCAGCTTCGACACATCAAACGTCACCGAGTCCTTCTCCTTGGCCCCAATGAGCTTGGTGTGGGCGATGATGCGGGCATCACCTTCTTTCAGATAGTCCTTGTCGATACCGGCTGCCAGGCCATCGGTGGCAATCGGCTGCATGTCAGCCTCTTTGCTCAGTACCCAGTTATGGCCCATGACGTTCTTCGGCAAGTTGCCCGAGTGGGTCAGTTCAACGGTGAAGGTCTTGCAGCTCTTGTCGATCTCGATGGCCTTGGTGCTGAAGGACATCTGGTCGGTCGAGTCGATGGTGGTCTTGCACTCGGCTGCCATCAGCTGGCTGCTGGCCAGCGTCAACAGGGATACTGCAGCAAGTTTGGCAAACATGGTGAATCTCCAAGGCATGGTTAGAAAAATTCCGTCAAGGAGGAAGACTGCCTGAATTTCAGACAAGTTCCTATGACCTGAGTCAAAGATTGTATACAACTTAAGGCTATCAGCCTGATGAGCATAATCAACCAGCCAAAGGTATGAGGCGCCCCTATGATCGGCTCCATCACCTCCCTGGAGTATCGCATCATGAACCTCAACAGCCTTTTGTGCAGCCTGCTCGCCACCTACGCCTGCGGCGCCAGTGGCACCTACGAAAAACCCCGGCGCGAGGTTTAATTTGCTTTGCGCAACCCAAGCCAGGCTTTACTCTGGTCCCGTTACTGACCACGGAGCAAGGCATGTCTTTAGCGTCTGTTTGTGTATTTTGCGGCGCCAGCACCGGTAGCCACCCAGCCTATCGTGAAGCGGCGCAGGCCTTGGGGCGCGCGTTGGCGGAACGAAAACTGACCCTGGTCTATGGCGGCGGCGCGGTCGGCCTGATGGGCATCGTCGCCGACGCGGCCCTGGCGGCCGGCGGCGAAGTGATCGGCATCATTCCGCAGAGCCTCAAAGACAAGGAAATCGGCCACAGTGGCCTGACCCGCCTGGAAATCGTGGACGGCATGCACGCACGCAAGGCGCGCATGGCTCAGCTCAGCGACGCCTTCATCGCCCTGCCCGGCGGCCTTGGCACGCTGGAGGAATTGTTCGAAGTCTGGACCTGGGGCCAACTCGGCTACCACGGCAAACCGCTGGGGCTGCTGGAAGTGAACGGTTTCTACAGCAAGCTCACCGGCTTTCTTGATCATATCGTCGGCGAAGGCTTCGTCCGTGAGCCCCACCGTGACATGCTGCAAGTGAGCGAATCACCCCACCACCTGCTCGATGCGCTGGACGAATGGCAACCGTCGGTGCAGCCAAAGTGGGCCGAACAAAAACCCCGCTAACGGCTCGACCCCGATACAGGGCAGAATACGCGCCGCTCAACCTCACCTTCGACCCCAGAGGATCGCCCATGGCTAAACCCAATTATTCCTTCGCCAAACGTCAGAGAGACTTGGCCAAGGAGCAGAAGAAAGAGGAAAAGCTTCAGCGCAAGAAAGCTACCGCTGAAGAAGAAGCAGCTGCACTGACCCCGGATACCGAAGGCGAAGTGGCGGCAGACGTTGATGTTGATGCACCGAAAGATCAGACGCCCGACGCCTGATACCCTCAGGGCCCGATGATCCGATCCGGCCCCCCGGTTCTGTGTCCAGGGCCGGCAGCCTCGCTGCCGGCCCTCACAACCCAGCCCGTACCCACAACGGGACCTGTTTACGATTCAAGCGGCATCACCGTCACCCGCACTTCGGGGTCATGATCCCCGCCGCCCAGAATGACTCCCCGCAACGGCGACACATCGGAAAAATCCCGGCCCCAGGCCAGCGTGATGTGTTCCAGCGCCGGCTGCACGTTGTTGGTCGGGTCGAAGTCCACCCAGCCCAGCACCGGGCAAAACACCGAGATCCAGGCGTGCGAGGCATCGGCACCGATCAACCGTGGCTGGCCCGGCGGTGGTTGAGTCAACAGGTAGCCACTGACGTAACGCGCCGCCAGACCGCGCGAGCGCACGCAGGCCAGCATCAGGTGGGCAAAATCCTGGCACACGCCCCGCCGCCGCTCCAGCACCTCCACCAATGGCGTGGCCACCTGGGTCGCTTCGGCATCGAAGGTGAACTCCTCGAAAATCTTTTCCATCAGCGCCTGAACACCGAACATCAATGGACGCCCTGGCGCGAAACAGCTTTCGGAAAACTCGACGAAGCTGCGCTTGAGGTGCACGTAGGGTGACTCGAACCGGTAGCGGCACGCATCCAGCAAGGGAGCAGCCAGTGGCCGGCCACTGTAGGTCAACGCATGACAGGTGGACTCCCAGGCGGGGGACAAACTGAAGTCCAGCACAGGACGCGCCAACACTTCCACGCTCAGACGCGCGTTGACCAGCAACTCGTCATGGGGCCGTTCGAACGCCAGGCGGGTCAGCGGGTTGCCGAACACATCCAGCTCATCGCGGCGGGTCGTCGGCTCCGGGCTGATCAACAACTGCTGCTCGGTGCAACGCTGCCACTCACAGGCGCGCGGCCACAGGTGCGCAAGCTGCTGGGCCAGGGATACCGGGCTGTCGTAGTGGTAATGGGTATCGTGGAAAATCTGGTAACGAGCGCTCATCAGACGGACACCGTGCGCTGGCTGACGCCATCGACGTGAGCGAAATGACGCAAGGCCAGGCGATCGGACACCTGGCCGCTGACGTCAGCCACTTCCTGCAGCAGATCGGCCAAGCCATCGAGCGCAGCGCGCAGGCTGGCCTCGCCGAACAGCGGGTTCTCCAGGCAACGCAGGTCAAAGCATGACAAACGTGCGACCAGCTCTGGCAATGCGGTTTCCTTGGGCGCGCCAAAGTCATCGTTCAGGCGCTTGAGGGTACGGGCCACCAGCTTCAACTGGAAGAGCACCGCGTGAGGGTTTTGTTCGTCCAACAACAGCAGGTCAAGTACCGGGATCAACTGAGCCACCGCCAGGTAACGCGAACGATAGGTGATGCTGCTGTTGCCCAGCTCCAGCAGCCAGTCCAGTCCGGCCTGGTCGAACACCGCATCACCGCGCAGGAACGCCGCCAGGCTGCTGCTGAGAAATTGCAGGCGCTCCAGGCGACGACCGATCATCAGGAAACGCCAGCCCTCGTCGCGAGTCATGTCGTCCAAAGCGAATCCGGACAACGCCGCCAGGGACATCACCAAACGGTTGAGAAAATCCAGCAACTCACCGAAATCCGGCTCCGCGGTTTCCAGCTCCATGGCTTCGCGCTGCAACTCCACCAGTGCCTGCCAGTTCTCCCGGGACAGCTTGCCGCGAACCTGGGAGGCCGCCCACTGCAACCGCTGCAGGTTGGAACGCAGGCTGAACGACCAATCGTCCCCCAACAACGCCGCCAGCAATCGCTCGGGCAGCTCGCCCTCCTCTGGCAACAGCATCAGGCTTTCCCCCAGGGACACCGCCGACTGCAGCGCTTGCGGGTCGTCGCCATCGACATAGCGCGCCAGCATGATCCGCAGCAGCCGCGCACTGTCGTCACAGCGCTCGCAGTAGCGGCCGAACCAGAACAGGTTTTCCACGACGCGGGACGGCAGGTAGGGATCACGTCGAACCAGATCGTGGACGCCCACGGTTCGCTGGGCCTTCCATTGTTCGCCACTGGGCGCCTGTTCTCCCAGCACCCAAGTGTCCTTACTGGCGCCGCCGCGCTGCATCGACACCACTTCGGCGTCGGCCTCGGCCGCCACACGGGTCAGGCCGCCCGGCAGCACCCGATAGTCATCCTCCCCGGAAACGGCATACACGCGCATGCCGATGGCCCGCGGCTGAAGCTGACCGTCTTCGGCCTGCCAGACCGGTGCCTGGGACAGCTGCGCCAGTTCCTGGGCGACATAGGCGTAGGGACGCGCCTTTATGCGCGCCGCCAGAAGAGCGCGCTGCTGCTCGTTCAGGTCGCGGCCCAATACCGGGCTGAAGCTTTGGGACGGAAACGCCGGTTTGATCAGCAAATGTGGCAGCTTTTCCAAGGCCTGGGCCAGGACCGGCGGCTCACCGCACCACCAGGTGGCGATGGACGGCAGTATCAGTTCCTCACCAAATAGAAACTGGCTGATCTTGGGCAAAAAGCCCAACAGGCCCGGTGATTCCAGTACGCCGCTGCCCAAGGCATTGGCCACCAGCACCCGGCCCTGGCGCACCGCCTCCAGCAACCCCGGTACGCCCAGGGCCGAATCGGTGCGCAGCTCCAACGGGTCGCAGAAATCATCGTCGAGCCGGCGCATGATGGCGTGGACCCGTCGTAGCCCGCTCAGGGTCTTGAGGTAAACCGTGGCGTCGCGCACGGTCAGGTCGCTCCCCTCCACCAGCGGATAGCCCAGCTGGCGCGCCAGGTAAAGGTGTTCGAAATAGCTTTCGTTGAACCGCCCGGGCGTCAACAGCACCACCAGCGGCGACTCGCCATCACTGGGGGCCTGACGCGCAAGGGTCTGCTGCAAGGTGCGGAAGAAACCGGCCAGGTGCTTGACCTTCAGGTCACGATACAAGTCGGGAAAGGCCCGGGAGACGATCATGCGGTTTTCCAGCGCATACCCGGCCCCCGACGGCGCCTGGGTCCGATCCGCCGTGACCCACCAGCGGCCGTCGGGCGTACGGGCCAGGTCCACGGCATACAGGTGCAGGAAAATGCCATCCGGCGGTGTGATGCCTTGGCACGGCCAGAGAAAATTGTTGTGCCCGAACACCAGTTCCGCCGGCAACAGCCCTTCACTGATCAGCCGTTGCGGCCCGTACAGGTCGGCCAGTACCGCGTTGAGCAAGCGTGCACGCTGGGCGATGCCCGCCGACAGTTGCTTCCACTCCTGCGCATCAATCACGTGGGGCAGCAGGTCTAGCTCCCACGGTCGGTCGGCCCCCTTCGGGTCCGCATAGACGTTGTAGGTGACACCGTTTTCCTGGATCTGCCGGGCCAACAGCGCCTGACGCTGGACCAGTTGGGCCGGCGTACTGCGCTGCAAATGGTCGAACAGGCGCCGCCAGTGCCCGCGCACCGCGCCGCAGTCGTCCAACAGTTCGTGATAGGTGCCCGTCGTCAGCGGGTAACGGTCAAGCAGGTCAGGCATGGAAAGCTCGGCAGACAGCAATGAAACGTGAGACTAGCGCAAGCGCATGACGCCCGGATAGGTGGAAGATTGTGACAAGGCGCTGGGGGTGCCCTGTAGGAGCTGCCGGAGGCTGCGATCTTTTGATCTTTCACTTGGGACTCAAGTGTCTGAAGGAAAGATCGCAGCCTCGTTGAACTCGACAACGCCTACATTGAAGCCCCTGGAAAACGTCGCAGATCGAGCGTGAGGGGAAACTCGTCGTCCACTGCCAGGTTGGGTATCGGAAGTTTCCCAGGCGTGTGTCCCAGACGGAAAAAACGCGCCATTCGCCGACTTTCAGCCTCGTTGGCATTCACCGGCAGGCTGTCGTAGTTGCGTCCCCCCGGATGGGCCACATGGTACTGGCAGCCACCCACTGAACGTTGCGTCCAGGTGTCGAGCAGATCGAAGACCAGCGGCGCGTGGACCGGGATGGTCGGTTGCAGGCAGTTGGCCGGTTGCCAGGCGCGAAAACGTACCCCGGCGACAAATTCGCCAACTCGGCCGGTGGCTTGAAGCGGCACCGGTATACCGTTGCAGGTCAGTAGATAGCGTTGCGGCGCCAGGCCGCTGAGCTTGACCTGCAAACGCTCAAGAGAAGAGTCCACATACCGCACGGTGCCGCCCACCGCCCCCTCCTCTCCCAATACATGCCAAGGTTCAAGGGCTTGGCGCAATTGCAGTTCGATGCCGCTGACCGCGTAATCGCCCACCTTGGGAAAACGAAACTCCAGGTGCGCGGCAAACCACTCGGCTCGCAGCGGGTAACCGGCGGCGCTCAGTTCGTTGATGACGTCGGCAAAATCCTGTTCGATGAAATGCGGCAACAGGAAGCGGTCATGCAGCTCGGTCCCCCAGCGCGCCAGTTTCGCGGGCGCATAGGGTTCACGCCAGAACCGCGCCACCAGCGCCCGCAGCAGTAATTGCTGGGCCAGGCTCATGCGGGCGTGGGGCGGCATTTCAAAAGCCCGCAACTCCAATAGACCGAGACGCCCGGTGGCGCCGTCCGGCGAATAGAGTTTATCGATGCAGAATTCGGCACGATGGGTGTTGCCGGTCACGTCGATCAACAGGTTGCGTAACAACCGATCAACCAGCCAGGGCGGACATTCTTCGCCAGGCTGCGGCATTTGTGCGAAGGCGATTTCCAGCTCATACAACGCATCGTTGCGCGCTTCGTCCACCCGCGGTGCCTGGGACGTCGGGCCGATGAACAAGCCGGAAAACAGGTAGGACAGCGACGGGTGGTTATGCCAGTAGCTGATCAGACTGCGCAGCAGGTCAGGGCGCCGTAGAAAGGGAGAGTCAGCCGGTGTCGCGCCACCCAGTACGAAATGGTTACCACCACCGGTGCCGGTGTGCCGTCCGTCGATCATGAATTTCTCGGTGGTCAGCCGGGTTTGTCGCGCCTCTTGGTAAAGAAACTCGGTGCGCTCCACCAGTTCATCCCAGGTCGCGGACGGCTGCACGTTAACCTCGATCACGCCCGGATCGGGGGTGATGCGAAAGTTACTCAGGCGCGGGTCGCTGGGTGGCTCGTAGCCTTCCAACAGTACCGGGCAATGCAGCTCCTCGGCTGTCGCCTCGATGGCGCTGACCAGCTCCAGATAATCCTCGACCCGCTCCAGGGGCGGCATGAACAGGTACAAGCGCCCCTCGCGGGCCTCGGCACAAAACGCCGTGCGGGTCAGCCAGTCGGCGGATTCGTCGATCAGCGGGGCACGATCCTGCTCGGTTGCCGACTCACCATGACGGGCCAGGCGTTCGGCGTCGGGCAGCGCCGGCAGGTCCTGGTTCGGGTCGGTGGGATGAATGAAAGGGTATTCGGCCGCCGTCACCCATGGTTGGGAAGCCAATGGCAGGCGATAGCCCAGGGGCGAATCCCCCGGTACCAACCGGCAGTGACTATCGCGCAGGTACCATCGACCGCTTTGCCATTGATCGCCCTTGGCGGTTCGCGCCAGCGGCAGGACCTGCCCGATCACTTTATCCAGGCCCTGGCTGAAAACCTTGCGCAACCGCTCCCGCTCCAGGGCATCGTCCAGGCGTGGGTCCTGGGCCGTGACGTTCGATGGCAGTGCACCTTCGCGCCAGAGGTAATAGAAATTGTCCTCGTAGGCGGGGAACACGAATCGCGCAGGAATTTTCAAACGCTCGGCAACGCGGGTCAGAAAGCGCCCGGCCATTTCGCCGTCGGCGCCGTAGTCCTGCTGCTCGTCGGCGATCAACGCGCTGTTGTGCCAGATTGGCACCCCGTCCCGCCGCCAATAACAGTTGAGCGACCAGCGCGGCAACTGCTCACCGGGGTACCACTTGCCCTGGCCGAAATGCACCAGTCCCAGGGGCGCATAGTGCTTGCGCATGCGCTGGAACAGCTCGGCGGAGAGGCGACGTTTGTCCGGGCCGAGCGCGGCGGTGTTCCATTCGGCGCCGTCCGGGTCATCGATCGAGACGAAGGTCGGCTCGCCCCCCATGGTCAGGCGCACATCGCCTTCCAGCAGGTCGACATCAATTTTACGGCCCAACGCCTGAATCGCCAGCCACTGCTCTTCGGTGTAGGGCTTGGTGACCCGTGGCGCTTCCCAGATCCGCTCGACGGACATTTCGTGGCTGAATTCGCACTCGCACGGTTCCACCAAGCCACTGATGGGCGCCGCCGAGGACGGATCGGGACTACAGGCCAACGGGATATGCCCTTCACCGGCGAACAATCCGGAGGTTGCATCCAGCCCGATCCAGCCGGCACCGGGCAGGTAGACCTCGCACCAGGCATGCAAGTCGGTGAAATCCACCTCGGTACCGGACGGACCGTCGAGGCTTTTCACATCGGCGGTCAACTGGATCAGGTAGCCGGAAACGAACCGCGCGGCCAGGCCAAGGTTGCGCAACAACTGCACCAGCAACCAGGCCGAATCGCGGCAGGAACCGGATGCATGCTCCAGGGTGTGCTCCGGGGTCTGGACGCCCGGCTCCATGCGGATCAGGTAGTTGATGTCTTCGCTCAGACGCTGGTTGAGCGCCACCAGAAAATCCACCGCCGGCAACGGCGTGCGGTCGATGCCGTCCAGGTAGGCCTGGAATCTCGGCGTCAACGGCAGGGTTTCAAGGTAAGGCGCCAACTCCTTGCGCTCGTCGGCGGCATAGGTGAATGGGATTTTTTCCGCGTAGGGCTCCAGGAAAAAGTCGAACGGATTGAACACCGCCATTTCCGCCAACAGATCGACTTCAATGCGCAGCTCCCGGGTTTTCTCGGGAAACACCAACCGCGCCAGGTAATTGCCTTGGGGATCCTGCTGCCAATTGATGAAATGCTGATCGGGCGAGACTTTCAGCGCATAAGACAGGATGCGCGTGCGGCTGTGGGCCGCCGGGCGCAGGCGAACGATCTGCGGACCGAGCTCGACAGCGCGGTCGTATCGGTAATGCGTAACATGGTGCAATGCGACGTGAATCGACACGACGTACCTCCTGCGAGCCTGGGCGTTATTGAAAGCGGCGCAAGACTTATGCCATGCAGGCAGGCCGGACACTTTCTTCGTCTACTCAAGGCAGTAGAGCACTAAAAGCGCGCGATGCTCGCATTCGGCTGCAAAGACAGCACATAAATGTAGCAGCGGTGGTAGCGAATCGACTCAACGCCTAGAGCAGAGAGAGGATCAGCGCAACCAGAAAAGAATATTTGGCCCGTTCAGGATCGCCTCGAAAGTAAGTACTGGAGACTAATGAAATTGAAGCGGAAACCGCGAAACAGGCTAGAAAAAAGGCGCAGATGAAGGTCGGGAAATAATGAGTAAGGAACGCCTTCAATGAATGTCTTCGATCCATCACTGAAACCCCGCGCATCAATTTGATCGGCTTTGCCGCTTGGTCTCACGCTTGATCCGCTGACGTTCGTGGCGAATTTCCAGAAGTCGAGCACGCATTTCGCGGTGACGCTTGCTATTGAGCAGCAACACACCAAACAAGGGCCAGAACAGTCCCTCGGCGTAAATAAACTTGTGCGGCTCATATTGGAAAGTCGGCAAAACGGTTAGCAAGCAAGCAGCAAATACGGCGACCATGACCCATGCGCACCAAGGTCGTCCTCGAACGATCAAATAGTTGCTGTGCACGATGACCATGGCGATGACAACGGTCGTCGCCCACCCGGTAGTCGCCCTGAGATCCACTGGGATAGATCTGAAATAAGTACTCATCGCTAACGATACCGTTGCCGAGGCAGCGAAGCAGCCTGCAAAAATCACCCCCATGAAAACAATGAGGTAACGCGCCAGAAAACTACGAATAGTCTGGTTCTGCTTCACTGCTCCATCTCCTCATAAAGACCAACTGCAATAGTTTTTACATTGCCGGATAAGGCACTGCCGGTGAACCCCAATGCAGCGCCTAAGGAGTCCTGTATCTGAGTAACGGTGCCATGCCGAAGCTGAGTCGGCGTGTAACGTTTGGGAAGCCCCCCGGCTAATTGCTTCAGCTTAATCATCCTGCGAGACATTTCCGGGTGTTTGATACTTAGCAGTTCTTGGGTCAGTTTTGCTCGCTCCTGGCGATTTAAGCCTTTCAAAACATCACGCAAGCTTTTTCCTGTAGTTGCTTTTGCTACAGTGACCAATCTGACGGTTGTGAGTGCACTAGCCCCTACACCCAGCAGTGAGGCTGCGTCCAATCCAATCATTACGCTCTGATACCAAGCTTCGCCATCAAGGTAGTCATTCATGGCTGGGTCGACTATTTCATTGCGAGCCCGGTAACCACTACCAACACACTGGACGGTACTTGCTGCCGCTGCGGTGTAAGCAATTGCAGACACCACTGTACTGGCTCCGGCACTGAACGGAATCAGCACGGTACCGCTTAGAACAACGGTCCAGCTGATAAATGCAGCAGCGCAGGCCAATCCGGTGTTCACCGCCTCTGCTACCAATCGCGATTCACGAGGGTTGTCCTGCACCTGTTGGGCAAACTGAGCCGGCGCAATGTACTTCTGCGCCTCGCGCAAGATGATCCGCTTGGGCTTGATACTGCAAATCGGCTTGAACTCGCGCAGGGTCACCACGTTGAATTCCGCATCGATATACACTACGCCCGCGCCGACGATACTGGGATCGGCGTCGATGGCCGCAAACAGGCGCGGCAGGTTGATCTGGCTTTCGATGCGTTGGCGGGCCATGAACTGGGAGGGGCTGTAGTCCATGCCGATACCCGGTAACGGGGTGCTCATATGAATCGTCCTTGAAAATCCGAGGGTGAAACGTATTGCCTGTGTGGCCATGAGTGCGGGCAAGCCGGGCTCTCCCAGGGCCAATACTGACACCTGTGGCGAGGGAGCTTGCTCCCGCTGGGCTGCGAAGCAGCCCCAAATAAACCGAGGTAATCTCCCAGGCAGACCGTGTCAGCCGGTTTTACGACGGCTTCGCCGCCGAGCGGGAGCAAGCTCCCTCGCCACAAAAGCGGTGTTTAGCTCTATTGCCCGGAACTGCCTGGCATTGGCGGTCGCCACGATAGCAAACGAGTAGCACAGCCGCTAGAAAGCAAAACGCCAGCATCTAAGCTGGCGTTCTGCGATGTTGCACGACGATTAGCGCGGCACGACAGGCTTGCGTGCAGGCTTGGGCCCTTTGCCCTTGGCGGCGTCCTTGCGTTCCTTGGCGGCCTGCTGGTTGCGGGCGAATGCCGCAGCCTTGGCTTGCTCGCGCTTGTCCCACGGGTTGCCGCCGTCGCTGGCGCGCGGTGGCAGGCCGGTGTGCTGAGTCAGGATCTTGGTGGTTTCCTTGCCCACCTTGTGGCTGCCAGCGGGCGTCGAGTTTTTGCGACGGGCACTCTGGTAGCTGTCGGTGGCCGGCTGATGCAACGGAATCAACTGGTTCTTGCCCGGCCCGATCAGGTCAGCGCGACCCATGCGGGTCAGCGCTTCGCGCAGCATCGGCCAGCCCTTGGGGTCGTGATAACGCAGGAAGGCCTTGTGCAGGCGGCGCTGCTCCTCGCTCTTGACGATGGTCACCGCGTCGCTCTTGTAGGTGACCTTGCGCAGCGGGTTCTTGCCCGAATGGTACATGGCCGTGGCGGTGGCCATCGGCGATGGATAGAAGGCCTGCACCTGGTCGGCCCGGAAACCGTTGCCTTTGAGCCACAGCGCCAGGTTCATCATGTCTTCGTCGGTGGTGCCCGGGTGGGCGGCGATGAAGTACGGAATCAGGTACTGCTCTTTGCCGGCTTCCTTGGTGTACTTCTCGAACATCCGCTTGAATTTGTCATAGCTGCCGATGCCCGGTTTCATCATCTGGTTGAGCGGACCTTCCTCGGTATGTTCCGGGGCGATCTTCAGGTAACCACCCACGTGGTGGGTCACCAGTTCCTTGACGTATTCCGGCGACTCGACCGCCAGGTCGTAACGCAGGCCGGAGGCAATCAGGATCTTCTTCACCCCAGGCAAGGCCCGGGCGCTGCGGTACAACTGGATCAGCGAAGAATGGTCGGTGTTCAGGTTCGGGCAGATGCCAGGGAACACGCAGGACGGCTTGCGGCAGGCGGATTCGATTTCCGGGCTCTTGCAGGCAATGCGGTACATGTTCGCGGTCGGGCCGCCGAGGTCGGAAATGACGCCGGTGAAACCCGGGACCTTGTCGCGGATCTCTTCGATCTCGCGAATGATCGATTCTTCAGAGCGGTTCTGAATGATCCGGCCTTCATGCTCGGTGATCGAGCAGAAGGTGCAGCCGCCAAAGCAGCCACGCATGATGTTCACCGAGAAACGGATCATCTCGTAGGCCGGGATCTTTTCCTTGCCATACGCCGGGTGTGGAACACGGGCGTAAGGCATGCCAAACACGTAGTCCATTTCCTCGGTGGTCATCGGAATGGGCGGCGGGTTGAACCAGACGTCGACTTCGCCGTGCTTCTGCACCAGGGCGCGGGCGTTGCCTGGGTTGGTTTCCAAGTGCAGCACGCGGTTGGCGTGAGCGTAGAGCACCGCGTCGCCACGAACCTTTTCCACCGACGGCAGACGAATCACGGTCTTGTCGCGGGTCATGCGCGGGCTCGCCAGGATTTGTACGACCTTGGCTTCGCTCGGGTCTTCAACCGGCCCCTTTTCCTGCTCGATCGCGCAGGCTTGAGTGTCCTGGGTGTTCACGTACGGGTTGATGATCTTGTCGATCTTGCCCGGACGGTCAATGCGCGTGGAATCGACTTCGTACCAGCCTTGCGGGGTGTCGCGGCGGATGAAGGCCGTGCCGCGCACGTCGGTAATGTCTTCGATCTTATGGCCGTAAGACAGACGCTGGGCGACCTCGACAATCGCCCGCTCGGCGTTGCCGTAGAGCAGGATGTCGGCGCAGGCGTCGATCAGGATCGAGTTGCGCACCCGGTCCTGCCAGTAATCGTAATGGGCGATGCGGCGCAGGGACGCTTCGATACCGCCGAGCACGATCGGCACATGCTTGTAGGCTTCCTTGCAACGCTGGCTGTAGACCAGGCTCGCGCGGTCCGGCCGCTTGCCCGCCATGCCACCCGGGGTGTAGGCGTCATCGGAGCGGATTTTCTTGTCGGCGGTGTAGCGGTTGATCATCGAATCCATGTTGCCGGCCGCGACGCCAAAAAACAGGTTTGGCTCGCCGAGCTTCATGAAGTCGTCTTTGGACTGCCAGTTCGGCTGGGCAATGATCCCGACACGAAAGCCCTGGGCTTCCAGCAGCCGACCGATGATCGCCATGCCGAACGACGGGTGATCGACGTAGGCATCACCGGTCACGATGATGATGTCGCACGAATCCCAGCCGAGCTGATCCATCTCCTCCCTGCTCATGGGCAGGAACGGCGCCGGGCCAAAACATTCGGCCCAGTACTTGGGATAGTCAAATAACGGCTTGGCTGCTTGCATGTCGATGACCGGTATAGAAGATGAAAAATCGCGGGCGCGAAATATAGCACAAAATTTGACCAATTCCGACGGCTATGGTCGGAAATTGGTGGTGCCCCTGTGGGAGCGGGCTTGCTCGCGAAGGCGGTGTGTCAGTCGATGCTGAGGTTGTCTGGCACACCGCCTTCGCGAGCAAGCCCGCTCCCACAGGTCACTCGTCGTCATCAAAATTGTAGCTACCCGGCGCCAGATTTTCGAAGCGTGTGTACTTGCCGATAAAGGCCAGGCGGATAAAGCCGATCGGGCCGTTCCGCTGCTTACCAATGATGATTTCGGCGATGCCCTTGTGTTCCGTCTCCGGGTGATACACCTCGTCACGGTAGACGAACATGATCACGTCGGCGTCCTGCTCGATCGCTCCGGATTCACGCAAGTCGGAGTTCACCGGGCGTTTGTTGGGGCGCTGTTCCAGGGAACGGTTCAACTGGGAGAGCGCCACCACCGGGCAGTTGAATTCCTTGGCCAGGGCCTTGAGGGAACGGGAGATTTCGGAAATCTCGTTGGTCCGGTTGTCGCCGCTGGATCCCGGGATCTGCATCAGTTGCAGGTAGTCGATCATGATCAGCGCGATATCACCGTGCTCACGCACCAGACGACGGGTTCGGGCGCGCATTTCCGAGGGGCTGATACCGGCAGTATCGTCGATGAACAGCTTGCGGTCGTTGAGCAGGTTGACCGCCGAAGTCAGCCGCGGCCAGTCGTCATCTTCCAGTTGGCCGGAACGGACCTTGGTCTGGTCGATACGCCCCAGGGACGAGAGCATACGCATGATCAGCGATTCACCTGGCATCTCCAGGGAGTACACCAGAACAGCCTTGTCACTGCGTAATACGGCGTTTTCCACCAGGTTCATCGCAAAGGTGGTTTTACCCATGGACGGACGGCCGGCGACGATGATCAGGTCCGATGGCTGCAGGCCGCTGGTCTTCTCATCAAGGTCGGTGTAGCCGGTGGACAGACCGGTGATGGCGTTATCAGTGTTGAACAGGGTGTCGATGCGGTCGATGGCCTTGGTCAGCAGGTCGTTGACGCTGACCGGGCCGCCGGTTTTTGGCCGGGCCTCGGCGATCTGGAAGATTTGCCGTTCCGCTTCGTCGAGGATCTCGGCAGCGGTTCGGCCTTCCGGGTTGAAGGCGCTGTCAGCGATTTCGGTGCTGATACCGATCAATTGGCGCAAAGTCGCCCGCTCACGCACGATCTGGGCATAGGCCTTGATGTTGGCGACAGACGGCGTGTTTTTTGCCAGCTCACCCAGGTAACCGAGGCCGCCAACCTGAGAGGTCTGGCCTTCCTTGTCCAATTGCTCGGCCAGGGTCACCACGTCGATCGGCATGTTCTGATCGGCCAATCGTGCGATGGCACGGAAAATCAGGCGGTGGTCATGCCGGTAGAAATCGCCGTCGGATACTTGATCGAGCACGCGTTCCCAGGCGTTGTTATCCAGCATCAGACCACCGAGCACCGCCTGTTCGGCCTCGATGGAGTGCGGAGGCACCTTCAGGGCAGCGGTTTGCAGATCGTATTGCTCGGGAGCGGTGATTTCGTTCATGGCCACTTGATTCTTTTGGAAACGCAGGGGGTTTTGAAAATCAGCAATTGCAGAAAGACAAAGGGCACGACCTGTAAACAGGATCGTGCCCGATGTTACCGACTAGTACCCGAGGGTGCCAGCCGACAGGTATTGCTTAAGCTGCTACCACGACAACGCGTACGGTGGCTTCAACTTCGGCGTGCAGGTGCACGGCTACGTCGAATTCGCCTACGTTGCGGATGGTGCCGTTCGGCAGACGAACTTCGCTCTTCGACACTTCAACGCCAGAGGCGGTCAGTGCGTCAGCGATGTCGTGAGTACCGATCGAACCGAACAGCTTGCCTTCGTCGCCAGCGGTGGCAGTGATGGTCACTTCCAGCTCGGCCAGTTGGGCAGCACGGCTTTCAGCCGAGGTCTTACGGTCTGCTGCGGCTTTTTCCAGCTCAGCGCGACGCTCTTCGAACGCGGCCAGGTTGGCAGCGGTCGCAGCGGTGGCTTTGCCGTAAGGCAGCAGGTAGTTACGACCGTAACCGGCCTTAACGTTTACTTTGTCACCCAGGTTGCCCAGGTTGGTGACTTTTTCCAGAAGGATCAGTTGCATGTGAAAATCCTCTAACTTTTAACCTTCACCGTTCGCGTTGTCGGCGTCTTTCGGCGCCATACGACCGCGAAAATCAATCAGGCTGTCGACGATGGCCAGGACCACCAGCAACGGATAGATCAGCTGCATGAACAGCAACAACGTGACGTACAACCCCACCAGCCAGAACCTGGCCAGTCGCTTTTGCGCCACCAGCCCGTGAATCAGGGCCAGAGCAGCAAATACCAGCGGTACACTGCACAACGGCGTGAGCATGGCCATCTGCGGACCGAAGTTCGGCCCCAGAAGCATGCCCGCCAGCAGCAACATCGCCAGCCCAAGCGGGAAACGGATGGCGCGAAATTCGCGACCAAAACCACCCGAGTTGTACAACAACGCCTGCCAGTAGCGCCCGATAATCAGGCTCAGCACACTGACGATTTGTAACAAGGCCGCAATCAGGCCGGTCAGGACCGGTGCGATCAGGGACGCAAAGCGCGCTTGCTCCTCTACCGACATCTGCTGGTAGAGATCACCGAGGGCCTCGGGCAGGATTTTTATCAAAGCCTGCGACAGCATCTCGATCTGGGGCGCGAAAGCCACCCCGAGCACCACTGAAAACACCACTCCCATCGCTATGCTGACCAGCAGCACGCGGTTCCAGGATTCGCTAGCGCGCAACACCAACGCCAGCGCCGAAGACCCCAGCAGCACCATCAGTGCCCGCGGGTCAGCGGAATACAGCCACCACAGCAAAGCCGGCAGCAGTCCCAGAGCAAGTACGCCAAGGGCGTCCTTCAATCCGCGCCGCAGGAGTACAAGACTCACCGCGGCAGCACCCAACCAATACAACAACGGCAATGCCGCGCATCCAGCCACTACCAGAGTGGCCTGCATACGACCGCGCATGATGAACTCAGCTAAGGCGCGCATGCATTCAATCCTTTGCTACGTGTCGACTGCCCGGTCTCAGCGGCCGTGGCTGTCGGTGTAGGCCAGCAGGGCCAGGAAGCGGGCGCGCTTGATAGCGGTGGCCAGCTGACGCTGATAACGAGCTTTGGTACCGGTGATACGGCTTGGAACGATTTTGCCGGTCTCGGATACGTAGGCTTTCAGAGTGTTGAGATCTTTGTAATCGATCTCTTTCACGTCTTCAGCGGTGAAGCGGCAGAATTTACGACGACGGAAGAAACGTGCCATGTGATTGGCTCCTTAAAAGGTCCGTGGATTACTCGTCAGCGTTATCGCTGTTGTCGCTGTCGCTATCGCTGTCATCGCCTTCGGCGCTGTCAGAGTGCTCAGGACGGTCGCGACGCTCACGGCGCTCACTGCGGTTTTCTTCAGCCTTGAGCATCTCGGATTGGCCGGTGACGGCTTCTTCGCGACGGATGACCAGGTTACGGATCACTGCATCGTTGTAGCGGAAGTTGTCTTCCAGCTCGGCCAGGGCCTTGCCGGTGCACTCAACGTTCAGCATCACGTAGTGAGCCTTGTGAACATTGTTGATTGCGTAGGCCAGTTGACGACGGCCCCAATCTTCCAGACGGTGGATTTTGCCGCCGTCTTCTTCGATCAGCTTGGTGTAACGCTCAACCATGCCGCCGACTTGCTCGCTTTGATCCGGGTGGACCAAAAAGATGATTTCGTAATGACGCATGAATGCTCCTTACGGGTTGTAGCCTGCCGCTCAAAAACGGTCAGACAAGGAGTGAATGACACTTATGGACTTGTGGACGCTAGACACATAAGTGCCTGCCATCACAGCAAGGGGCGCAATTGTAGAGAAGGGCCGAGGGCGGCGCAAGGTGATTGGTGATTATTTGAACAACCACCGTTCCTTGCCCCAACACATGACACTGTGAGAGCGGGCTTGCTCGCGAATGCGGTCGAACATTCAACATATTCGCTGAATGACACGCCGCATTCACGAGCAAGCCCGCTCCCACATTTAATTTGCGTCTGGCTTAGGGCTTTTTGGCGGCTGCTTTCACGCCACGCTGGCGCTGGGCCTCGAACAGGCACACGCCGGTCGCGACCGAAACGTTGAGGCTGCTGACACTGCCGGCCATTGGCAGCTTGACCAGGTAGTCGCAGTGCTCGCGGGTCAGGCGGCGCATGCCCTTGCCTTCGGCCCCCATGATCAGGATCGTCGGGCCCGTCAGGTCCTGATCATAAATGCTGACCTCGGCCTCGCCCGCCGTGCCGACCACCCACAGGCCGCGCTGCTGGAGTTTCTCCAGGGTACGCGCCAGGTTGGTCACGGCCACCAGCGGGATCACTTCCGCCGCGCCGCAGGCGACTTTACGCACCACCGGCGTCAACGTCGCCGACTTGTCTTTCGGCACGATCACCGCCAATGCACCGGCCGCATCGGCCGAACGCAGGCAGGCGCCGAGGTTGTGAGGATCGGTCACGCCGTCCAGCACCAGCAGCAGAGGTGCGCCTTCGGTGCGATCGAGCAGCTCGTCGAGCATCGCCTCGCCCCAGACCTGGCTCGGGCTGACCTCAGCCACCACCCCCTGGTGCACACCTTCGACCCAAGCATCCATTTCCCGCCGCTCGGCCTGGCCGACCGCTACGCGATTCTCGCCAGCCAGCTCGATCAGGGTCTGGACCCGCGGATCACTGCGGCCTTCAGCCAGCCAGATCTGCTTGACCCGCTTGGGATGGTGACGCAGCAATGCTTCCACGGCATGCACACCGTAGATTTTTTCCAACTGACTCATGACTTGGCCTTGGGTTTACGCGCCCCGCCGCTCTTGGCTGGGGCCGAGCCCGCTTTCGGCGGGCCTTTACGATGTTTGCTCGGCTTGCCGGTCGCCTTGTCCGGCGCCGACCGTCCGGTCTTTCCCCCAGACGGCGCTTTACCGCCGCTCTTGGCTTCGGCCAGCAACGCCTGTTTCATCTCACGACTTTTGCGCAGCTCGGCGTTTTTCGCCGCCGCATCGCTCGGGCGATAGGCCTCGACCGCCTTTTCCTTGGCCGGACCGCGGCGCCCGGATTTGGCGGGAGCAGGCTCAGCGGCGGTCTTGGCCGCAGGCGCAGAAGTTTCAGTGCCACGTTTTTTGCGGCCAATCGGCGCGCTGATGGTTTTTTCTGCCATCTCGAAGTCGATCTTGCGCTCGTCGAGATCAACGCGCATGACCCGCACTTCAACCGTATCGCCCAGGCGGAAGCTGCGACCGGTACGCTCACCCGCCAAGCGGTGATGCACCGGGTCGAAGTGGTAGTAATCGCCCGGCAGCGCGGTGACGTGCACCAGGCCTTCGACGTAGATGTCGGTCAGTTCGACGAACAGGCCAAAACCGGTCACGGCAGTGATCACGCCCGGGAATGACTCACCCACACGATCTTTCATGAACTCGCACTTGAGCCAGTTCACTACGTCGCGAGTCGCTTCATCGGCACGGCGCTCGCTCATCGAGCATTGCTCGCCGAGTTGCTCCAGGGCGGCCTCGTCGTACGGGTAGATGCGTGCCTTGGGAATGGTCATCGCACCGGCACGCTTGACGTGCGGGGTGTTCATCTTCGAGTGGATCACGCTGCGGATCGCCCGATGCGTGAGCAGGTCAGGGTAGCGACGGATCGGCGACGTGAAGTGGGTGTAGGCTTCGTAATTCAGGCCGAAGTGCCCTTGGTTATCGGCGCTGTATACCGCCTGGCTCAACGAGCGCAGCATCACGGTCTGGATCAGATGGAAATCCGGGCGATCCTTGATACCGGCCAGCAGGGCCTGGTAATCCTTGGGCGACGGACCATCCTTGCCTTTGTGCAAGGACAGACCGAGCTCACCGAGGAAGGCGCGCAGTTTTTCCAGGCGCTCCGGCGGCGGGCCATCGTGGACCCGGTACAGCGCAGGAATTTCGTGCTTCTTCAGGAATTCAGCAGTGGCCACGTTGGCGGCCAGCATGCATTCCTCGATCAGTTTGTGGGCATCGTTGCGCACCGTCGGACGAATCTCGGCGATCTTGCGCTCGGAGCCGAAAATGATCCGGGTTTCCTGGGTTTCGAAGTCGATCGCGCCGCGCACGTGACGGGCCGCCAGCAGCACCTTGTAGAGCGAGTACAGCTCTTTGAGATGCGGCACGACATCGGTGTATTCGCCGCGAAGCTTGCGCGATTCGGCAAGTTTCGGGGTTTCCAGCATCGCGCTGACCTTGTTGTAGGTCAGGCGGGCGTGGGAATGGATCACCGCCTCGTAGAAGCAGTAGTCGGTCATTTCGCCGGATTTGGAGATGGTCATCTCGCAAACCATGGCCAGGCGATCGACATGAGGATTGAGCGAACACAAACCGTTGGACAGTTGCTCGGGCAGCATCGGTACGACGCGCTCGGGGAAGTACACCGAGTTGCCGCGCACTTGGGCTTCGGCGTCCAGCGCCGAACCGAGTTTCACGTAACTGGAAACGTCGGCAATGGCGACGTACAACTTCCAGCCGCCGGAGAACAGGCGCAATTTGCCCGGCCGGGCTTCGCAGAAGACCGCATCGTCGAAATCCCGGGCGTCTTCGCCGTCGATGGTGACAAACGGCAAGTGGCGCAGGTCGATGCGCTTCTCTTTGTCTTTCTCTTCGACTTCAGGCTTGAGCTTGGCGGCTTCTTTGAGGACTGCTTCGGGCCAGACATGGGGAATGTCGTAGGTGCGCAAGGCAACATCGATTTCCATGCCCGGCGCCATGTAGTTACCGACCACTTCCACCACATCGCCCTGGGGCTGGAAGCGCGGGGTTGGCCAGTGGGTGATTTTCACCTCGACGAACTGACCGACCTTGGCGTTGGCATTACGGCCCGGGGTGACCAGCACTTCCTGCTGGATCTTCGGGTTATCGGCGACGACAAAACCGATGCCGCCTTCTTCAAAGTAACGGCCGACGATGCTTTCGTGGGCACGGGACACCACTTCGACGATCACGCCTTCACGGCGGCCGCGGCGGTCCAGCCCGGAAACCCGGGCCAGGGCCCGATCACCGTCGAACACCAGGCGCATTTGCGCCGGGCTCATGAACAGATCGTCGCTGCCGTCGTCCGGGATCAGGAAGCCAAAACCGTCACGGTGGCCAGCGATGCGGCCCAGGATCAGGTCAAGCTTGTCCACCGGCGCATAGGTGCCGCGCCGGGTATAGATCAACTGAGCATCGCGCTCCATGGCGCGCAGACGGCGGCGCAGGGCTTCGAGCTGGTCTTCGGTGGTCAGACCGAACTCTTCGACCAGTTGCTCGCGGCTAGCAGGCGAACCCCGATCGGCGAGATGCGCCAGGATCAGTTCGCGGCTAGGAATAGGGTTTTCGTATTTTTCCGCTTCACGAGCGGCCTCGGGATCGAGGGACTGCCAATCGGCCATTAGAGAGTTTTCACCTTGTCTATATGCGGGTTAGTTTGGCATAGGCGTAATGAAACGGGAAATTTCGAGCACCCGATGCCTTTTTCTGAAGTCTTTTGACCCCTTTTGAAGCCCGGAAATGCACCGCTCGTGAAATTTACCGGTTTTTTTCTCGGGAGGGGTTTACAGTTAAAAACACGCTCCGTATAGTGCGCGCCATCGACGTCGTACACACGTTGCCGATACTGCCCAGATGGTGAAATTGGTAGACACGCCAGCTTCAGGTGCTGGTGACCGCAAGGTCGTGGAAGTTCGAGTCTTCTTCTGGGCACCAATTCAAGCTTCAAGGTTACAGCCTTGAACCCACAGAAACCCGCGAAAGCGGGTTTTTGCGTTTCCGCCCCCATGAAACCTGGCGGGCAATTACTAAAACAAAAACAGGGGTTTACAGATCAAAACTCGCTCCGTATAGTGCGCCACATCGACAGCGGCAACGCTGAAGATGCTGCCCAGATGGTGAAATTGGTAGACACGCCAGCTTCAGGTGCTGGTGACCGCAAGGTCGTGGAAGTTCGAGTCTTCTTCTGGGCACCAATTCAAGCTTCAAGGTTACGGCCTTGAACCCACAGAAACCCGCGAAAGCGGGTTTTTGCGTTTCTGGGGTTACCCCTTATTGGCTGGCGACTCGGATGTATCTGAGCCGCTAAAACCGCCTTCGCGAGCAAGCCCGCTCCCACAGTAGATCAAGTACTTCATGAGTACGCCACCCACTGTGGGAGCGGGCTTGCTCGCGAAGGGGCCAGCCCGATCAGCCCATCAAGCCCTGAACTGCCCCAGGCTCGCCTTCAACTGCGCCGCCAGACTATCCAATACCTTGCCACTGGCCGTGGTCTCGACCACAGCCTGAGCCGCTTTCTCGGCCTGGGCGTGAATCGTTTCCACCCGCCCACGCACCGCTTGCGCACCTTGCGCCTGGTGAGCCGCCGCCTGCGTGGCCAGGCCGATGGCCGCATGCACTTGCTCTACGGAGGTCTGTACCGACTGCTGCAAGCGCGCACTGTCACGCAGCACCGACAAGCCCTCGCTGGCCTGGCGCCCGGCTTGGCCGATGGCAGCCACGGCCTCGCGAGCGCCCTGCTGCAGCGCAACGATATGAGCCTGGATGTCACCGGTCGAACTCTGCGTCTTGCTTGCCAGCGCCCGCACCTCGTCCGCCACCACTGCGAACCCGCGCCCGGTCTCCCCGGCCCGCGCCGCTTCAATGGCCGCGTTCAGGGCCAGCAGATTGGTTTGTTCGGCAATGCCGTGAATGACCGTGAGCACCACTTCGATCTGCTCGCTCTGTTGCGCCAGCCGCTCGATGACTTTTGCCCCCGTGTCGACCTGCCCGGCCAGCGCCTCGATCAAGCCGCCGACCTTGGCCGAGGTACGGGTGTTTTCGTCAGTGGCCTTGCGAATCTCCACCACCTGCTGCAGGGCAGCTTGCATCGCCTGGCTTTCCGATTGCGCCTCGTCAGCCATTTGCGACAGCGCTCGCAGACTCTCGGCCACTTCATCACGCTGCATTCCGGCCGCCGCGTCGGCACCGGAGTTGCGCAAGGTCATTGCGCCGATTTCCACACCAGTGCGCTGGGCCACGTCCCCCGCCTCTCGCACGATGGGCTGCAACTTATCCACAAAACGATTGACCGCCGAGGCCATGTCGCCAATTTCGTCCTTGCTGTTGATCTGCACGCGCTTGGTCAGGTCCCCTTCACCCGCTGCCAAATCGTTCATCGCGGCAATCAACAACTTCAAACGATTGACCACTCGACGCCCCAACACCACGGCCAGCAGCACCAGTACGCCGAACCCCACCAGCGCCAGACCCAGGCCGATGCGCCAGCGCAAAGTGCCCGCGGCGTCCTGGACGGTGGAGGCGGTGTTGGCCTGCATTTGCGTCGCGGTGGACTGGGCCGACTCCAGGCGCCCGCGCATTGCCGTGGCACTGTCGGCTGCGGCTCCCTTGAGGCTATCGCCCACCAACTGGTCGCCACTGGCGATCAGGGCCGAGAAGCGCTGGTCCAGCGCCTTCAGGTCAGCCTCAACGGAGGCCGTGGAAACACCCATCAGCACCTTACCGATCTCTACGCCGTTGGGGCTGATCGAGGCCTCAAGGTAATACACCGAAGGGTCGTTCCTGGCCGCGTCCAACACCTTATCCAGCGCTCGATCGCCCTGGCCTTTCTCCAGCAAAGCCTTGTTGATCGGGTTCTGTCGATTCAGGTAGCGGGTCAGGTGCTGGCCGGTGGCGTCGTCATAAATGACGAAGAGTACGTTGGGATTGCGTTGAGCCCGACGAGCAAACTCGGAGAGGGCCGGCACGTCACTGTCCCACATGGCACGGGGCGCGACCGAAGCCAGGAGTTGCGCCATATCATTGGCAGAGTCCTTGAGCGATTTTTCCAGCGTCGCCCGCAACTGTGCCTGTTCATCCTTCAGCCGCGCAGACAAACCGGCGGTGAGGCGCTGACGAGTGCTGGCAGACAAGCTGTCCAGGCTCGACGTTACTTCACGCCCGGCCTGCTCCAGTTCGCCAGACAACTTCTGACTGTCGCCCCCAAGCCGAGCCTCCAGATCGGCCTCCAGCGCAGTGACTGTGCTTCGCGTCAGCGCAACAGCGACCAGCACCTGCACCAAAAGGGCGACACCCAAGGTAACGAACACAGGCCGCAGCAGGCGGCTTTGTAACAATGAGAGAACGGCCGACACAGGGAATCCCTCTACTAACGCCATTAAATTGCTAGCACTTCAGGAAAAGTACTTATTATTCAGGTTGCATAGCAAGTG
Source organism: Pseudomonas halotolerans (assembly GCF_039581215.1). Lineage (NCBI taxonomy): Bacteria > Pseudomonadati > Pseudomonadota > Gammaproteobacteria > Pseudomonadales > Pseudomonadaceae > Pseudomonas > Pseudomonas halotolerans. The sequence goes on from NZ_JBCNTJ010000006.1 coordinate 59,552, forward strand.
TCGTGCCGCCTGGCTGCCAGAAACGGCAAAGGACCCAATGAGGGTCCTTTGCTTTTTACATCAAAGACTTATCAGGCAAACGGGTGACGCAGAACGATGGTTTCGTTGCGGTCCGGCCCCGTCGAAATAATGTCGATCGGCGCACCGACCAACTCTTCGACGCGCTTGATGTAGTTGCGGGCCGCCATTGGCAGCTCTTCCAGGGTCTTGGCACCCACGGTCGACTCGGTCCAGCCTGGCATCTGCTCGTACACCGGCTCCAGGCCGATGTAGCTGTCAGCGTCAGTCGGTGCGTCGATAACGGCGCCGTCCTGATTCTTGTAGCCCACGCAGATGTTGATGGTCTCCAGACCGTCCAGCACGTCCAGCTTGGTCAGGCACAGGCCCGAAATACTGTTGACGTCGATGGCGCGACGCAGGATGACGGCATCGAACCAGCCGCAACGACGGGCACGACCAGTGGTGGCGCCGAACTCATGGCCACGCTTGGCCAGGAACGCACCGACGTCGTCGAACAGCTCGGTCGGAAACGGACCCGAACCCACGCGAGTGGTGTAGGCCTTGGTGATACCCAGGATGTAGTCCAGGTACATCGGTCCAAAACCCGAACCGGTGGCGATGCCGCCGGCAGTGGTGTTGGAACTGGTGACATACGGATAGGTACCGTGGTCGATGTCCAGCAGCGAGCCTTGGGCGCCTTCGAACATGATGTCCTTGCCCGCGCGACGCAGCTCGTGCAGCTCGGCAGTGACGTCGAGCATCATCGGCTTGAGCAGCTCGGCGTACTCCATGCACTCGTCCAGGGTTTTCTGGAAGTCGATAGCCGGCTCTTTGTAGTAATTGACCAGAACGAAGTTGTGGTAGTCCAGCAACTCGCCGAGCTTGGCGGCGAAGCGCTCACGGTGAAACAGGTCACCGATGCGCAGGCCGCGACGGGCCACCTTGTCTTCGTAAGCCGGGCCGATGCCACGACCGGTGGTGCCGATCTTCAGCTCGCCACGGGCCTTTTCGCGAGCCTGGTCCAGCGCAACGTGATAGGACAGGATCAGCGGGCAGGACGGGCTGATACGCAGGCGCTCGCGCACCGGTACGCCTTTCTCTTCCAGCTTGATGATTTCCCGCAACAAGGCGTCGGGGGCTACCACCACGCCGTTGCCGATCAGGCACTGCACGCCTTCGCGCAGCACGCCCGACGGAATCAGGTGCAGTACGGTTTTCTCACCGTCGATCACCAAGGTGTGACCTGCGTTGTGGCCACCCTGGTAGCGCACTACGGCGGCAGCATGTTCGGTCAGCAGATCAACGATCTTGCCTTTGCCCTCATCACCCCACTGGGTGCCCAGGACTACGACATTCTTACCCATAACACTTGTCCTCATTCGCGCAAACTTGGTGCCGGCCGCGGCCGGCAGGAAAACTCAAGAAGCCAGCGGCAATACTTGCCAAAGCCCGTTCTGCTGAATCAATTGCCGGTCGCAGTCCGCTTCACGGGCGGCGGCCAAAGGCTGCCCAGGCAAGGCCTGGACGACACGCTGACCCTCACTGCGCAACTGGCAGACCGTCTGCCAGAGTGCTGCATCCGTACTGTCAGGCATCCAGATACCGCCAGACGGTAGCTCGACTTCAGCACGCCCCAGGGTCACCAGGGTTTTCAAATCGGTAGAGAAACCGGTCGCCGGGCGGGCACGACCGAAATCGGCGCCAATATCATCGTATCGACCGCCCTGAGCGATGGACTGGCCAACCCCCGGCACAAACACCGCGAACACCACGCCGGTGTGGTAGTGATACCCGCGCAACTCACCCAGGTCGAAATACAGCGGCAGTTCGGGGAAACGCACCGACAGGCGCTCGGCAATCGCCAGCAAATCGTCCAGCGCCGCAAGCACAGGCGCCGGCGCATGGGCCAGCCGTTCGCGGGCCGCGGCCAGCACTTCACGACCTCCGCACAGGTCTACCAGCGCCCGCAACATGCCGGACAGATCGGCCGGAAGGCCTTCGGTCAGGCTGATCACTTCATCGATGGCCTTGCGCTGCAAGGCGTCGAACAGCTGTTGTTCCACTTCGCCCGACAAGCCGGCCGCACGCGCCAGGCCACGATAAATGCCGACATGACCCAGGTCCATGTGGACATCCGGTACGTCGGCCAGTTGCAGCATGGCCAGCATCAAGCTGATGACTTCCACGTCGCTGCTCGGGCTGGCATCGCCATACAACTCGGCACCCAACTGGATAGGGCTGCGCGAAGATGACAAGGCGCGCGGCTGGGCGTGCAGCACACTGCCGGCGTAGCACAGACGGCTCGGGCCTTCGCGACGCAGGGTGTGGGCGTCGATACGTGCCACTTGCGGCGTGATGTCGGCACGAAAGCCCATCTGTCGGCCCGACTGCGGGTCGATAACCTTGAAGGTGCGCAGATCCAGGTCCTGGCCCGCGCCGGTCAGCAGGGATTCCAGGTACTCGATATGCGGGGTAACGACGAATTCGTAACCCCAGCTCTGGAACAGATCCAACACCTGCCGACGCGCCACTTCAATACGCGCGGCTTCCGGTGGCAGTACTTCTTCGATGCCATCTGGCAGCAGCCAGCGGTCTACCGTTGCCATTACGCCATTCCCCTATGGTCCGGGCGGCCAGCCCTCGGGCAAGCCTTGAGTGAAGCAGAAAATGCCCGCCCCATGCGCAAACCCCGCGCATGAGCAACGTGACGAATGGCCTTTGGTTGGCCTCGCCAAGCACTTTCCTCGAAAAACCTGTCGAGTCGTTCAACCCGATGCCTGCACCAAAAACCGCAATCGAACGTGCAGACGCAAAAAAGCCGGGAATTTCCCGGCTGCCGCATCATACACACGTTTTCCCAAAGGATCACCCTGCCCGACGCTTTAGCCGCCGGGCGGAGTGCTTCAGGTCAACGCCGCATCAAGGCTTGGACTTTTCCAGGTACTGGAAGAAGTCGCTGCTTGGGTCAAGGACCAAGACGTCGGATTTGTCCGCAAAGCTTTCACGGTAGGCACGCAGGCTACGATAAAACGCGTAGAACTCCTGATCCTGACCGTAGGCCTGGGCGTAGATCGAAGCGGCCTGGGCATCACCATCACCGCGTAGCTCTTCCGATTCACGATAGGCCTCGGCCAGCAACACGCGACGCTGACGATCAGCGTCGGCACGGATGCCTTCGGCCAGCTCGTTACCCTTGGCGCGGTGCTCGCGGGCTTCACGCTCACGCTCGGTGCTCATCCGCTCAAACACACTGCGGTTGACTTCCTTCGGCAGGTCGATGGCCTTGACCCGGACATCGACGACTTCGATACCCAGCTCTTTTTCTGCCATCGAATTCAGCGAACGGGTGATGTCAGCCATGAGCGCATCACGCTCACCGGACACGACTTCATGCAGCGTACGCTTACCGAACTGGTCACGCAGGCCCGATTCCAGGCGACGGGACAGGCGCTCGTCGGCGATCTGCTTGAGGCCGGATGTCGCGGTGTAGAAGCGCTCGGCATCTTTCACGCGCCACTTGGCGTAGGCGTCCACCATCACGGCTTTCTTTTCCAGCGTCAGGAAACGTTGCGTCGGTGCATCCAGCGTCATCAGGCGGCCATCGAACTTGCGCACCTTGTTGACGTACGGCACTTTCACATGCAGCCCTGGCTGGACATCAGCCTGGACCACGCGACCGAATTGCAGCAACACCGCGCGCTCGGTCTGAGCCACGATGTAGAAGCAGTTCCAGGCAGCGATCGCCACGACGACACCGACAATAAGGGCGATCAGCGATTTATTGCTCATCAGCGACTCTCCCTGGTACGTGCTTGCTGTTGCTGCTGCTCCGCCGCTGCCGCGCGGGCATTGGCTTCATTGCTGGCGGCTGCTGTGCTGGACGACGGCGTGCCGGTTTTACGACCGCCTTCGACCATCTTGTCCAGCGGCAAGTACAGCAGATTGCTCTGGCCGTTCTTGTTGCCGGTCACGAGCACCTTGCTGGTATTGCTGAAAACTTCCTGCATGGTGTCCAGATAGAGACGCTCGCGGGTGACTTCAGGCGCCTTGCGATACTCGGCCACCAGCTTGGTGAAGCGATCCGCCTCACCCTTGGCACGCGAGACCACTTCGTCGCGGTAGCCGTTGGCGTCTTCAATGATGCGCTGGGCCTGACCACGGGCTTCCGGCACCACGCCGTTGGCATAGGTCTCGGCCTGGTTGCGCGAACGCTGCTCGTCTTCACGGGCACGGATCACGTCATCGAAGGCTTCCTGGACTTCACGCGGTGCCGCTGCGCTCTGAACGTTGACCTGAGTCACGGTGATACCGGTGCGATAGGTGTCGAGGAACCGTTGCAGGCGCTCCTTGATTTCGCTGGCCATCAACTCACGACCTTCAGTCAGCACCTGGTCCATGGCGGTGGAGCCCACCACATGGCGCAAGGCACTTTCAGTGGCGTGCTGCAGGCTGATTTCCGGCTGGTCGACGTTCAGTACGAAGTCTTGCAGATTGGAAATCTTGTATTGCACGGTCAGGGGCACCTCGACGATGTTCTCGTCTTCGGTCAGCATCTGGCCCTGCTTGGTGTAGGCACGCTCACGCGTGACGTTTTCCATGAACTTCTTGTCGATCGGCGGGAAATAGATGTTCAGGCCCGGGCCGACAGTCTCGTAGTACTTGCCGAAGCGCAGCACCACGGCCTGCTCCTGCTCGTCCACGACATATACCGCGCTGTACAGCCAGACAGCCGCGAGCACGACGAGACCAATGCCGAGCAGGCCAAAACCGCCACCCTTGCCCGAACGACCACCACCGTCGTCACCGCGTTTCTTACCACCACCGAACAAACCGTTCAGGCTTTCCTGCAGCTTTCGGAAGGCCTCGTCGAGATCCGGCGGTCCCTTGCGGTCGCCGTTGTTACGACGTTTGCCACCCCAGGGATCCTGATTATTCGAGTTGCCACCCGGCTCATTCCAAGCCATAGCGCTCTCCATCTGATAAAGCAAAGACGCACCCACGGCGCGCCGACCAATGCTACAGAATGCCTGACACAGCTTTCTCAGGCTTTTATTGCAAAGTGTGTTGCTCGATGAATTCCATCGGCTGCAGCCCTTCGCGACTGACCAGTCGATTGAGCTCCGCCCGAGGCAGACGAACCGCCAACAGGCAGATGCCTTCTTCGTCGTGTTCTTCTTTCTGCACCGCCCCGAGCTCAAAGAACTGGGCTCGCAGCCGGGCGAACCGTTGAGGCAACTTCAGCGTGCCGACAAACAGGTCGTCGCCCAACAGTTCCGCCACGGCCTGCTTGAGCAGATCCAGACCAGAACCGTCGCGGGCCGACAACCAGACCCGCTGCGGCTTGCCATCGGCATCGCGCTGGATCTGCGGGTCCACGCCTTCGAGCAAATCGAGTTTGTTGTATACCTCGAGGATCGGCAAGTCCTGGGCTCCGATCTCGCCCAGTACCACCATGACCTGCTCGATCTGCAGCATCCGGTCCGGCTCGGCGGCATCGATCACGTGCAGCAGCAGGTCGGAGTTGCTCGACTCTTCGAGCGTAGCCCGGAAAGCCTCGACCAGTTTATGCGGCAGGTGCCGAATGAACCCCACGGTGTCGGCCAGCACAATCGGCCCAAGGTCGTCCAGGTCGAGCCGGCGCAGCGTCGGATCGAGCGTGGCGAAGAGTTGGTCGGCAGCGTAGACGTCGGACTGGGTCACGTTATTGAACAACGTCGACTTGCCGGCGTTGGTATAACCCACCAATGAAACCGTCGGGATATCAGCCCGCTTGCGGCCGCGTCGTGATTGCTCACGCTGGCTGCGGACCTTCTCCAGACGCCCCTTGATCTGGCGCAGACGAACCCGCAGCAAGCGCCGGTCAGTTTCCAGCTGGGTTTCACCCGGACCGCGCAGGCCGATACCGCCCTTCTGCCGCTCAAGGTGGGTCCAGCCGCGAACCAGCCGCGTACTCATGTGCTCAAGCTGGGCCAGTTCGACCTGGAGCTTGCCTTCATGGGTACGGGCGCGCTGGGCGAAGATGTCGAGAATCAAACCCGTACGGTCGATCACGCGACACTCGAACACACGTTCAAGGTTACGTTCCTGACTGGGCGTGAGGATGTGATTGAAAATCACCAGGTCGACCTGCTCGGTTTTGACCAGGTCGCGCAACTCCTCGACCTTGCCGCTGCCTATCAGGTATTTGGCGGTTGGCCGATGACGCGGCACGTTAAAAAACGCGACGGTCTCGGCGCCGGCCGAAAGTGCCAATTCCTGAAACTCCTGCGGATCTTCGCGCGCCTCAGGGTCTTGTCCATCCAAGTGAACGAGAATGGCCCGCTCACCCCCACCGTGGCGCTCAAAGAACAAAGGAGACTCCTATCAAGCGTTACCCGGCTCAGCGTCACCGGCTTCGGATTCGGTTGCACTAGGCAGACGAATTGCACGAACGGGTACTACTGTCGAGATCGCGTGCTTGTAGACCATCTGGCTGACGGTATTTTTCAGAAGGATGACAAACTGGTCGAAAGACTCGATCTGGCCTTGCAGTTTGATCCCGTTGACCAGATAGATGGACACCCCAACTTTCTCTTTACGTAAAGTGTTCAAGTAAGGGTCTTGTAGCGAATGCCCTTTTGACATGTGCCGCACTCCTTTAAGGATCAATAATTAAAATCGGAATCAGATGGCTTGGGCCGTCACACCCCCAAGGATAGACGGCAATTGCAAGGACTCAGCTCAATATGGAGATGGTCCCAAGGTATTTCAAGGCGCGTGGCAGATTGTCGCAATCGAGACTGTCAAGCCAATGCAGGTCAGTCCAGCTCCGCAGCCAGGTGAACTGGCGTTTCGCCAATTGGCGCGTGGCAATGATTCCACGCTCCTGCATCTCGGCTGACGTCAGCTTGCCGTCCAGATAGTCCCAGACTTGTCGATAACCCACCGCACGTATAGACGGCAACCCGGCATGCAGGTCACTTCGCTCACGCAGGGCTACGACCTCGTCTATGAATCCCTGTTCCAACATTAATGTGAATCTTTGTTCAATTCGCCGATGCAGCACTTGCCGGTTCGCCGGAGCGATGGCCAGATTGGCGACAGTATAGGGCAATTGTTGCATTCCCGAAGCGGCTGCTTCAGTACTTTGCGCAGATTGTCGCTGTCGCAGAGCGGTCATGCTCTGACCGCTGACCCGATAGACCTCCAGCGCCCGGCTGAGCCGCTGCGGGTCGTTGGGGTGAATGCGCGCCGCCGACTCCGGATCGATCACCGCCAGTTGCTCATGCAGGGCTTGCCAGCCAAGGCGTGCAGCCTCCTCTTCGATCTGCGCGCGCACGTTGGGATCGGCCGCCGGCATGTCCGCCAGCCCCTCGACCAGGGCCTTGTAATACAGCATCGTGCCACCCACCAGCAGCGGAATCTTGCCTCTGGCGGTGATTTCGGCCATGGCCTGAAGGGCATCGCGACGAAAATCCGCTGCCGAGTAAGCCTCGGCCGGATCCAGAATGTCGATCAGTCGGTGCGGGAACTCGGCCAACAGTTCTTTTGACGGTTTGGCCGTGCCGATGTCCATGCCCCGGTAGACCAGGGCCGAATCGACGCTGATCAGCTCGCAAGGCAGCGCCCTGGTCAATTCGATGGCCAGATCGGTCTTGCCGGCAGCGGTGGGCCCCATCAGAAAAATCGCAGGTGGTAACTGGCTCATCAGCGACCGCGCAGGAACAATTTGTCCAGGTCGTCCAGGCCCAGTTGGGTCCAGGTCGGCCGGCCATGGTTGCATTGGCCGCTACGCTCGGTGTTTTCCATATCCCGCAGCAGGCCGTTCATTTCCGGCAAGGCCAGGCGCCGGTTGGCGCGGATTGCGCCGTGGCAGGCCATGGTGCCGAGCAGTTCGTTCAGGTGCGCCTGGATCCGGTCGCTGGTGCCGTACTCCATCAGGTCCGCCAGCACGTCGCTGACCAGTCGATTGGCCTCGGCCTGCTTCAACAACGCCGGGATCTGCCGGATCGCCAGGGTTTCCGGGCCCAGGCGCTGCAGCTCAAAGCCCAGGCGCTGGAACCAGCTCACATGTTCCTCGGCGCAATCGGCCTCACGCTGACTGACCGCCAGGGATTCAGGCACCAATAGCGGTTGCCCGCTGAGGCCTTCGCTGGCCATGGCGATCTTCAGCCGTTCGTACATGATCCGCTCATGGGCGGCATGCATGTCCACCAGGACCAGGCCTTGGGCATTTTCCGAGAGGATATAGATGCCTTTGAGCTGCGCCAGGGCATAACCCAGGGGCGGAACATCACCCTGGCCGTCCGGCAACGCTGCCGCTCCGGCCTCAGGCAGGGGTTTGAAAAACTCGCGATAGGCCGCCTGGGCCTCAGCCACCGGCACGTTCGATTGCGGGCGTGGCGTGTATTGATACTGATAGCCGCTGCCGGCCCCGGTCCCCGCCGTGTTGTAGCTCGGCTGGGGTTGGGGTTGTTCCAACAGTGCATTGGCCGCCAGGCGCATTTCGCCCTGGGGACCGAACTCGCCGGCCTCCAGCCCCGTCGGCCGGACCATGCCAGCCACCGCTGCCGGGGCCGCCAGTTGATCCTCCGGACGCACGTCGCCCAGGGCGCGGTGCAAGGTACCGTAGAGGAAATCGTGCACCATGCGCCCGTCACGGAAGCGCACTTCATGCTTGGTCGGGTGCACGTTGACATCCACCACCGAAGGGTCGACCTCGAAAAACAGCACAAAGGTCGGATGCCGGCCGTTGAACAACACGTCGCGATAGGCCTGGCGTACCGCGTGGGCCACCAGTTTGTCGCGCACCGCCCGCCCGTTCACGTAGAAGTACTGCAAGTCCGCCTGGCTGCGAGAAAAAGTCGGCAGTCCAACCCAACCCCACAGGTGCAGGCCATTGCGCTCCACTTCGATGGGCAATGCCTGCTCCAGGAAACCCGCACCGCACACCGCGCCGACGCGCCGCGCCCGGGCCGCATCATCATGGGCCTCGTGCAGACTGAGGATCGTCTTGCCGTTGTGGCGCAAATGGAACGCCACGTCAAAACGCGCCAGGGCCAGGCGCTTGATGACTTCCTGCAGATGATCGAATTCGGTCTTCTCGGCCTTGAGAAACTTGCGCCGGGCCGGGGTATTGAAGAACAGGTCGCGCACTTCCACCGAGGTGCCCACCGGATGGGCCGCAGGCTGGACGCGGGAGGCCATGTCCCGGCCTTCGGTCTCGACCTGCCAGGCCTGGTCGGCTTCACGGGTACGGGAGGTGAGCGTCAGGCGCGACACCGAACTGATCGAGGCCAGCGCCTCGCCACGGAACCCCAGGCTCATGACCCGCTCAAGGTCTTCCAGGTCGCGGATCTTGCTGGTGGCGTGGCGCGCCAGGGCCAATGGCAGGTCGTCGGCCGGAATGCCACCACCGTCATCGCGCACCCGTAACAGCTTGACGCCACCCTGCTCGACATCCACATCGATGCGCTTGGCCCCGGAGTCGAGGCTGTTCTCCAGCAACTCCTTGATGACCGACGCCGGACGCTCGACCACCTCACCCGCAGCGATCTGGTTGGCCAGCCTGGGGCTGAGCAGTTCGATGCGGGCATTGCTGCCGGTCAGTTCATCGCTCATTGCTTGACCACCACTTCGTTGCCGGGAATGGTCAGGGTCTGGCCGATCTTGAGGTCGTCGCTCTTAAGGTTGTTGGCGCTGCGCAAGGAAGCAGGCGACACCTGATAGCGCACGGCGATCATTGCCAGGGTTTCACCTGGGTTGACCCGATGGTCCCGCGGCCCCTGGGCGATCTTGCCGGAGTCACGCAGCCAGGCGATGTAGGTGCCCGGCGGCGGGTTCTGCTGGAAGAACTGCCGCACGCCGCTGCTGATGGAACGGGCCAGGGCCTGCTGGTGACTGGAGGAGGTCAGCTTCGAGGCTTCGTTGGCGTTGGAGATGAAGCCGGTTTCCACCAGGATCGACGGGATGTCCGGCGATTTGAGCACCATGAACCCGGCCTGTTCCACGCGTCGCTTGTGCAGCGGCGTGACGCGACCAATGTTGCTCAAGACTTTTTGACCGACGTTCAGGCTCGACGTCAGCGAGGCTGTCATCGACAAATCGAGCAGCACACCCGCGAGCATGCGGTCCTTGTCATCGAGGCTGACGTTGCCGGCGCCGCCAATGAGGTCGGAACGGTTTTCGCTGTCGGCCAGCCAACGGGCGGTCTCGGAGGTGGCACCTCGGTCGGACAGGGCAAACACCGAGGCCCCGAATGCGGCTTTCGACGGGGCGGCGTCGGCATGGATCGAGACGAACAGATCCGCGCCTTTCTTGCGGGCGATTTCGGTACGGCCACGCAAGGGGATGAAATAGTCTCCGGTACGGGTCAGTTCGGCGCGAAAACCTTTCATGCCGTTGACCTGGCGCTGCAACTCCCGGGCAATGGACAACACGACGTCCTTTTCACGCTGCCCTCGCGAGCCAGACGCGCCGGGGTCCTCACCACCGTGACCGGCATCGATCACCACGATGATGTCGCGCTTGCCGGAAGGTATCGGCGGTAGCTTGAGAGCAGGCTCAGTGGGGGTAACCGGCACTGCCGGCACTGTCGCGACTTTGGTCGGCGGCGCGGGGGGAGGCGCGGCATCGCCCGGGTTGTCGAACAAGTCCACCACCAGTCGATTGCCGTACTGGGCGTTGGGCGCCAGGGTGAAGCTTTTCGGGGTCACGGCTTTTTTCAGATCGACGACGACCCGCAGGTCAGTCGGTGTGCGCTGAGCCGAGCGAATGGCCGTGATCGGCGTGTTGGCGGTGGCGGCAGTCAGCGGCGCCCCCAGGGACGCGCCATTGATGTCGATCACCAGGCGGTCCGGAGCGGTCAGGGTGAATACGCTGTGCTGCACCGGCCCCGTCAGATCGAACACCAGCCGAGTGTTGTCCGGCGCTCGCCAGAGACGAACGCTGCTGACCTTCGTCTGAGCCACAGCATCGACGGCCAGTGCCGTAAGCAACATTCCTACGACAGCAACCACCGCGCGAAAGCGCATACCAAACCCCATCATCAATTAGTTTCCAATGCCAAAGCGGCACACCACGACTCGCCACGCGAGCCTTGCGGCGTCAGTATCAACGAACGCCCACCGTTCTGCGCGCCAATGGTAATGGTCAGGTCGGGCTTTGGCAAAAAGCCTGCACCCTTCTGGGGCCATTCGATCAGACACAAGGCGTCATCTTCGAAGTAATCGCGAATACCGAGGAATTCCAACTCCTCAGGATCCACCAGTCGATAGAGATCGAAGTGGAAGGCACGAATGTCGCCGATTTCGTAGGGTTCAACCAACGTGAACGTAGGGCTTTTCACTGCGCCGACGTGTCCCAGGCCACGAATAATGCCGCGGGACAAGGTGGTTTTTCCTGCGCCGAGGTCGCCCTCCAGAAAAATCAGACCATGGCCTGCCGTGGCACGCGCAATCCGCGCCCCCAATTGTGTCATGGCTTGTTCGTCCGCCACGTACAGGGTTACTTCAGACACGGTGCATGCTCCTCCAACAACTGACGAATGGACGGGATCAGATCGGTCGCCGCCAATCCACGGCCCGACTGACCGGCTTGCGCACCGGCATTGGCATGCAACCACACCGCCAGGCAGGCAGCGTCGAAGCCATCCATGCCTTGGGCGAGCAACGCGCCAACCACCCCGGCCAGCACATCGCCGAGGCCTGCCGTGGCCATGGCCGGATGGCCCTGACTGCAAACCGACAGGCGACCGTCCGCACTGGCAATCAGGCTGCCAGCGCCCTTGAGAATCACTGTGGCCGCGTATTTTTTGCTCAATGCGTGGGCCGCCGCCGGACGATCGGCCTGCACCTGAGCCGTGGAGATACCCAGAAGCCGCGCCGCCTCGCCCGGATGAGGGGTGATCACACAATGCTCGGGCAAACTGACCGCGCCACTGCTCAGCAGGTTCAGCGCATCGGCATCCCACACCTGGGGCAGCGATGCATTGGCCGCCGCCGACAAGAGGCTACGTCCCCACGCGGCCTGGCCCAGGCCCGGACCGACCACCAACACACTGACCTGTTCAAGCAACCCCATCAATTGGTTGGCTGAGTGGGTGCCCTGCACCATGACTTCGGGTAAACGCGTCAGCGCCGCAGACACATGCTCGTTGCGAGTCGCCATGGACACCATTCCTGCGCCGCAACGCAGAGCACTTTCGGCGCTCATCTGGATCGCGCCGCCATAGCCCCGATCGCCGCCGATCAACAGAACATGACCGAACTTGCCTTTGTGGGATGTGCGTGCGCGAGGCGCCAGACCCGGCAGATTATGGCGCAGCAGAAGCCGCGCCGTGGCCGGCGCCGCCTCGACAATGTCGGGATCGGCGTGCAGATCATTGAATATCAGTTCACCGACCCGATCCGCCGCGTCGCCAGTAAACAGGCCCAGCTTCAGACCAATGAAGGTTACGGTCAGGTCGGCCACCACTGCCGTTCCCAGCACCCGTCCCGTGTCGGCACACAGCCCTGAAGGGATATCCACCGCGGCCACTGGCAGGCCACTGACATTGATGGTGTCGATTGCCCGGACGTAGGGTTCGCGGACTTCGCCACTCAATCCCGTGCCGAGCAAGGCGTCGAGCAGCACACCGCGCAAGTCGGATTCGTCCGACCATGGCTCAACCGGCACACCCACCGCCACCGCCTCGGCGTGGGCATTGGCGGCATCCCCCTGCAAACGCCGGGGCTCACCCACCGTCAGTACCCGCACTGACCACCCGGCGCGCCGGGCCAGGGTCGCCACCAGATAACCGTCGCCGGCGTTGTTGCCATGACCGGCCAGCACCGTCAGCTCGCTGGCGTCTGGCCAGTGCCGGACAATGGCGCGCCAGGTGGCGCGGGCGGCTCGCTGCATCAATTCGAAGCCAGTGGTGCCTGCCGCGATCAGTTGTGCGTCGAGGTCGCGAACCTGCGCGGCACTGTACAGCGCGTCGGGAAAATCATCTTTAGTGTGCGGCATGCGTCTTCGGGCTCCGATGTCTGGCAGAATTATACGCATCTCAGCTCCGGTTTCTCTCGCCTCATGCCCGTCATTCCCACAGACTTGCCCGCCCTCGCCCAATCCATCAAGGACTGGGGCCGCGAGCTGGGCTTCCAGCAGGTCGGCATCAGCGGCCTGGACCTGGCCGAGCATGAGCAACATCTGCAGCGCTGGCTCGACGCGGGCTATCACGGCGAGATGGATTACATGGGGGCCCACGGCAGCAAACGCTCGCACCCCGCGGAGCTGGTGCCGGGCACATTGCGCGTGGTTTCGCTGCGCATGGACTACCTGCCGGGCGACACGCAAATGGCGCAGATGCTTGGCCAACCAGAAAAGGCCTACGTCTCGCGTTATGCATTGGGCCGCGATTACCACAAATTGATCCGTAAACGCGTGCAGCAACTGGCAGAAAAAATTCAGTCGATCATTGGCCCCTTCGGTTATCGCGCCTTCGTCGACAGCGCGCCGGTGCTGGAAAAAGCCATCGCCGAACAGGCCGGCCTGGGCTGGATCGGGAAAAACACCCTGGTACTGAACCGCAAGGCCGGCAGCTATTTCTTCCTGAGCGAGCTGTTCGTCGACCTGCCGCTGCCGGTTGACCCGCCCCACGCCAGCGAACACTGCGGAAAATGCACCGCATGCCTGGACATCTGTCCTACGAATGCCTTCGTGGGCCCCTACGTCCTGGATGCCCGACGCTGCATTTCCTACCTCACCATCGAACTCAAAAGCGCCATCCCCGAAGAGCTGCGACCGTTGATTGGTAATCGGGTGTTCGGGTGTGATGACTGCCAGATCGTTTGTCCGTGGAACCGCTTCGCCCGACCGTCCGGAGAAAGCGACTTCAAACCGCGACACAACCTGGACAATGCCGGGTTGGCCGAGCTGTTCATGTGGGACGAGGAAAAATTCCTCAGCAGTACCGAGGGCTCACCCCTGCGCCGCGCCGGGTACGAACGCTGGTTGCGCAACCTGGCAGTGGGGCTGGGCAATGCGCCTTCAACCATCCCGGTCTTGCAAGCGCTTGAGGCGCGGCGCGACCATCCGTCAGAGCTGGTGCGCGAGCATGTGCAATGGGCATTGCGCCAACACGCCGAGCGTCAGACCTCGTCGTTATAGACGAACTTGGGCATTTCCCAGTGAAAGCGGATCGCCAGGAGCCGCAGCAGGAAGCCGCCGAACAAGGTGATGAGGATGGCCTGTTCACTTGGCAACTGCACGTAGACACACAGCATGTAACACCACGCCGCGGCAAACGAGACGCTGGCATACAGCTCGCGACGGAAGATCAGCGGGATGTCGTTGCAAAAAATGTCCCGCAGGATGCCACCGAAAACGCCGGTGATCACGCCACTGACCGAAGCCACCAGCATCCCATGGCCCATTTCCAGAGCGGTCATGCAACCGATCAGGGTAAACGCCACCAGGCCTACGGCGTCGAGCACCAGGAACAGCGAGCGCAAATGACGCATCCAGCGCGCCAGGAACACCGTCAGCATCGCCGCAGCAGTGGTCAACACCAGGTATTCCGGGTGCTTGACCCAAGTGAGAGGGTAATGGCCGAGCAGCACATCACGCACCGAGCCACCGCCCAACGCCGTGACGCAGGCGATCAGCACCACGCCGAACCAGTCCATGCCACGACGCCCGGCAGACAAGGCGCCGGTCATGGCTTCGGCGGTGATGGCGATCAGGTAAAGCATCAGCAACATGATGGCGGTCCATACAGGAAGGCGCGCAGTCTAGCCAGTTTGGGCAGGCACCAAAAGAGGGCAGCCCCTGACATGCCCACCACAGAACCTGTGGCGAGGGGATTTATCCCCGCTGGCTGCGTCAGCAGCCCAACACGGCTACTCAGGTGCCAAACCGATCAAGTGTTGGCTTTCTAGCGGGCTGCTACGCAGCCCAACGGGGATAAATCCCCTCGCCACAAGAGCGCCGTGCGCCTCAATCAGAACTTGATGAAATGCTTGCGGTAATGCTGCAGCTCGGCGATGGACTCGCGGATGTCGTCCAGGGCCAGGTGGCTGCCGCCCTTCTGGA
Source organism: Pseudomonas halotolerans (assembly GCF_039581215.1). Lineage (NCBI taxonomy): Bacteria > Pseudomonadati > Pseudomonadota > Gammaproteobacteria > Pseudomonadales > Pseudomonadaceae > Pseudomonas > Pseudomonas halotolerans. The sequence goes on from NZ_JBCNTJ010000006.1 coordinate 74,603, forward strand.
AGCTGTCACGCACCTCGGGCGCCCAGCGGGCGGCCAGTTCCTTGAGAGTGGAAACGTCCAGATTGCGGTAATGGAAGTAGCTTTCCAGGGATTTCATGTGGGTATAGAGAAAACGACGATCCTGGCAGATGCTGTTGCCGCAGATCGGTGACTTGCCCTTGGGCACCCACTGTTCGAGAAAGGCGATGGTTTGAGCTTCGGCCTCAGCCATGCTGATTTTGCTCTCGCGCACCCGCTGGGTCAGGCCTGAGCCGCCGTGCTGGCGAGTGTTCCATTCGTCCATGCCGGCCAGGATCTCGTCGCTGTGATGGATCGCGATCACAGGGCCTTCGGCCAGGGTGTTGAGATCACTGTCGGTGACGATGGTGGCCATTTCGATGATCACGTCGGTGTCCGGGTTCAGACCGGTCATTTCCAGGTCGATCCAGATCAGGTTCTGCGGGTTCTGCATGGGGGAGCTCCTCGGCGTAGCTGCGCAGTTTAGCTTAGGCTTTGAACGAAAAGTGCCTGCGCGACGATCGTGCTGCGTTGAAAACAGGCTCGCAATGCTCATTGACAACCAGTCAGCTGCGCTTCCTCGCCTGTTTCGCCTTGCCTGATCGCCGCTCGGCGACTTTTCGTTCAAACCCGAGGCCGGGCCTTGAGCGTGCTAAACTCGCGGCCGTTTTACCTAATCGCTGCATTCTTCATACGGAACACCCATGGCCAAACGCCAACTCAATCGTCGTCAGAACTGGCGCATCGAAAAAATCCAGGGTGAGCGCGCCGCCCGCGCCGCCAAACGCGAATCCAGCGCGGTACAAGCGCTGGAGGGCGGCGACCTGGGCCCTGAACAGACCGGTCTGGTGATCGCGCACTTCGGTGTACAGGTCGAGGTCGAGGCCCGTGAAGGTGAACTGGCCGGCCAGGTATTCCGCTGCCACTTGCGCGCCAACCTGCCCGCTCTGGTGACCGGTGACCAGGTGGTCTGGCGTGCCGGCAACCAAGGCATCGGTGTGATCGTGGCTCAGCTGCCGCGCCACACCGAACTGTGTCGTCCGGACAGCCGAGGCCAGCTCAAGCCGGTGGCGGCCAACGTCGACATGATCGTCATCGTCTTCGCCCCGCTGCCTGAGCCCCACGCCAACCTGATCGACCGCTATTTGGTAGCGGCTGAACACGCCGGCATCCGCCCATTGTTGCTGCTCAACAAGTTCGACCTGATCGATGAACACAACGCCCCGGCGCTGAACGCATTGCTCTCGGTCTATCGGCAATTGGGCTACCCGGTGCTGGAAGTTTCGGCTCACCACGGCGATGGCATGGAGAAATTGCAGGAACAACTGGACGGGCGCATCAGCGTGTTTGTCGGCCAGTCCGGCGTCGGCAAGTCGTCGCTGGTCAACAGCCTGCTGCCGGAAGTCGAGACGCGCGTCGGCCCGTTGTCCGAGCTGTCCGGCCAGGGCACTCACACCACCACCACGGCGCGGTTGTTCCACTTCCCCGGCGGCGGTGAGTTGATCGACTCGCCGGGCATCCGCGAGTTTGGCCTGGGCCACGTCAGCCGAGCCGATGTGGAAGCAGGGTTCATCGAGTTTAACGACCTGATCGGCACCTGCCGCTTCCGCGATTGCAAGCACGACCGTGAACCGGGTTGCGCCCTGCTCAAGGCACTGGAAGACGGTCGTGTGCAACAGCAACGGATGAACAGCTATCGCTCGATCATCGCCAGCTTGCCGGAAAGCAGTTACTGACCTGAAAGAAAGGTAAGCCGGACACAATTGTGGCGAGGGAGCTTGCTCCCTCGCCACAAAAGCAAGCAGGCCTCACTGCGCAGGCGGCTCGGCCGGTTTCGGTGCGAGATCATCGAACAGGTTCAGACGCTCGCGTACCTCATGGGCGGGAACAGGCTGCTGGTCCGCCGGCAGTGCGTTCGGATCCGCCGCCGCGCCAGGCGTGGTCGGCACTTCACCCGGCGCACCGGCGCCCTGAGCCGGGTCTGGCGCAGGATCATCGGTTTGCGAACCTTCGATGGCTTTCTGAGCCTTCTTGGTCAACACCACGATATCGATACGCCGGTTGACCGGGTTGAACGGGTCTTGACGATCGAACAACGCCGAAGAGGCATAGCCGACCACTCGCGCCACCTGCTCATCCGGATAACTACCAGCCACCAAGGCGCGACGTGCAGCGTTGGCACGGTTGGCGGATAACTCCCAGTTCCCGAAATCACCTTTGCCGATGAAAGGCTTGGCATCGGTATGGCCACTGATGCTGATCTTGTTCGGCACCGCTTTGATGGTGTCGGCCATGGCCAGCAGGATATCTTCGAAATAAGGTTTCAGACGCGCGCTGCCGGAGTCGAACATCGGACGGTTCTCGGCGTCCATGATCTGGATACGCAAGCCATTCGGCGTGATCTCGAACAGGATCTGGTCCTTGAACTTCTGCAGTTCAGGGTTCTCTTCGACCTTGTTCTGCAACTCTTGCAGCAACAGCTCCAGACGCTCGCGCTCGACCTCTTCGGCCATGCCTTCGGCCTGATCGGCGTCCACCTTCACCTTGTCCGGCTGAGGCTGGGACTCAACTTCCGGGTTGAGGGTATTTTCCGGCGCCAGGGTCGGCGAACCACCCAGATCGATGATGTAGGGCGTTCCGCTCTCGGAAAAACCGACCGGGTCCTTGAAGTAACCGGCAATGGCAATCTTCTGCTCCGGTGTGGCGGTGGACAACAGCCACAGGACCAGGAAGAACGCCATCATTGCCGTTGCGAAGTCGGCGAAGGCGATTTTCCAGGCGCCCCCGTGATGCCCGCCGGCGATGCGCTTGACGCGCTTGATAATGATCGGCTGGTTATTTTCCATCTCAGCGACCGCGAACCGCTTGTTCTAACTCGGCGAAACTTGGACGGTGCGCCGGGTACAGGACCTTGCGACCGAACTCCACGGCCAGCGATGGCGGCATGCCCGAGGCCGAGGCCACGAGCGAAGCCTTGATGGCTTCATAGACGTTGAGTTCTTCCTTGGCGTCGTGGGCCAGGGAGTGGGCCAGCGGGCCGAAGAAGCCATACGCGGCGAGAATACCGAAGAAGGTACCCACCAGAGCCGCACCCACGTGCAGGCCGATGGACGCCTGGTCACCTTCGCCCAGGGAGGCCATGGTCACCACGATGCCCAATACCGCCGCGACGATACCGAAACCCGGCATGCCGTCGGCGATGCCGTTGACGGCGTGGGACGGGTGATCCAGGTCTTCCTTGAGGCTGTACAGCTCCATGTCGAACAGGCCTTCGAGCTCATGGGGAGCCATGTTGCCGGACGACATGATGCGCAGGTAATCACAGACGAACGCCGTCATGCGCTCATCCTTGAGTACCGTGGGGTACTTGGCAAAGATCGGGCTGGATGCCGCGTCTTCGATATCCCCTTCAATCGCCATCATGCCTTCGCGGCGGCTCTTGTTGAGGATCTCGTAGATCAGCCCCAGCACCTCAAGGTAGAAGGTGTGGCTGAAGCGCGAGCCGAACATGCTCAAGGACTTCTTGAGCACGTGCATCGTCATGTAGCCGGGGTTGGCCTGCAAAAATGCGCCGAGGGCCGCACCGCCGATGATCAGGACCTCAAAGGGCTGGACCAGGGCGGCGATCTTGCCATGGGAAAGCACGTATCCGCCCAGAACGCTCGCGAACACGACAATGATGCCGATAATTTTAGCCATAGATAGAAAGTACTTATTTAAGTCGGGTTCAAGGTCATATTCGGAAGCTGAAAAATCTCTTCTTCTACTTATCGGCAAAACTGCGCCAGACTATAGCCAGTTCAGGCGAAAAGCCAATTTGCCCCGTTCCGGGCGTAGATACTCCCTATGATGATCGCGTCCAGCCATGGCTAACGAAACGAAGGTTCCAACTCCACGACCGACCACCCTCGAAGGCTGGGTAAAGCTGCTTGAGGGCGTCCATCTGCCGGTGCCCCAGGCCAGTCATGATCTGGTCTGCAAAGCCATTGCCGACAGCCATCGCTCACTGCGTGACATTGCCGAGCTGATCCAGGACAGCCCCGCCCTGGCGCTGAGCGTCATCCGTGAAGCCAACCACCACACCCATGGCAACTTTGCCGAACCGGCAGAAAATCTCGAAGTGGCGATCAACCGCCTCGGCCTCAAGCGCACCGAAGAATTGCTCGCCCGCCTGCCCTCTTTGCCAGAGCAGCAAATACCTGTTGCCCTGCGCCAGTTGCAACTGATCAGCCAGCACGCAACGCAACAGGCCAATGGCTTTTTTGCCAGCCGCCTGGCGCGGCTGTGGCAAGACATCCATTGGGGCAGCCTGTTGTTTCTGTCCCCCCTCTGGCCGCTGGCCCTGACTCATCCAGGGTTGCTGAAAGAGTGGGAACTGCGGGTTGTCCATAAGGGCCAATCAGCGAGCAAGGTGGAGCGCGAGCTGTTCGGCGTCGGCCTGCTGAACATCTGCCTGGCGCTGGTGGAGACCTGGCGCCTGCCGGTCTGGGTGGCGCAGGGCTACCGCCTGCTGCTCAACGAGCGTCGCGAGCTGGTGAAAGTGCTGCGTATCGCCCGGGACAGTGAACACCCGCTGCGCCAGCAGAATCGCCTGGACGATGACCCGACCCTGCGGCGCTGGCTCAATCAGCCAGCCAATACGGTACTGCTGGCCAACGGTTTAGCCCTTTCAGCGCAACAGGCGTGGGACGGCCCTCACAGCAGTCGCTGGCAATACCTCACGAGTTTGTATCTGCAGATGTCCATGGATGACGTCCAGCAGCAATTGCACCAGCAAGCCGTCAACAGTGCCCGCCATAACACCATGCCGGACCTCTGGCATCCGGCCGTGGCGCTGATCTGGCCCCGGGGCAGCCGACGCGTCCACCCGGGGCTGCTGCCAGCCGCCCCGCCCAGCGCCGAAGACCTGACTCAATGGCGCAAGCAATGCGCCGAACTGCTGGTGGAACCGAGCCCGTTCAGCAACGCCATGCACCTGACCACCTCGGCACGGGACGCCTTGGTGGCATGCGGCATGCGACGAGTGATGATTCTGATGGCCGACCGCAGCCAGACCAGCCTGCGCGTACACCAGATCGCCGGCCTGCCCAACGAAGCGGCGGCCATGAGCTTTTCCATCAGCCAAAGCAAGGTGTTGCAACGGTTGCAGGCTCAACAGGCCCAGGTTCGCCTGAACCCGGACAACAACGCGCAGTTTTCGGCGTTGCTGCCGCCGGGCCTGCGCAGCCTGTTTCGCGGTGAACACCTGTTGTTACGCTCACTGACCTGCAACGGCCGAGTGATCATGCTGGTGGCGGTGGACCAGGGCGGCGGGCCCTTCTCGGACGTGACGGTGCAGGCCTTCGGTAAAACCGTGCAGTGTATCGAACGCGCCTTGCACAGCTTTACCAACCGCGGTCGCTGATCTTGATACAATCTTTTCCCTTTGCGCCCCTGGAGACCTCACATGCCTGACTTCTCTGGCTTGCCGCTGGTAATCGAGCCGAGCGACTTGCTGTCGCGCCTCGATGCCCGCGAACTGATTCTGGTGGACCTGACCAGCGCCGCCCGCTACAGCACCGGGCACATCCCTGGCGCACGCTTCGTCGACCCCAAGCGCACCCAACTGGGCCAGCCCCCGGCGCCGGGTCTGCTGCCAGCAAAAGCCGACCTCGAGGCGCTGTTCGGCGAATTAGGGCATAACCCGAATGCGGTCTACGTCGTCTATGACGATGAAGGCGGTGGTTGGGCCGGGCGCTTTATCTGGCTGCTGGATGTGATCGGCCATTCAAACTACCACTACCTCGACGGCGGCTTGCTGTCGTGGCTGGACGAGAGCCTGCCGGTGTCCACTGAAGTGCCGCCGCCCGCCACAAGCCAGGTGAGCCTGACCCTGCACGATGAACCCACCGCCACCCGCGAATACCTGCAGAGCCGCCTCGGCGCTGCTGACCTGGCGATCTGGGATGCACGCGGCCCGCTGGAGTACTCCGGCGAGAAAGTCGTCGCAGCCAGAGGCGGGCATATCCCCGGCGCGGTCAACTTCGAATGGACCGCCGGCATGGATCAGGCACGCAACCTGCGCATCCGCAGCGACATGCCGCAAATCCTCGAACAGTTGGGCATCACGCCCGACAAAGAAATCATCACCCATTGCCAGACCCACCATCGCTCTGGCTTCACCTATCTGGTGGCCAAGGCGCTCGGTTATCCGCGTGTCAAAGGCTATGCCGGCTCCTGGGGCGAATGGGGCAACCACCCTGATACGCCCATCGAGCTCTGAAGGTTCTTAAGGACAGTTAATGAAAAACCGCTTGTTCATCCTCAGCCAATACCTGCTACCCCACCACTTGCTGTCTCGGCTGGCCGGCTGCATTGCCGAATGCCGCGTTCGCTGGTTCAAGAATGCCTTTACCCAATGGTTCGCCAAACGTTATCAGGTGGACATGTCCCAGGCGCTGGTGGAAGACCTCACGGCCTACGAGCACTTCAATGCGTTCTTCACCCGAGCGCTGAAAGAAGGCGCCCGCCCGCTGGACCCAACACCGGGGGCAATCCTCAGCCCCGCCGACGGCGCCGTCAGCCAACTCGGCCCGATCGAGCACGGTCGGGTATTCCAGGCCAAGGGCCACAGCTTCAGCGTGCTGGAACTGCTGGGCGGCGATGCAGCCAACGCAGCGCCGTTCATGGGCGGCGATTTCGCCACCATCTACCTGTCGCCCAAGGACTATCACCGCGTGCACATGCCCCTGGCCGGCACCCTGCGGGAAATGGTCTACATCCCGGGGCGAATTTTTTCGGTGAACCAAACCACCGCCGAAAACGTTCCGGAGCTGTTCGCCCGTAACGAGCGCGTGGCGTGCATTTTCGACACCGAGCGCGGGCCGATGGCCGTGGTGCTGGTGGGCGCGATGATCGTTGCGTCCATCGAAACCGTCTGGGCCGGGCTGGTGACGCCACCCAAGCGCGAGCTGAAAACCTTCCGTTACGACGAAGCCGCCCGGGCGCCGATCCATCTGGAGAAAGGCGCCGAACTGGGCCGCTTCAAACTGGGATCAACCGCCATCGTGCTGTTCGGGCCGGACCAGGTGAAATGGGCCGAAGAGCTGGTGGCCGGCTCGCCAGTGCAGATGGGCCAGGGGCTGGCGCTGCCAAAAGCCTGAGTTACGCCCCCGGAAGCCGGCCTGTGGGAGCAAGGCTTGCCCGCGATGAACGACAACGCAGTCTAAAAAAGACCGCGGCGCCTGCATCGCGAGCAAGCTTGGCTCCCACAGCACATCCAGCGCGGCGCACTTCTCTGTCAACTGCTAGAGTGGGGAACATCCCTTTCATTTCCCGCCGGAGCCCATCCACGGCATGAATGAGACCAGCCCTCTCCAGCTTTCGCGCGTTCTGACACCGACACAGTCGCGCCTGTCGTTCTGCGATGCCACGCCGCGCGACCTCAAGCGCTGGATCGCCAACCTGCCCAAAGCCAATATCGGCGAAACCGCGCGCCTGTTGTACCAGGCCATCGGCGAACTCAACCAACTGCTCACCCCCAGCGATAATCGCCTGCAGCTACTCGAATTGTTGCGGCCCGAGGTGTATTACGTCTGCAAACACCTCGAGCGGCATTTTTTACAACAGGCCATCGTTCTGGATGAGCGTTCGCGCAAGATCGTCAATCTGTGCCAGGCCCTGCAAACCCAGTTGGCCATGGGTTACAAACAGATCGTCGCGCGCATCTCGCCGAAGTACACCAAGGACCGCGCCCGCCTGCTCAGCACCGCGCTGCAACGCGCGATGCATGCCCTGGACGGCACGCTGCTGCGTGTCAGCCAGTTGTACAGCCCAGTGCCGGAAGGGCTGTGGCTCGATTTGCATCAGCTATACCGAATCGCCTGCCATCATCGGCTGCAACACCTCAGCGTCGGCGATGAACTGGCCAGCCAGGTTCATCAGCTGAGTACCGAGCAAACCTACGTGGTCGCCCTGCTGCTGGGCGCCTCCCGCAGCAATCAGCTGCGCCAGGGCCAGATTGCGCGGCTCGCCGAGGTGCTGGAGTCCTGGAGCCAAGGGGTCACGCTGGACCCGGCCGTCACCGCCACGAGCTTGTTCGCCGTTGCACCGCAACTGGATATCGGGCCGCGCTATCGTTCCAAGTTCAGGGCCGAGCAGCAGCCAAGCCTGCTGGGTTTCGATCCGCAGCCGCTGGTGCGTGCCATCGCCACTCACCTGGAACAACCTGACGATCACAGCCTGTCCGTGCCTGGCGCAATGAACGCCGACACTTTGCATCACCTGCAAGCCGCCTGGGGCGAAGCGGTTGAACGCAGCTTCCAACGCACCGAGGGCAACGGCACGCTGACGCTCTGCGTGGGCATGAGCGCTTTGCACTATTACCTCGGCGGCGAGCGCTCTTTCAGCGAAATCCTGAAGGACTCCGCCCTGCGCAAGGCCCGGTTCGAGGCCTCACCGAGCAAGCCCCACGACACCTGGAGCCAGGCCTTCGACGCAGCTGCGGCCGGCGACAGTGATTTGTTGCCCTATGAGGAAATCGAGTACCCGGTCAATCCGGCCGATGACGACGGTGCCAGCTCCGACAATCAGCACCACTTCGCGACCTACGACCTGCCCATCATCAACCACAGCCCCGGCGGTTACTGCCTCGGATGGCCGAAGGAGGTGCCTGAGCAACTGCAGGCAGGGGAAATGGTCGGTATTCGCGACACTGACGATCAAGCCTGGAGCATCGCCGTGGTGCGCTGGATCAGGCAGGTGCGCAATGGCGCCATGCAAATGGGCATCGAGCTGGTCGCCCCCCATGCCCAGCCTTGCGGCCTGCAACTGGTACGGGAGAAGGGTGAGCAGGGTCACTACCTGCGAGGGCTGTTGCTGCCCGAGATCAGCGCCATTGACCTGCCGCCCACCATGATCGCGCCCCGTCTGCCCTTTCAGGAAGGCCAGCAAGTGCTGATCAACACCAACGGCCAGGAACGCCGCGCCAGCCTGGACCGACGGGTGACCAGTACGCACAGCTTCAACCAGTTTGCTTATCGACAGGAAGGCTCAGGGACCAGCGCAGATGGCCAAGACCATGAAGGGGATTTTGATTCGTTGTGGAAGTCGCTGTAAGCAACGCAGGCCTTTGTGGCGAGGGGATTTATCCCCGCTGGGTTGCGTAGCGACCCCAAAACCTGACACCGCGGTGTGTCAGGTTGACTGCAATTGGGGGCTGCTTCGCAGCCCAGCGGGGATAAATCCCCTCGCCACAGGAGAGAGCCACACGCTCAAAGCTGTCCGTCGCGATCCCTGAACCCCAGCAGATACAACACCCCGTCCAACCCGAGGGTGGAGATCGCCTGCCGGGCCGACTGTTTGACCAGCGGCTTGGCCCGAAACGCCACGCCCAGACCGGCGATCGCCAGCATAGGCAGGTCGTTGGCGCCGTCGCCCACGGCGATGGTCTGCTCCAGGCGCAGGCCTTCCTTCTCGGCCAGTTCGCGCAACAGATCCGCTTTGCGCTGAGCATCGACGATCGGCTCGACGGCCACACCGGTCACCTTGCCGTCCACCACTTCCAGTTCATTGGCGAACACGTAGTCGATGCCCAGTTTGGCCTGCAACTGCTTGGCGAAATAAGTGAAGCCGCCGGACAGGATCGCGGTCTTGTAGCCCAGACGCTTGAGTTCGGCGAACAGCGTCTCGGCGCCCTCGGTCAGGCGCAGGGAGGCGCCGATCGAGTCCAGCACGCTGACGTCCAGGCCCTTGAGCAGCGCCAGGCGCTCCTTGAAGCTGGCGCGAAAGTCCAGTTCACCGGCCATGGCTCGTTCAGTGATGGCCGACACCTTGTCGCCGACGCCAGCGGCCTTGGCCAGTTCGTCGATGACTTCGGCTTCGATCAGCGTCGAATCCATGTCGAACACCGCCAGGCGACGGTTACGGCGGAACAACGAGTCTTCCTGGAACGCGATGTCGACATTCAACTCCTGGGCCACGCTGAGGAATTCGGCACGTAGCGCCTGGGGATCGGCCGGCTCGCCGCGCACGGAGAACTCGATGCAGCCCTTGCCCTTGTCATCCGGCGTATCCAGCGGCATGCGCCCGGACAACCGGTCGATGTGGTCGATGTTCAGGCCGTATTGGGCAGTGATCGAACTGACACGCTGCAATTGCTCGGCGGTCACCTTGCGGGTCAACAGGGTCACGATGTGACGCGTCTTGCCCTGGCCATTGACCCAATGCTGGTAATCGGCTTCGGACACCGGGGTGAAACGCACCTGCTGGTCGAGCTTGTAGGCGGTGAACAGGATGTCCTTGAGCACCGACTTGCTTTGCTCGGCGTCCGGAATTTCAACCAGGATGCCGAACGACAGTGTGTCGTGAATCACCGCCTGACCAATGTCGAGAATGTTCACACCACCCTGGGCCAGAACGCCGGTAATGGCCGCAGTCAGACCCGGACGGTCACTGCCAGTGATGTTTATCAGGACGATTTCGCGCAAGGCGCACCCCCGCAGGTGGAAAAAAACCGCATTCTACCCACTTTCAGTGACCATCGGGCACCGTCGGTGCTTTGCCGGTCATGGGCCTGTCGCTATACTGCGCGTCAATTTCACGGACAAAGAGCCGAGCTCAGTGAACCGGCCCACGCCAGTCAAAACCGACAATTTCTTTCTGCTGATCTTCCGTGCACTGCGCCATCGTCGCGTGCCGATTGCATTGCGCATTGCCAGCCATAACGTGATCCTGGTCGCCCTGGCCCTGGTGATCTATGCCTGCGTGATGGGCCTGCAGTTCAAGCAGGCCATGCACGAGCAGGCCGATGCGCTGGGCGAGAGCCTGACCACGCAGACCGCCACGTCCGCCACCGAGCTTCTGGTGTCCAACGACATCCTTAGCCTCAACGTGCTGCTCAACAACCTCACCAAAAACAAACTGGTGGCCCACGCCGCCATTTATAGCGTGGACAACCGCATCCTCGCCGAAGCCGGCCAGCGGCCCAAGCCGGGCCTGCTGGGCGAATCCGGCGGCATGTACCAGAGCCGGATCACCTTCCAGGACGTGACCGCCGGGCAACTGCGCATCAGCCTGGACATGGACCAGTTCCAGCAGCCGATGACCATCAGCCTGCAAAGCATGGGCATCCTCAGCGCAATATTGCTGGCGCTGGCGCTGGCCTTGAGCCTGCGCCTGGGGCGCCACATCTCCACGCCACTGCTGCAACTGCGGGTCTGGCTGCGGGATATCGACGAGCACACCCCAGCAACCCAGCGCCAGGACGAAATTGGCGATCTGGCCCGGCAACTGCACGCCAGCTTCGCCCCGGAGCCTGCGCCCGTGCCGGAGTCTGAAGACATCGACTACATTGACGACGACGAAGCCGAACCGGGCTTCGAAGTGCGTAACCTGCGAGATCCGGACTTCGACGAAAGCCAACCTGTCCCCGCTTCCAAACCCGCTCTACGCCGCGTGGTCCGCACGGTGGAGGACGATGAAGACGACGATGCTTTCGCCGATCTGCGTGACGACTCAATCGCCGGTGAGCCGCAATCGGTCGCCAGACCCGTCGCCTCGGACCTGCCCCAACACAGCGCCGTACTGGCCGTGCAACTCGGCGCTCAGGACCAACTGCGCCGGCTGCCCCAGGCGCGCCTGAAGGAACTGCTTGAGCGGTATCGCGACTGTCTCGACCAGGCCGCATCGCTGTATCAGGGCCAACTGCACACCCTGAACGATGGCAGCACGCTGATGCTGTTCCACACCGAGGACAGCGGTGATGACTACCTCACCAATGCCATTTGCTGCGGTGAGCTGCTCCGAGCGCTGGGACACCAGTTGCAGATCGAAGTCGCCGACAGCGGCATCACCCTGCAATTGCAATTGGGCCTGACCTTGGGCGACGGGCTGTTCGGCCTGAGCCAGATCGACCTGCTGCTGACCGAAACGGCCCAGGACGCCCTGGCCCTCTCGCAGCACAGCCGCAACCTGCTGCTGGTGGAGCGCAAGATCAATGACGACGCCCTGGTCCGTCAGCGCGCACGCATCCGCCCAATCGCCAGTCCGGAAGGCGCCTGCTGCGTCGAGCGGCTGATGGAGCCTTATCCGTCAATGCTGGAGCGACAACTGGCGCGGATGCATGAGCGTCAGGCCTGAGCCTCAACACCTGAAATGACGAAGCCCGCAGATGAGTGATTGTCTGCGGGCTTTTTTGTGGCCTTCGCCTACCTCATCGCGAGCAGGCTCGCTCCCACACTGGATCTGTGGCTAGCAGAGGCCCCTGCTCGCGATGAGGCCAACATAGACACCCGAGACTGCAACCCACAGAAACAACAAAGCCCGCATCAATGCGGGCTTTGTTTTGCATCCGGTTCAACCATCAGAACCTGAACACTTCCAAGTCCGTACGGATCGGCAAGGCCATTGGAATCTTATCCTTTTCCTTCTCGACCTTTTTGGTGGCAGCAGGCGCCGACTTGCGCGGCACATCCGCAACAGCAGGCTGATTGGCCAAAGGCTTGAGCGCCGTGGACAGTTGTTCGGCCAAGCGCTGCAGCAGCACGCCCTGAGCCTGGACCTGCGCAGCGGTACCGCCGGCATGTTGCTCTTGCAGATGAATGATGCGGTTCTCGCGAACCTTGCCGCGACGATCGATCAGACGCCACTGGGCATCCAGTATCGCCGGTTGTGATTCGCCCGAATCCAGCCGGGTAATCGACAGCAACACTTGAACATCCGGGGTAAAGCCCTGGGTGGCCGGCGCAAGTACCACACGCTGACTGTCCAGATGCCCGGCGATCTGACGCAGCAACAACTGGTCAATGTCCGAGGACAGGCTACCGGCCCAACGACCATCGGTGGCGGCCTGAAGGCTGCCGTCCGGTTGGCGTTGCAATAAGGTTTCACGTTGCAGGTAATCGGCAATCAATACCGGGCCCAGCAATACCGCCATGCCTGCGCTTTGTGCAGGCTGGGCCGGGTTTCCGCTGTCGAGTTGATACAGCGACACTGGCTGATTGACGCTACAGCCCGCCAGGCCAAGCAGGCCGGCGAGCCACAAAATAGGAAGGCGCAGAGCAGTCATCGTCCCGTCCAGGTGGCAGCCACAAGGCTTACCACAGTGAAAAAAAACTCGGTCAATATGAAGAACGCTCGGCCACGCCGGCGCTTGAAAGGGCCTATCATCCGTGAATATGCGCTCCGACTCCAGCGCGAAAGTGCCGATCTGCGGCTTTTAATCGCAGACCGAGCGCTCTAGCACGCTTAATTGAGGTTTTCGACGAGCAGTGCATCAACCCGCTGAAACCCTCTCGGAAGCTTATTGCCCCGCCGACCACGTTCACCTTTGTAGTGTTCAAGATCGTCAGCCTTCAACGAAAGCGTACGCTTTCCAGCCTGTAGCACAAGCGTGGCGCCTTCCGGTAACACTGCAATATCCGTGACATATTCCTCACGACTGGCCACCCGTTCGCCGGAAATGCCGATGATCTTGTTGCCCTTACCTTTACCCAGCTGTGGCAAGTCACTGATTTTGAAGACCAGCAACCGACCCTCAGTCGTCACCGAAGCCAGCCAGTTGTTCTCGCGATCGGCTACCGGTCGCGGCGCGATGACCTTGGCGTTGTTCGGCAGGCTCAACAACGCCTTGCCCGCCTTGTTCTTGGCCTGCAGGTCCTCACCCTTGACGACAAACCCGTAGCCGGCGTCCGACGCAATAACGTACAGCCCGTCATCATCAGGCATCAGCACGCATTCAAAAGTTGCACCCGGTGGTGGAGTTAATCGACCGGTCAGCGGCTCGCCCTGGCCGCGAGCCGATGGCAGGGTATGCGCCGGCACCGAATAACTGCGCCCGGTGGAATCGACGAACACCGCAAACTGGTTGGAACGCCCGGCGGCCAGTGCCTTGAAACCGTCTCCCGCCTTGTAGGAAAGCCCTGCGGCGTCAATATCATGACCCTTGGCGGAGCGTACCCAGCCTTTTTCCGACAGCACGACGGTCACTTTCTCGTTCGGCAACAGATCATGTTCGCTCAGCGCCTTGGCTTCGGCGCGCTCGACGATGGGCGAACGACGATCGTCGCCGTAGGTTTCAGCATCCTTGAGCAGTTCGGTGCGCACCAGCTTCTTGAGCCTGGCTTCGCTGCCCAGCAACGCTTGCAGCTTGGCCTGCTCCTTGAGCAATTCATCCTGCTCGGCCCGCAGCTTCATCTCTTCCAACCGCGCCAGTTGCCGCAAGCGAGTATCGAGAATGTAGTCGGCCTGGGTTTCGGTCAGTTCAAAACGCGCGATCAGGCTGGCCTTGGGGTGCTCCTCGGTGCGGATGATATGAATCACTTCATCCAGGTTGAGGTAGGCAATCAGCAAACCGTCCAACAGGTGCAGGCGACGCTCGACCTTGTCCAGGCGAAATTGCAGGCGCCGCCGCACGGTCTTGACGCGAAACTCCAGCCATTCCACCAGCAGCGCCCGCAGGTTTTTCAGCTGTGGCTTGCCGTCCAGACCGATGATGTTGATGTTGACCCGGTAGCTGGACTCAAGATCGGTACTGGCAAACAGATGCTGCATCAGCGCGTCGTGATCGACCCGGTTGTTGACCGGGATGATCACGATCCGGCACGGGTTCTCGTGGTCGGATTCGTCGCGAAGGTCAGCGACTTGCGGCGCTTTCGACGGTTTTGCCTGCATCATCGCAGCAATTTGTTCCAGAACCTTGGCCCCGGAAACCTGGTGAGGTAGAGCGGTGACGATGATGTCGCCATCTTCGATGTGGTACACCGCGCGCATGCGCACCGAACCGCGACCGGTTTCGTAGATCTTCAGCAGGTCGGCACGCGGGGTGATGATTTCCGCTTCGGTCGGGTAGTCCGGGCCCTGGATATGCTCGCAGAGCTGCTCCACCGTCGCTTTCGGCTCGTCCAGCAGGCGCACGCAGGCGGTTGCCACTTCCCGCAGGTTGTGCGGTGGCACGTCAGTGGCCATGCCCACGGCGATACCGGTGGTGCCATTGAGGAGGATGTTCGGCAAACGTGCCGGCAACACCAAGGGTTCATCGAGGGTGCCATCGAAGTTCGGCCCCCAGTCTGCAGTGCCCTGGCCCAACTCGCTGAGCAGCACTTCGGAATAACGCGACAGCCGCGCCTCGGTGTAACGCATGGCGGCGAAAGACTTGGGATCGTCTGGCGCACCCCAGTTCCCCTGGCCGTCCACCAGGGTGTAGCGGTAGCTGAACGGCTGGGCCATCAGCACCATGGCTTCATAGCAGGCCGAGTCGCCATGGGGATGGAACTTGCCGAGCACGTCACCGACGGTACGCGCCGACTTCTTGTGCTTGGAATCGGCATCCAGCCCCAGCTCACTCATGGCGTAGATGATCCGCCGCTGAACCGGCTTGAGACCGTCGCCGATGTGCGGCAAGGCGCGGTCCATGATCACGTACATGGAGTAATTGAGGTAGGCATTTTCGGTGAAGTCAGCCAGCGACCGGCGCTCTACGCCGTCTAAGCTGTCTGCAAGAATGTCGCTCATGCGGGCCTCATCAGTTCGTTGTCTGGCGCAGCAACATGGTGCCGCCGCGCTGGGTAAATTCAAGTTTGTTCAGGGCGCTCATGCCCAGCAGCACTTGCGTGCCCCCCAGGCCTGGCGCCACCAGGGCACGGACATCGCGCAACACGATGTCGCCCAACTGC
This sequence comes from Pseudomonas halotolerans, assembly GCF_039581215.1. NCBI lineage: Bacteria > Pseudomonadati > Pseudomonadota > Gammaproteobacteria > Pseudomonadales > Pseudomonadaceae > Pseudomonas > Pseudomonas halotolerans. The sequence continues at coordinate 90,250 of NZ_JBCNTJ010000006.1, forward strand.
AACCGGTCGATACGGGTACGATAACCCTCGCTCAAACCGTTGGCGGTGCTCAACGTCACACCGAAACCTTTTTCCAGCTTGAGGCGTGCGGCCAGCTCCTGCGGGATCGCCACGTCCGTGGCGCCGGTATCGAGCATGAAGTCCACCGGTTGGCCGTTGATCTGGCCGCTGGCGACAAAATGCCCCTGTTTATTGCTGACCAGCTTCACCTCGATAAAACCTTCACCCTGTTGCGAATACACCTCGGTATTGGGATTCTGCGCACGCTGCTCCCACTGGGCAAAAAACCGTGTCGCCAGAAACAGCGCCGCGCACCAGGCCAGTATCATCAGCACCCTGCCGGCGCGCTTGCCCGGCGGTTGCTGGCTCATGGCGAGGCGCTCCAGCCACCGTCCGGTGCGGCGAAGCGCCAGATGATCGGCCGTCGTTCGCCGTCGGCCCGGGGGCCGTCGTTGTTATCCAGGCCAACCCAGGCACCTTCGGCGTCCACCACCAGCGCTTCGGCCAAGCCGTAGTCCTGTGAATAACGACGGTTTTCCTGCAGCACTTCGGCGGCGAACGACCAACAACGCTCCACTTGAGCGCTTTGCGCGTCACGCCGGCAGATCTGATAAGCGTTGCGCTCCAGGGTAAACAGCTTGCCGTCGAACAGTGACAGATCGGCGAAATCCCGTGATACCGCCGTGGCATTGGGGAACTGCGCCGGCTGCATCTCTTTCCCCGCTTCACTCAGCAATACGCAGTTACCATCACAGTCCCACACCGCTTGCTGACGCTTGATCAGCAACAGGCCGCGGCGTTCACGCTCCGCCGCCAGCCACAACTGATCGCCGGCAGGGTTTACCGCCAGGCCTTCAAACAACGCATTGAAATGCAGCAACAGGCCGCTGGCCCGCGCCTGACGGATCATCACCGGTGCGATTTTCAACCAGGACGCGGCGCCCGTCGGCGACACCTGCAACACCGCGGCATGGGATTCACTGACCACGTAGCGATTGCCGGCGCTGTCACAGCTGATGCCTTCAAAATCCAGTTCGCCACCGCGCAGGTACGACGCCGCCCAGGTCCGTGATCTCAAACCCCACGGCAAACCGCTGTCGGGCACCGGCGGCACCTGGATTTCAACGGCTTCTGCCTGCCAGAACGGCGCATCAGAGGACTTGAGGCGGTAGATCCGATCATCATCGCGATCCGACACCGTCCACATTTCGCCGCCGCACACGGCCAGCCCGGACAAGTTACCGCCCCGCAAATCCTCGACGGCATGCTCGGACAGCAACTTCAATTGCGGTGCAGGACCTGCGACCACCACCCCCGCCCACAGCAACAACGCCAGGGCGAAACCGTTGCGCATCAGGCCAGCACCTCGGCCAGGTCCCCTTTGGATTCGAGCCAGGACTTGCGATCGCCAGCGCGCTTCTTCGCCAGCAACATGTCCATCATTTCCGAGGTCGCTTCGAAATCATCCAGGGTCAACTGCACCAGGCGGCGCGTGTTCGGATCCATGGTGGTTTCGCGCAGTTGCGGCGGGTTCATCTCGCCAAGGCCCTTGAATCGGGTGACCTGCGGTTTGCCGCGTTTCTTCTCGGCCACCAGGCGGTCGAGGATGCCATCGCGCTCGGCTTCGTCCAGGGCGTAGTAAATCTCTTTGCCCAGGTCGATGCGGTACAGCGGCGGCATCGCCACGTAGACGTGACCAGCGTCCACCAGCGGACGGAAATGCTGGACGAACAAGGCGCACAACAAGGTGGCGATGTGCAGACCGTCGGAGTCGGCGTCGGCGAGGATGCAGATCTTGCCGTAACGCAGTTGGCTCATGTCCGCGGCGCCCGGATCGACACCGATGGCCACGGCAATATTATGCACTTCCTGACTGGCCAGCACTTCGCTGCCGTCCACTTCCCAGGTGTTGAGGATCTTGCCGCGCAACGGCAGGATCGCCTGGAATTCTTTGTCCCGCGCCTGCTTGGCCGAACCGCCGGCGGAGTCACCTTCCACCAAAAACAGCTCGGAACGCATCGGGTCCTGCCCGGCACAGTCAGCGAGCTTGCCCGGCAACGCCGGCCCCTGGGTGATGCGCTTGCGCTCGACCTTCTTGCTGGCCTTGAGGCGCCGCCCGGCGTTGTTGATCGCCAACTCCGCCAGGGCCAGACCGGTTTCCGGGTTGGCATTGAGCCACAGGCTGAACGCGTCCTTGACCACCCCGGAGACAAACGCCGCCGCTTCGCGGGACGACAGACGCTCCTTGGTCTGGCCGGAGAACTGCGGTTCCTGCATCTTCATCGACAGCACGAAGGCGATGCGCTCCCAGACGTCTTCCGGCGCCAGCTTCACGCCACGGGGCAGCAGGTTGCGGAACTCGCAGAACTCGCGCATGGCGTCGAGCAAACCCTGGCGCAAACCATTGACGTGGGTGCCGCCCTGAGCCGTGGGGATCAGGTTGACGTAGCTCTCCTGAACGCTTTCGCCCCCTTCGGGCAGCCACAACAGCGCCCAGTCCACCGCTTCCTTGTTACCGGCCAGGCTGCCGCAGAACGGCTCGTTGGGCAGGCGTTCGAAACCGTTGACCGCGTCCACCAGATAAGAGCGCAGGCCGTCTTCGTAATGCCACTCGACTTTCTCGCCGGTCGCCTTGTCCTCGAAACTGACCAACAGCCCCGGGCACAACACGGCCTTGGCCTTGAGCACATGCTTGAGGCGGGTGACGGAGAATTTCGGCGAATCGAAATACTTGGGGTCCGGGGCAAAATACACGCTGGTCCCGGTATTGCGTTTGCCGACGGTGCCGACCACTTCCAGTTCGGTGGCCTTGTAGCCGTCGGCGAAGGTCATCTGGTATTCGTTGCCGTCACGCTTGACCCGCACGCGGACCAGGGTCGACAAGGCGTTGACCACGGAAATACCCACCCCGTGCAAACCGCCGGAGAACTGGTAGTTCTTGTTGGAAAACTTACCGCCCGCGTGGAGCTTGGTAAGGATCAACTCGACGCCCGACACGCCTTCTTCAGGGTGAATATCCACCGGCATACCGCGGCCGTCGTCGCTGACTTCCAGCGAGTGGTCGGCGTGCAGGATGACCTGCACCGAACGGGCGTGCCCGGCCAAGGCTTCGTCGACGCTGTTGTCGATGACTTCCTGGGCAAGGTGGTTCGGCCGACTGGTGTCGGTGTACATGCCGGGGCGCTTGCGCACCGGGTCGAGGCCCGAGAGGACTTCGATGGCGTCTGCGTTATAAGAGCTAGCGCTGGGAGTGGCCATGGGGTCTCGTCGTCAGTGTTCAATGAAAAAGAGGCGATGGCTCACAGCGACGTGAAGTCGATCGCCTGGTACAAATCGGCGCCAATGCCGGCAAAACTCAACAGCGCCGGCAACTGTCGGGCAAACCCTTGGAAACTGTGGTCGCCGCCGGCCTGGATGCGCAAGGCACAGGCGCGGTAATACTGCTGGGCGTGGCGATAATCCAGCGTTTCATCACCGGTTTGCAACCATACCTGATACCGCTGCGGATCCTGGGGCGCCGGCACTTCCAGCTCAGCCAGGGCCGTGACGTGGTCGTGGGTCAACTCCCAGGTTTCGTCGGTGTACAAATTCTTCTGCGTGCCCAGGTAACCGTCAAACATCCGATGTGGGCTGACGGCCGGGTTGACCAGCAAGGCCTTGAGCCCGTGGCGCTCGGCCAAGTGAGTCGCATAGTAGCCGCCGAGCGAGCTGCCGACCAGCAGTGGGCGGCCCAGTTGTGCAATCGCCTGTTCCAACTGACCGATGGCCTGGCGCGGGTGGTGGTGCAGGGCTGGGACTTGTAGGTGGTCGCTCAGGCCCAGGCGGGCCATTACGTCGATCAACTGACTGGCCTTGGTCGACGCGGGGGCGCTGTTGAAGCCGTGGATATAAAGGATCGAACCCGACATGACCGACTCCCTGGGTGTTGGGCAAAGGGCGGAGTTTACAGGGAGATCGCGGTGGTTTGGGGGATTTGACCTTCTTGGCGCCTTCGATGATCAGTCGATCACGGTATCTGTGGGAGCAAAGCTTGCTCGCGAGGCGGCCTGATAGCCGACCTGTTTCTCCCGGCTGTACTTCGATCAAACTGTGGGAGCGGGCTTGCTCGCGAATGCGTCGGGTCAGCCGACATCAATGTTGAATGACACACTCAGGTGCTCCCACACAATGCTTACGCTTGACGTTAGCGCGGATCGACGATGTCCAACGCCCGGTTCGCCAACAATTCACTGAGTTCGATCATCTGCTGGACTCCCAGGGCGAAATGCCGACGCGAGCCTTCCAGGTCAAAGGTTAGATCGCCAAGCATGGCGCTGGCGGAGGCCAGGGTTTCGCTGAGGTTAGCTAGGAGCGTCTCCGTGTCTGCGCTCTCCGCGACAGTGAACAGCTGGCTTGAGGGTTGTGTCTTTTTGGCTTGAGGCTTGGGGTCGAGATAATAATCGAGGGCGCGCTTGGCGGCTTCATCGTGCTTTTGGGAATCGGTTTCGGGGGGATTGGGTGTGGCTTTGAACATGATGCATATCCTTCTTTGCGTAGTGGAACCGCCATCTCCCGTTTCCAGGCGAGAGGGTGGCAGCTATGCGCGGGCTGGAAACCAAGGTAGAAGGAATACCCGGCAGACTCGAAAGTCTCCCGCGCACAGCCGCCATAACGCAGAGCTGAACGCTCAAAGCGCCGCAGTATCTCACGCGACTCGCTCATATGCCTTCTACTCATCGGGTTTCCAGGCCCGGCCGCTGAATTGGCAGCGACGGAAAAAGGTTAGCGACAGCCCTTCCCACCCGGCAACCGCCAGAGCTCGTCGGAAAAATCCACCTGAATCAGGAAGTGTGTCCGACCATTCCCACAAATTTTGGTCGACTGTCAGGGCGCCATCGCGAGCAAGCTCGCTCCCACACAGGTTTTTGGTCGTTTATAAGATCAGTGTTCACCGTCGAGCTCTGTGGGAGCCGAGCTTGCTCGCGATAGCGGTGGGCCTGCTTACATCCATGCTGAATGTACCGCCGCCTTCGCGAGCAAGCCCGCTCCCACAATTGGACCGGAGTACGACTGGGAGAGTCAGGTCGGCTATCAGACCGCCTCGCGAGCAAGCTTTGCTCCCACAGGTCTGCTCAAACAAGTCTGATGGGTGTACACCCGCAAGAGCCAGGTCGGCTATCAGGCCGCCTCGCGAGCAAGCTTTGCTCCCACAGGTCTGCTCAAACAAGTCTGATGGGTGTACACCCGCAAGAACCAGGTCGGCTGTCAGGCCGCCTCGCGAGCAAGCTTTGCTCCCACAGGTCCAGCTCAAACAAGTCTGATAGGTGTACCCCCCCCCCCCGCAAGAGCCAGGCCGGCTGTCAGGCCGCCTCGCGGAGGACGTTGATCTCGGCGCCCCGTTAACCACGCTGGCCGAACGCAGGCATTGCGCAGTGGGCAACCCGGCATGGATGCCGGGTTAGCCGCGCTGGGCCATGGATGGCCCTTCGCGGCGGCCCACGGAGCAATGCCGGAGTGAGGGCATGCCGAGCCCTAGCGAGGCACCAAGTGGTGGGGCAAAAGCGTTTTGCTTACTTTTGCGCTTTTCAAAAGTGAGCCGCTGTAAGAGCGGAACCGTCAGCAGCCATTACAGCAGAAATGGATATGTACTCAATCAGACCGCCATCGCGAGCAAGCTCGCTCCCACAGTTTGATCAAACTCAATATCCGTTGGAGTCATAGTCGGGGGTAAACGCAAACCCAACCACCCGCTCAACCCCCGTCTCCAACTGCCCATCCGGCCAAAGCCGCAACCACCGATACCCCGGCGCCTGCGATCCCACCGCAAAATCCTCACTCCCCGGCTCAAACTGAATACAGGTCGAAGGCGAAGCCAACAAACGAACCCCCTCACGCACCTGATCAACCTCCTGATGCACATGCCCCCACAGAACAGCACGCACCTGAGGAAACCGATCCAGCACCGCAAACAATGCATCCGGATTACGCAACCCAATCGGCTCCATCCACGCACACCCAATCGAAACAGGATGATGATGCAGACACACCAAATGATGCCGCTCCGGCGCCTCACTCAAGGCATTGGCCAACAGAATCAACTGCTCCTCAGCCAAAAACCCCGGCACCGACCCGGGCACGGCGGAGTCGAGCATCGTCACGCGCCAGTTGCCAATATCCACCACCGGCTCGAGCAGCGCGCTCTTGACCGCGGCCTCGATCATGACCTGCGGCTCATCATGGTTGCCCGGAATCCAGCGCGCCGGCGCATCGATTCGCCCACTCATCTGCCGAAACGCCTCATAGGACTGCAGCGTCCCGTCCTGGGACAAATCCCCCGTGGCAAGCATGAGGTCGATCTTCGGCTGTTGCTTGAGGACCAGGTCAATGACCGCCCGCAAGCTGTCGCGAGTGTTCATGCCCAGCAGCGAGCCGTCGGCCTCGGCAAACAGGTGACTGTCGGACAGTTGGACCAGCAACGCCGTATCGGCGGTGGTCAAGGTGGATACGCTCGGCAAATCGCTCTCTCCCAGGCGCGACCACGCCATTGGATGAAGCGGCAATTATGCTGGGGAAGATCGAAAGGGGAAACCCACGAACCGGAACCGGTTCACAGACCACGCACTACCGAACGACTTCGAACTCATGGCCCAGTGCCAGGCAATGACTCAGCCATTCACCCAGGAACACATTCAACTGGGCCTTCTCATCCGGCTGGTGCATTGACGCATTGGGGTAAGGATAGATGCCGCGAAAGCGTCGCGCGTGTTCGGCGCTGACGACTTCGGCCATGCGTGCATCGTGATAGACCTGCACTTCCAACTGCGGCACCGGCAGCCACGGCAGGCTGTGTTCCTGGCGCACCTGCAGTGTGGTGGTGTAGGGGCAGGTCTGCAGCACTTCGAGGGCCAGCACGCCGAGCATCTGGTCGCCATGGGTCACGGCGATGCGCCGGGGCGCGGGGTCGTTGCGCATGTCCGGCAACAAGCGCATCAAGCGGGCGTAGTTGGCCTCGCAGGCGGCCTGCAACCCGACCAGATCGACGCGATAACGGTCGCGCAGCTTGCTTAAGACCATAGCCCCCTCACTTCATCGCGATTCAAGGCCAGCCATTGCAAGGCAATGATGCCGGCCGCGTTGCAGATCTGCCCGTCGCGCACTGCTTGCAAGGCATCTTCAAAGGCCCAGACCTTCACACGAATGTCTTCGGCTTCTTCCACAAGCCCATGCAGGCCACCGGCCCCCGCACTGTCGCAACGCCCCAAATAAAGATGCACGAATTCATTGCTGCCGCCCGGCGATGGAAAATATTGGGTCATCGGCCAGAGCGCAGCGAAGACAAGCCCAGCTTCCTCCTGCGCTTCGCGATGAGCAACCTCTTCCGGTTGCTCGTCCTTGTCGATCAGGCCGGCCACCAGTTCCACCAACCAGGGATTGGTGGTCTTGCCAATGGCGCCGACGCGAAACTGCTCGATCAGTACCACCTCATCGCGTTGCGGATCGTAGGGCAGCACGCACACCGCGTCATGACGCACGAACAGTTCACGGCTGATTTCACGGCTCATGCCACCGGCAAACAACTCGTGGCGCAGGTGGACACGATCGAGTTTGTAGAAACCCTGAAAGCAGTTTTCACGCTTGACGATGTCCACGGCGCTCGGTGTGGCATTGGCGAAATCGGTCATGACTGTCCTCGTTTGCAGCGGATCGATGCGAGGCTCCTGCCTCGGCTTCGCGCCATCCTAACGCGCCCGTACCGTTTGATGCAGCCCCTTTGCAGTCATCGGGATAGACGGCTGCCCTCAAAGCCACTCTAATGAGCTTAGTGGCGAACTGATTGCCCTGCCGACAGTCGAAGCGGGTAACTTTTCGCCTTTCCCTGTTTCATGAAGGACGCCCATGTCGCTTTTCAAAACCCTTTGCGTGGCCGCTATTGCCCTGACCCTGGGCGCTTGCCAAAGCCTGTTCCAGCCCAACTACCGCGCGCCGCTGGAAACCACTCGCGATGCCTCGGAACAACTGCAACCCGGCTGCGCCAGCGCCGACTGCCCTCTGGTCAACATTGACACCCTGCGTTTTCCCGCCGAGCCAGCCCTGGACGGCATTATCGAGAAACGCTTGCTGCAAATGACCCGCACCACGCCGGACGCCCCGGTGGCGCCAACGCTGGCCGCCTACCGCGAGCAGTTTTTGCGCAGCGCCGCGCCGCGCAACAGCAGCTATTTGCAGGCCAAAGTACGCGAGCAACATGACGGCCTGGTGATCATCGAATTGTCCAGCTACCTGGACACCGGCGGTGCCCACGGCACGCCGGGGCGCGGTTTCATCAACTATTCGCGCCAGCAGCACAAGGTATTGACGCTGTCAGACATGCTGCTGCCGGGCCAGGAAGACGCGTTCTGGAAAGCCGCGCAGGTCGCCCACAACAGCTGGCTGATCAGCACCAAACTGGATCAGGAACCGGAGTTCGTGAAGCAGTGGCCGTTCCAGAAAACCCCGAACGTGGCGCTGACCTACGGTGGGGTGATCCTCAAGTACCAAGTGAGCACCATCGCGCCCTACGCCTTGGGCCACATCGAACTGAAGATCGCTTACCCACGCCTCAATGGCATCCTCAAGCCCGAGCTGTTCCCCGGCCGTAGCTGAACGCCCGACCCAACAGCAATTGCAGCAACCCTGCCAGAATCAGCGACGGCAGGGTTGCACCGACATCCGGATAGAGGTTGGCCAGTAGGTGGTAGGTGCTCACCCCGCCCAGCCAGGCCAACAGTGCCGGCCAGCACAACGCCGCTGACACAACCCGGTTACCGCGCTTGCGCAGGATGAAGTGGTCCACCAGCACCACACCGAACAGCGGCGCGAACACCGAGCCGATCAGCAACAGGAAGTTCTGGTACTGCGCCAACGGTGCGAAGCAGGCGATCAAGGTGCAGATCACACCAATCGCCAAGGCCAGGTGCTCGACTTTCAACCCCGTCAGCATGCCGCTGGACACCGCCGCCGAGTGGATATCGGCAAAGGCATTTTCCGACTCGTCCAGCAAAATCAGCAGCAGTGGGATCCCCAGCCCGGCGCCCGCCAGGGCCAGAAGCAGCGCGTTCACTTCACCGCTCGGTGCGAACGCCAGGGTGTAGGCCACGCCCAGGCTCATCAGCCAGAAATTACCGATGAAGAACCCCAGCGCGGTGCCGCCGAAGACGTTTTTTGCGCGCTTACCGAAGCGCGAGTAGTCGGCAATCAGCGGCAACCACGACAGAGGCATGGCGATCGCAATGTCGAACCCAACGGCAAACGGCATCGAACCATCGCCCGCCCGCACCCACAACGCACCCAGATCAGCCTTGGCGAATAGGTTCCAGGTCAGCCAGATGCATGCTGCCAGCAACAGCCAGATGCCCCACTTGCGCAGGACCTTACGTACGAACGTCAGCGGCCCACTCACCGCCAGCAGGGTCGCCAGGGCGCCGAAAAACAACGTCCACAGCAGCGGGTTCGACCCCAGGCTCCCCTCGCTGAAGGCCCGGGCGCCGAGCAGGCTGGCGGCGTCACGCATGACGATGATTTCGAAGGAGCCCCAGCCGATCAACTGCAGCAGGTTCAACACCGCCGGCACGCTCGCGCCCTTGCCGCCGAGGCTGAGCTTGAGGGCGGCCATGGCCGACAGGCCGGTGTCGCTGCCGATTACGCCGACGGCCGCCAGTAGCAGGACGCCCACCAGCGTGCCGAGAAAAATCGCCAGTAACGAACCACTCAGGCCCAGACCCGGTGCGAGCAAGGCGCCGACCTGCAAGACCATCAGGCCGATGCCGAGGGAGAACCACAGGGAAAACAGATCGCGGGCGCCGAAGACGCGTTTGTCCAGGGGCACGGCGGTGTCGGGGGAGTAGGTGCTGGGTTGGATGTTCAAGGGTTGTTATCTCAGAGGGATATTTGTTGTTCTAACGATTGCCTTCGCGAGCAAGCCCGCTCCCACAATGGACCTGCTGTGAACACAAAAGCTGCGTACACCAACGATCGACTGTGGGAGCGGGCTTGCTCGCGAAGGCGGTAGTGAGATCACCACCGCCCTCAGCTCAGATCACACTTTCTTGTAAAGCTGACTACCTTCCTGCTTGAACCGCTCAGCCTGTTCCGCCAAACCCTGGGCGACATCGACATCCACCGCTTCAATGCGCTGGTTGGCCGCGTACTCGCGCACTTCCTGGGTGATTTTCATCGAGCAGAACTTCGGCCCGCACATCGAACAGAAATGCGCGACCTTGGCCGAGTCTTTCGGCAGGGTTTCGTCGTGGTACGAGCGGGCGGTGTCCGGGTCCAGGCCGAGGTTGAACTGGTCTTCCCAGCGGAACTCGAAACGCGCCTTGCTCAAGGCGTTGTCGCGAATTTGCGCGCCTGGGTGACCTTTGGCCAAGTCGGCCGCGTGGGCGGCGATCTTGTAGGTGATGATCCCGGTCTTCACGTCATCCTTGTTCGGCAGCCCCAAGTGTTCCTTCGGGGTTACGTAGCAGAGCATGGCGCAACCGAACCAACCGATCATCGCCGCACCGATGCCGGAGGTGATGTGGTCGTAGCCCGGGGCGATGTCGGTGGTCAGCGGGCCGAGGGTGTAGAACGGCGCCTCGTCGCAGCACTCCAGCTGCTTGTCCATGTTCTCTTTGATCAGCTGCATCGGCACATGGCCCGGGCCTTCGATCATGCACTGCACGTCATGCTTCCAGGCGATCTTGGTCAGCTCGCCGAGGGTTTCCAGCTCACCGAACTGCGCTTCGTCGTTGGCGTCGGCAATCGAACCCGGACGCAGGCCATCGCCCAGCGAGAAGCTGACGTCGTAGGCCTTCATGATTTCGCAGATGTCTTCGAAGTGGGTGTAGAGGAAGTTCTCTTTGTGGTGCGCCAGGCACCACTTGGCCATGATCGAACCGCCACGACTGACGATGCCGGTGACGCGCTTGGCGGTCAGCGGCACGTAGCGCAGCAGCACGCCGGCATGGATGGTGAAGTAGTCGACGCCCTGCTCGGCCTGTTCGATCAGCGTGTCGCGGAACAGCTCCCAGGTCAGGTCTTCGGCCGCGCCGCCGACTTTTTCCAGGGCCTGGTAGATCGGCACGGTGCCAATCGGCACCGGCGAGTTGCGGATGATCCATTCGCGGGTTTCATGGATGTGCTTGCCGGTGGACAGGTCCATGACCGTATCCGAACCCCAGCGGATGCCCCAGGTCAGTTTCGCCACTTCTTCTTCGATGGACGAACCCAGCGCACTGTTACCAATGTTGCCGTTGATCTTCACCAAGAAGTTACGGCCGATGATCATCGGTTCCAGTTCGGTGTGGTTGATGTTGGCCGGAATGATCGCGCGACCCCGGGCGATTTCATCACGCACGAACTCCGGGGTGATGACTTTCGGCACACTGGCACCAAAGCTGTGGCCGGCGTGCTGCTGGTCGAGCAAGCCGGCGGCGCGGGCCACTTCCAGCTTCATGTTTTCGCGGATGGCGACGTATTCCATCTCGGCGGTAATGATGCCTTTGCGCGCGTAGTGCATCTGGCTGACGTTGGCGCCCGGCTTGGCGCGACGCGGATTGTTCACGTGGGCGAAGCGCAGTTTGGTCAGTTCGGGATCGGCCAGGCGTTCCTGGCCGAAGTTGGAGCTCAGGCCGGCCAGGCGCTCGGTGTCGCCACGGCTTTCGATCCACGAAGAACGCACATCGGCCAGGCCTTTACGCACGTCGATGATCACGTTCGGGTCGGTGTAAGGACCCGAGGTGTCGTACACCACCACCGGCGCGTTGATTTCACCGCCAAAATCGGTGGGGGTCACGTCGAGGCTGATTTCGCGCATGGGCACGCGAATATCCGGGCGGCTGCCCTGGACATAGATTTTTTGCGAGCGAGTAAAGGGCTGAACCGATTGCTCATCGACCTTGGCCGAATCACTGAGGTTGGTCGCGTTTTTTGATTTTGTCGTCATCACGGGCTCTCCAGACACACATCCAGGCAGTGGATTTTTGTCGGAGCGAACCTGTAACGAATGGACGCACCCTTGCACGACTGTGCGGATGCTGTGCTCGATGCTCGAGGATGTTCGAAGATCGAAAGTCGATTGTCGAACAACATCCCGGACGAAGCACAAGAGGACTCGCCGGGTGACGAGAAATCTTGTTCCCTACGCAGGCGCTAACCTGATCAGGTTCAACGGGATCCGAAATTATTCGATCTCAGCCTCATAGCAAGGCACCCCGACAAGAACCCGGCCAGTCTAGACACAACCACGACAGAACGCCATCGCGACGGCAAAAGGCGTGATGAATGGCGCATATACAGGATTGTTGCCATGGGCCTGCGCAACTACACTCGCTACGCCGCGCCTCTTGTGCGCACTCATCCGTGAAATAGGGATCGCCTCATGTTGCGCAAACTCTCACTGGCCCTTGCCGTGTCTTGTGCGTCCAATGGAATGGCCTGGGCTGCCGAAGCCCCTGTGACCACCAAAACCGACCTGGTGAGCGTGTATCAGGAGGCGGTGGACAACAACGCCGACCTGGCCGCCGCCCGTGCCCAGTATGGTGCCCAGAAAGAAGTGGTGCCCCAGGCGCGTGCCGGGTTGCTGCCCAACCTGTCGGCCGGTGCCGACCTGAACAACACCCGCACCGAGCTCGACGAGCCCGCCATGACCGCCACCCGTAGTGGCACGGTCTACCAGGCCACGCTGTCCCAGCCGATTTTCCGTGCCGATCGCTGGTTTCAGTTCCAGGCGGCCAAGTCGGTCAACGAACAAGCGTCGCTGCAACTCTCGGCCACTGAACAGAACATGATCCTGCAAAGCGCCGAGAGCTATTTCAACGTGCTGCGCAGCCAGGACAACCTGGCCTCGACCAAGGCCGAGGAAGCGGCGTTCAAGCGCCAGCTCGACCAGTCCAACGAGCGCTTCGACGTGGGCCTGTCGGACAAGACCGATGTGCTGCAATCCCAGGCCAGCTACGACACCGCGCGGGCCAACCGGATCCTGGCCCAGCGTCAGGTCGACGACGCCTTCGAAGCCCTGATCACCCTGACCAACCGTCAGTACAACTCGCTCCAGGGCATCGTCCATACGTTGCCGATCCTGCCGCCGACGCCGAACGATGCCAAGGCCTGGGTCGACACCGCGGCCAAACAGAATCTCAACCTGTTGGCCAGCAACTACGCCGTCGATGCCGCCGAAGACACCCTGCGCCAACGCAAGGCCGGCCACGCGCCCACCCTCGATGCCATTGCCCAGTACAAAAAAGGCGACAACGACGGCCTCGGCTTTACCAACCCCAGCCCGACCGGTCAGCGTTACGGCGGTGATGCCGAGCAACGCACCATCGGCCTGCAATTGAGCATCCCGATCTACAGTGGCGGGTTGACCAGCTCTCAGGTGCGCGAATCCTATTCGCAACTGACCCAGACCGAGCAGCAGCGTGAGGCCCTGCGCCGGCAGGTGGTGGAGAACACCCGCAACCTGCACCGGGCGGTGAATACCGACGTGGAACAGGTCCAGGCTCGTCGCCAGTCCATCATCTCCAACCAGAGCGCAGTGGAAGCCACGGAGATCGGCTACCAGGTGGGCACGCGTAACATCGTCGATGTACTCGATGCCCAGCGCCAGCTGTACACCTCGGTGCGCAACTACAACAACGCCCGCTACGACTACATCCTCGACAACCTGCGGCTCAAGCAGGCAGCGGGTACTTTGAGCCCGTCGGATCTGCAAGACCTGTCACGCTATCTCAAACCCGACTACAACCCGGACAAGGACTTCCTGCCACCGGACCTGGCGCAGGCAGCGGCGGAGCAACTGCGCTCGCGGCCGGCGCAGTAGTCCAGAGATATCGCTTGCAACAGTAAACTTTTGTGGCGAGGGGATTTATCCCCGCTGGGGTGCGAAGCGCCCCCAATTCGAACTGCCTGACACACTGTGCTAGCAGGTTTTGGGGCTGCTTCGCAGCCCATCGGGGATAAATCCCCTCGCCACAGATGCATCCTCTTGCACAGGGCAAAGATCACCGCCCAGCGAGCAACCGCCCCAACCCCTCCAGCAACCGCTGCAACGCGCCCTGATTGGTGCGCATCACCTTCAAGCCCGCCTCGGCCATGCGCTGGGCATCGCGGGGCAGTTCGAACAGGCGTTGTACCGCCAGGGCCAGGCTTTCGGCGTCTTCGACTTCCGCCAACGCCCCTGCAGCCCGCAGTTGCGCGGCGATTTCGAGGAAATTGAACAGATGCGGCCCGCTGAGCACCGGCTTGGCCAGTGCCGCCGGCTCCAGCAGGTTATGGCCGCCGTTGGGTACCAGACTGCCGCCGACAAAAGCGCTGTCGGCCAGCGCGTAGAGAAACAACAGTTCGCCCATGGTATCGCCCAGCAGCACCGACGTCTGGGCAGTGACGGGCTGTGCGCTGGAACGCCGGACCGTGGCGAAACCTTCGCTTTCACACAATTGATGCACTGAATCGAAACGCTCGGGATGACGCGGCACCAGGATCAGCAACGCATCAGGATAACTGGCGAGCAACCGACGGTGGGCGGCCAGCACCACCTCATCTTCGCCTTCATGGGTACTGGCGGCGATCCACACCGGGCGTTCCGTGGCTTGCCACTCATGGCGCAAGGCGCTGGCGCTTTCCAGCAGCTGCGGGTCGATGGTCAGGTCGAACTTGATCGAACCGGTGACCTCGACGGTTTGCGCCCGGGCACCCAACTGCAGAAAACGCTCAGCCTCGGCTTCGGTCTGGACAGCGAACAGGCTCATCTCGGCGAGCATCGGCCGGGTGAGTTTGGGTAAACGTGCATAACCGCGTGCAGAACGCTGCGACAGTCGCGCATTGGCCAAGGCAACAGGAATGCCGCGCTTGGCGCATTGATGAATGTGGTTGGGCCACAACTCGGTTTCCATGATCACCGCCAGCACCGGGCGAACTCGATCCAGGAAACGGTTGGCCGCGCAGGGCAAGTCGTAGGGCAAATAGCAATGCTGGATGCGCGGCTCGTTGGCGAACAACGCCTGGATCCGCTCGGAACCGGTGGGTGTCATGCAGGTGACCGTGATCGGCAACTGTGGATAACGTTGCAGCAAGGCGCGGATCATCGGCGCGGCGGCAATGCTCTCGCCCACCGATACCGCGTGGACCCAGACGCCTCCTGGCACCATCACCGGCAAGCCCCAGGAAAAACGCTCGCCGATGCGCCGCGCGTAGGCCGGCGCCTTGCGGGCCCGCAACCAGAGCCGAATCGCTACCAGTGGCAGCCCCAGATAAAACAATGCGCTATAGAGAGTTCTGTTCATGGCGGCGGAGTTTATCGTTTTTTCAGCCGATCGCCTGCAACTGCACGGCAAAACGTTCCGCCAGCCAGCGTGCGGCCGGGCCCAAAGGCTCGTCGCGGCGCCAGACCAGCTCCACCACCAGGGCCGGCGGAGTCCACTCGCTTTTGAGTTCAACCATATCCCCCAGGTAGGCCGGGTACTGCACCACATGCCGTGGCAGCCACGCCCAGCCCAGGCCGCTTCTCAGCCATTCGGCCAAGACGTAGAAGCTGTCGGCGCGCCAGACCTGCGGGCTGGCCTGTTCACTCCCAGGGTAGACACTGGACTGGGTCGCCATGAGCAATTGCCGATGCCGGGCCATTTCCAGGCAGGTCACGTAACCATGGTTCGCCAGTGGATGGCCCCTGCCGCAGACCGTGACCATCTCGACGCTGCCCAGCACCCGGCGCTCCAGCGCTTCGGGGATCTGGTCGTGATAAAACAACAACCCCAGGTCAGCGCGGCGCTCCACCAGCTTGCGCGCCACATCACCCTGCGCGGCGCTGGCCAGTTGCACCTCGAGGGTCGGGAACCGCTCGGCCAGGGCCGCCAGGCTGTCGATGACCGGCTGATAGGGCATCGCTTCATCCTGAGCCAGGCGCAGCAGCGCCTCTTGACCGCGCATCAGGGCCAGGGCCCGGCCATTGAGACGCTCACACTGGCGCAGCACTTCCCGCGCCTCTTCCAACAAGGCCTCGCCGGCTTCGGTGAGCTTCGGCTGACGGCCACTGCTGCGCTCGAACAGCGTCACGCCCAGGTCGGCTTCCAACAACGCAATCGCGCTGCTAATGGCCGATTGAGCCTTGCGCTGGTCCCGCGCCACGGCGGAAAACGAACGTTTCTCGGCAACCCCGACAAACAGCCGCAGTTGATCCAGATTCCACTGAACACTCATGGCGCAACCTATCTCCAATACCGATAGGTAATGACTTTACCGCATCTGACACCCCTCTAAAATGTCGACATCGAGTGACGCACCATTCAAGAGGATCTTCACCCATGAACGCTTACTACTACCTGGCCATCGCCATCTGCGCCGAAGTGATCGCCACCGTGTCGATGAAAGCGATCAAAGGCTTGAGCACACCCCTGCCCCTGCTGCTGGTCATCGCCGGCTACGGCATCGCATTCTGGATGTTGACCCTGGTGGTGCGCACCGTTCCGGTGGGCGTGGCGTATGCGGTCTGGGCCGGGATGGGGATCGTCATGGTCAGCGTGGCGGCGCTGTTCATCTACGGGCAAAAGCTGGACGTGCCGGCGATGCTGGGGATGGCGTTGATTGTGTTGGGGGTGGTGGTGATTCAGCTGTTTTCCAAGACTGCCGGGCACTGAAAACACACTGATCATTAATTGGAATACCTTTGTGGCGAGGGAGCTTGCTCCCGCTGGGTTGCGCAGCAACCCCATTTTTATGGGCGCTTCGCACCCAAGCGGGAGCAAGCTCCCTCGCCACAAAAGCTTTCCTTGCAGGTTGCCGATGTTGATCGTCAACAAATCCCATCCCCATCGAGTCTGTATACTGCGCCCTCGTATTGAATACTGAGGTCGCTGCATGCCATCCGTTATTTCCACCGACGTTCTGATTGTCGGCGCCGGAGTCGCCGGCCTCTGGCTGAATGCGCGCCTGCGCCGCCAGGGCTTTTCGACTGTATTGGTGGAAAGCGCCAGCCTCGGCGGCGGGCAGAGCCTCAAATCCCAAGGCATTATCCACGGCGGCGCCAAGTACGCCTTGCACGGCGCGCTCACCGGCGCCTCGGAAGCCATTGCCGACATGCCGCGCCGCTGGCGCGAAGCCCTGAGCGGCGAGGGCGAACTGGATCTGTCAGGCGTGCGCCTGCTGTCCGACGCTCATTACCTCTGGTCTCCCGGTACGCTGGCCGGCAACCTCACCAGCTTCTTTGCCAGCAAGGCCGTGCGTGGGCGGGTCGATCAGGTCAAGGGCGAGCAACTGCCGCCGGCCCTGCAAGACAAGCGCTTCAAGGGCAAGGTCTATCGCCTGGCCGAACTGGTGGTGGATGTGCCCAGCCTGATCGCACGCCTGGCGGAACTGGCCGACGACAGCTTGCTGGCCGGGCAACACATCGAACCGCTGCGCGAAGGTGACGAGCTGGTAGGCCTGAAGGTGGATGGCCGCGAGATTCGCGCCCAGCGTATTGTCCTCAGCGCTGGGGCCGGCACCGCCGACCTGCTCAAGGCCCTGGGCCTGGACCAACCCGCCATGCAGCGCCGGCCGTTGCATATGGTGCTGGTCAAGGGCCCGAGCCTCAAGCCGCTCTACGCCCACTGCCTGGGCGGCGGCCCCAAACCACGGGTCACCGTGACCACCCATCCGGCCGCTGACGGCCAATGGGTCTGGTACCTGGGTGGCGATCTCGCTGAAGGCGACGCCGTGGCTCGCGAACCGGCCGTGCAGATCGCCACCGCCCAGAAAGAACTTGGCCAACTGCTGCCCTGGGTCGACCTCAGCACCGCACAATGGGCCACGTTGCGGGTCGATCGCGCCGAACCGCTGCAATCGGGCCTGACCCGCCCGGACAACGCCTTTCTCGCCGAGCAGGATCGCCTGCTGGTGGGCTGGCCGACCAAACTGGCCCTGGCCCCGGACTTTGCCGATCGGGTGATCGCCACACTGCAACGTGATGGCATCGCCCCCAGCCATCCGGCGCCATTGCCGGACCTGCCGAAACCGCCCATGGGCGTCCCGGCCTGGGAGCAACTGCTGCCATGAGCCAACCGACCCTGCACGACTTGCATCGCCCGCTGGGCAATAACGGCCCGCGGGTTTCACCCCTGGGCCTGGGCACCGTCAAGCTCGGCCGCGACCAGGGGGTCAAATACCCCAACGGTTTCCAGATTCCCGATGACGACGACGCGCGGATGCTGCTCAAACTGGCGCGTGACCTGGGCATCAACCTGATCGACACCGCGCCGGCCTATGGCCGCAGTGAAGAACGCCTGGGCCCCTTGTTGCGCGGCCAGCGCCAGGATTGGGTGATTGTCAGCAAGGTCGGCGAAGAATTCAGTGACGGCCAGTCGCACCACGATTTCAGTGCCGCCCACACCCGATTTTCGGTGGAACGCAGCCTCAAGCGCCTGGAAACGGACTACATCGACATGGTGCTGGTGCACTCCGACGGCAATGACCTGGCGATTCTCAACGACAGCGAGGTCTACCCGACCCTGGCGGCGCTCAAGCGCGAGGGCAAGATCGGCGGCTTCGGTTTTTCCGGCAAAACCGTCGAGGGCGGTCTGCAAGCGCTAGAGCAAGGCGATTGCGCGATGGTCACCTACAATCTGAACGAACGAAACGAGAAGACGGTCATTGACTACGCAGCCTTGCATGGCAAGGCGATTCTGGTGAAGAAAGCCTTGGCCAGCGGTCACGTCTGCCTGAACCCTGGCGTGGACCCGGTTCGGGCCAGCTTCGAACTGTTGTTTGAGCATCCCGGTGTCGCCAGTGCTATTGTCGGCACCATCAATCCGCTGCACCTCGCCCATAACGTCGCGACCGTTGCCAAGGTCCTTCGTAGAAACTGACGCCGCCCTGCGCGGCCTTAAGGAAGGAGCCGACATGCCGCGTACGCTCATCAGAAAAAACCCCAGCGACTTCAAGACCCTGCCCCTGTTCGTCGAAGCGACACCCGAAGGCCTGACTTACCAGAGCGTCGGGATGCCATTGAATTTTTCCCAGACACTGCAAAGGCGTCGGCCGGTGACGGTGGACGACGCCGAGCGTTTTTCCCTGGAACTGGCAAACCTGGGCGTCTCGGTGCGCCTCACCCTGCACTGGCAGAATCGCGACTATTGGGTGCTGGTACGCCAGCGCCGACAGGACCGTGGCGATGTGGTGCTCAAGCTGATTTCCGGTTATGTCCCGGCCCATGAGCTGAACCTGCCGCTGCTCACCGCCATCAGCGAAATTGCCGAAGAATGTCTGCTGGAAACCCCCGAGGGCTGGCTGGGCGGGCGTTTCAATGACACCTGGTTGCCGGCGCCCTACGCCAGCGCCCTGCATTATCGGGAAGCCTTGCCGTTTCGCCTGACGCCGCTGTCCGGCTCGGCCCGCCCGGTGCGCAGTGCCAACCTGCAACTGATCGAGCGGCCACGGGCCTACGTGCACCTGCCCACGGCTTCGCTGCAACTGATTTACGATTTGCGCCTGGATGTGCCCAAGGAAGCCAAATCCCTGAGCCTGTTCCATGTGGATGAGCGACTGGAGGGCGACCAACTGGTGGCGCGCCTGGACCGCAAGCGACCCGATCTTTATCTGATGCCGCTACAGGACGGTCAGCCCTTGCCCGAGCTGTACACCTTGAAAAAGGATCAACTGTACCCGGCCAGCACCCGTGGGTTGTACCTGGCGGAGAGTTTCGCCAGGCAGGACGGCTGGCTGGTACGAGACGAGCGCATTCGCTGGAAGGATTGGCTGCGCCAGCAGGGGCTGACGCCACCGGGCAAGGAGTCGGGGCTGACCCGATTGAGGGGCAAGGCCCGGCAGTTGCTCAAAAAGATCGTGCCGCGCAAAGTGGCGCGTTAGGCCAGAGCCGATTTTCTAGCTGGACCATGGGGGCCCTGTGGGAGCGAGCTTGCTCGCGATCGAGGTGTGTCAGCCACCTTGAGGCTGACTGATCCAACGCCATCGCGAGCAAGCTCGCTCCCACAGGCTCTGCGCCTTGCCTGATGCATTGCTCAGTGATTGCGGATCTTTTCCACAATCGCCGTCGTCGAGCTGTTTTCCACCAGCCCCAGCACCTTCACGGTGCCGCCGTAGGCCACCACAATGTCCGCTCCCACGACCTGATCGATGCCGTAGTCACCGCCCTTGACCAGCACATCCGGCTTGACCTCGCGCAGCAGGTTTTCCGGCGTGCCTTCGCTGAAACTGATCACCCAGTCCACCGCACCCAGACCGGCCAGGACTGCCATGCGCCGATCGACACTGTTGATCGGCCGACCCGGCCCCTTGAGACGACTCACGGATGCATCGTCGTTGACCGCGACGATCAGGCGATCGCCCTGGGCCCTGGCCTGCTCGAGATAGGTCACGTGGCCGGCATGCAGGATGTCGAAGCAGCCGTTGGTGAACACGATGGTCTCGTTGTGGGCACGGGCGTCGTCGACGGCCAGCAGCAACTGCTCCAGCCCCAGCACACCGCGCTCGGAACCTTCCTCGCGCTGGATCGCGCGACGTAGCTCCGGGGCGCTGATGGCGGCGGTACCGAGCTTGCCGACGACAATGCCCGCCGCCAGGTTCGCCAGGGCCACTGCGTGGGGCAGGTCCTCGCCAGCGGCGATGGCCGCGGCCAGGGTGGAGATCACGGTATCGCCGGCACCGGTCACGTCGAACACTTCACGGGCACGAGCCGGCAGGTGCAGCGCCGGATGATCGGGGCGCAGCAGGGTCATGCCATGCTCGCCACGGGTCACCAGCAAAGCGCCGAGGTCGAGGTCCTGCATCAGTTGTGCGCCTTTGCTCACCAGTTCGTGCTCATCGGCGCAACCGCCGACGATGGTTTCAAATTCGCTGAGATTCGGCGTAATCACGCTCGCGCCGCGGTAGATCGAGAAATCCTTGCCCTTGGGGTCAGCCAGTACCGGAATGCCACGGGCACGAGCGGCCTGGATCAGCGCCTGATGGTTTTTCAACGCACCTTTGCCGTAGTCCGACAACACCAGGACCTTGACGCCTTCGAGCAGGTTATCGACCTCAGCCCCCAGAGCCAGGGGATCAGTGGCGAACGGTTCTTCGAAATCGATCCGCAACAGTTGCTGGTGACGGCTCATGACCCGCAGCTTGACGATGGTCGGCTGGTGCGCAACACGTTGGAATATCGCCCGTACGCCTGCGCCATTGAGGCTGTTGGTCAGGCTGTCGGCGGCTTCGTCGTCACCGGTCACCCCCACCAGGGAGGCCGGTGCACCGAGGGCGGCGATGTTCAAGGCAACGTTGGCGGCACCACCGGGACGGTCCTCGATGTGCTCGACCTTGACCACCGGAACCGGCGCCTCAGGGGAAATCCGTGAGGTACCGCCATGCCAATAGCGGTCGAGCATGACATCGCCGACCACCAATACAGGGGCTTGATCGAATCGCGGCATGGACAACTTCATGGAGCATCCCACATACAAAATGAACAGGGCCGCGATATTAGCACAGGGTTGGCGAAGGCTCGTCCATGGCCCTCCTGACCTGTGCTTTTTTCATTCCTTTTGCAGCAGGGCCAAAAGTCGGCTAACGGCTTGGGCCAGTTCCACCTCGCTGGTATCGATCTCACAGTCGGGCGACAGCGGCGCCTCGTAGGGGCTGTCGAGCCCGGTAAAATGCTTGATCCGCCCGGCGCGCGCCTCCCGGTACAACCCCTTGGGATCACGTTGGGCGCAAACTTCAAAAGGCGTGCTTACATAAACCTCCAGGAAGACGCCCTGAGGGAACAATTTTCGGGCTGCCTCCCGATCAGCGCGAAACGGTGAGATTGCCGCCACTATCACGATCAGGCCGGCATCGACCATCAAGCGCGCCACTTCGCCAATCCGCCGGATGTTTTCCTTGCGCGCCTCGGCGTCCATCCCCAGGTCTCGGCACAACCCCTGGCGCAGGTTGTCGCCGTCGAGCAGGCAGGTGTGCAAACCTTGCTGGTTGAGCTGCACCTCCAAAGCATTGCCCAGCGCAGACTTGCCCGCACCTGAAAGCCCGGTCAGCCAGATGCAACGCGGCCTCTGGGACTTGATCGCGGCCCGGTCCGCAGGCGCAACAGCCAGTGCGCAAGGGCGAATCTCTGACTTTGGCATCAACACCTTTGGCGCTTCACTCATAGCCGAGCATCTCGTAGTCACGTTGGTACACTCGCCGTACCAATGCCTGCAGGAGCGCAAGCTCCCACAGGTTTGAGCGGTACTTAGGCGATATCCTGGGCGGGAGCGTCCAGTCCCATGGCGTGAAGACGAGCGTAGTAGCCATTCTGCGCCAAGAGCTCGCTGTGGATACCGCGCTCGACAATACGGCCCTGATCCATCACCAGAATCAGATCGGCCTTTTCGATGGTCGACAAACGATGAGCAATGACCAGCGTAGTGCGACCTTTCATGACCTGATCAAGCGCGGCCTGGATATGCCGTTCGGACTCGGTGTCCAGGGCCGACGTGGCTTCATCGAGAATCAGCAACGGTGCGTTCTTCAATAGGGCCCTGGCAATGGCCAGACGCTGACGCTGTCCGCCGGACAACAGCACGCCGTTTTCACCCACCTCGGTGTCCAGGCCCTTGGGCAGTTGCGCAATAAAGTCCATGGCGTAGGCATCTTGAGCTGCCTTTTCAATATCGGCCCGTGGCGCGCCGGCCAAATCCCCGTAGGCGATATTGTTGGCCACCGTGTCGTTGAACAGTGTGACGTGCTGGGTGACCTGGGCAACATGTCGGCGCAGATTGCGCAGGCGATAGTCTTCGATTTCCACCTCGTCGAGAAAAATCTGCCCGACGTCATGGTGATAGAAGCGCGGGATGAGGCTCGCCAGCGTCGACTTACCGCTACCTGAACGCCCCACCAGTGCAATCATCTGCCCGGGTGCCGCCGTGAAACTGATGTCCTTGAGCACCTCGCGATCAGCGCCAGGGTAGGTGAAACTCAGATTGCGAACCTCCAGACGGCCGCTGACGCGCTCCTTCTCGACCGTTCCCCTGTCGACTTCCGGCTCGACGTCCAGTTGTTCAAAAATGCTTTCAGCACCGGCCACGCCTTTCTGGATGGTGGAGCTGACTTCCGAAAGCTGGCGAATCGGCTTGGGCAACAAGCCCGCTGCCGTAATGTAGGCCACCAGATCTCCCGCCGTCGCATCGCCCCGCAGAAAAAGCACCAGAAACATCAGAGCCGCCATGGCGGTGTAAATCACCAGTTGCAGCATGGGTGTATAGACAGCGCCGGTGCGAGTCATGCGCAGTTGTTTATCGGTGTTGCCCTGGCTGGCATTGGCAAAGCGCTGCTTTTCGTAGGCCTCGCCACCAAAACTGCGCACCACGCGGTAGCCCTGGATGGTCTCGGACGCTACATGCGTCACGTCGCCCATGGCCACCTGGATTTTTTTACTCTGCTTGCGGAATTTTTTACTGGCACTGCTCACCATTAATGCAATCAGAGGCAGGATCGCCAACATCACCAGCGTCAGCTTCCAGTTCATCCAGACGAGGTAAGCGAAGAGGAACACCACGGTGAGGCCTTCACGAATCACCACCTTGATAGCATCGGTGGCGGCACCGGTCACCATGGTTACGTTAAACGTGATTCGGGAAATCAGATGCCCGGAGTTGTGGGTATCGAAATAGCGGTTGGGCAGCACCAGTAACTTGTTGAACAACTCGACCCGCAAGTCGTGCACCAGCCCCAGAGAGACCCTGGCCAGGTAGTAGTTTCCCAGGAACGACCCCAAGCCTTGCCAGGCAGCGATCAGAATGATCAGCAGTGGCACCGCCATCAGCAGTTTCAAATCCTTGAGATACGGAACGGTGGGGAAAAGCACCGCATTGGGATTGCTCAGACCATCGACAAAATATTTGAGAATCCCCGCCAACATGGGTTGGGTGGAAGCAAATATCACGAAGCCCAGGATACTCAGCAGGAAAATGCCAGCGTAGGGTTTGACGTATCCCAGCAAACGAAAATAGATCTTCAGGCTGGAATCCTGTTCCGTTTTGGGCGGTGCGTCACTCATCGTCGAGCTCACTGATTAAGAAGAACACGGAACTTTATCACAGGCGCCCGGCTTGTCCCTTGCCCAGACCAAAACCGCGGCCAAGCCGATCGGCAGCCAACTGATGAACCATTCCGCGCGAGGGGTTCCGGTCAGGCTCGCGGCGTCAAATTGCATCGCCAGGAACGAAAACACCCACATGCCCAGTATGCCTCGGCCCAGTAGGGTGTCCCGGGCCCGCCAGGCTTCGCGCAACACCGCGAACCAGACCATGCACCAAAGCAGCAGTCCCGGCAGCCCTAGCTCAATGGCGACGTGGCTGAACAGGTTATGCGCATGATCAAAAGAGTGGCCTGGCGTCGCAACCCTGTAGTCAGCCGCCAATCCCAAGCCACCCCACGGCCGCTCGGCGATCATATGCAGGCTCGACATTAAAATCTCGGGCCGATAGGACGCCCCCCTGGCCATCACCAACGGCTCAAGCAACCAAAAGGTCAGCATGGCCAGCACCAGCGTCATGGCGGCGATGACGCGCGTACGCTGGTCGGTGCAGTAAAGAGGCATTGCCAACACGCTTAGCAACAAGGCCAGCGCCGCGCCGCGACTCTGGGACATCACGACAAAGACGCCCAGCACAGCCAACGCTAACGCCCAAAGTACCTGCAACCCGATCCGGCGCGGCACCCAGTGCAGCATCCATACCGCCGCCAGCCCAATCACGTAGGTGCCCAGGATCGGATGGGAAAGCTTGCCCAACCCCTCCAGGCGTGCCACCCAGTTGCGCCCTTCAATGCCGTAGAAGTCGACAATGGAAACCAGCGCTACGAGCGCCAGCCCCAGGCCACCCCATTGCATGATACGAATCACTCGCTCGGGCTGACGATTGGCAAGCATTGGGAAAAACAACAGGAACGCCAGGATATAAAGCAGTCGCTTGGCTTCGCGGCCCGGCTCCGGCGCCTCAGACCAGAACAGTGTAATCAGCGCCCAGGCTGCCAACGCCAGAAGCGCCAGGTAAATCACCCGTTGGGCACGCCACACCTCCAACAGTCGGAGGCGCGCAGACCAGGCGAAGATGATCACCGGCAGCCAGAGAAATGCTATCAAGCCTTGCTGATAGACCTTGTTGGTCGGTGCCAGGGCTATCGCCATCAAAAACCATAACAAGCCAAAGGCCATCCACACCTGTGCCCAACGCGTCGCGTACATCTATCGCTCCTAAACGGTCTACCAGCCAAAACCGGCATGGTTAAAACACAAACTTTTGGGCATCATGCCCGCTACGGCACCGGTTCTTTTTTCAACAAGGCTTTCCTACGATGCAATCCTCACGGCTTCCCCAAGCCGCTTTGAATCAATTGATTGAAGGCGCCAGTATTCTGGAGGCCGACGGCCACGGCCCAAAAGTCTATCTGTTGCAGGATGGGAATATCCTCAAACTGTTTCGCCTCAAACGGCTTTTTTCTTCAGCCCTTTTTCGGCCTTATTCAGCACGGTTCATCAACAATGCAGCCCGACTGCAGGAACTCGGCGTGCCTACGCTCGACGTGCTGGCCTACTACAAACTGCAAAAGCCCGGCATGACAGCCGTACTGTACCGACCTCTGCCAGGAAAAACCCTGCGTCAACTATCGAATCAGGAAAACTTCAGCTGGCAGCAGACGCTTCCGACACTGGTCGAACTGATCCGCAGCCTTCACGCTCGCGGCATTTACTTTCGCTCACTGCACCTGGGTAACATCGTCGTCACTCCTGAGAATAAGCTGGGACTGATCGATGTCGCTGACATGCGTTTTCTGCGCTCCCCACTGCCGCGCCACCTTGTGCGTCGCAACCTGCAGCATTTCGCCCGTTATATTGCCAGGGAGAACCTGAACGAGAGCTTTCCCATGCAGGCGCTGGAAAGCGCCTTACTGCCTGCCTGAGATCAAGTCCCGAGCGGTCTGGCTGAAACTCAGCCAAGCCTGCTCCGGGGCCAGTGCCTGGTACTGGGCCTGCGCTACGGCGTCGGCCGGAGCCTGTGAGGCCAGGGTAATCCCCTCACTCCATGCCACTTCGTTATTGGCCGGTGCGTACCAGCCGGTATCCCCCAGTTGCTCACGGAATACAGCGAGTTCGCTGGCAAGCACTGGGATGCCTGCCAGTATCGCTTCCTGAAGGATCAGACCAAGCCCTTCGTCGAGTGATGGAATCAACACCCAATCGAATGCCTTATAAAGCGTCGCGACATCTTCCAGATGCCCAGTCAACAAGACCTTGCCAACCAGATCCGGCTGGGCGATCCGAGCCTGGAGCGCATCGCGTCTCGGCCCTTCACCTACAATGACCAAGCGCCAATCACCATGGCCCGACGCCGCTCGCGCGAACGCGTCCAACAAGCTGGCAAATCCCTTTTTACCCACCAACCGGCCGACGGCACCAAATACACGCCGATCTGCAGAGGACAAACCCAAACGAGCGCGAGCCTCCTCACGTGGCTTGAGTGAAGCCTGAAAAGCAACCGGATCGAACGCGCTGCGTAATGCAACGACCGGAAGGCCGAGTTCGTCCTGCAGCGACGTAGCCAAGGTCTCGGAGACAGCCGCCAGACTCAGGCGCGAAGCAGGAAAACCGCGCAGCAACTCACGGCTTGTAATGTGCAGGCGTGTCGCGCCATGGAAGATCACCACCACGCGGATCTGAGGCATGTCCTTGAGCACAGGCAAGAGAGTCCGGGCCACGCCCAGGCCATCGAGCAATACCACGCGGGCATCACTGTCGAGCAAAGCCTCCCGAAAACGGCTTCGCATCCAGGGTCTGAACAGGCGCCAGATGTGCCGCCCCTTGAGTCGGGCTGACGTGAGATTCCACTCATGCGCGGGCCCGACATCGACCTGACAGTCAGAAGCCGATCCCTGCAAAAGCCAGGTTTTTACGGGCATCCCGGGCTCGATTCGCGAAAGGATCTGATGATGGACCTTGTGTACCGAAGCAAACGGCAAACCGCCTGCCCACATAACATTGATAATGCTCATCAAGCAGCAAACCTTTTATCGCCGACCAGGATTCGTGCTTCGAGACATCTAATAATTGATAAGCCAGCCAACGCAGACTCCGAGCAAAAGAACCAGAAAGAGCTTGACTTGCTCTCTGCGTCTGCGACGCGCTTTGCGCTGACGCTCGACAGGGACTTCGACATGGACGCCGAATCCGGTATGCAAAACAGCATCCCCTTCCAGCGTGACCGCCGTCAAGTTCAGTTGCGCATAGCGAAGCGACAATGCCTTCTCGCCGCCATAGCCCGCAAACGGGGCACACAGCTGATACTCTTTCAGGCGTCGCAGGCCGGGATTGAGGGAAAAACTCTGCCACTCAGGCTTGTCGGATATAAGCGGATAACACGGCACGCCGCCGACGATCTCACGCTCACCCAGGCGAATGTAAGGGCTGTGTACACACAGGTCGTAAACATAGTTGCGCAGCCAGACCTGTAGGATCTCGGGACGCAATTCGAGAATCTTGCGCGAGTCTTCTACAAAGGCCGGGCGATAGAACTCCCAGTCGTCCTCACAGTGAAAGATGTAAGGGGTCTTCACATGCCCGTACGCCAGGTCAATAGACGCCAATTGCCCCAGCTTCGGTCGATTGACGAATACGGTACAGCGATCCCTCCAATGCGCTGGGATAACTGCATTTACGCCCTCGTCGCCGGCATCTTCGGTAATGAAGACTTCACGAATCGGCGCGGTGTTGAAATGGTCGAAGCTCTCAAGGGTTCGCTTGAGCAGATCGAGCCGACCGCAACTGGTCACCACCAGGGTAATGTCACTTTCGTCGGAAAACTGCACCTGAAATACCATTTAGTCAAAACGCCATCCGAACGCCAGATGGCTGAACGGTTCCCGTCAAACGCCCAGTTTCAGGCGCAATTTTTCCAGCAGACTCAGCGGTGCACGAGGCCGTAAGGTCGGCCCCAGTGCCTCAACGATTTTCTGCCCAATGCGTGCGAAACTGAACTGCTCCAGCGCCAGCTCATGGCCGTTGCGCGCAATACGATGGGCCAGTTCGGGGTCAGCTCGCAGTCGAGAAAGCTTTTCCTGAAGCTGCGCAACGTCGCCATACAACACCACGTTATGCATGTCCTGCAACCCCAGCGCACGCGCTTCATCGACACCCTGATCGAAAGCCAGAAGCACACAACCACAGGCCATGGCTTCGAAATTCTTGATCATGAACTCGCCCATACCCACATCGGCGCTGACAAAAAAACGAATGCGGTTCAGGGTTTCGCAATACTCTTCCCCGGACTTGGTACGGGTTACCACCAGCGGTTCAACGCGTGCCAACTCATCCAGCAGTATCTTGCGTCCGCTGTAGGCGGCACTGTTGGTGCTTCCTACAAAGGCCAGTTCGATATCCCGCTCGCGATGCTGATTTTGCAATAACGATTGATCGTAGCCTTTGGGTACGAACACCGCATCGAAACCTTCGGCGCGAAGACGTTGAGCAACCATGAAACCGGAGCTGATGACCCGCACCCATGGCAGACGACGATAGTGGGCACTGAACTTGCCAGTGTATTTGCACGCAATGTAGTTCTGATAGGCGTCGTGTTCCAGGATCACCAGATTAGGGATCGTGCGAATGAATGCCGCCTGGCGGATCTCCTGCTTGAAGCGCAGGAAAAATACGATCCGGTCGTAACGCGATACGTCCACGTGACGCCGGAAATACCCTCGCAAGTTACGCTGCTCCTTGCTGTCGAGCCAGCGCAGGTCACACTCGCAATGGGCTGCCACGCCTTCATAGAGGCGGTCCAGGATGGCCCGCTGCTCTTTCTGGACCAAAAATAAAACTTTCATCGTCTTCCTTGCAGCACCGAGCGACTTGATAAATAACGGGAAGTCTTATTGCGCATCAGGTCCTGGGCGCCAGTTCGGCGACCAGGGGCAAACGCCAGAAAGCCTCACGAGCAGCCCGATCGGAAAAGCGCTCACGCAAGCGATCAAGCATCAGTTCTGCACATCTGCGACGCTGCAACTCATCCATGGCCGCCAAGTGCTGCAGGCCCTGCGCCATATGTTCAGCATCGCCTAGCGGAAACAAAATGCCGACACCCTCTACCACTTCCTTTGCTCCACCGCAGGCGGTGGCCAGTAGCGGCACACCAGCAGCCATGGCTTCGAGCAGCACCATGCCGAACGGCTCATGGTCAGAACTCAGAGCAAATACATCGAAAGCGCTAAAATAGCGACGTGCTTCAGGCACCTGACCGAGGAACAGCACACGGTCGGCAATGCCCAACTCCAGCGCCAGTTCCTTTAGGTCTTGTTCCAGACGCCCCTTGCCGAGAATCACCAACTGGCTATTGGCGGGCAGATACTCCAGCGCCAGGGCAAAACCTCGCAACAGCGTGGCCTGGTCCTTGTCTGGGTGCAGCCGGCCAACATTGCCGACAATCCAGGCCTGAGAATCCAACCCCAGGCTATGCCGCGCTTCGTCCCGGGACACCAGGCCAGCCTGCACGGCCTCCAGGTCGATACGGTTGTAGAGGGTCTGGACCCGGCTAGCCGGCCATTTAGGCAAGTGACGGCGAATGTCGTCACGCACTGCATCGGAAACGCCAAGCAGGCTCAGGCGTTCGCGGAAAAACTGGACGAACACCCGTCGGGTCAACCGCTGATAGTCCCCCAACGCGTGATGCACTCCGATCACCGGCAGGCCGGTAGCGAGCAAGGTGATATAGACCGGCTTAAAGCGATGGGCGATGCAAAAACTGAAATTCCGCGAGGCGGCAATCTTTCTCAAGTCGCCGATCGCACCCAGCTTCAGGCCTCTGATGGCACTGGAGCTGTACTCCATGAACAGCACCTCGTCAGAGGCGCAACGGGCGGCCACTTCCGTATCGGCCGCCCCAGTGAGAAACACCGTCGTCACGCGATAGCCAGTGCCTGCGAACAGACTGGCATACTGACGGGCGCAGTCGAGGAACGGCCCATCGTAACCGTGACAGAACTGCAATACATGCCGCTCAGCCGAACGTGTCATAGGCATCCACGCCGTCTTTGACCACCAGAATATCTTCCATGATCAGGTATTGCAGGTCTGAGCCAAAGAACATGTTCAGTGCGTCGGTGGGCGAGCAGATCATCGGTTCGCCACGGCGGTTGAGCGAGGTGTTCAGGGACACGCCATTGCCGGTCAGCACTTCCAGCGCTTTCATCATGTCGTAGTAGCGCGGGTTGTATTCGCGCTTGAGTACCTGAGCCCGGGAGGTGCCGTCTTCGTGGACGACTTCCGGCACGCGGGTTTTCCACTCTTCGGCCACTTCGAAAGTGAACGTCATGAACGGCGCCGGGTGATCGACCTTGATCATCTGCGGTGCGACTGTGTCGAGCATCGACGGGCAGAAAGGCCTCCAGCGCTCGCGGAACTTGATCTGTTCGTTGATGCGATCGGCCACGCCGCTGGCGCTCGGGCAACCGATGATCGAGCGACCGCCCAAGGCACGCGGGCCAAACTCCATGCGCCCCTGGAACCAGGCCACCGGGTTGCCGTCGACCATGATCTTGGCGATGCGCTCAGGGGTGTTGTCGATCTTGCGCCACGCAGGCTTGCTCGGATGGCGGGCGCAGGCGGCGATGACGTCTTCGTTGCTGTAGGCCGGGCCGAGGTAGACGTGTTCCATTTTCTCCACCGGCACGCCACGGGCATGGGACACATAAGCTGCCGCCCCCACCGCGGTGCCGGCGTCGCCGGAAGCCGGCTGCACGAACAGTTCCTTGACGTCATCACGGGCGATGATTTTCTGGTTCAGCTTGACGTTCAACGCACAGCCGCCGGCGAAAGCCAGCTTGCCGGTTTCCTTGAGCACATCGCCCAGATAATGATCAATCATCTGCAGCGCGAGTTTCTCGAACAGCGCCTGCATGCTGGCCGCGTAATGGATGTACGGCTCATCGGCGATGTCGCCTTCGCGCTTGGGCCCGAGCCATTCGATCAGCTTCGGCGAGAAGTAGAAGCCCTTGCCCTTCTCTTTATAGCGGCGCAGGCCGATCACGTTGGCGTAGTCGGTATTGATCACCAGTTCGCCGTTTTCAAACGACGCCAGGCGCGAGAAATCATACTTGCTGGCATCGCCGTAAGGCGCCATGCCCATGACCTTGAACTCACCGTCGAGCATTTCAAAACCCAGGAACTCGGTGATTGCGCCGTACAGGCCGCCCAGAGAGTCCGGATCGAAGAATTCCTTTATCTTGTGGATCTTGCCGTTTTCGCCGTAGCCGAAGAAGGTCGTGGCGTATTCACCCTTGCCGTCGATGCCCAGGATCGCGGTTTTCTCTTGGAAGCCCGAGCAGTGGTAGGCACTGGAGGCGTGGGCCAAGTGGTGCTCGACCGGCTCGATCTTGATTTTTTTCGGATCAAAACCCAGTTGCTCCAGGCACCAGACGATCTTGCGGCGATAACGCTTATAACGACGGTTGCCCATCAGGATCGCATCGAGGGCGCGATCCGGGGCGTACCAGTAACGCTTGGCGTAGTGCCAGCGCGCCTCGCCGAACAGGCTGATCGGCGCGAACGGAATCGCCACTACATCGACGTCGGACGGCTTGATGCCGGCCTGTTCCAGGCAGAACTTCGCCGATTCATAGGGCATGCGGTTCTTTGCATGTTTATCGCGTACGAAGCGCTCTTCCTCGGCTGCCGCGATCAGCTTGCCGTCGATATACAGCGCTGCGGAAGGATCATGGCTAAGGGCGCCGGACAGGCCAAGAATCGTCAATGCCACAGGGGTCTAGCCTCTTAATGTCTGCATGCGAGGCGACAAACGCCTCAAAAAAAGATGTGCCGCACGCCGGGGCGCGGGGCAGCTAAAGGGCGGGATTATAGCTGAAAAGCAGCGACAAGCCTCGTAGGAGCTGCCGAAGGCTGCGATCTTTTGACTTTGATCTTTCCCCTTGAACCTCAAGCGGTAAAACAACGATCGCGCCCTTCGGCAGCTCACGCACAGGAGCGTGCCGAAGCAGCTATCGGGGCATCATCTAAAAACTTTTGGGCACCCGCTGATCAATCACCCGATACAACGCACTGTCCTGCGGCCAGTTGCGCATGAACCGCGCGCGATCCCGGGCATAGGCCGGGGCGAAGCTGGAGAGGCTGCGGTGCTGGCACATGGAATCCAGGTCGATCAGCGCCCAGCGATCGTCCTGCCAGAGCAGGTTGTGGCCCTTGAAGTCGCCGTGACTGATGCGTTCGCGGATCAGGCCGGCAAACAACCGGTCCAGCGCCTGCAACTCCGGCTCGGGAGCGGCGCCGCTTTCGACGTAAGGGGCCAGACGCTCAATGATGTCAGGCCCTGGCAGGTGCTCGGTCACCAGGTAGGCGCCGCGGCGCAGCCACAGAAAACGCTTTTCCAGCAAGGCCAGCGGCTTGGGTGTGGCGATACCGAGGAACGTCAGGCGATGACCTTCGCGCCAGGCATGCCAGGCGCGGCTCGGACGCCAGAAGCGCTTGAGCCAGTGGGCGAAATTTTTGATGTTGTAACGCTTGATCAGCACGGAGCGCCCGTTCACATCGACTTTACCCACGCTCGCCGACCCACCGGTCTTGTATAAGTGACTTTGGTCAAGCAAGGCATCGGCCTGCTCCAGTACCGGCGCCATGACCGCCTCTTCATCACGACGAATCGCCCGCAGACTGAACGGACCACGCTGCACGCTGAACAGACTGCACTCACGCCCGACTTTTTCCAGAAAGTCATTCAGGCGCCAGGCGTATACCTTGTCGATCTGTTTTTGCAGCGCCTCCATGGGCAATGCGTGCTCGGCGTTACCCAGCAGATAATGCACCAACAACTCTTCGTTGAAAGGCTCGAGGGATTTGGGCAACTGGGCGAAAAACACTCCCAGGTTTTCCAGCACTTTGTTGCGCGACAACGGGTGACCTGGGGTTTCGGCACGGATGCCGGCGCCGTCGATCAAGTAGAGTTTGCCGCCGTGGCGCAGCAGATTGTCCAGGTGCAGATCTTCCTGCCACAGGCCTTTGCTGTGCAGTTGTGCAATCGCTCCCAACGCCTCGGCCAGTACCGCCGTTTGTTCGTCGGCGAGCAATGGCAGGCCCTCGACCTGTTTCCAGGCGTCCCCAAGGCTTTCGGCCCCCTCGAGCAATTCGAACAGCAGCCAGCCACCCTCGCCTTCTTTCAGGCCATCGGCCAGCAACAGCGGCGTAGTCAGCCCCTGCTCGGCCAGCAGCCGCACGCCTTGCAGTTCGCGGTGAAAGTGCCTGCCCGCTTTGCTGCCGACCAGCAACTTGGCCAACACCGGACGGCCGCGCCAGACGCCAGCACCGACGTAGCGCTGTCCCGGCAACACACGCAACAGGGAGAGCAACTGCAATTGCGCCGGGCCGGCGGCGTCCGCCAGCTCCAGGCTCAAGGGCAGGCTGGGGCTGCGGCCGGCGTTCTTCAATTCGGATAAATGCATCATCGAGCCTCCTTATGGCTGCGCCGGGCGGTCAGACGGGTCATCCAGCGGTCAACCAGTGCACTCTTGAGCGGTTGATCCAGGTAGGTGCAGAGCATCTGACGCACATCGTCGTCACTCCAGGCTCGCGCGCGCCGCAGCAAGGGCTCCAGGTCCTTGATTCGATCCCGCTGACCGAACAACAGCGGCCGGGTCTTTTCGAGGTCGATCAACTGCGCCTGATAACCGCTGGCGGTGGCTTGCAGAAAAATGTGCTTGGGATAGAAGCAACCATGGACCTGACGCATGCCATGCAGGCGTCGCGCCAACTGCCCGCAAGCCTGCAGGACGGTGGCGCGTTGCGTCGCCGCCAGGCTCGACCAGCGTTGCAGCAATGAATCCAGATCATCCCAACCGTCCAGGGCACGCGTCAGCAGAATCGCCCGCACCTCCCCGCCCACATTGCGCTGACCATAGAACACCGCTTGCAGGGCCGGAATCCCCAGTTGGCGGTAACGGCTGATGTTGCGAAACTCCCGGGAAAAGCTGGGCTCGCCGAAGGGGTGGGACCACGTCCTGGTCAGGTAATTACTCTGGCGCTTGAGGTAATAACCCCGCCCTTCCAGTTCCAGCCGGAAGACACTGCTCCAACCGCCACCCGCGGTGTTGGGTTCATCCACCGCATCCAATTGCAGCTCCCAAAGGGCTTCGAAGCTATCCAGGCCGTGGCGTTGCAACAATGACCGGTCTTCAGTCGCCAGAAAATCAGTCATTCACGCCCCTCGAAAAATCTCATTACGTGACGGATGCGCTTCTTGTCACACGCATCGAGCCGGTTACGCTGGCGATACTGCAGGTAAAAACGCAGGCGCTGAGTGGCCGACAAATGATACTTGGCTACCTTGTCCAGGCACGCCAGGTCTTTGGTGATGCGATACTTGAGCCAGAAGCCGCGCCAGAAATCGCCGTTGGGACAATCGATAAAAAATAGCCGTGACTGCTCGTCGATCAGCAAGTTGCGCCATTTCAGGTCGTTATGGGTGAAGCGATTTTCGTGCATGGTCCGGGTATAGCCAGCCAGTTGCCGACTCACGCCGTCGACCCAGGCACGATTGGCCAGCCTAGGATCGTGACGTCGGGCCAATGCCGAGAGGTCTTCGGTGCCAGGCAGTTCGCGCGTGATCATCGCGCCACGATCATAGGCTGCGCCACGTCGCTCCAGCCCCCAGGCCACGACTTCGGCGGTGGGGATGCCCCACTTGGCGAAGCGCTTGAGGTTCTGCCATTCGGACTTGACCCGAGGCTTACCCAAGTATCGCCGCAGCCCCTTGCCGGCCCCGGTGTAGCGCTTGACATAGTAATTCACGCCGTTGCGCTGTACCCGAATCACCTCGGACAGCGGATCGCGCGTCAGACGCTCGCCCTCCAGGGCGAACACTGCATCAAGACTGCCGAAATCCTCTGCCAGCTCAGCGTAGGAAGGCTCCAGTACCCAACCCGACATCAGAGCGCGCCCCCGTACCGCAGTTTGCGCGCGTAAAGCCTGTTGGCTTTGCCTTCGAGCCAGGTCAGCAGCGAAGCTTCTTCGGCCAGGATCCGCCTTAGTGGCTGCTGGAAATAACCTTTGAGGAAACGCAATTTGTCACGACGGGTCAGACCGATGTCCAGTGCAGAGAAATACAGCGCCGCCAGGTCCTTGTTGCGCCAACGAAGGGGGATGGCCGGGCGGATCTGCGCACGGTGCAGGTCGATCACAGAAAGCTTGAAATCCGTGGCAGTCACGGGCTTATCGGTGTGCAGCAGAAAGTGACAGATGTAGCAGTCGCGATGGTTGACCCCGGCCCGATGCATCATGCCGGTCATGCGCGCCACTTCAGCGATCAGGGCTCGCTTGAGTTTCGGCTGTGGCGGCTGCTTGACCCAGTCCATGCTCAGATCTTCGAGACTGATGGTCGGCGCCAGCTCTTCGGTGACGATGAACGAATGCTGGTCGGCCGGGTTGCTGCCTTTCTCGCCGTAGGCAACGGCGGTCATGGTCGGCACACCGACTTGCTGCAAGCGCTGGATGGCTTTCCATTCCTGTCCCGCGCCCAGTACCGGCAACTTGGCGGTCAGCAGGTTCTTGAAGATCTCGCGCCAACCGATGCCACGGTGGATTTTCACGAAAAAGCCACGACCGTCCACCTCCGTGCGCAAGGTGCGCCGGGCTTCCAGTTCGCGATAGACCTCGCCCTTGAGCGCCTCGACTTCGGCGAACGCATCGCGTCCGGCCCAAAGGCTCTTGAACGGTTCGGCCAGCATCAATTTCATTGTGCGTGCTCCGCCAATATCACATCGGCCGCGTGCTGCGGCATGCTGTAGAGGTCGGCCGTCTCGGCGAAGGCCAGACCGTTGCGGCTCCAGGCCGCGCGTGCGTCGGCGTCACCCAACATCCGCCCCAGGTACTCGGTGAGCTGCGCCTGTTCGAACGGCTCGTCCAACACCAGGCCACTGTCGGCCTCGGCGATGTAATGGGCGTATCCACACACCGCGCTGACCAGCACCGGCAAGCCGGCCACCAGCGCTTCAAGCAGTACGGTGCCGGTGTTCTCGTTGTACGCCGGGTGAATCAACAGGTCGGCGCCCAGCAGGAAACGCGGAATGTCGCTGCGGCCCTTGAGGAAGCGTACGTTGTCACCAAGCCCCAACGCGGCGCTCTGCACTTGGAATACTTTGGGGTCGTCCTGGCCGATTACAAACAGGCGGGTGCGTTTTTTAAGCTGCGAAGGTAGCGCGGCCAGGGCCTTGAGACTGCGATCCACGCCCTTGGTCTTGAACCCGGAACCGATCTGCACCAGCAGCAGATCATCATCGGCCAGTTCGAATTCGGCACGAAACGCGGCGCGAACCTCATCGGCGTCGGCGGGCCGGCGACGATCCTGGGCGATGCCTGGTGGCAGCAGGTGAAAGCGCTCCAGCGGCGTGTCGTAGTGCTTGATGAACAAAGGCTGTTGCACTTCGGAAATCATCAGTATTTCGGTCTTGGCATCCTTGGCGAATACCGCTCGCTCGTACTCGGAAAAGTGGCGGTAACGCCCCCAACGCCGGTACAGCGAATTGCGCAGGTTCTGCGCCTTGTCTTCAAAGCAGCCGTCAGCGGCGTAATACACGTCCAGGCCGGGCATTTTGTTGAAGCCGATCAAACGGTCGACCGGACGTTTGGCCAGGTCTTTTTCCATCCACGCACTGAGTTTCTCGTTGCGGCGGTGATTGAACAGCGCCTTGACCGGCGCCACCAGCACTTCGAAACCCGGCGGGACGTCACCTTCCCAGATCAGCGTGTAGACGCGGATCTGGTGACCGCGTCGCTGGCATTCCAGGGCGATGCGCATGAAGTCACGCTGCAGGCCGCCAAAGGGGAAGTATTTGTAAAGGACAAAAGCCAATTGCATCAGCGCGGCTCCTCAGCCAATAACGTGCTCAAGTGGCTGACAACACGCTCGGGATTCAGACGCGTGAAGCACAGGGGCTGCTCGCGTTTCAGGTCAAACCGACGGGCATCTTCGGCGGTCGGCGGGTAAGTACATTGTTTCTGCATGCAGGGCGCGCAAGGGAAATCACTGGCGAGGTGAATCTGCCCCTTGCCATAGGCACCCGTCAGCACCGGGTTTGTGGGGCCGAGCAGTGAAATGGTCGGCACATCCAGCGCAGCGGCCAGGTGGCCCAGACCTGTGTCCACGGCCACACAGGCCTGCGCGCCGGCCAGCACCTTGCCCATCCCACCCAGATTCAGCTTTGGCAGTACCAGGGCGTTGCGCATGCCATTGGCGATCCGCTCAGCCCGGGCTTTCTCCAACGGACTGCCCCATGGCAGCTTCACCACAACGCCGAACTGGCCCATGCGCTCAACGAGTTGGCGCCAGTAGAGTTCAGGCCAGTGCTTGGACTCCCAAGTCGTGCCATGCAGGAACACCACGTAGGGGTAGCTGCGCGGCAATTCAACCAGGCGGTCGACATTCAGGCCGTAGCTGCCCATGGTTTTGGGCAGGTCATAACCCAGTGCCACGGCAAACAACTGGCGCACACGCTCTACCGCATGCTGACCACGAGCCACCGCCAGGCGACGGGAGTAGAAGCGCGCGGCCAAGGGTTCACGCGCTGAGTGTTGATCCAGGCCAGCCACCGGAGCTTTGACGTAGCGAGTCAGCCAGGCGCTTTTCAGCAGACCTTGGGCGTCGATCACCAGATCGTACTTTTTGGCACGCACGCTTTGCTTGAAACGTCGCCACTCGCCGCTTTTGATGGTTTGCCAGAGGTTCTTGCGCCAGCGACGAATCGCCACTGGAATGACAGTATCCACCGCCGGGTGCCAGGTGGGGATTTCGGCAAAGCCTTCTTCCACCACCCAGTCGAACCTGATGCCGGGAATCGCCCGCGCTGCGTCGGTCAGCGCCGGCAGGGTGTGAACCACATCCCCCAGCGAAGAGGTCTTGATCAGCAATACCCGCAAGTTACTGAACCTCCACCGGTGCGCCCTGCAAACGCCCCAGAGCATCGTTCACCGACGGCGGCATGAGCTGGCGCAGGCAGTTGTAATGACCGAAACGGCAGGTGCGGTCGAAGCACGGACTGCATTCGATGCCCAAACGTACGACTTCGACTTTTTCGGCCAGCGGCGGGGTAAAGCCCGGCGAGGTGGAACCATACACCGCGACCAGTGGGCGGTTCAGGGCGGCGGCCACGTGCATCAGGCCGGAATCGTTGGACACCACCGAATCGGCGCAGGACAACAGGTCGATGGCTTCGGCCAGGGAGGTATCGCCGCTGAGATTCACCGACTCCTCCCGCAGGCCCGGGATCAGGCGCGAGCGGATGTCCTCGCCCACCGAATGATCGTTTTTCGAACCGAACAACCAGACCTGCCAGCCTTCGCGAATCTTCGTCTCGGCGACCTGGGCGTAATGCTCCGCCGGCCAGCGTTTGGACTCACCGAATTCGGCGCCTGGGCAGAGAGCCAGCACCGGGCGGTCCAGGCTCAGACCGAACTTGGCCAGCGCCGCTTCGCGGGTCACCGGGTCGATCGCAAGGCTGGGGCGCGGATACGGCTTGGGCAACTCGGCACCCGGCTCGTAGGCCAGTGCCATGAAGCGCTCGATCATCAGCGGGTAGCGCTCTTTATCCAGCGTGCGCACGTCATTGAGCAGGCCGTAGCGGAACTCGCCGCGCCAGCCGGTGCGTTTGGGGATACTGGCGAAGAACGGCACCAGTGCCGATTTCAACGAATTGGGCAGCAGGATCGCCTGGTCGTACTGACCGGCCAGGGACTTGCCGATGCGTCGACGGGTCGCCAGTTCCAGCACACCGTGGCCGAGCGGGAAGCTCAAGGCCTTGCGCACCTGGGGCATGCGTTCAAGAATCGGCCGGCTCCACTCGGGGGCCAACACGTCGATTTCGCACTGCGGGTGACGCTGCTTGAGGCACTGGAACAGTGTCTGCGCCATCACCATGTCACCGACCCAACTGGGCCCTACAATCAGAATATTCATGTGGCTTCCAAAAACGATGCGGGGAGGCCTACGCCTCCCCGCCTCGACAATCACTGTGGCTTAGGACGCTGCCTGTTGCCGTCACTCTACAACACACCGCCAATCCAAACCTGTGGGAGCGGGCTTGCTCGCGAAGGGGCCGTCACATCCAGCATCCCTATTGCCTGACACTCCGCTTTCGCGAGCAAGCCCCACTCCCACAGGGGAAAATCATCTGCTTCAAGTGTGCAGCACCACAAATCCATTGTGGGGGCGAGCCTGCTCGCGATGGGGCCGCCACATCCAGCATCCCTGTTGCCTGATACTCCGCCTTCGCGAGCAGGCTCGCTCCCACATTTAAATCTTCAGCTCAGCCCCAGCTCACGCCAGATACGCAGCACCTGCCGGCGCTCATCCACAAACTGGTCACCTGCAATCACCCCGGCGTCTTTCTGTAGAGCCTGGCGGTGGGCGGCGGAGCGGTAGGCCTTGTAGGCCTCGCGCAGCAGGGTAGCGTCTTCGGCCGGCATCAGCCCGACCTCCTGCAACCCTTCCAGAATGCGGATGTTATCGGTGTAGCGCAGCAGCGATGGGTGCTCCTCGGACCACGCCAGGGCCGCGTATTGCACCATAAATTCAATGTCGACGATACCTCCGGCATCCTGCTTGAGGTCGAACGGCGCCGAGGCTTCGAAGGCATTCGCTGCGGTTCCGGCTGCGGTGGCCTTGCTGCCGAGGTTATCGCGCATCTTGGCGCGCATCTCGCTGACCTCGTGGCGCAACGTCGACAAATCACGCTTGCGCCCCAGCACCTGGGCACGAACTTTCTCGAACGCCTGCCCCACGTCCTGGCTGCCCACCAGCACGCGGGCCCGCACCAAGGCCTGATGCTCCCAGGTCCAGGCCTCGTTCTCCTGATAACGTGCAAAAGCCCCGAGGGAACTGACCAGCAGCCCCGACGCCCCGGACGGCCGCAAGCGCATGTCCACTTCATAGAGCTGTCCGGAGTTGGTCTGGGCCGTCAGCAAATGGATGATTCGCTGGCCGAGCCGGGTGAAGAACTGCGCGCCGTCAATGGGTTTCGGGCCATCGGTTTCCGCCTGCGGATCGCCATCGTGGATGAATACCAGATCCAGGTCGGAACCATGCCCCAACTCCAGACCGCCGACTTTCCCATAACCGACAATGATAAAGCCCGGATCGCACAGGCTGCCGTCAGTGCGCAGTGGCACGCCATACTTGGCCACGGTCTGGCGCCAGGCCAGGGCCAGCACTTGCTCAAGAATGGCCTCGGCCAGCCAGGTCAGGTAATCGCTGACTTTCATCAAGGGCAGGCTGCCGGCAATTTCCGAGGCGGCCACCCGCAAACGGTGCGCCAGCTTGAAATGCCGCAGGGCCTCCATCTGCTGCTCGAGATCATCCTCGGGGATGCGTGTCAGGCGCTCACGCAACTCTGCCGCCAACTCCGGCGCCAGGGGCGGCTTGAACAGGCGTCCCTCGTTGAGCAATTCATCGAGCAACAGGGGAAAACGGGTGATCTGCTCGGCAATCCACGGGCTCGCCGCGCACAGCGTCAGCAGGCGTCGCAGGGCGCCGGGATTTTCCGTCAGCAGCACCAGGTAGGCCGATCGGCGCGCCACGGCTTCCACGAGTGGCAATACGCGCTCAAGCACCAGGTCCGGATTGGCATGTTCCACCGCCTGGGCCAACAGGCGCGGAATGAATGCATCCAGACGCTCGCGCCCCAGACGCTGCATGGCGCGCAACTGCGCACTGCCGCGCAGGGCGGCCAGGGCTTTGAGCGCCTTGGGTGCGTCGGCAAAGCCGCCCTCCTCCAGTTGACGACACGCCGCCCCTTCATCCTGGCTGTCTTCCCACAGCGGCAACCATTCGCCACCCACCGTGACTTCGCTTTCGCCGTCCTGCTCTTCATCCGGGTCGGCGATGACCTGGCCGAAGTGCCAGGCTACGCGACCGCGCCAGTACATCAATTGCTCATGGAAGGCCGCCCAGTCGGCAAAACCCAGCATGAACGCAATGCGCGCCTGGTCCTGCGCAGTGTCCGGCAGCATCTGGGTCTGGCGGTCGGCGATGGCCTGGATCGCGTGTTCGGTGTAACGCAAAAACTCATAACCCTGGCGCAACTCATCGACCACCTTGGCCGGCAGATAACCCTGGCCTTCCAGGGTCGCCAGCACTTTCAACAGCGGACGCTGCTGCAAACTCAAGTCACGACCGCCATGGATCAACTGGAACGCCTGGGCAATGAACTCCACCTCGCGGATGCCGCCCGACCCCAGCTTGATGTTGTCGGCCATGCCCTTGCGCCGCACTTCCTGCTGGATCAACTGCTTCATGGTGCGCAGCGCTTCGATGGCAGAAAAATCCAGGTAACGGCGATAAACGAACGGACGCAACATGTCGAGCAGTTGCGCGCCGGCCACCTGGTCTCCCGCCACCACCCGCGCCTTGATCATCGCGTAGCGTTCCCAGTCACGACCCTGGTCCTGGTAATACTGCTCCAGCGCGTTGAAACTCAGCACCAGCGCTCCGGCCGAACCATAAGGGCGCAGACGCATGTCGACGCGGAATACGAAGCCGTCGACGGTCATCGGGTCCAGGGCCTTGATCAGGCGCTGCCCCACACGAATGAAAAACTCCTGATTATCCAGTGCCCGCTTGGCGCCAACGGTCTCGCCGCCCTCGGGGTAGGCGAAAATCAGATCGATGTCCGACGACAGGTTCAGTTCCACCGCGCCAAGCTTGCCCATGCCCAGGATGACCATGTGCTGCGGTTCACCGCTGCGCCGTCCGGTAGGCGTACCGAACTGCTGACTATGGCGCTGGTACAGCCATTGATAGGCCTGGTCGATGCAGGTATCGGCCATGTCGGAGAGGTCGCGACAGGTTTGGACCAGGTCCGCCTGGCGGGTCAGGTCGCGCCAGATGATCCGCACCTGTTGGCGGGTGCGCTGGCGACGCAGGACGCGACCCAGTTCGTCTTCGGTCTCGGCGGCCTGGACGGCGGCGCCAATCTGAGCGCACATTTCGCCGGGCGCCAGGTGGCGGTCCAGTTCACCGCTGCGCACCAGCTCCAGCAGCATCGAGGGGTCACGAACACTCTGCTCGATAAAAAAATCACTGGCGGCGGCAATACGGTTGAACGCGCTCCAGCGTTCGGGCGCCCAGGTGGACAGCCCGTGGTCGTTGTCCAGGGAAGCGACCGCCGCACGGAACGACTGCTCGGCACGACTGACCAATGACTGGAGAATGGCCGGAACTTCGGTAAGCGAGGGCAGGCTCATGGTCTATCCTTGATCGGCGCGGGGAAGGCTGGATGTAGTGTTTTTTCCGATGACACTACCTGATCGACTGTCGAACAAAGATGATAAATAGCTGAAAATCTGATTTTATTGGCAGCCGACATCAAGTTTTTACCTGTACGAGTTGGCTAACGACCAACAGTAACGATTATTCTCACAACGAAACGAGGGGCCACAAGCCGCTCATGTGTAGTTTTACTACTCGTCTATACATTCGAAAGGCTGAAACGGCCGACGATTTGTAGTAAAACTACACGCCGCCGAAACAACCTTCGGCAATCCAAGAATTTATACCGTCTGCCCACAAGGCCAGTCGCAAACTCAGGCAACCGATTCTGGTAGCCTTTCCGCCCTGGAGCAAGCCATGCAAGACCTCGATCCCGTCGAAACCCAGGAATGGCTGGACGCCCTGGAATCGGTTCTCGACAAAGAAGGCGAAGACCGTGCTCACTATCTGATGACCCGTATGGGCGAACTCGCAACCCGCAGCGGTTCGCAATTGCCTTACGCCATCACCACGCCATACCGCAACACAATCCCCGTTACCCACGAAGCACGCATGCCCGGCGACCTGTTCATGGAACGCCGCATTCGCTCGCTGGTACGCTGGAACGCGATGGCCATGGTGATGCGTACGAACCTGAAAGATTCTGACCTGGGCGGTCACATCTCCAGCTTCGCCTCCAGCGCAACCTTGTACGACATCGGCTTCAACTATTTCTTCCAGGCCCCGACCGACGAACACGGCGGCGACCTGATCTACTTCCAGGGCCACACCTCGCCAGGCGTTTACGCCCGTGCGTTCATGGAAGGCCGCATCACCGAAGAGCAGATGAACAACTTCCGCCAGGAAGTGGATGGTCAGGGCCTGTCGTCCTATCCGCACCCTTGGCTGATGCCGGACTTCTGGCAGTTCCCGACCGTATCCATGGGGCTGGGCCCGATCCAGGCGATCTACCAGGCACGCTTCATGAAGTACCTGGAAGCCCGTGGCTTCATTCCCGAAGGCAAGCAGAAAGTCTGGTGCTTCCTGGGCGACGGCGAGTGTGACGAGCCGG
Source organism: Pseudomonas halotolerans (assembly GCF_039581215.1). NCBI lineage: Bacteria > Pseudomonadati > Pseudomonadota > Gammaproteobacteria > Pseudomonadales > Pseudomonadaceae > Pseudomonas > Pseudomonas halotolerans. The sequence goes on from NZ_JBCNTJ010000006.1 coordinate 133,555, forward strand.
AATCCCTGGGCGCCATCTCCCTGGCTGGCCGCGAGAAGCTGGACAACCTGATCTTCGTCATCAACTGCAACCTGCAGCGCCTCGACGGCCCGGTTCGCGGCAACGGCAAGATCATTCAGGAACTCGAAGGCGTGTTCCGCGGCGCCCAGTGGAACGTGACCAAGGTCATCTGGGGCCGTTTTTGGGACCCGCTGCTGGCCAAAGACGTCGACGGCATCCTGCAACGTCGCATGGACGAAGTCATCGACGGCGAATACCAGAACTACAAGGCCAAGGACGGCGCGTTCGTCCGTGAGCACTTCTTCAACACGCCTGAACTCAAGGCAATGGTTGCCGATCTGTCCGACGACGAGATCTGGAAGCTCAACCGTGGCGGCCACGACCCGTACAAGGTCTACGCGGCGTACCACGAAGCGGTCAACCACAAGGAACAACCGACCGTCATCCTGGCCAAGACCATCAAGGGTTATGGCACCGGTGCCGGCGAAGCGAAAAACACTGCGCACAACACCAAGAAAGTCGACGTCGACAGCCTGAAGTTGTTCCGTGATCGCTTCGACATCCCGGTCAAGGACGAGGAACTGGAAAACCTGCCGTTCTTCAAGCCGGAGCCCAACAGCGCCGAAGCCCGCTACCTGAGCGAGCGTCGCACCGCACTGGGTGGTTTCGTGCCCCAGCGCCGCGCCCAGAGCTTCAGCGTGCCGACCCCATCGCTCGATACCCTCAAGGCCATCCTTGACGGCTCGGGCGACCGCGAAATTTCCACCACCATGGCGTTCGTGCGGATTCTCGCGCAATTGGTCAAGGACAAGGAAATCGGCCCGCGCATCGTTCCGATCATCCCGGACGAAGCCCGTACCTTCGGCATGGAAGGCATGTTCCGTCAGTTGGGCATCTACTCCTCCGTCGGCCAGCTCTACGAGCCTGTCGATAAAGACCAGGTGATGTTCTACAAGGAAGACAAGAAGGGCCAGATTCTCGAAGAGGGCATCAACGAAGCGGGCGCCATGAGCTCGTTCATCGCTGCCGGTACTTCGTACTCCAGCCACAACCAGCCGATGCTGCCGTTCTACATCTTCTACTCGATGTTCGGCTTCCAGCGTATCGGCGACCTGGCCTGGGCCGCTGGCGACAGCCGTACCCGTGGTTTTCTGATCGGCGGCACCGCCGGCAGAACCACGCTCAACGGCGAAGGCTTGCAACACGAAGACGGTCACAGCCACATCCTGGCTGCCACCATCCCGAACTGCCGCACCTTTGATCCAACCTACGGCTACGAGCTGGCGGTGATCATCCAGGACGGCATGAAGAAGATGACCGAAGAGCAGCAGGACGTTTTCTACTACATCACCGTGATGAACGAATCCTACCAGCAGCCAGCCATGCCGGCCGGCGTGGAGGAAGGCATCATCAAGGGCATGTACCTGCTCGAAGAAGATACCCGCGAAGCGGCGCACCACGTCCAACTGATGGGCTCCGGCACCATCCTGCGCGAAGTGCGTGAAGCAGCGAAGATCCTGCGTGAAGAGTTCAACGTCGGCGCCGACGTGTGGAGCGTCACCAGCTTCAACGAACTGCGTCGCGACGGCCTGGCCGTAGAGCGCAGCAACCGTCTGCACCCAGGCCAGAAGCCGAAACTGAGCTACGTCGAAGAATGCCTGAACGGCCGCAAAGGTCCGGTCATCGCCTCGACCGACTACATGAAACTGTTCGCCGAGCAGATCCGCCAGTGGGTTCCTTCCAAGGAATTCAAGGTGCTGGGTACCGACGGTTTCGGCCGTAGCGACAGCCGCAAGAAGCTGCGTCACTTCTTCGAAGTCGATCGTAAGTTCGTTGTGTTGGCAGCCCTGGAAGCCCTGGCTGACCGTGGCGATATCGAACCCAAGGTGGTGGCCGAGGCCATCGTCAAGTTCGGCATCGATCCGGAAAAACGCAACCCACTGGACTGCTGAGGAGAATTTTTGTGAGCGAACTCATTCGCGTACCTGACATCGGCAGCGGTGAAGGTGAAGTCATTGAACTGTTTGTGAAGGTCGGCGACCGCATCGAAGCCGAGCAGAGCATCCTGACGCTGGAATCGGACAAGGCCAGCATGGAAGTGCCTGCGCCGAAGGCCGGTATCGTCAAAAGCCTGAAAGTGAAGCTGGGCGATCGCCTGAAAGAAGGCGACGAACTGCTGGAGCTGGAAGTCGAGGGCGCCGCTGCGGCGCCTGAGGCGGCGGCTCCTGCTGCCCCGGCGGTTGAAAAGCCTGCCGCCGCACCGGTTGCTGAGGCGGCTCCCGCCCCTGCCGCCGCACCGGCCGCCGCCACGGTCCAGGACATTCATGTTCCGGACATTGGCTCCTCGGGCAAGGCCAAGATCATCGAAGTGCTGGTCAAGGTCGGCGACACCGTCGAAGCCGACCAGTCGCTGATCACCCTGGAATCCGATAAAGCCAGCATGGAAATCCCGTCGCCGGCTGCCGGTGTGGTGGAAAGCGTCGAGATCAAGCTGGAAGACGAAGTGGGCACCGGTGACCTGATCCTGAAGCTGAAAGTGGCCGGTGCTGCAGCACCTGCTGCCCCAGCCCAGGCTGCTGCGCCTGCCGCCAAGGCCGAAGCCGCTCCTGCTCCGGCTGCCGCGCCTGCCGCCAAGGCCGAGACTGCACCAGCACCCGCACCGGCTGCCGCACCCGCCCCAAGCGGCGCCAAGGTGCACGCCGGCCCTGCGGTGCGTCAGTTGGCCCGTGAGTTTGGTGTCGAGCTGTCCGCCGTCGGCCCAAGCGGTCCACACGGTCGTGTGCTGAAGGAAGACGTGCAGGCTTACGTCAAGGCCATGATGCAGAAGGCCAAGAACGCTCCGGCCGAAGGCGCTACCGGTGGTGCGGGCATCCCGCCGATCCCGGCAGTGGATTTCAGCCGCTTCGGCGAAACCGAAGAAGTGGCAATGACTCGCCTGATGCAAATCGGCGCGTCGAGCCTGCACCGCAGCTGGCTGAACATTCCGCACGTGACTCAGTTCGACCAGGCCGACATCACCGAACTGGAAGCTTTCCGCGTCGCGCAAAAAGCCGTGGCCGAGAAGGCCGGCGTCAAGCTGACCGTGCTGCCACTGCTGCTCAAGGCCTGCGCGCATCTGCTCAAGGAACTGCCGGACTTCAACAGCTCGCTGGCCCCAAGCGGCAAAGCTGTGATCCGCAAGAAATACGTGCACATCGGTTTTGCCGTCGACACCCCGGAAGGCCTGCTGGTACCGGTCATCCGCAACGTCGACCAGAAGAGCCTGCTGCAACTGGCTGGCGAAGCCGCTGCCCTGGCCGAAAAAGCCCGGAGCAAAAAGCTCACCGCCGACGACATGCAGGGCGCCTGCTTCACCATTTCCAGTCTCGGCCACATTGGCGGCACCGGCTTCACGCCGATCGTCAACGCGCCGGAAGTGGCGATCCTGGGGGTCTCCAAAGCCACCATCCAGCCCGTCTGGGACGGTAAAGCCTTCCAGCCGAAGCTGATGCTGCCACTGTCGCTGTCCTACGATCACCGTGTGATCAACGGCGCCGCCGCTGCACGCTTCACCAAGCGTCTGAGCGACCTGCTGGGCGACATCCGCACCATCTTGCTGTAACACCGGGCAGCCCTCCCACGGAGGGCCCTTCGGACCGCTGTTTTCCGAGCGCCACGCTCGTACCTCAACCCCGCCCATTTGGCGGGGCTTTTTTTGCCTGGGATAGAACTCAACCCCCGCACAGGAAACGATCTAGCAATTTTCCTACCTCGCCCAAGATAAATGACTACACCTCCCATTGGTCATTGCCCACAAGTTACGCCCCCTCCTCCATCAACATTTATTTCCCGCCACCCTTTAGCATTCCTTCGGCCGGACAACTAAGTGCTAGCTCCCATATTTAAAAAATAATGAACTTCGAATGGATTCGAATATGTTTAAACCCACTGTTGGCCCCATCGTTGGCCACACGACAACCGATCACGCGCGAATATTCCTGCGCGCAGACAAGGGCAGCGGCACCCTGACATTTGCCGGCATTCGTCACAGGCGCCAAGGCGATACAACATGGTCAAAGGGACACTTTGTTCTGTTGAATAGCTACCGCGACATGTCTGACGTCATCGTATTAACAGGTCTTCAAGCCGACACCGCCTATGAGTACCAGGCCGGCTGGCTCGCCCCCCTTAGCCCGACCCACACCGTGGAAACCATCCAGGAGCTGCCGCTGCAGTGGCCTGCAAGTATTTACCAGTTCCGCACCCCCTCCAGCAAAACCGGCGCAACACGCGCCTATATCGTGGGTTCTTGCCGCTACCTGCGGATCACTGGGGGCCGCGCGTCGACTCCTGAACTCGGAGACCGGACATTCGCTGGCATCAACCGCATCGTGGACCAGGCCGACCCGCCGATCAGCGGCGTTTTGATGGTCGGGGATCAGGTTTATCTCGACGACTTGAATAGTATTGCGCCGGACCGGACCTATCAGGACATTCTGTTCAAGTACCGCACCGTTTTTTCCCAGCCACACATTAAAAAACTCATGTCCGGCGTGCCGACTTACATGATCCTCGACGACCATGAAATTGAAGATAACTGGCCAGCCAACCAATGCGCCAAGGATGAAGTTTTATATGCCAACGCCATGAGCGCTTATGGACTTTATCAAGCCAGCCATAGCCCAGCCCATGAACTTTTAAGCGATGGAACATTAAAGAAGCCGTTAAAACAGTTCTGGTACACATTCACTCACGGCGATATCGAATGGTTCGTCACTGACAGCCGGACCCGACGCAACCTGTCAGCCGATGATCGACGCATCCTCGACGTGGAACAGGAGCAGTCACTGCTTGCCTGGCTTATCAACAGCCCTGCCCGAGTCAAATTCGTCGTGACCAGCGTCCTGTTCTACCCTGACAGCAAACGCAATGACGGTGATGCCTGGCAAGCCTTCCCGGCCCAACGTCTGCGCCTTCTGGAAACCATCCGAGGCCATGGGATCAAGAATGTGATTTTCGTGTCGGGCGACATTCACGGCTCCATGACCAGCCGCCTGGGTCACAGCCAAGACCCGGATTTCGAAGTCCATACCATCGTTTCCTCGCCGTTTTACAACAGCAAGCTGCTGCCCTTTGCAAAACCATCCGATTTTATTTTCAACAGAGCCATGGCCAGGGCCGGGGGCGGTGAATACCAGTACGAACTGACCAGCAAAGTGATCAGCCAAGACAACTTCGCCCGCCTGCATGTCACGGACCAGAGCGTTCGGGTCACTTTTCATGACCGTGACGGTACTTCATTACAGACCGTTGATATCCCGTTGCGCGGACGAGTGGTATAACCACTCAGGCCCTCTGATCGGTCGACGGCTGGAGAAATTCGCTTGTCGGCCGATAAAAGGTTTATAGCACTTGGCCTTCATCTCTCTTGTCAGCCAGTGCCGCAATGATGCAACCTTGCGGCAGTCCGTAATAACGAGGGCGTCAGCCCGGCGCGATCAGCATTTTCGAAGCGAGTTTCCCCATGAAAAGCCAACCCGATGCCGCCAGCCGTATGGCGGCCGAGGTAGTGACGCAGTTACCGGTGCCCTCGCGGCTCGGCATGCTGCGTTTCGAACGGCTGAATGAAGCGAGCTGGGCGCTGCTGTTCCTCGATCCCAACTGCGAACGTTATTTCGGCCTGCCGGCGGTAGAGCTTTGCTCGCTGGTCAGTTCACCCTACGCCAGCCTGATGGAGCCCGAAGCGCGCTATCAACTCCACGATGCGATCCAGCAGCAACTGGCCCAGGCCCCGCATTATCTGATCCGCTACACGCTCCACACCGCCAAGGGCCCCATGAACCTGCTGGAGATGGGCGAGCCCTATAAACAGCACAATCGCCATCTACTACGCGGCTATCTGCTGTCTGTGGACGATTTGCTCGCAAGCGAGCCGTCGATGCCGGCTCTGGACCTGGAAACTCAAAATTCGCGCCTGCAAATCGCCCTGGAATTGAACCAGCGCGCCCAGCAGGAGCAGCTTCAACACTTGGACCGGGTGCGCGCCCAACAGGACCTGATCCTGCTGCTGACCCGCCAGCGCTACAGCGCCAACAATTCACTGCAGGAAGCCGCCGAGCTCATCACCCGCAGTGCCTGCGACATCTACCAGATTGATTGCGCCAGCATCTGGAACCTGGAAGACGGCCAGTTGGTGCCGATTTCGGCTTATAACCGCGCTTCCCAGGACTACTTTCTGCCGGACGTGATCAACGCCAACGAGTTTCCCGACTACATGGAGGCGCTGCAGGCCTGCCGCGCCATCGACGCGCACAATGCGATGCGCGACCCGCGTACCCGGGAAATGGCCGCTAGCCTGCGCACCCGCGAAGTCAACGCCATGCTCGACGCCAGCGTTCGCATCGACGGCCAGGTGGTGGGCGTCCTGTGCCTGGAGCAAATTGGCGTCACCCGCGCCTGGCAGTCCGACGAGATCGCCTTTGCCGGTGAACTGGCTGACCAGTTCGCCCAGGTCATCAACAACCACAACCGACGGACCGCCACCAACGCCCTGCACTTGTTCCAGCGTGCCGTGGAGCAGAGCGCCAACGCGTTCCTGTTGGTCAATTGCGACGGCGTGGTGGAATACGTCAACCCCAGCTTCACCGCCATCACCCAATACTCCACCGAGGAAGTCCACGGCCAGCGCCTCTCGGAACTGCCGGCCCTGGAAAACCTCAGCGAGCTGCTGTTCGATGCACCGTCGGCCCTGGCCCAGAGCAATAGCTGGCAAGGTGAATTCAAGAGCAGGCGCAAGAATCTGGAACCCTACTGGGGCCAATTGTCGATTTCCAAGGTCTATGGCGATAACCGTGAACTGACCCACTACATCGGCATTTACGAAGACATCACCCAGACCAAACTGGCCCAACAGCGCATCGAGCGCCTGGCCTACACCGACAACCTGACCAACCTGGGCAACCGCCCGGCGTTCATCCGCAACCTCGATGAGCGCTTTGCCCGGGACAGCGATTCGCCCATCAGCCTGTTGCTGGTGGACATCGACAACTTCAAGCGCATCAATGACAGCCTCGGCCATCAGACCGGAGACAAGCTGCTGATCAGCCTGGCCCGACGCTTGCGCAACAGCCTGAGCCCCAGCGGCAGCCTGGCACGCTTCGCCAGCAATGAATTCGCCGTACTGTTGGACGACACCGACCTGGAGGCCGGGCAGCAGATCGCCAGCCAGTTGCTGATGACGCTCGACAAGCCGATGTTCGTGGATAACCAGCTGATCAGCGTGACCGGCTCCGTTGGCCTGGCCTGCGCGCCACTGCACGGCCGCGACCCCCAGACCCTGATGCGCAACGCCGGGCTCGCTTTGCACAAGGCCAAAGCCAACGGCAAGCATCAGGTCCAGGTTTTCACCGAAGCGTTGAACGCCGAGGCCAGCTACAAGCTGTTCGTGGAAAACAACCTGCGCCGCGCCTTGACCCAGAACGAACTGGACGTGTTCTACCAGCCCAAGCTGTGCCTGCGCAGCGGTCGCCTGCTGGGCATGGAGGCGTTGCTGCGCTGGAACCACCCCGAGAAGGGCATGATTCGCCCGGACCAGTTCATCAGCGTGGCCGAAGAAACCGGCCTGATCATCCCCATTGGCAAATGGATCGCCCGTCAGGCTTGCCGCATGAGCAAGCAATTGACCGCCGCTGGCCTGGGTAACCTGCAAGTGGCGATCAACCTGTCGCCCAAGCAGTTCTCCGATCCGGACCTGGTCGCCTCGATCGCCAGCATCCTCAAGGAAGAACAACTGCCGGCCCGCCTGCTGGAACTGGAACTGACCGAAGGCCTGCTGCTGGAGGCCACCGAAGACACCCACCTGCAGCTCGACCAACTCAAGCGCCTGGGCCTGACCCTGGCCATGGACGACTTCGGCACCGGTTATTCATCCCTGAGCTACCTGAAAAAATTCCCGATCGATATCATCAAGATCGATCGCAGCTTTATCCACGAGATCCCGGACAACCAGGACGACATGGAAATCACTTCCGCGGTGATCGCCATGGCCCACAACCTGAAACTCAAGGTGGTGGCCGAAGGTATCGAAACCGCACAGCAGCTGGCGTTCCTGCGGCGCCATCGCTGCGACGTCGGCCAGGGCTACCTGTTCGACCGTCCGATCCCTGGCGCGGAGCTGATCGAAAAGCTCAAGCGCTATCCACGCGGGCCGCTCGTCTGACGCCAGTAGGAGCTGTCGAGTGCAACGAGGCTGCGATCTTTCCCCCGCCAATTGAGTCCAAAGTGAAAGGTCAAAAGATCACGGCCTTCGGTCGCGCCCGCAGGACTCGGCCCAACAGGGCTGAATCCCTCGCCACAGTTGTCGCTTTCTTAACGAATCGGCATTGGGCACACTGACGGTCTTATTCGCTCAATTCAATCTGACTGAGAGGACTGATGATGGTCTTGCGCTCGGAAATCCTGGTGAACAAAAACGTGCTCCCTACTCAAGAACAAGCTCTGCCTGGCCGTGAAACCCCAATGACCGTGCCGGAAAAACACTTCGTCCACGATGCGCCGCTGCTGGGTCCGTTTGCCATGGACGTGGATTTCGCGATCTTCGGCCTGGGCTGTTTCTGGGGCGCGGAACGCAAGTTCTGGCAGCGCGAAGGCGTGGTCAGTACAGCGGTGGGTTACGCCGGTGGCTTTACGCCGAACCCGACGTACGAAGAAGTCTGCTCGGGCCTTACCGGCCACAGCGAAGTGGTCCTGGTGGTCTACGAGCCGGAAAAAGTCAGCTACGAGCAGCTTTTGAAAATGTTCTGGGAGCTGCACAACCCGACCCAGGGCATGCGCCAGGGCAATGACATTGGCACCCAGTACCGCTCGGTGATCTATGCCACCAACCCAACCCAACTGGCTGCCGCCAAGCACAGCGCGCAAGTGTTTCAGGCTGAATTGACCAAGGCCGGGAAAGGCGTCATCACCACCGAAATCGAAGAAGCCCCGACGTTCTTCTTTGCCGAAGCCTATCACCAGCAATATCTGGCGAAGAATCCCGAGGGCTATTGCGGAATTGGCGGTACGGGCGTGACTTGCCCGATCTGATTCCCAGGCCCTGAAAAGCTTCGCGAGCAAGCCCGCTCCCACAGGGACCTGAATTGATCACAAGCGCGTGGTCATGCCCGGAACCCTGTGGGAGCGGGCTTGCTCGCGAAGGCGTCCTTCCAGGCCTATCAATGCACCCGGCCAACCATCAGCCTTCAGCGATCAGCCAATCCATCTGCCAGCCGCCCTGGGTCTGACCAAGCTTCTTCGACAACCACGGCAACAGCTCGCGCAACTCTTCCTCCAGCCCCCATGGCGGATTGGCAATCGCCAAACCGGAGCCGTTCAGGCTATTGGGCGTGGCCAGCGGATGCACCAGCAATTCCACTCGCAGCAATTTCGGCGCACCTGTGCCGGCCAGGTCCTGGTAGAAACGACGTAACATCCGCTGGTCCTTCACCGGGTACCAGATTGCTGCCACTGTCTGGCGCATCCGGCCAATGGCCTCCTTGAGTGACGCGGCGCAGCGTTGCATCTCGTCAAGTTGCTCAAAGGGCGGATCGATCAACATCAGGCCGCGTTTTTCCGCCACCGGCAGCAGCGCCCGAGGCACGTGCCAGCCTTCGCCCAGGTGCACCGCCACGCGACGGTCGCCTTTCATGTTGTCCTTGAGCAGCACGCCGTCTTCTGGATGTTTTTCGTTGAGAAGCACCCGATCCTGCGACCGGGTCAGGCGCCGTGCCAGTTCCGGTGAACCCGGGTAGTAGCGCAACTGCCCGTCCGGGTTCATCTCGTGCAGCACTTTCATGTAGTCGGCGGTCAGCGCGGGCAGATCCTCCTGGCCCCACAACCGCGCGATGCCTTCAAGGTATTCGCCGGTACGATTGGCCTGATCGCCCTGCAAGTCGTAAAGCCCGATGCCCGCATGGGTATCGAGATAGGCAAAGGGCTGCTCCTTGCGCGACATCAAAGCGATGAGACGGGTCAAGGTCAGGTGTTTGAACACATCGGCGTGATTGCCGGCGTGGAAGGCGTGGCGATAATTCATGGCGGCTCCTGCGAAGGCCGAGGAGTTTACCTTGAAGCGCGCCCAACGTCAGGGGTTCGCAGCCGAGCGGACGGGCCGTAACCACACCCGGTGGTCATCTGCCCAATTCCTGCATCAAGTATTCTTGCAGGGGGGCTTTTGGCCCATGGGCCATCCCTGGCTCCCCAAGAAAATGCCTGATCTTGCAGCGCAGGATGCTCTCGTCGGCCTGTTCGAACAAATACGGATGCTCTTCGCTCAACCACTTGAGCAGGTTATTGAGCAGGCAGTCCGTCGTATCCCCGGCCAGTTCCTGTAATAACAGCGCGGGCACTTCCCACCAGGGGAACGTTCGAGCCGGTCGCTGCGCATTTCCCAGGATCTCAAGGGACCGACCGTTGATCAGGCAGCGGCTGATCGGGGGTAATAGCTGGCCAACGTCCACCGCGGCCGACCGCAGGATGGGCTGGATAAAACCACCATCCCAGAAACGGAAAAAAACCGATTTGCCACCGGGCAGCAGAACCTGAGTGAGCCCGCGCAAATGTTCGGCAAGGCTTTGCTGGCTGCAAGCGCTCACTGCCAGCCAGCCCCAATCGAGCGAGTCGGTCGCCGCGACCCAGTCAAGAAACCCACTGTCTGGGGCGACAGCACCGACATAGGGCATGACCGTTTCCCAGCCCGCGTAAGGTGTGTCGGCCCAGATCGGGCTGGGCGCGAAAGTCATCGAACGCCTCCAGGCCATCAACGGCCCGGCGGTACTGGCGCTACTGAAGATGGCGTAGAGCTGCTCGGATGCCTGCAAGGGTTGTTGCTCAAGCCAGGCGCGGGGAGATTGACCAGTGTTCATGGACGCCCCTCAGTATCAGCCTGCCTGGGTATCACCGGTAATGGCTCGCACACGCCCCCTTTGCAACGCTCGCATTCCTCGCAGAATGGCGCCTGCCCTCGCAGGCTGAGAATCTGCGCCAAGGAAAGTGGAGCGGCTGCGGCCGCGACCAGTTTTTCGGGACTGCCGGGTGAACCGGGCGCGGCATTCATGGCTGCCAATGGGGCCCCGCCGACCTCGATCGGCACGCTGCTGAAGATTCCCCCCGCGCCGATATTGATCCAATGTCCCCCGGCCTGAATGGTCGCGCTGACGCCAGCATCGAGGACCACTTGCTGCCCGGCACTGACATGAAATTGCTGCGTGGCATTGAGGACCTGACGGGTTACCCGAATATGCCGCTCGCCGGCCACCACCAGATGATCATCCTGCCTGACCTCAGCCTGGCGCTGGCCATGGGTGATGCGCAACTCGTCGGCCTTGAGCTCATGCCGGGCCGTGCCGGTGACGACGATGCTGCGTTCGTGATCAACCTGAACCCGCTGATCATGCAGCACATGCTGGGTCCAGTTGCGCTGGGCCCGCAGGTAAATCTCCTCGGCGCCTTGACGATCCTCGATGCGCAATTCGTTATAGCCTCCCCCACCGGGGCTGCTCCGGCTGCGCAATATGCTGCGGGTTTTATCGGCCGGCAGGTCCAGGGGCACCGGGGTCGCGCCGTTCGGCAGGCAGCCCACGACCAATGGCTTGTCCACATCACCGTCGATGAAACCCACCAGCACCTCCATGCCGACCCGGGGGATCATCACGCCGCCGTAGCGATCATGCGCCCAACCCGTGGCCACCCGTAGCCAGCAACTGGAGTGCTCGTCGCGCTGGCCGTCGCGATCCCAGATTAGTTGCACCTTGACCCGCCCGTATTCGTCGCAATGGATCTCGCTGTCCACCGGCCCCGTCACCACCGCCGACTGATAACCATGGGCGGGTGGCTTTTCGCGGGACAAGGGCGGACGAAAGAAAACGTCCCACGGGGTGGCGAGAAACGTATTGCTGTAGCCCTGAAACTCATCCGGGCTGTCACTGATCGCTTCCTCCAGCACTTGGGGCTGGCGCCCATGGTGGGTGACTTGCGTGAGCAGCCAGAGATCATTCCACTGCGCTCGGGGATGCCCGTTGATTTGGAGAAAGTGTCCACTGACGAGCGCGCATTGGTCGCTGCGCCCCTCGGCCAGACGGTGATCGGCGCCATGGCGCTCCAGTGCGCGTTGGGTAAGGTGCCGGCCATGGTCGCGATCAGTAAACCGACCGGGGTAGTGATACGCCTCCAGAACCGGTTGCTGCTGACTGTCCAAGCTGGTTTGCAACAGTAGACCCGGCTTGTGGAAATCGTAGTCACGCAGCGTCACCGCCGTGGTCCGGGTCTGCAGTCGCACAGCCAGGCGCTTGATCGCCGGCTCGTCGGCGGCCATGCCACTGCCGGGCAGATACATCGTCGACTCGGGCAGACGGGGAAACACCGTCTGGTCGTCACCGAAGACCAACAGATGGCCGTCGTGGCTGTGCCGGAAGTGATAATGAATCCCGACCTCGGCGCAGATCCGTGCGATGAAGGCCAGGTCGCTTTCACCAAACTGCACACAGTATTCGCGCTCGGGGTATTGCCCACCGAGGTTGAACTGGAACGCGTCACCCTGTATCCCGTGATCCGCCAGGATCAGGGTAATGATTGCCGGCACACTCAGGTGCTGGAAAATCCGCTGGTTGATTCGATGGTCCAGGTAAGCCAGGCGTGGAACCAGACTGATCTGGTAACGGGTCAAGCGCGTGCCCGAGTCGCCCTGGGCCGCGCTATACACCTGGCCGTGTATCCCCCGTCCCCGATCATCGAAAGCCAGAAAGGCCTGACGATGCAGAAGCTCTTCCAGTGCCAGATCCGATCGTTCGCTGACCAGTTCCAGATCAAAGCGATAGGGTTGACTGATGGCTTCCTTGCCCCTGAACTCAAGCACCTTGAGTTCATTCGGCCCGCTGTCGAGTGTCAGCGTAAAACGCGGTTGGTTGGCAGGCGCGAACATCCGATGTGCCTCTGCTGAATAAAAGCGGCCGATTCTGCATGAGCAGCAGAGAGAGTTGATCAGCGGTCAGGAAAAAAAGAATCGCCTTACATTCAAGAAGATAAAAGCCGCATCGCGCGCTGTGTTTTCCGACAGACATCCCGCGCATGGGCGGTACAAAAGTCGCCGCACGAAACAATCAGCAACTTCCTACAACGCGACGGCCTCCGGGACTGCCATAGGCCGTGATAACGTCCTTTCGTCGCAAAAGCAAAGGATGCAACCCATGACGACTCGCTACGCAAAAATCGCAATGACCCTGGCCCTCGCCGCTTTCGCCTTGCTGACCGTGTTCAACAATCTCACGGACTACAACTCCAACTTCAATTTCGTCCATCACGTGCTGAGCATGGACACCACCTTCCCCGACAATGCCGCGCGCTATCGCGCCATCGACCAGCCTTGGGCATGGCACGGTGCCTACTGGCTGATCATCCTCGGCGAGGCGCTCACCGCAGGCTTGCTGGGCTATGGCGCGCTGAAACTATGGCAGGCACGTAAAACCCCAAGCCTGGTTTTCGCCCAGGCCAAGCGCTGGGCCATCATCGGTTTGACGGCGGGTTTCTTCGTCTGGTTCTTTGGCTTCATGGTGGTTGGCGGGGAATGGTTTCTGATGTGGCAATCAGAAATCTGGAATGGCCAGGACGCGGCTTTCAGGTTCTACATGGCGCTACTGGGCGTGCTGATTTTCCTCAATCAGGCCGACGCAGAGCTGGACTGACTACCCATAAAAAAAACGGCCCGTCTCCATGGAGAACGGGCCGTTTTTCTATTCACAACCTTCGCGCGAGCCGTCAAGGCCTCGCTGAAAGCCTTACTGGTTCAGGCGGAAATCTTTTTCAGCCGCTTCGAAGCGCTGCAGCATACCGGCGGTAGGCGAGCCCATCTTGCTGACGAAGTAGATCGCCAGGCTGGCGAAGATGAAGCCAGGGATGATTTCGTACAGACCCAGCAGCTCGAAGTGCTTCCAGACGATCACAGTGATCGCCCCCACCAGGATGCCTGCCAGCGCGCCGTTACGGGTCATGTTTTTCCAGATCACCGAGATCAGGACCACAGGACCGAAGGCTGCACCGAAACCGGCCCAGGCGTAGCTCACCAGACCCAGCACGCGGTTTTCCGGGTTGGCCGCCAGGAGGATGGCAACCACTGCCACCAGCAGCACCATGGCGCGACCGACCCAGACCAGCTCCAGCTGGGACGCACCCTTGCGCAGGAAAGCCTTGTAGAAGTCTTCGGTCAGCGCACTGGAGCACACCAGCAACTGGCAGCTCAGGGTGCTCATGACAGCCGCCAGGATCGCCGACAGCAGCACACCGGCCACCCATGGGTTGAACAGCAGCTTGGCCAGCTCGATGAACACCCGCTCAGGGTTCTCGGTCACGGGACCGGCCACTTCCGGGTGTGCCGAGAAGTAGGCGATACCGAAGAAGCCGACAGCCACGGTGCCGCCCAGGCAGAGAATCATCCAGGCCATCGAGATACGACGGGCCTTGGCGATGGACTTGACCGAATCGGCAGCCATGAAACGCGCCAGGATATGCGGCTGGCCGAAGTAGCCAAGACCCCAGCCCATCAGCGAGATCACGCCGATGAACGTGGTGTTTTTCAGCATGTCGAAAGCGGTAGGATCCTTCGCTTCGATGGCCAGGAACGTGGTGTCCACGCCGCCGGTAGCCAACAGAACGATGATCGGCGTAAGGATCAGTGCAAAGATCATCAGCGTCGCTTGTACGGTGTCGGTCCAGCTCACGGCCAGGAAGCCACCGATGAAGGTGTAGGCAATGGTTGCCGCCGCACCGGCCCACAGCGCTGTCTCGTAGGACATGCCGAAGGTGCTTTCAAACAGACGGGCACCGGCCACGATGCCGGAAGCGCAGTAGATGGTGAAGAACACCAGGATCACCACCGCAGAGATGATCCGCAGCAGGCCGCTGGTATCTTCAAAACGGCTGGAGAAGTAATCCGGCAGTGTCAGCGCATCACCGTTGTGCTCGGTCTGTACCCGCAGCCGTCCGGCCACGAACAGCCAGTTCAGGTAGGCACCGATGATCAGGCCAATGGCGATCCAGCCTTCCGACAGGCCGGACATGTAGATAGCACCGGGCAAGCCCATCAACAGCCAGCCGCTCATGTCGGAGGCACCGGCGGACAATGCAGTCACGACGCTGCCCAGGCTGCGACCGCCCAGGATGTAATCGGAAAGGTTATTGGTGGAGCGATAAGCCATCAGGCCGATCAGGACCATTACTGCGATATAGATCACGAAAGTGATCAGGGTGGGATTACTAACACTCATGAGTTACGCCCTGGCTTTGTTTTTATGTAGCGGTGGCAGTAGGAAGCGTCGACAAGTCAACCATAGACCTTGTTTGACGTTTCCAGGACCCGCGAATTTATGACTGATGTTTCCCCAGGAAAGCCATCAGCCGATGCCCCTCGACTTCGAGCCGGTTGCACCTTGGCGGCGAATGCTATTCAACAAATGAAATAAGGTGCAACCAGTTTCGCTCGAATCAGTTGCACCTAGTCGGTTTTTTCGCCCAATGACTGGTTTTTGCTCCCTTTTAGTGCGGTATCAACCTTTTGCTAGAAGCCAATGCACTAAGCAGAGACACCGTTGGAACCACGATTTTTATTTTCCTGATGAGCTGCTTATTTTTTCGACGAAAAAAGGTTGCACCCGGTTGCACCTCGACCAGCTCACAGCTAATCTTGCCGCCAGCTGATGCCACGCAATACGTGGTAAACATGAGGATAAAAATATGGCTACCACCACCCTTGGGGTCAAACTCGATGACCCAACCCGCGAACGCCTCAAGGCGGCCGCGACCTCGATTGATCGCACGCCCCACTGGCTGATCAAGCAGGCAATTTTCAATTACCTGGAAAAACTCGAGGGTGGTGCAACCCTGACCGAACTGAACGGTTCGACCCGTGCCGACAACGATGAGGCCGGCGACGTTCAGGTCGACCACGCGCACCAGTGCTTCCTGGAGTTTGCCGAAAGCATCTTGCCGCAATCGGTCCTGCGCGCTTCTATCACGGCCGCTTACCGTCGACCGGAGCCGGAAGTGGTGCCGATGCTGATCGAGCAGGCGCGCCTGCCGGCCGACATGGCCGAAGCCACCAACAAACTGGCCGCCTCGATTGCTGAAAAACTGCGTAACCAGAAGAGTGCCGGCGGCCGTGCCGGTATTGTTCAGGGGCTGTTGCAGGAGTTTTCCCTGTCGTCCCAGGAAGGCGTGGCGCTGATGTGCCTGGCCGAGGCGCTGCTGCGTATCCCGGACAAAGGCACTCGCGATGCACTGATCCGCGACAAGATCAGCACCGGCAACTGGCACCCACACCTGGGCAACAGCCCATCGCTGTTCGTCAACGCCGCCACTTGGGGCCTGCTGCTGACCGGCAAACTGGTCGCCACCCATAATGAAGCGGGCCTGACTTCCTCTCTGAGCCGCATCATTGGCAAGAGCGGCGAGCCGATGATCCGCAAGGGCGTCGACATGGCGATGCGCCTGATGGGCGAGCAGTTCGTCACCGGCGAAACCATCGCCGAAGCCCTGGCCAACGCCAACAAATTCGAGACCAAGGGTTTCCGCTATTCCTACGACATGCTGGGTGAAGCCGCACTCACCGAACATGACGCCCAGAAATACCTGGCCTCGTACGAACAAGCCATCCACTCGATCGGCAAGGCGTCCCACGGCCGCGGAATTTATGAAGGTCCGGGCATTTCCATCAAGCTCTCGGCCCTGCACCCCCGCTACAGCCGCGCCCAGTACGAGCGCGTCATGGAAGAGCTGTACCCGCGCCTGCTGTCGCTGACCCTGCTGGCCAAACAATACGACATCGGCCTGAACATCGACGCCGAAGAAGCCGATCGCCTCGAGCTGTCCCTGGACCTGCTGGAACGCCTGTGCTTCGAACCACAGCTGACCGGCTGGAACGGCATTGGCTTCGTGATCCAGGCCTACCAGAAGCGTTGCCCGTACGTGATCGACTACGTCATCGATCTGGCCCGCCGCAGCCGTCACCGCCTGATGATCCGCCTGGTGAAAGGCGCCTACTGGGACAGTGAGATCAAGCGCGCCCAGGTCGAAGGCCTGGAAGGCTATCCGGTCTACACCCGCAAGGTGTACACCGACGTCTCCTACATCGCCTGCGCGCGCAAACTGCTGTCGGTGCCGGAAGCCATCTACCCGCAATTCGCCACGCACAATGCCCACACTCTGTCGGCGATTTATCACATCGCCGGTCAGAACTATTACCCGGGCCAGTATGAGTTCCAGTGCCTGCACGGCATGGGTGAACCACTGTACGAACAGGTTGTAGGCAAAGTCTCGGAAGGCAAGTTGAACCGTCCGTGCCGCGTGTACGCCCCGGTCGGCACCCACGAAACGCTGCTGGCGTACCTGGTGCGTCGCCTGTTGGAAAACGGCGCCAACACCTCGTTCGTCAACCGCATCGCCGACCAGTCCATTTCCATTCAGGAGCTGGTGGCCGATCCGGTGGCCAGCATCGAGCAGATGGCAACCCTGGAAGGCGGTTTCGGCTTGCCGCACCCGCGTATTCCGCTGCCGCGTGACCTGTATGGCAGCGAACGCGCCAACTCCAGCGGCATCGACCTGGCCAACGAACATCGCCTGGCGTCGCTGTCTTGCGCCCTGCTGGCCACCGCTCATAACAACTGGAAAGCCGCGCCGATGCTCGGTTGCGCAGCCAGCGAAGAAACACCGGCACAGGTTTTGAATCCGTCCGATCACCGTGACGTGGTCGGCCATGTACAGGAAGCCACGGTCGCAGACGTCGACAACGCCATCCAGTGCGCGCTCAACGCTGCACCTATCTGGCAGGCCACGCCGCCGGCCGAGCGCGCGGCGATCCTGGAGCGCGCCGCCGACCTGATGGAAGGCGAGATCCAGCCGCTGATGGGCCTGCTGGCCCGCGAAGCCGGCAAGACCTTCGCCAACGCCATTGCCGAAGTGCGTGAAGCCGTAGACTTCCTGCGTTACTACGCCGTGCAGGCCCGCAATGACTTCACCAACGATGCCCACCGCCCACTGGGCCCTGTGGTCTGCATCAGCCCGTGGAACTTCCCGCTGGCGATTTTCAGCGGACAAGTGGCCGCCGCACTGGCCGCCGGCAACCCGGTACTGGCCAAGCCTGCCGAGCAGACGCCGCTGGTGGCCGCCCAAGCCGTGCGCCTGATGCTCGAAGCCGGTATTCCGGAAGGCGTGCTGCAACTGCTGCCAGGGCGTGGCGAAACCGTTGGCGCCCGCCTGGTGGGTGATGATCGGGTCAAAGGCGTGATGTTCACCGGTTCCACCGAAGTCGCTCGTCTGTTGCAACGCAACATCGCCGGGCGCCTGGACAACCAGGGGCGGCCGATCCCGCTGATCGCCGAAACCGGCGGCCAAAACGCGATGATCGTCGACTCCTCGGCCCTGACCGAACAAGTGGTCATCGACGTGGTGTCTTCAGCATTCGATAGCGCCGGCCAGCGTTGCTCGGCCCTGCGGGTCCTGTGCTTGCAGGAAGACTCGGCCGACCGAGTCATCGAAATGCTCAAGGGCGCCATGGCCGAATCGCGCCTCGGCAACCCGGAGCGTCTGTCGGTAGACATCGGCCCGGTGATCGATGCCGAAGCCAAGGCCGGTATCGAGAAACACATCCAGGCCATGCGCGACAAAGGTCGCACCGTTTACCAGATGGCAATCGCCGACAGCGCCGAATGCAAGCGCGGCACCTTTGTGATGCCCACCCTGATCGAGCTGGAAAGCTTCGACGAACTGCAGCGCGAAATCTTTGGCCCGGTGCTGCACGTGGTGCGCTACAAGCGCAAGGAACTGGATCAACTGATCAACCAGATCAATGCCTCCGGTTATGGCCTGACCCTGGGCGTACACACCCGCATCGACGAGACCATCGCCAAGGTGATCGATAACGTCCATGCCGGTAACGTCTACGTGAACCGCAACATCGTGGGCGCCGTGGTCGGCGTGCAACCGTTCGGCGGCGAAGGCCTGTCGGGCACCGGTCCCAAGGCCGGTGGTCCGCTGTACCTGTACCGCCTGCTGTCGACCCGTCCGACCGATGCGATCCAGCAGTCGTTCGTCCGTGACGACGCACTCAACGCGCCAGACCTGCGTTTGCGTGACGCCATGAGCAAGCCGCTGACCGCCCTGCAAGCCTGGGCAGACAGCCAGAAACTCGCCGAACTGAGCGCCCTGTGCGTACAGTTCGCGGCTCAATCGCAAAGCGGTATCACCCGCCAACTGACCGGTCCGACCGGCGAACGCAACAGCTACGCCATCCTGCCCCGCGAGCACGTGCTGTGCCTGGCCGACGTGGAAGGCGACCTGCTGACGCAACTGGCGGCCGTACTGGCCGTGGGCGGCTCGGCCGTGTGGCCGGAAACCGACACCAGCAAGGCCTTGTTCGCACGCTTGCCGAAAGAGATTCAGGCACGCATCCAGCGGGTTGCCGACTGGACCAAGGACGATGTGCTGTTCGACGCGGTCCTGCACCACGGCGATTCGGACCAACTGCGCGACGTTTGCCAGCAGGTGGCCAAGCGTGCCGGCGCCATCGTCGGGGTACATGGTTTGTCCCAGGGCGAGACCAACATTGCGTTGGAGCGTTTGGTGATCGAGCGGGCCTTGAGCGTCAACACCGCAGCGGCCGGTGGTAACGCCAGCCTGATGACCATCGGCTAAACCCGCTGTAGACCAGGCACCTGCAATGGGTGCCTGGTCAACGAAATCCCTTGTGGGGATGAACTCTGTGGGAGCAGAGCTTGCTCGCGATCCAGGCACTGCGGTACTCAAGAGACTGCGGCGCTTTCGTCGCGGGCAAGCCTTGCTCCCACAAAGCCCACTCCCACATTTGATTAGCGTCGCACTCTCTCCTCCATCACCCAAATCAATCATCCTGTTCAGCCTCTATTGCCACGCCTAGACTCGGCCCATTCCAAAAAAAGGTAGGCCGCCATGTCCGAGACGTTGCTCAGTTCCCGCAATCTGGCTTTCGAGCTGTACGAAGTCCTCGATGCCGAGGGCCTGACCCAGCGCGAGCGGTTTGCCGAGCACAATCGCGAAACCTTCGACGCGGCCATCGGCACAGCCCGCAGCATCGCCGAGAAATATTTCGCACCGCATAACCGCAAGAACGATGAAAACGAGCCGCGCTACGAGGACGGTCAGGCGATTCTGATCCCGGAAGTGAAACCGGCGGTGGATGCCTTCCTGGAGGCCGGTTTTCTCAATGCCGCGCGCAGTTTCGAGGCCGGCGGTATGCAATTGCCGACGCTGCTGTCCCAGGCCTGCTTCGCGCATTTCCAGTCGGCCAACGCCGCGTCGACTTCTTACCCGTTCCTGACCATGGGCGCGGCGAACCTGATCGAAAGCTTCGGCAGCGAGGAGCAAAAACAACGCTTCCTGCAACCGATGATCGAGGGGCGCTTCTTCGGCACCATGGCCCTGACCGAACCCCACGCCGGCTCTTCGCTGTCGGATATTCGTACCCGTGCTGAGCCGGCATCCGACGGCACTTATCGGCTCAAGGGCAACAAGATCTTCATCTCCGGCGGCGATCATCCGCTGTCGGAAAATATCGTACACATGGTCCTGGCGAAGTTGCCGGACGCGCCGCCCGGGGTTAAGGGTATCTCGCTGTTTATCGTGCCCAAGTTCCTGGTCAATGACGACGGCAGCCTCGGCCAACGTAACGACGTGCTGCTGGCCGGGCTGTTCCACAAGATGGGCTGGCGCGGCACCACCTCCACGGCACTGAATTTCGGCGACAACGGCGAATGCGTCGGTTACTTGGTAGGAAAACCGCACCACGGCCTGAGCTACATGTTCCAGATGATGAACGAAGCGCGAATCGGCGTTGGCATGGGTGCGGTGATGCTGGGTTACGCCGGCTACCTGTATTCCCTTGAATACGCCCGCGAACGTCCGCAAGGCCGGGTGCCCGACAGCAAGGACCCCACCACCGCCCCGGTGGCGATCATCCAGCACGCCGATGTACGTCGCATGCTGCTGACTCAGAAGGCCTACGTTGAAGGCGCATTTGACCTGGGCCTGTACGCGGCGCGCCTGTTCGACGACACCACCACCCTTGAAAGCGAAGCCGAGCGCAGACGCGCTCATGAATTGCTGGATTTGTTGACTCCGATTGTCAAATCCTGGCCATCGGAGTTTTGCCTGAAGGCCAACGAACTGGCGATCCAGATTCTGGGTGGCCACGGCTACACCCGCGAATACCCGGTCGAGCAGTATTACCGCGACAACCGCTTGAACCCGATTCACGAAGGCACCCACGGCATCCAGTCCCTGGACCTGCTGGGGCGAAAGCTGGCACAGAACGGCGGTGCCGGGCTCAAGCAGTTGATCCGCCTGGTGGCCGACACCACTGAACGGGCCCAGGCGCACCCATCGTTGACGCCATTACGCCAGCCGCTTGAAACGTTGGTGGCGCGCCTGCAAACCGTCACCCTGGGCCTGCTGACGGACCTGGCCCAGGGCAAGGTCAACAGCAGCCTCGCCAACTCGGCGCTGTACCTCAAGGTGTTTGGGCACATGGTGATTGGCTGGCGCTGGCTGGAACAGGCGATTCGGGCCGAGGAAGGCCTGGCCAAGGGGAGCGCGGCGGACACCGACTTCTATAAAGGCAAGCTGCAGGCGGCGCGTTACTTCCTGACTTGGGAGGTGCCAGGGTGCCACCATGAGCTGGCGATTCTCGAGGCGCGGGATGATACGTGCCTGGGGATGCGGGATGAGTGGTTCTGATCCAGTTCTTGCGGCGCGGCTGAAATCCAATCGGCGGTGAACGCAGATTCTCTGGCCACCCGAATCTACTGTGGGAGCGGGCTTGCTCGCGAAAGCGTTGGATCCGGCAAATCAATTGCGATTGACACGCCGCCTTCGCGAGCAAGCCCGCTCCCACCGTTGGGTCTGCGCTAGCCTTTGGCCTTCAAGCCTGCTGAATCGTCTTGGCAATGACCTCGACCGTGGCGCTGACTTGCTCTTGGTAACGGTCGAGTTCCGCTTGATGTTGCTTCTGCATTTCCATCTGTTGCGAGCACAGGTTCATGGCCGCCAGCACCAGCAGGCGATCACCGATCAGCGTCGGGTATTTCCTTTTGGTGTCGGCCAGGGCCGCCTTGAGCATCGAAGCGGCGTCCAGCAGGGCCTGTTCCTGCCCGGCCGGTGCCTTGATTGAATAGTCTTCTCCCAGGATCGAGACGACTGTCACCCCGTCGGCGCCATGCTTCATGCGCTGACAGGGCCGGCGCTGGCGCGCTCGATCAGGGCCTGGATGCGCGCGGCGGTGGTGCCGTGCAGCTCTTCCTGTTCCATCAGGCTCAGTTGCAGGCTTTCATTTTCATCCTTGGCTTTGGCCAGTTCCGCATTCAGCGTCTCGTTCAGGCCGGCGAGGTGGCGGTTCTGTTGCACCAGGTCGTTGACCAGTTGTTCCAGTTGGCTGAGGGATGTTTCCAACATATTGATTTCCAGGCTTTTTCAAGGGGGCGCGTACGATAAAGAAAAGTCACCGTCAATGCCACGGCTTGGGCGGCGGTGCTTCGCTGGCGAGCTGTAAAGACTGTGAATGGAAGATCTGGTTCCCGCCCTTCGTCGCGCAGCAGGCGCTGCCCTGCGACAAAAGCACGCAGCGACTCAAGACTTTAGTCGTATGACCGATAAGTCAGGGAACACCTGTCACAGCCCCCGCACGGACGCGCCCTCTTCCGGTACTTTCCATGTCCCTACGTAATATGAATATCGCGCCGCGGGCGTTCCTGGGGTTTGCCCTGATCGGCGCCCTGATGCTGGCCCTCGGGGTGTTCGCCCTGAGCCAGATGAGCAAAATCCGTGCGTCCGGCGAAAGCCTCGTCCAAAACAGTGTGCCCAGCATCAAGGCTCTGGATGAATTCACCTCGCTGACCCTGCGCCTGCGCGTGCTGTCCTATCGCTTGCTGGTCAACCGCGAACCGGACATCCAGCAGAAAACCTTCAGCTTGTTCGAGCAACGCAATCAGCAGATCCAGGCTGCTCAAAGCGCCTACGAAAAACTCATCAGCTCCCCGCAGGAGCGGGCCGCCTACGATCAGTACGTTCAATTGCTGAGCCAATACCGCCAGCTCGAAGAGCGGATGAAAACCCTTTCGCGCAACAATCAGCTCGATGAGTTGCGCGCCCTGCTCAACACTGAACTGCTGAGCAACTCGGACGCCATCAACGTGGCAATCAATCGCCTGGTGGAAATCAACAACCAGCAAGCCGAAGCCCTCAATCAGGACGCGACCCAACAATATTCAACGGCCTTCAATTGGGTGGTCACGCTGCTGGTCATCGCCACCGGCCTGACCCTGCTGTTCGCCTGGCTTTTGACCAACAGCATTACCCGCCCGATCGGCAGCGCCCTGGAGGCCGCCGAAGAAATCGCCAAGGGCAACCTGACCCGACCGATTACCGTGGATGGCAGCGATGAAGCCGGTCGCCTGCTGCGGGCGATGTCGACCATGCAGGACAAACTGCGCGATACCTTGCAGCGGATTTCCGGCTCGGCCACCCAACTGGCCTCCGCTGCCGAAGAGCTCAACAGCGTCACCGACGAAAGCGCCCGTGGCCTGACCCAGCAGAACAACGAAATCGAGCAGGCCGCCACGGCGGTCAATGAAATGACCAGCGCCGTCGAAGAAGTGGCACGCAACGCGGTCAGCACCTCCGAAGCCTCGAAAGACGCCACCGCCTCTGCGGGTGACGGTCGCGACCTGGTGCAGGAAACGGTCAGCGCCATCGAACGCATGAGCGCCGATGTACAGAGCACCGCCACGTTGATCGGCGACCTGGCCAATGAGTCCCGTGACATTGGCAAGGTGCTGGATGTAATCCGCGGCCTGGCGGACCAGACCAACCTGCTGGCCTTGAACGCCGCCATCGAAGCCGCGCGTGCCGGTGAAGCCGGTCGTGGTTTTGCGGTAGTGGCCGATGAAGTGCGCGCCCTGGCCCATCGAACCCAGCAGTCGACCAGCGAAATCGAACGCATGATCGGCAGCATCCAGAGCGGCACCGAACACGCGGTGGATTCGATGCGCAACAGCACCGAACGTGCCGAGTCGACGCTGAACATCGCCCGTGGTGCCGGTCTGTCCCTGGACACCATCAACACCGCCATCGTCGAGATCAACGAGCGCAACCTGGTGATCGCCAGCGCCGCCGAAGAACAGGCCCAGGTGGCCCGTGAAGTGGACCGCAACCTGGTGAACATCCGCGACCTGTCGGTGCAATCGGCCACTGGCGCCAACCAGACCAGCGCCGCCAGTGCCGAACTGTCACGCCTGGCCGTGGATTTGAACAGCATGGTTGGGCGGTTCAGCCTTTAACTCTCTGGCTTTTGTGGCGAGGGACCTTGCTCCCGCGGGGCCCTGTAGGAGCTGTGTAGGAGCTGTCGAGTGCAACGAGGCTGCGATCTTTCTACGACCCATTGAGTCGAAAGCGAAAGATAAAGATCAAAAGATCGCAGGCTTCGCCAGCTCCTACAGGGCCCAGCGGGAGCAAGCCCTCTCGCCACGGTGCTGCCGCGCTTGTACCCAACCTTTTTTGACAGCATCACATTTCAACAGGTTAGAATCGCTGGCACGCAGACTGCATGGTCAGTTTGCGCCCGCCCCTCACGCTTGCTCGGAGTATTGCCTTTGACTGCGACGACCATCAACAGCCTGTTCTTGATCGGCGCGTTGCTGGTGGGTGCGAGCATTCTGGTCAGTTCCCTCTCGTCCCGCCTGGGCATCCCGATTCTGGTGATCATCCTGGCCGTGGGCATGCTGGCCGGTGTCGATGGCGCCGGGATTCTTTTCGATAACTACGCCACGGCCTATCTGGTCGGCAACCTCGCGCTGGCCGTCATTCTGCTGGACGGTGGCTTGCGCACGCGGGTGTCGAGCTTTCGCGTGGCGTTGTGGCCAGCCTTGTCGCTGGCCACCGTTGGCGTACTGATCACCACCGGGCTGACCGGCCTGGCGGCGGCATGGCTGTTCAATCTGAACCTGATGCAAGGCCTGCTGATCGGTGCCATCGTCGGCTCCACCGATGCCGCGGCGGTCTTTTCGCTGCTGGGCGGCAAGGGCCTGAACGAGCGGGTCAGCGCGACGCTGGAGATCGAGTCCGGCAGCAACGACCCCATGGCGGTGTTCCTGACCGTTACCCTGATCGGCATGCTCGCCAGCGGTGAAACAGGTCTGCATTGGAACCTGCTGGGGCACTTGTTGCGTGAATTCGGCATTGGCGGTGTGATCGGCCTGGGTGGGGGCTGGTTGATGCTGCAACTGGTCAACCGCATCAACCTGGCCAACGGGCTCTACCCGATCCTCGTCATCAGCGGCGGCCTGGCGGTGTTCGCCCTGACCAACGCCCTGCACGGCAGCGGCTTCCTCGCGGTTTACCTGTGCGGCCTGGTGATCGGCAACCGCCCGGTGCGCAGCCGTCATGGCATCCTGCACATGCTTGATGGCATGGCCTGGCTGGCGCAGATCGGCATGTTCCTAGTGCTGGGGCTGCTGGTCACGCCCCATGACCTGCTGCCGATCGCCCTGCCTGCCCTGGGCCTGGCCTTGTGGATGATCCTGATCGCACGTCCGCTGTCGGTGATGGTGGGGCTGTTGCCGTTCAAGGCTTTCCATGGCCGCGAGAAAGTGTTCATTTCCTGGGTCGGCCTACGCGGCGCGGTGCCGATCATCCTGGCAGTGTTCCCATTGATGGCCGGCCTGCCCAACGCCCAGCTCTACTTCAACCTGGCGTTCTTTATCGTGCTGGTGTCGTTGCTGGTGCAAGGTACGAGCCTGCCGTGGGTCGCCAAACTGCTGCATGTCACCGTCCCGCCAGAACCCCTGCCGATTTCCCGGGCAGCGCTGGAGGTCCACGTCACCAGTGAGTGGGAACTGTTCATCTATCGCCTCGGCGCGGAGAAATGGTGCATCGGCTCGCCCCTGCGGGATCTGAAAATGCCCGACGGCACACGGATCGCAGCCCTGTTCCGTGGCCAGCAACTGCTCCATCCGTCGGGTAGTACCGTGCTGGAAGTCGGTGATTTGCTCTGTGTCATCGGTCATGAACACGATTTGCCGGCCCTTGGAAAACTGTTCAGCCAGGCTCCGCAAAGGGGCCTGGATCTGCGCTTCTTCGGTGACTTCGTACTCGAAGGAGACGCCCAGCTGGCCGCAGTTGCGGCCCTGTATGGGCTGAAGCTGGACGGCATCGATCCGGACATGTCCCTGGGCCGCTTCATCGCCCAGAAAGTTGGCGGCGCGCCAGTGGTCGGCGACCAGGTGGAATGGAACAACACCCTATGGACCGTTGCGGTCATGGACGGGAACAAGATCGGCAAAGTGGGCGTCAGATTCCCCGAAGGAAGTCGCCCGGGTCCCGGCTTGTTCCTCTAAACTGCTCCCACTTTCACTTGCTCGACCGGTCTCTATGCCTACCCTGCGCTCCTTTTTCACCATTGCCCTGCTGGGCCTGAGTCTTTCCGTCTGCCCGCTGCAAGCCGCTGAACCGCCCACCAGCGCTTCGGTACAGGCCAGCCTGGACAAAATCGCTGACCGCAAACTGCCGGAAGCCGAGCAGAAGGCCTTGCAGGAGACACTGCAAAAGACTCTGGCACAGCTCACCAGCAAGGCCGAATACGAGCAGAAGCTGGTTGACCTCAAGCAACAATTGGCCAATGCCCCGAAGCAAAACATCGAGAACCAGCGCGAACTGGCCCGGCTCAAGAGCACGCCCGTGGTGCCGGTGGCGCAGCGTTACGCCAACCTGCCGGTTCCCCAACTCGAACAGATGCTGACGGAGCGCTCCACCCAGCAGGGTGATTTGCAAAAAGCCCTGGCCGACGCCAATAGCCTGGTCATTACCGCTCAGACCCGGCCCGAGCGCGCCCAGGCCGAGATCGCCAACAGCCAGACCCGCATCCAGCAAATCAACACGATCCTCAAGACCGGCAAGGAGGCCGGTAAAACCCTCAACGGCGAACAGCGCGACCAGCTCAACGCCGAACTGGCGGCACTCAATGCATTGATTCCGCTGCGTCGCCAGGAACTGGCCGGCAACAGTCAATTGCAAGACCTGGGCAACAGCCAGCGCGACCTGCTGACGGAAAAAATCAACCGCATGGAGCAGGAAATCCAGGACCTGCAAAACCTGATCAACCAGAAACGCCTGGCCCAGTCCCAGGAGACGGTGACCCAACAATCCATCGAAGCCCAGAAGGCCGGCGGCAGCAGCCTGCTGGCGACCGAAAGCGCGGCCAACCTGAAGCTTTCCGACTATCTGCTCAAAAGCACCGACCGCCTCAATGAGGTCACCCAGCAGAACCTGCAGACCAAACAACTGCTGGACAGCGTTACCCAGACCGACGCCGCGCTGGACGAGCAGATCAGCGTACTCAAGGGCAGCCTGCTGCTGTCCAAGATTCTCTACAAACAGCGCCAGACCCTACCGCGCCTGGAACTGGACAAGAATCTGGCGGACCAGATCGCCGACATCCGCCTGTACCAGTTCGAAGTCAGCCAGCAACGCGAACTGCTGAACAATCCAAGCGCTTATGTCGACAATCTGCTGGCGTCGCAGCCTGCCGAGCAAGTCACGCCGCAACTGCGCAAGACCCTGCTGGAACTGGCCCTGACCCGGGTCGACCTGCTGGAACGCCTGAACCGCGAGTTGAGCGCGGTGCTTAACGAATCCATCACCTTGCAGCTCAACCAGAAGCAACTGCTCAGTACCGCGCAAAACCTGCGCGCCACCCTCGAAGAGCAAATGTTCTGGATTCCCAGCAACAAGCCGCTGGATTTGGAATGGATGCGTGACGTGCCGGCTCGCCTGGAAAAACAGGTTGACTCGCTACCCTGGGCCTCGAGCCTCAGTGAGCTGGCGGACGGCCTGACCCAGCGGCCGCTGCTGTTCCTGCCCCTGGCGCTGCTCATCGGTGCTCTGCTGTGGCGACGCAAGAATCTGTATGCCCGGCTGAACAAGGTTCACCAGGACGTCGGCCACTTCAAGCGTGACAGTCAGTGGCACACCCCACAGGCGATTCTGATCAATATCCTCCTGGCGATGCCGGTCGCCCTGGCCCTGGCTCTGTGCGGCTATGCCCTGCAGATCGACGCCCGGGGCCAGAATGCCAACCTCGGCGCGGCGCTGCTGCAGATCGGCCAGGCCTGGCTGGTGTTCTATACCGCCTATAGGGTGCTGGCGCCCGGTGGCGTGGCTGAATTGCATTTCCGCTGGGAAAAGCCCCAGGTCGAATTCCTCCAGGGCTGGATCCGCCGACTCGGGCTGGTGGTACTGGCGCTGGTGGCCGTGGTGGCGGTAGCTGAACTGCAACCCTCCGCCCTGGCCGACGATGTGCTGGGCATGCCGGTGGTGCTGACCTGCTACGCCCTGATGGCGTGGTTGCTCAGCCGCCTGCTGCTCAGCAGCCCGACGCACCAGAACACCTCACTGTTTCGCAAGGCCGTCGGGGTGATGTTCACCGCGCTGCCTATCGCGCTGTTCGTGGCGGTGTGCTTCGGCTACTACTACACCGCGCTCAAACTCAGCGACCGACTGATCAATACCCTGTACCTGCTGATGTTCTGGCTGGTGATCGAAGCGACTTTCGTACGCGGCCTGTCGGTCGCGGCGCGGCGCCTGGCCTACCAGCGCGCGCTGGCCAAGCGTCAGGCGACCAAGGAAGCCGGTGACGGTGAAGCAGTGGTCGAGGAACCGACCCTGGACATCGAAAAGGTCAACGAGCAGTCCCTGCGCCTGATCCGCCTGGCCCTGCTGGGCGGCTTCATTGCCGCGCTGTACTGGGTCTGGTCAGACCTGATCAGCGTGTTCTCCTACCTGGACAACATCACCCTCTACGAATACACCAGCGGCACCGGCGCCACCATGAGCATGGTGCCCATCAGCATCGGCGACATGCTCGGCGCGCTGATCATCATCGGCATCACCTTCGCCCTGGCACGCAACCTGCCGGGACTGCTGGAAGTGTTCGTCCTGTCCAAGCTCAACCTGGCCCAGGGCAGCGCCTACGCCGCCACCACGCTGCTGTCCTATGTGATCGCCGGCATCGGCTTCGTCACCACCCTGTCCACCCTGGGCGTGAGCTGGGACAAGCTGCAATGGCTGGTGGCCGCGCTATCGGTGGGCCTGGGCTTCGGCATGCAGGAGATCTTCGCCAACTTCATCTCCGGGATCATGATCCTGTTCGAGCGTCCGGTGCGGATCGGCGACACCATCACCATCGGCAACCTGTCGGGCACGGTCAGCAAGATCCGCATCCGCGCCACCACCATCACCGACTTCGACCGTAAGGACATCATCGTCCCCAACAAGACCTTCATCACCGGGCAGTTGATCAACTGGTCGCTGACGGACACCGTCACCCGCGTGACCCTCAAGCTGGGCGTGGACTACGGGTCGGACCTGGATCTGGTCAAGGAACTGCTGCTCAAGGCCGCCCGCGAGAATCCACGGGTGCTGAAGGAGCCGGAACCACTGGTGTACTTCCTCAACTTCGGGGAGAGTACCCTGGACCATGAGCTGCGCATGCATGTGCGTGATCTGGGCGACCGCAACCCGGTGCTGGACGAGATCAACCGGTTCATCAGCCGCGAATTCAAGAAACAGGGCATCAGCATTGCGTTCCGGCAGGTAGAAGTCTCCTTGAAAAATCTTCAAGGCCTGGAATACAAACTGACACCTGTCTTGCCTGAAGACAAAACCGCGACGCCCGAGCCTCCCCTCACGCCAGGGCCCAAGTCCTTGCCGGAGCCGCCGGCAGCCACACTCGACTGATCGCGCGAAGCCTACGGGCATCGCGCCGGAGACGGCCATGAAAACCCTGGAAACGTTGACCTTCGATAACCGCTTCGCCCGTCTAGGCGACGGTTTCTCGGCCCACGTGCTCCCCGAGCCTATCGACAACCCCCGACTGGTTGTTGCCAGCCGCCAAGCCATGGCGTTGCTGGACCTGGACCCGGCCGAAGCCCAGGCACCGCTGTTCGCCGAGTTGTTCGGCGGGCACAAGCTGTGGGCTGAAACCGAACCCCGGGCGATGGTGTACTCAGGACACCAGTTCGGCCACTACAACCCACAATTGGGGGACGGCCGCGGGCTGTTGCTGGGGGAGGTCTACAACGAGGCCGGGGAGCACTGGGACCTGCACCTCAAGGGCGCCGGCCAGACCCCGTTCTCACGCATGGGCGATGGGCGAGCGGTATTGCGCTCCTCGATCCGCGAGTTCCTGGCGTCCGAAGCGCTGCACGCCCTGGGCATACCCACCACCCGCGCGTTATGCGTGATCGGTTCCGACACCCCGGTGTGGCGCGAGAAGC
This sequence comes from Pseudomonas halotolerans, assembly GCF_039581215.1. Lineage (NCBI taxonomy): Bacteria > Pseudomonadati > Pseudomonadota > Gammaproteobacteria > Pseudomonadales > Pseudomonadaceae > Pseudomonas > Pseudomonas halotolerans. The sequence goes on from NZ_JBCNTJ010000006.1 coordinate 163,911, forward strand.
AGGAGCGCGCCGCCATGGTGTTGCGTATGGCGCCGAGCCATGTGCGCTTCGGGCATTTCGAATACTTCTACTACACCAAAAAGCCCGAGTTGCATGCCACCCTCGCGGAACATGTGCTGAACATGCACTTTGCCGAGTGCCGCGAACAACCGGAGCCGTACCTGGCGATGTTCCGCGAGATCGTCGAGCGCAACGCCGAACTGATCGCCAAATGGCAAGCCTATGGCTTCTGCCACGGCGTGATGAACACCGACAACATGTCGATCCTGGGCATCACCTTCGATTTCGGGCCATTCGCCTTCCTCGACGACTTCGACGCCAATTTCATCTGCAACCACTCCGACGACCAGGGCCGCTACTCGTTCAGCAACCAGGTGCCCATCGGCCAATGGAACCTCAGCGCCCTGGCCCAGGCCCTGACGCCGTTCATCAGCGTCGAGGCCCTGCGTGAAACACTCGGTTTGTATTTGCCGCTGTACCAGGCCCACTACCTGGACCTGATGCGCCGCCGGCTAGGCCTGACCAGCGCCGAGGAGGATGACCAGAACCTGGTGGAGCGCCTGCTGCAACTGATGCAAAACAGTGGCGTCGACTACAGCCTGTTTTTCCGTCGGCTCGGCGATCAATCCCCCGAGCAAGCCGTCGCCAGCCTGCGCGATGACTTCGTCGACCTCAAGGGCTTCGACGCCTGGGGCGAGCTTTATGTCGCCCGCGTCAGCCGTGAAGGTGCTGTCGATCAAGACAGGCGGCGCGCCCGCATGCACGCGGTGAACCCACTGTATGTGCTGCGCAACTACCTGGCGCAGAAAGCCATCGACGCTGCCGAGTCAGGCGACTACGACGAAGTGCGCCGCCTGCATACGGTGCTGAGCAAGCCGTTCGAGGAACAGCCGGGCATGGACAGCTACGCGCAACGCCCGCCGGAGTGGGGCAAGCACCTGGAAATCAGTTGTTCGTCGTAAAGGCTTCAGTCTTGCGAGGGCAAGACATGTGGGAGCACGGCTTGCCCGCAATGAAAGCATCTCGGTCTTCCCCAAAAACCGAGGAGCCCGCATCGCGAGCAAGCTTTGCTCCCACAGCGACCGTCAAATAAAGGTTTCAACCGATACGCCGAAGCGCCCCGCCAACCAGCGGACCTGCCTTAAATTGAGCTGGCGTTTGCCGCTCAATACCTCCGATACCACCGACTGGGTGTCGACGCCTGGCAATGTGAGCGGGTGTGGCCCTGCTCATCCAACCTTGTCGTTGCCCTGCTCAGGCGTCTCGATGCCCGGTTCTGTCTCGGCCCCTTCTTCACCAGCCGGTTTGGCCGGCGGTTTTTTATCGGGGTAACCGGGCATGCCGCGGGCGTCTTCGGGAGTCAGTTCATCCCGCTCGTGGCGGCGGTCGATGGCGTAGGCCGGGGCGGCGTTAGGGTCTTCGTCGCGGCCTGCGGTGCCGAGGACAAAGCCGTCGTCATTGGGGTTGTCCACTGCTTGGGGAGTGGCTGGGTCTTGAGGATGGCTCATGGGACCTCCTGAGTCTGCAAACAGATACGTGGTGTCTTTTTGAGGCCCTGACAGCTTTTCAGTGCGGCGCACCTGATGAATGGCAGCCTTGATAAACGTCCTTGGAGAAGCCTGGAGTGTGAGTCCCTTGGGAGCAGGCTTGCTCGCGAATGCGGCGTATCAGACACATAGATGTTGACTGACACACCGTCTTCGCGAGCAAGCCCGCTCCCACAAGGAGAATCCGCTGGCATGGCTGCCTCCACGCTACGCCATGTCGCTGTGACTGAATTCCTCGGCCAGAAAATCAATCAGCGTGCGCACCGACGGCAGCAACCCGCGCCGTGAGGCGAAGATCGCATGGACGATCCCGCACTTGGGCGTCCAGCCCGGCACCAACTCCACCAGTCGTCCAGCAGCCAGGTCCTCGCGCACCACCACGGCGGGCAGGTGCGCGATGCCGATACCCGCCAATACCGCATGACGCAGGGCCAGCAGGTCATCGGTGACCATGCGTGGTTCATGGCGGATCAACGCGCTGGCGCCGTCCGGACCGAACAGTTCCCACTGGTATTCGCGCTGCGCAGCCCCCCAATGCACGCTCGGCAAACCGTGGAGGTCCGCCGGTGAAGCGGGTGAGGACAGGCGCTCGCGGTAGGCCGGGCTGCCCACCAGGCACTGAGTACTGTTACCCAGTACTTTCATGACCATGTCGGTGTTTTCCAAGGGCGGAAAACGTACCCGCAACGCGATATCGAACCCCTCATGGATCAGGTCGACCCGGCGGTTGGTGCTCTCGATGAACAACTCCACCCGCGGGTACTTGAGCATGTAGCGGGTCAGCATCGGCCCGACCCAGCTGTTGAGCAACGCCGTCGGGCAACTGAGGCGCACCAGCCCCTGGGGCTCGGAGCGGTTGCGTTCGATCACTTCGGCCGCGCTCTCGGCCTCGACCCGCATCGCCAGGCAGCGCTGATAGTAGGCCTGGCCGATCTCCGTCAACGAGCAATGACGACTGGTGCGATGGATCAACCGCACCCCAAGGCGCTCTTCCAACTGGGCAATCCGCCGGCTGAGTTTCGATTTGGGCATGTCCAGCGCCCGGCCGGCGGCGGCGAAACCGCCGTGCTCGACCACTTGGGTGAAGTAGTAAAGCGTGTTGAGGTCTTCGATGATCGTTCTCCAAATAGAACGCTAAGGCTGATTTTCGCAGTCTAGCGCATCAAAGGTGCCAGTTTTAATCTATGTCCATCGCTTAGCAACACACCAACACTGAAAACGTTAACCACGCCGAACCGTTCGGCAGCCAAAACTTAGAGGACTCACGCCATGACCGCTTCCTACAACCGTCTCGACAAAGATAACGCCGCCGTTCTGCTGGTGGACCACCAGGCTGGCCTGCTGTCGCTGGTGCGTGACATCGACCCGGACCGTTTCAAGAACAACGTGCTCGCCCTGGCCGACCTGGCCAAATACTTCGAGCTGCCGACCATCCTCACCACCAGTTTCGAAACCGGCCCCAACGGTCCGTTGATGCCCGAGCTCAAGACCCTGTTCCCGGACGCGCCGTACATCGCTCGTCCTGGCCAGATCAACGCCTGGGACAACGAAGATTTCGTCAAGGCGATCAAGGCCACCGGCAAGAAGCAACTGATCATCGCCGGCGTGGTCACTGAAGTCTGTGTAGCCTTCCCGGCACTGTCGGCCCTGGCCGAAGGTTTCGAGGTGTTCGTGGTCACCGATGCCTCTGGCACATTCAACGAGCTGACCCGTCAATCGGCCTGGGACCGCATGTCCTCCTCGGGTGCGCAACTGATGACCTGGTTCGGTCTGGCCTGCGAACTGCACCGCGACTGGCGCAACGATGTGGAAGGGCTGGCGACCTTGTTCTCCAACCACATCCCGGACTACCGCAACCTCATGACCAGCTACAACACGCTGACCAGCGCGAAATAACCGGCAACGCCTAACCCTTGTGGGAGCGGGCTTGCTCGCGAAGACGGTGCGTCAGTCGACATCTATATGTCTGACACACCGCATTCGCGAGCAAGCTCGCTCCCACAGGTTTTTGCGGTGGTTTCTATATAGTGTTCAATCTGTACCGATGATTTTTCCTGGAGACTGTCCCAATGCTGATCCCCTGCCCCCACTGCAACGGGCTCAACCGCATCCCCGCCGAACGCCTGGGCGATGCGCCCAAGTGCGGGCGCTGCAAAGCCCAGGTGCTGTTGAGCAAACCGTTCGAACTCAAGCAAGGCGACTACGCCAGCCAGATCAAGGGTGACCTGCCGTTACTGGTGGATGTGTGGGCCGATTGGTGCGGGCCATGCAAGTCCTTTGCGCCCGTGTTCGAACAGGCCGCCCTGCAACTGATGGGTAAATGCCGCCTGGCCAAGCTCGACAGCGAAGCCAATCAGCCGCTATCGGCGCAGTTGGGGATCCGCTCGATACCCAGCCTGATTCTGTTCAAGGACGGCCGCGAAGTGGCGCGCCAGAGCGGGGCACTGCCGTTGCCGCAGTTGATGAGCTGGTTGCGTAGCCAGGGGATTTGAGCCGTGAGAGAAATGTGGGAGCGGGCTTGCTCGCGAATGCGGTGTATCAGTCAACTCTGATACACCGCATTCGCGAGCAAGCCCGCTTCCACCTTGTTTTTGCACAGGCCAGAATCAGGCGCTTTCCAACAGGCTATGCAGCTCGACAAACTGCTGGGTCAGTTTGTGCCGCGGATCCAGATGGATCAGCGGCAGGCTCGCCTGATGGGATTCACGCATGCGCACCGAGCTGCTCAGGTACACCGGCAAAACCGGCAAGCCTTCGGCAATGAGTTCGTCGAGGATCTGCTGCGGCAGGCTGGCACGCGCCTGGAACTGATTGACGACGATGCCTTCGACCTCAAGCCCTTCGTTATGGTCGTCCTTGAGTTCTTCTATTTCCGCCAACAGCCCGTACAACGCCTGACGTGAAAAACTGTCGCAATCGAAGGGAATTAGCACACGATCAGCAGCGATCAGTGCCGAAACCGCATAAAAATTCAAAGCGGGCGGGGTATCCAGATAAATCCGGTCGTAATCCTCATCCAGCTCTTCGAGCAACTTGCGCAGTTTGTTGATCTTGTGTTTCGCCTCAAGCTTGGGTTGCAGATCCGTCAGCTCGGCGGTGGCGGTGATGACATGCAGGTTGTCGAATGGCGTTTCGTAGATATCCACCTTGTTCTTTTTCGAGAAGGGCCCGGACGACAGGGTTTGCTTGAAGAAATCGGCGATACCCATGGGGATGTCGTCGCCGGTCAGGCCCGTCAGGTACTGAGTGGAGTTGGCCTGGGCATCCAGGTCCACCAACAGCGTGCGATACCCCTCGCTGGCACTGACCGCTGCCAGATTGCAGGCGATGCTGGACTTGCCCACGCCACCTTTCTGATTGAACACCACGCGCCGCATGTCAAAACCTCCGTGTATCAAAGATTCCCGAGTGTAGTAGGCCACGATACCGCTTCGCTACCTTCGGTGTGGCCGGACCACAAGGTCTGTGGCTTTTTCCAGCAATGGAGCATCCATTGACCTCGAAAACCAGAGAAACGTCCGACAGACATCCTCGTCATAATCGCGACAATGGCTCTTGTCTGCGCCTGGACGAACGAACCGGTACATTTCGCTGAGCAAAATGTAACCAGCATTTGCTACAAGCCAACCGCACCGGGATAATGCGCGCCACTTGGGTCGCAAGACCATGCAGGGTTGGACGCGGGTCAAGCCACTGAACCGTGACAATAAAAGCCCGCAGGGGTGGGGTGTATTTGTGATCAATTTCAACATCGCCCAATGGCGCGCGTGGGCCCCTGGGCTCGAAAGCGTGGACGACTGGCAGGCGTGGAGCCGACAGCCGGTCGTGTTGCCCGCCAGCGATGCCGCCCCTGACGTTTCGTTTCTGCCGGCCATGCAGCGCCGACGCCTCAGTCGCCTGGCGCGGATGGCCTTCAGCGTCGGCTGGCCACTGGCCGAAGGCCGGACGAACCTACCGTTGGTCTTTATTTCCCGCCACGGCGAAACCCCACGCACTTTTGAGATTCTCAAGGACCTGGCAGCCAACCAACCGTTATCGCCGACTCAATTCAGCCTGTCGGTGCATAACGCCGTGATCGGTCTGTGGTCGATCCTGCGTGGCGAAACCAGCGAAATGACCGCCCTGGCGGCCACTGGCGACGGGCTGGAACACGGGATCCTGGAAGCCGTTGCGCTGTTGAACGAGGGTGCGGCGGCGGTTCTGCTGGTAATCACCGAAGAGCAGCCACCCCAGGTGTACGCCCCCTGGGTCAACGACGTGCCCTTCCCCTATGCAATGGGCCTGCTGTTGACTCCAGGCGACGATTGGCAACTGGACCTGTCCACCCAGGCCGATCAAAGGCCCGCCAGCGACTGGCCCCATGCCCTGGGTTTGTTGCGTACGCTGCTCAACCCCCCATCCACCTGCCAACATGCCTGGAAGAATCGTCTATGGACCTGGCAATGCAACCGGTGAACGGTAAACATCGCGACGCCTACTACTGGCGTCTGTTCGCGACCGCAGCAAGCTTCGTCCTGTTCGGGCTGGGCGGACTGTGCCTGCGATTGCTGGTGTTTCCATTGCTGACCTGGCTGCCCGGCGACGCCCAGGCCCACCGCCTGCGGGCCCGCCGTACCGTGGGGCGATTGTTCTGGTTCTTTATTCGTTTCATGGCCCGCACCGGCGTGCTCACCTATCGGATCGACGGCGCGGAAAAGCTAGGTCGCCCCGGGCAAATGATCATCGCCAACCATCCGTCGCTGATCGACGTGGTGTTCCTGATCGGCCTGGTGCGCGACGCCAACTGCGTGGTCAAGCAGAGCCTGTGGGAAAACCCCTTCACCCGCGGCCCGCTGCGCTCGACCCAATACATCAGCAATGATGGCAGCATGGACATGCTCGATGCCGCCAGCGACGCCCTGCAGGACGGCCAGAGCCTGATCGTGTTTCCCGAAGGTACTCGCACCCAGCCAGGCCAGCCGCCGGCCTTTCATCGGGGCGCAGCGGCCATCGCCCTGCGAGGTGCGAAAATCCTCACTCCGGTGACCATCAAGGTCTGCCCCACCACTTTGACCAAGGCCGAACCCTGGTATCGCATCCCCCAACGCCGCGTGCACTTCAGTTTTCACGTGGGGGCCGATATAGATCCACAGGCGTTCGCCGCGCTCGGCCCCCCGCCTCAGGCGTCGCGCAGGCTCAACGATTTTCTGCATCACTATTACATCAAGGAGCTCGCCGAAGATGAGCGATCTGCACCGTGACATCAAACAGCTGATCATCGACGCCCTGGGCCTTGAGGACATCAGCACCGACGACATCGGTGACCACCAGACCCTGTTTGGCGAGGGCCTGGGCCTGGACTCGGTGGATGCCCTGGAGCTTGGGCTGGCGATCCAGAAACAGTACGGCATCAAGATCGATGCCGACGCCAAGGACACCCGCAACCATTTCAGCAATGTGGCAAGCCTTGCGGCCTTCGTCACTGCAAAACGCGTAGCCTGAGACCGGACCATGCAAACTCGTGACGACATTTTCAATACCCTGCGCGATGCTCTGGTGGAGCTTTTCGAGCTGGACCCTGAGCGCGTAACGCTGGAATCGAACCTGTACCAGGATCTGGAAATCGACAGCATCGACGCGGTCGACCTGATTGACCACATCAAGCGCCAGACCGGCAAGAAAATCGCCGCCGAAGAATTCAAGTCGGTGCGCACCGTCAACGACGTGGTCGAGGCGGTCTATCGACTGGTTCAACCGGCCGCATGACCCGGCTGATTGGCCTCGGCCTGCTGCTGGTAGGCCTGCTGTACCCCTTTGCGGTGTATTTCGGCATGGAGCATTTCGCCCCGTGGCAGTTCGGCTTGCTGCTGGGTAGCCTGTGGTTGGCCCGAGCCTTGCTCGGCAAAGGCGGGCCCGGCAGCCGTTGGATGGCGATGACGGCAATTGCCTTCAGTGTATTGCTCGCGCTGTTCGACAGCCCGCTCCTGCTGCGCTGGTATCCAGTACTGATCAGCGCCTTCATGCTCGGGCTGTTCGCCCTGAGCCTGAAATACGGTCCGCCGATAGTTGAACGCCTGGCCCGTCTGCGCGAACCACAGCTACCGGCCAAGGCGGTGGTGTATACCCGCCAGGTCACGGTGGTCTGGAGTGTGTTTTTCCTGTGTAACGGCTTGCTCGCCGCCGCCCTGACCCTCTGGGCGCCGCTGAGCTGGTGGATGTTGTACACCGGCCTGATTTCCTACGGATTGATGGGGCTGCTGTTTGCCATTGAATGGCTTATACGACAACGGGTAAGAGGCCGCCCATGAATTGGATAACACTTGAGCAGATGTTGCTCAGCGCCCAGCCGGAACGTGCTGTGGCCGTCGAACCGGCGCTGAACCATTCGCAACTGCGGGACGCGGCGCTGAGCCTGGCCGCCAGCCTGCAGGCCCGAGGCGTACGGCGCCTGGCGGTGCACCTGGAAGACGCCGCCGACCTGGCGGTGGCCCTGCTCGGTGCCTGGCGCGCCGGGGTCTGCGTCCTGCTCCCGGCCGACCTGCAAGCCCAGACCCGCCAGCGCTGGTCGGCGGACGTCGACCTGTGGTTGACCGATCACCCCACGGACATCCGTCTCGACGATCTGCAACAAGCCCCCCTTGAGGCCACGGAACTGGACCTCGATCAGTGCTGGCTGAGCCTGTGCACCTCCGGTTCAAGCGGCGAGCCCAAGCGCATCGAAAAAAACCTGCGTCAGTTGAGTAACGAAGTTCAGGCGCTGGAACAACTGTGGGGCGCCGACCTGGGCCCGGCGTGCATGATCGGCAGCGTCGCCACCCAGCACATCTATGGCCTGCTGTTTCGCGTGCTGTGGCCGCTGTGCGCCGGGCGTACATTCGTGCGTCGGCAACTGGCTTTTCCGGAAGACCTGCAACGCGCCAGCCGCCAGTACCCGGCTTTTGCCTGGGTCGCCAGCCCGGCCTTGCTCAAGCGCATGGGCGATAACCTCGACTGGCCGGCACTGAGCGGCGTACGCCGGGTATTTTCCTCCGGCGGTGCCTTGCCGACCGAGGCTGCACAAAGCCTGCACCAGCGACTGGGGCAATGGCCGACGGAGATCTTTGGCAGTTCAGAAACCGGCGGCATTGCCTGGCGTCAGGGCGCGGGCTTATGGCAGCCCTTCGCCGACGTAAAGCTGAGCCAGGACAGTGACGGCGCCCTGCTGATCGCCTCGCCTTATTTGCCGGCCGGCCATGTGGAGCACACTGCCGACGCGGCGCGGATCGCCGAGGATGGATGCTTCGAACTGCTCGGACGACTGGACCGCATCGTCAAGCTTGAAGAGAAACGCATTTCACTGCCCATGCTGGAACAGGCGCTGATGACCCACGACTGGGTCAGCGAAGCAAGGCTGGGGGTGGTCCAGGAAAATCGCGCCTCCCTCGGGGCGCTGCTGGTGCTGAGCGAAAGCGGCCTGCACGCCTTGCGCAACCTGGGCCGACGCGCCGTGACCGAAGCCTTGCGCCATCACTTGAACGAACACTGCGAAACGCTCGCCTTGCCTCGACGCTGGCGCTGGCTGCGGCAGTTGCCGCTCAACCCCCAGGGCAAACTGCCCCAGGCCGAAGTTGAAGCCTTGCTGATGGCAGCGCGCCCCAAAGCTCCCGAAGTGCTCGAACAAATCGAGACCGACGGGCAATGGAGCCTGCAACTGGCGGTGCCCCCGGACCTGGCGTATTTCAGCGGCCACTTTCCCACTGCGCCGGTACTGCCCGGCGTAGTGCAGGTCGACTGGGCCTTGAGCCTGGGCCGAACACTGATGGACTTGCCGCCGCGGTTCGTCGGCATGGAAGTGCTGAAATTCCAGCAACTGGTGCGCCCCGGCGATGAAATCCAACTGCACCTGCGCTTCGACCGTGAGCGCGGCAAGCTGTACTTCGCTTATCGCAATGACACGGCGGCCTGCTCCAGTGGGCGGATTGTGCTGGGAATGGCCAATGATTAATCACACCGCTCTCCCGTGGCGAGGGAGCTTGCTCCCGCTCGAGCGCGCAGCGCTCGCTCAGCGTTCTCGAAAACAGGGGTCTGCTTCGCAGCCCAGCGGGAGCAAGCTCCCTCGCCACAATAAGCGACCTGTGCACAATGGATCGGAGGAAAGCAGCCAACATGCATAACCCCTGCGCCGTCATCCCGGTCTACAACCACGAAACCGCCATCGCGACCGTGGTGCAGGCGCTGCTCGCCAACGGCCTGCCCTGCGTGCTGGTGGACGACGCCAGCAGCCCGGCCTGCGCGGCGGTATTGGCGCGGCTGGCCGAGGGCGAGCAGGTTCATCTGGTCAGGCTGGCAATCAATCAAGGCAAGGGGGGCGCGGTGATGGCCGGCCTGCGGGAAGCATCGCGCTTGGGCTTCAGCCACGCCCTGCAGGTCGATGCCGACGGGCAACACGATCTGGGCGACGTGAAGAACTTCATCAAGCAATCCCGCGCCCACCCGGAGGCGGTGATCTGCGGTTATCCCCAATACGATGAAAGCGTGCCCAAAGGCCGCTTGTATGCGCGCTACCTGACGCATGTCATGGTCTGGGTCAACAGCCTGTCCCTGCAAATCCGCGACTCGATGTGCGGGTTTCGGGTCTACCCCTTGCCACCGGTCCTGACGCTGATCGATTCGGCGAACATTGGCAAGCGCATGGATTTCGACTCCGACATCCTGGTGCGCCTGGCCTGGCGCAATCAACCGATGCGCTGGTTGCGTACCCGGGTTCACTACCCCTTGGACGGGGTTTCGCACTTCCGCCTGTTCCACGACAACGTGCTGATTTCCAGCATGCACACCCGGTTGTTCTTCGGCATGCTGGTGCGCTCTCCCTGGATTCTCTGGCGACGGTGGCGAACATGAGCCTTGAGACAGACAAGCAGCACTGGGCCGACCGACAGGAGCGCGGCAGTTTCTGGCTGATGAAACTCACTGCGGTCGCCGCCAGGGTGTTGGGCCGCCGCTTATTGAGCCCGTTGCTCTATGGCATCGTGCTGTACTTCTTCATTTTCGGCCGCAGCGCCCGGCAGGCAGCCTGGCAATACCAGCAGCACCTGGCCGACTGGAGCGGCCGCACCGAGCTGCGCCCAAGCCATTGGCGAGTGTTCGGGCAGTTCATGGCGTTTGCCGACTCCCTGCTGGACAAGCTCGACGTCTGGAACGGCAAACTGAGCCTGGAACAGATTGAAATCGTCGATCCGGCATTGCTGCGCAATCACTTGCGCGACAGCCGTGGGCAGATGCTGGTGGGCGCGCACCTGGGCAACCTGGAAATGTGCCGGGCCCTGGCCGAGCTGGGCGAGAAAGTGACCATGAACGTGCTGGTGCACACCAAGCACGCCGAACAGTTCAATCGTTTGCTGGGGGAAGCCGGCGCCACGCATCTGCGGCTGATCCAGGTCAGCGAGCTGGACCCGGTGATCATGCTGCAACTGAGCGAACGCCTGGAGCGCGGCGAGTGGCTGGCGATCGCCGGCGACCGCATACCGCTGCACGGCGCACGCACCGCGACCGTGGACTTCATGGGGCGCCCGGCGGCATTTCCCCAAGGGCCCTGGCTGCTGGCCGGGCTGCTCAAATGCCCAATCAACCTGCTGATGTGCCTCAAGCACGAGGGACGCTATCGAGTCACCCTCGAACCCTTCGCCGAGGCCGTGGTGTGGAAACGCAGCGACCGCGAGCAGGTCATCGCCCATTGGGCCGGCCTCTACGCCCAGCGCCTGGCGCACTATTGCCTCCAGGCACCGCAGCAGTGGTTCAACTTTTACCCTTTCTGGAAGGCCGATGACGATGCCCACTCTTGAGCCGGTAACCTTCGGCGAACGCCCTTTGCGCATCGAGGACGTCCTGGCCCTGGCCAATCGTCAGGTGCAGACGCAGTTGCAGGATGATCCGGCATTCCGCCAGCGCATCGCCAAGGGTGCGCAATTCCTCGATTCTTTGCTGAACAAGGAAGGCGTGATCTACGGCGTGACCACCGGTTATGGCGACTCCTGCGTGGTGGCCGTGCCGTTGCACCACGTCGAGGCCCTGCCCCGTCACTTGTATACGTTTCACGGTTGCGGCCTGGGCAAACTTCTGGACCCCCAGGCCACCCGCGCCGTGCTGGCCGCGCGTTTGCAGTCACTGTGCCACGGCGTGTCCGGGGTGCGCGTGGAACTGCTGGAGCGGCTCCAGGCCTTTCTCGAACATGACATCCTGCCGCTGATTCCGGAAGAAGGCTCGGTGGGCGCCAGCGGGGACCTGACGCCCCTGTCCTACGTCGCCGCCACCCTCTCCGGCGAACGGCAAGTGATGTACCGCGGCGAACGTCGACTGGCCGCCGATGTGCATCGCGAGCTGGGCTGGACGCCGCTGGTGCTGCGCCCCAAAGAAGCCCTCGCGCTGATGAACGGCACCGCCGTAATGACCGGCCTGGCCTGCCTGGCCTTCGCCCGCGCCGACTACCTGTTGCAACTGGCGACCCGCATCACCGCGCTGAACGTGGTCGCATTGCAAGGTAACCCGGAGCACTTCGATGAGCGCCTGTTCGCCGCCAAGCCGCATCCGGGGCAGATGCAAGTGGCCGCGTGGTTGCGCAAGGACCTGGCGATCGACGCCCCCACCGCGCCGCTGCATCGCCTGCAGGATCGCTACTCCCTGCGCTGCGCGCCCCACGTGCTCGGCGTGCTGGCCGACAGTCTGAACTGGTTGCGTTCATTCATCGAAATCGAGCTCAACAGCGCCAACGACAACCCGATCATCGACGCCGAAGCCGAGCGCGTACTGCACGGCGGGCATTTCTACGGCGGGCATATCGCCTTTGCCATGGACAGCCTCAAGAACCTGGTGGCCAATGTCGCCGATCTGCTGGACCGCCAGCTCGCGCTCTTGGTGGACGAACGCTACAACCACGGCCTGCCCAGCAACCTGTCCGGCGCCAGCGCCGAACGCGCGATGCTCAACCATGGTTTCAAGGCAGTGCAGATCGGCACCAGCGCCTGGACCGCCGAAGCCTTGAAAAACACCATGCCGGCCAGCGTGTTCTCGCGCTCCACCGAATGCCACAACCAGGACAAGGTGAGCATGGGCACCATCGCTGCCCGGGATGCGATCCGCGTGCTGGAGCTGACCGAACAAGTGGCCGCCGCGACGCTGCTGGCCGCCAACCAGGGCGTGTGGCTGCGCAGCCGTGCCGAAGATGCCCGGGCGCTGCCTCCAGCCCTGGCCGCCATGCACGAACAACTGGCCGTGGATTTCCCGCCGGTCATCGAGGATCGCGCCCTGGAAGGCGAATTGCGCCTGTGCCTGCAACGCATCGCCGAGCAACACTGGAGGCTGCATGCGTAGCCAAGGGGTGTTGCACGTCGAAACGCAGATCGTGGTGCCGTTTTTCGATGTCGATTCGATGAACGTGGTCTGGCACGGTCACTACGTCAAGTACCTGGAAGTGGCCCGCTGCGCCTTGCTCGACCTGATCGGCCACAACTACAACGACATGCTCGCCTCCGGCCATGCGTGGCCGGTGATCGACCTGCAACTGCGCTACGTGCGCAGTGCCGTGTTCGGTCAGACCCTGACCGTGCGCGCCAGCCTGGTGGAATGGGAAAACCGCTTGAAGATCAATTACCTCATTAGCGACGCGAGCACCGGCGAACGCCTGACCCGCGCCAGCTCGGTGCAAGTGGCGGTGGACGTCGCGAGTCGCGAAATGCTGTTGGCCTCACCCCGGGTCTTTGTCGAAGCCGTCGAAAGGAAACTGCCGTGAAGCGCCTGTTCATCTGGCTGCTGCTGGGGGGCCTGTCGCCCTTGGCCCAGGCGTTCGACTTGCAACAGTTGAGCGAACAACTGGCGCGCCCGCACGTGATCCACGGGCAGTTCATCCAGGAAAAACACTTGCGCGCCCTGCCCCAGCCGCTCACCAGCAAGGGCCGTTTCGTGCTGGCGAAGAACCATGGCCTGCTGTGGTTGCTGCACACCCCGCTGCAGCAGGATTACCGCATCACCCCTCAGGGAATCGCCCGGCGCGAGGGCGACACCTGGCAGACCCTGCCGAACAAGAGTGCCGGGGCCGAGCAGAATCGCTTGTTCCTTGCGGTGTTACAGGGCGACAGCAGTGGCCTGCAACGGGACTTCGACCTCAGCCTGTCGGGTCAGGCGCAGCAGTGGCAGCTCACCCTGACCCCGCGCTCAGTGCTGCTCAAACAAATCTTCAAGCAGATCAACATCGATGGCGGCGAACTGGTGCAGCGTATCGAACTGCTGGAAACCCAGGGTGACCGTACCGTGCTGCGCATGCAGGACAGCACCGGCGCGAAAGCCTTGAGCGAAGCGGAGCAACATGACTTTGCCGAGTGAACACAAGCTGCCGCGACTGTTCCTGATTCTGCTGTTGGCGGTGCTGGCGCTGGCCGGCTGGCAGTGGCGCAATGGCGCGCCGCTGTCGGCCAACCTCATGGAGCTGGTGCCCGGCACCACGCCTGATGCGCTTGAGCTCGTCGCCGAACAACGCATGCAAGAACCTCTTAACCGCGAGGTGCTGCTACTGGTCGGGCACACCGACCGCCAGCAGGCGATCACTCTGGCGCAAACCCTTGGCGAGCAGTGGCAGGCCAGCGGTTTGTTCGACAAGGTCCAGTGGACGTTGCAGGCCGACCTGCCGGCCTTGCGTACGCAATTGCTTACCGGGCGACTGGCAATGCTCTCGGCAGCGGACCGACAACAATTGATCGATCAGCCCCAGGCCTTCATCCAGCAGCGGGTGCAGGCGCTCTTCGATCCGTTCAGCGGCTTCAGCCTGGTGCCGAGCCAGGACGACTGGCTCGGCCTCACCGGGCGCATCCAGAACAGCCAGCCCCAACGCGGGGCGATACAGCTGGACGTGGGCAGCGGCGCGCTGATCGCTGAAGCCGACGGCAAACACTGGGTGCTGTTGCGAGCCCGCACCCATGGCAACGCTTTCGACATGGCCCTGCCGCTGCAAGTGGCCGAGCTGCTGCAACGCAGCCGTGATCAGGCGGGCCAAGCCCAGGGGCAATTGCTGGCGGCCAGCGGCCTGCTGTACGCCGCCAGTGGCCAACAACAGGCTTCGCGGGAAATCACCTGGGTCGGCGGCGGGGCGACAATCGGTATTTTGCTATTGCTGTTGCTGGCCTTCCGACGTTTGCGAGCGTGGCTGGCCTTCGTACCGGTACTGGTGGGCATTCTGTTCGGCGCGGTGGCCTGCGTGGCGCTGTTCGGACGCATGCATGTCATGACCCTGGTGCTGGGGTCCAGCCTGATCGGCGTGGCGGTGGATTACCCGCTGCACTACCTGTCCAAAAGCTGGAGCTTCAAACCGTGGCGCAGTTGGTCGGCCCTGCGCCTGACCCTGCCGGGGCTGAGCCTGAGCCTGGCGACCAGTTGCATCGGCTATCTGGCCCTGGCCTGGACGCCTTTCCCGGCCCTGACCCAGATCGCGATATTTTCCGCCGCCGGTTTGATCGGCGCTTACCTGACAGCGGTTTGCCTCTTGCCGGCGCTACTCAAGGGCGTGGACTTACGCCCGGCCCAGTGGCCGCTGCGGCTGTGCGAACAGTTGCTCAGGGCGCGCGAAGCGTTGCTGGCGCGGGTGCGTACACCGGTCTTGTTGGGGCTCTTGCTGATCTTCTGCGCCGGCGGCCTCTGGCAACTGACCACGAAAAACGACATCCGCCAATGGATCGGCACGCCCGAGCAGTTGACCGACGAAGCCCAGGCCATCGCCCGTATCAGCGGTTTCCAACCCACCAGCCAGTTCTTCCTGATCCGCGCCGATGACCAGCCACAACTGCTGGAACGTCAGACGGTGCTCAACGAGCGGTTGGAGCAGTTGATTGGCCTGGAGAAGCTTGAGGGCTACCTGTCGCTGAACCAACTGGTCAGCCCGCCCGCCGAACAACAGAAAGTGCGTGAAGCCCTGGCCCGGTTGCCGGCGTTCTGGCAACCGCTGCTGGACCTGGGCGTTCCGGTCAGCGCACTGCAAGCCGAACTGGCGCAATTGCAGGCCTTGCCGGTGACCGACATCGATACTGCGCTCAGCGGCCCCCTGGCCGAACCGTATCGCACACTCTGGCTCGGTCCAACGACAGACGGCGTGGCGGCGGTCGTCAGCCTGCAAGGCTTGAATGATGCGGCGTTGCTCAGGGTGCAGACGCTCGATCTGCCTGGCGTCCAGCTGGTCGATCGCCTGGGGGACCTGAATCGGGTCTTTGCCGCCACGCAGGTCAGCGCCGCCGAGTTGAAACTGGCCTCCTGCATGCTCATCGTGCTGTTATTGATCTGGCCGTTCGGCGTCGGCGGGGCCCTTCGCATCGTTGCCCTGCCGTTGTTGGCGGCGCTGTGCAGCCTGGCGAGCCTCGGCTGGCTGGGCCAGCCGCTGACCCTGTTCGGGCTGTTCGGCCTGTTGCTGGTCACCGCCATCGGCGTCGATTACGCGATCCTGATGCGTGAACAGGTGGGCGGCGCTGCGGTGAGCCTGCTGGGCACCCTGCTGGCGGCAGTCACCACCTGGCTGTCGTTCGGCCTGTTGGCAGTTTCCAGCACGCCGGCGGTGAGCAACTTCGGCTTGGCGGTGAGCCTGGGGCTGGCCTTCAGTTTCATGCTGGCGCCGTGGGCCGGGCATCAGGCCCATGCGGCGGCGGTTACGGAGCCCGCCCAATGATCATCCTGATGTTCTGGCTCATGGCCCTGGGGCTGTTCGCAATGGCGACAGTCATAGGCCGTCGCTTCGGACTGATCCCGATTGTCAGCCAATTGCTGTTGGCGACGTTTGGCCTGCCGCTGCTGATGTACTTCTGGATCGAGCCAGGCTGGCAGCTCAGCGGCGCGCAACTGGTGGCGCCGGTGTGGCTGAGCACTCTCTACAGCCTCGCCTTCGCCCTGTTGCTGGGGCACATCCTCAGCGACGTGATCGACCTGCGACTGGACCGCCAGAGCGTGAAAGTCGCCCTGCCCAGCTTCGGCGTTCCCTTCGCCTGCGGTTTGGCGACCGCGCTCTGGCTGCTGCCGCCACAGCCCTGGATCAGTTCCCTGGCGGTGGGGCTGCTGTTTGCGATCACCGCCATCCCGGTGCTGTACCTGTACCTGCGTCACATCGACTACCCGCCCGCCGCCACACGGCGCCTGGTGCAAACCGCGATTCTGATCGACTTGATCTGCTGGAGCCTGTTCGCCCTGGCCCAAGGCAGCCTGCACCTGGCCAGCCTGTTGCTGCCGTTGGCCGGCGCCTGTGTGCCGCTGCTGTTGCGACTGCTTGGCCTGCGCCAGCCGCTGCTGCACAGCGGGATCTTTTTCGCCCTGCTGGTGGTGGCCGAACACTACCGGCTCAACGCGCTGATTGTCGGCATCGGTTATCTGCTGTGCCTGGCCGCGCTCAAGGTGCCGCTGGTGTTGCCGCTCAACGCGAACTGGATGCAAGGTTTGCAGACCTACCTGGCGATCCCGCTGATCCTCACCTTCGGCATCGTGCAGATCAACGTCCATAGCGCCCTGAGTCGCCTCGATTGGCTGCAGATCAGCGCATTGCTGCTGTTACCCATCGCCAGCAAACTGCTGGGCAACTGGCTAGGACTGGGCTGGGCCGGGGCCTCGTTCCCTGGCGCCAGTCGCTGGCGCGAAAGTGTCTTGCTGAATATTCGCGGCTTGAGTGAAATCGTGTTCCTCAACCTGCTGCTACAACAACAGCTCATCAGCCCGGCGTTGTACTTTGCGCTGATGCTGATGGGCCTGATCGCGACATTGCTGCCGGCCCTGGCCGGACTCCACCGTATTCCCTCGATTGCCGTCCCGGCCAGGAGCTCCAGTGCCAACAGTTGAAACGGAACGTCGACAGGTCGTCGTCATCGGCGCAGGTCCCTCTGGCGCTATCGCCGCCGCGCTGCTCAAGCGCAAGGGCCATGATGTACTGGTCATTGAGCGCCAGTACTTCCCACGGTTTTCCATCGGCGAAAGCCTGTTGTCCCATTGCCTGGACTTCGTCGAAGAGGCCGGCATGCTCGACGCGGTGAATGCCGCCGGGTTTCAACGCAAGAACGGCGCGGCGTTCGCCTGGGGCGAGCGCTACAGCGCCTTCGATTTCGGCGATACCTTCAGCAAAGGCAAGCCCACCACCTTCCAGGTGCAGCGGGCCGACTTCGACAAGCTGCTGGCCGATCAGGCGGCGCTGCAAGGTGTCGAGATCCGTTATGGGCAGGCCATCACCCGCGCTGACTTCTCACTTGCCAGCCCACAACTGGGCGTGCAGCGCGAAGATGGCAGCGAGTACCTGGTCGAAGCCGACTTTGTTCTCGACGCCAGCGGCTATGGCCGGGTCCTGCCGCGCCTGTTGGACCTTGAGGCACCGTCGAATTTCCCGGTACGCCAAGCGGTATTCACCCACATTGAAGATCGCATCGACGCCCCGGCGTTCGATCGGGAAAAAATCCTGATCACCACCCACCCAAGCAAACGCGACGTATGGTTCTGGACCATTCCCTTCAGTGGCGGGCGCTGTTCGGTGGGTGTGGTCGCGGCGGCAGAGCATTTTGCCGGGCGTACCGACGACCTCGACGCCTGCCTGCGCGGCTTCATCGACGAAACCCCAAGCCTGGCCGGTGTGTTGAAGAATGCCGTGTGGGACACCCCCGCCCGAACCATCGGCGGTTACTCGGCCAATGTCACAACGCTGCATGGTCCCGGGTTCGCCCTCCTGGGCAACGCCGCGGAATTCCTCGACCCGGTGTTCTCTTCCGGCGTGACCATCGCCATGCGCTCAGCGAGCATGGCGGCGGGTGTACTGCATCGTCAGTTGCAAGGCGAAAACGTGGACTGGCAATGCGAATTCGCCGAGCCACTCAAACGGGGCGTCGATACCTTCCGCTGCTACGTCGAAGGCTGGTACGCCGGCACCTTCCAGGATGTGATTTTCTACACCGACGGCTCACCAGACATTCGCCGCATGATCAGCGCGATCCTGGCCGGGTACGCCTGGGATGAGCGCAACCCGTTCGTCAGCGAACCCAAGCGGCGCCTGCGTATGCTCTCGGAAATCTGTGCGAGCCCGGCACCATGAGAAAGCAGCCATGAGCTACCTGAGCGACAACTACGTCGAAGAAACCCGCTTCGGCTTCTGGTTCCTGCGCAGCCACACCTGGCAGCACCATGTCTTGCGGGTGGCGATCAATGACCTGCGCAACCTTTTCAGCGGCCCGTTGCCGGTGGCCCCGGTACTGCTGGATGCCGGCTGCGGCCAGGGCAAATCGTTCCAATACCTGCGCCAGGTGTTCGCCCCGCAACGCCTGATCGGCGTCGACGCCGACCCTCACAGCCTGGACCTGAGCCTGGAGGAAGCCGCACGCCAAGGCATGGCCGTGGAACTGATCGGCAGCGATTGCGCGACGTTAACGGTGCCTGATGACAGCGTCGACCTGCTGTTCTGCCATCAAACCTTTCATCACCTGGTAGAGCAGGAAAAAGCCCTCGCCGAGTTCTATCGCGTGCTCAAGCCCGGCGGCTATCTGATGTTCGCGGAGTCCACTGTGGCCTACATCGATACCTGGGTGATCCGCTGGCTGTTCCGTCATCCCATGCATGTGCAGAAAAGTGCCGCGCAGTACCTGGAGATGATCCGCGGTCAGGGTTTCCAGTTCGAGGCCGCCAACGTCTCGTATCCCTACCTGTGGTGGAGCCGCGCCAAGGATTTCGGCCTTCTCGAACGCTTCGGCCTGCGCCGCCCGCGGCCCTTTGGCGAGCGTGAGGAAACCCTGATCAATGTAGTGGCCCGTAAACCCGCTGAAGGGACTGTCGAATGATTCGTGCGCTGCTTTTTGGCTGCTTGCTGTTGCTCAGTGCCTGCGCCAGTCAGGCGCCGCTGCCGGAACGCACACCAACCCTGGCACTGCCGCTGCAGTTGCATATCGAGCGGCAACTGGCCGGGCAGCGCCAGGATTGGCTGCTGGTGATCCAGCGCGAAGACGCTGGCATCCGCTGGTCGATGATGGACCCATTGGGCATTCCCCTGGCCCGCCAACGCCTGGTGGACGGCCAATGGCAAGCCGACGGACTGCTGCCACCCAACGCCGAAGCCCGTGAGCTTTTCGCCGCGCTGCTGTTTGCCCTGACGCCCGAAACCGAACTGCCGGGCAACTACCCCACCGCCCGACAAGAGGCTGGGCAACGAACCCTGGGCCAGCGCTGGCAAGTGCGCTACAAGCAACCGCTGAGTTTTGAACTGGGCCTGCACGAAGGCCCGCACTACCGCATCATGCCGTTGACCGAGAGCACCCCATGACCGCTTATTTGAATGCCCTGGGGGTGATTTGCGCCTTGGGCCGGGGTAAAGATGAAGTGGCGCGCAACCTGTTTGCCGGCGACTGCAGCGGCGTGCGCGTACAGGATGGCTGGGTGGCCGAGCGCAAATTGCCAGTGGCCTCAGTGCCCGGAGAACTCGCTTGCATACCCCCATCCCTGATCGCGCACCGCAGCCGCAACAATCAGTTGCTGCTCGAAGCGGCGCTACAAATTCGCGGCGAGATCGACCAGGCCATCCAGAACTACGGTCGCGCGCGCATCGGTGTCGTGCTGGGCACCAGCACCTCGGGCATCGATGAAGCCAGCCAGGGCATTGCCCATTACCTTCGCGAGCAGCACTTTCCCGACGGCTACGACTACCAGCAACAGGAGCTGAGCGCGCCGGCCAACTTCCTTTCCGACTGGCTGGAGCTGAGCGGCCCGTCCTATGTGATATCCACCGCCTGCACATCCAGCGCCCGGGCCTTGATGAGCGCCCGCCGCCTGCTGGACCTGGGCCTGTGCGATGCAGTGCTTTGCGGTGGCGTGGACAGCCTGTGCAAACTCACCCTCAACGGCTTTTCGGCCCTGGAAGCGGTGTCGGACGAGCGCTGTAATCCGTTTTCGGTCAACCGCAGCGGCATCAACATCGGCGAGGCCGCCGTGCTGTTTCTCATGAGCAGGACGCCAGGTCACCCGGCACCGATAGCCTTGCTGGGTGACGGCGCCAGCTCCGATGCCCACCATATCTCGGCGCCGGAACCCAGTGGTCGTGGCGCCCGTCAGGCCATGGAAAAAGCCTTGCGTCGCGCCGGCCTGCAACCCGGCCAGATCGATTACCTGAACCTGCACGGCACCGCCACGCAACACAACGACGCCATGGAAAGCCAGGCAGTGGCCGAGCTGTTTCCAGCGGGAGTGCCCTGTTCGTCGACCAAGCCCATGACCGGCCATACCCTCGGGGCCGCCGGGGCGCTGGAAGCGGCGTTCTGCTGGTTGAGCCTGAGTGCGCAAAACACTGCCCAGGCCTTGCCACCTCATGTCTGGGACGGCCAGGCCGATCCTCAACTGCCGGCGTTGAAGTGGGTAACGACCAGCACCCGCCTGAACCCGACAGCACCGCGCCGCCTGATGAGCAACTCGTTCGCTTTCGGCGGCAACAACGTCAGCCTGATTATCGGAGACGCCCCATGATTGACTGGCCGCTCGCCGAACTGCTGCCCCATGCCGGCGACATGATTCTCATCGACCGCATCCTGGCGTTCGATGATGAGCAGATCCATACCCTCGCCACCGTCAAGCCCAATGGGTTGTTCAGCCGCGACGACGGCGGGCTGCCTGCCTGGGTCGGTATCGAGTTGATGGCCCAGAGCGTCGCGGCGTTTGCCGGTTGTCATGCGCGCCGCCGTGGTGACGCCGTGGAGCTGGGCTTTTTGCTCGGCACCCGCAAGTTCGAATGCAACGTCGAATTTTTCCCGGTGGGCACTGAGTTGACCATCCACGGTTTGCGCTCGCTGGAAGACGACAACGGCATGGGCGTGTTCGAATGCCACATCAACGCCCCGGGTATCCATGCCATGGCCCGGTTGAATGTGTTCCGGCCACCTCAGCCAGCCCATTACCTTCATGAACCGTCCGCAACAGGAAATACGCCATGACTGAATCCGTACTGGTCACCGGCTCCAGCCGTGGCATCGGCCGTGCCATCGCCCTGCGCCTGGCCCAGGCCGGACACGACATCGTGCTGCATTGCCGCAGCGGGCGCGCCGAGGCTGAGGCCGTACAGGTCGAAATCCAGGCCCTGGGCCGCAATGCCCGGGTGCTGCAGTTCGACGTGTCCGAGCGCAACGCCTGCAAAACCATTCTCGAGGCTGATGTTGAAACCCACGGCGCCTATTACGGCGTGGTGCTCAACGCCGGGCTGACCCGCGACGGTGCATTCCCGGCCTTGAGCGAGGACGACTGGGATGTGGTGATGCGGACCAACCTGGACGGTTTCTACAATGTCCTGCACCCGGTGATGATGCCGATGATCCGTCGCCGCGCCGCTGGGCGAATCGTTTGCATCACCTCGGTTTCGGGGCTGATCGGCAATCGCGGCCAGGTCAACTACAGCGCGTCGAAGGCCGGCCTGATCGGCGCGGCCAAGGCGTTGGCAATCGAGCTGGGCAAGCGCAAGATCACCGTCAATTGCGTCGCGCCCGGGCTGATCGATACCGCCATGCTCGATGAAAACGTGCCCGTGGAAGAACTGATGAAAATGATCCCCGCCCAACGCATGGGCACCCCGGAGGAAGTCGCGAGCGCGGTGAATTTCCTGATGTCCGCCGAGGCCGGCTACATCACCCGGCAAGTCCTGGCCGTCAACGGAGGCCTGTGCTGATGAAACGCGTTGTTGTTACCGGCATGGCCGGCATTACCTCTCTGGGCAGCGACTGGGAAACCATCGCCGCCAACTTCGCCGCCAACCGCAGCGGCATACGACGCATGGATGAATGGGACCGCTTCACCGAGCTGAACACCCGCCTGGCCGGGCCCATCGATGACTTCCAGGTCCCCGCCCACTGGACGCGCAAGCAACTGCGCAGCATGGGCCGGGTATCGCGCCTGGCCGTCGGCGCCGCGGAACAGGCCCTGGCTGATGCGGGGCTGTTGGGCGATGAGTCGATCAAGGACGGGCGCATGGGCGTCTCCTGTGGCTCGTCCACCGGCAGTACCGACGAGATCAAGGCGTTCGGCAACATGTTGCTCAACAGCGTCGCCGAAGGGCTGAACGCCAACTCCTATGTACGGATGATGCCCCATACCACGGCGGCCAATATCAGTATCTTCTTCGGGCTTACCGGACGGCTGATTCCCACCTCCAGTGCCTGCACCAGCGGCAGCCATGGCATCGGCTATGCCTATGAGGCGATCAAGTTCGGTCGCCTGCCGCTGATGCTCGCCGGTGGCGCGGAAGAACTTTGCCCCACCGAAGCGATGGTCTTCGATGCGTTGTACGCCACCAGCCTGAAAAACGATGCGCCGCAAACCAGCCCGCGCCCCTATGACAAGGACCGCGATGGCCTGGTGATCGGTGAAGGCGCTGGCATGCTGGTACTTGAAGAGCTGGAACACGCCCTGGCCCGAGGGGCGCGAATTCATGCCGAAATCGTCGGCTTCGGCAGCAACGCCGACGGTCAGCACGCTACCCGTCCGGAACTGAGCACCATGCGCCGGGCCATGGAACTGGCCCTGCAAGACGCCAACCTCGAGCCGTCTGCCATTGGCTACGTCAACGGCCATGGCACCGCCACCGAACAGGGTGACATCGCCGAAACCCTGGCCACCAGCAGCCTGTTTGGTGAACAGATGCCCATCAGCTCGCAGAAGAGTTTCCTCGGTCACACCCTGGGTGCCTGCGGGGCGCTGGAATCCTGGTTCAGCATCGAAATGATGAACCGTGACCTCTACGTGCACACCTTCAACCTCGATGAGATTGATCCCCAATGTGGCAAGCTCGATTACCTGCGCAACGAATTCCGGCCGATGAGCCACGAATACGTGATGAACAACAACTTCGCCTTCGGTGGGGTCAACACCTCGCTGATTTTCCGGCGTTGGCACTGAGTCGACCAGCAACGCGATAGCGGTAGGTCAGCGCCAGCGATGTCGGCTGTGCTGCCGTCATCGCGAGCAGGCTCGCACAGGCATTGGGCTGAAATCTCAGTGCATCAGGTCGACCCTCTTCAACCTGTTGTCAAAACCTCGGCTCTTAGCTCACCGTTTCCTCTGATTCAGTTTTCCCTGCCTCCATTGATCAATTACAGTCTTGGCGAGTGCAAGCGATGAACCTGCGCCAACCTGAGAGCAGGCAAAAAATCCTCCGCCATCGGCACGCCCTCACGCACGATGATCATGAATCGTCGCTGAAGCGTATTGATGATCTCGTCGCCATTACTCAAGCGGCTGCCGACCAGTGCGATGTTGCTATTGGCCTCCCCGGCGGCGGTTACGATCCGCGCCGTGCTGCCATCGGCATACACCACCTGGTCGCCTTTCTGCGCGGCGCGTACTTTCCAACCATTGTCCAAGGTGAACGTCAACGACGATGACACTTGCTGGATCGTTCCGCCGTTACGCGTCTGGCTCCCCTCGGTGGCCACTCGGTAAATAGCGATTGGCGGATGCGCTTCGACGAATGCTTTTTGTCGATTCACGAATGCTGCGACCTCCTCGCCGTAACCCTCCAGGTCGCGTTGCTCCAAGTACAAGTCATCCAGATGACGGAGAGAATCACGGGAGATTTCGTTGGTGTAGGGGGCATCCAAAGATGAGTGCATTTCCAGGGGCCTTATTCATGGGCTTCAGGCTGCGCCCCTTCCGCCGGGGGAGCACTGAGCCGGACGATCAGAGTGATGAATAAGACGTTGCAGCGCTGGTGAGTCGCAACCCCAGCGCAGTGGTATCTGGAGCGAATAGGAAGTGTCGTAACTGGAAGTGCGCGTTTTCCTACAGTAGCGACGCAAGTTCCACCCTGTTTTCCCCCTCCTCTGCCGACCCCAATCGAAGCAGCGCTTTTTCCCGCTTGTCGGAACTGTCAGCTCTGACAGTAGCGAAGGCGCTCGGGATAGCCTCAGGCTTCCAGACGTATTCCAGATCAACGCTCGGTAAAACTTCCCGGTCTTATGAGCTGCAACTCGCATCTCATAAAAATAATCTGGTTCCCCAGCATGGATAAGGAATTGATGAACACAATAGCCTGGTCGGGCCGAGCAGCCATGCCCCTCAAGCACCACGCCACATCGCCTTCAGCGGAACAAAACAGCGTCGTTGTCGATGGCACGACATTTACACATGCCTATGCATCCGTGAACGGTATTCGCCTGCACTACCTCATGGGCGGTGATGGCAAACAACCGGTTCTGCTGGTGCATGGTTTCCCGGGCAGTTGGCGTAACTGGGAGCCCTTGATGGGCGCATTAATGCGGGCTGGTTTTACCCCAATCGTTCCTGATTATCGCGGCGCTGGCGAAACGGATACTTCAGTCGATGGCTACGACAAAAAAAGTATGGCGCATGATCTGCACGAACTGGTCACCCTCTTGAACATCGAGCAGGTCGATATCATTGGCCATGACATGGGTTTGATCATTGCTTACGCCTACGGGGCGCTTTATCCGGCTGAAACCGGGCACGTTGTGTTGATGGATGGATTTATTCCGGGCATTTCCGGGTGGGAGGTTGCCTATAACGGGGACCCCGCAGCCGGCATTGCCAGTAAATGGCACTTTCGTTTCTTCGGCAAAGTGGCCCTCAGTCTGATTCAAGGACAAGAGGAAACCTACCTGAACATGTTCTTCGATGACTTCGTATTCGCGGGCAACGATAAAGTCAGTCACGAGGTGCGACAGGCGCTGGTGCAAGACTACTCCCGGCCTGGACGTATGGAAGCGGCCTTCAAGCTCTATTCAGCCTGGGTAGAACATGACGCGAACGACAACCTGGAATTTTCCAAGAACAAACTGACTGCTCCACTGCTCACCATCGGCGGGGATCACTCGAGAGGGAAGACCTTGGCCGAACAGGCCCTGCACATTGCGACGCAACCGCACTCATTGATATTGGTCGATACCGGGCACTGGGTGCTGGAGGAACAAACGCAGGCGACCCGCGAGGCGATTCTGGCATTCCTCACAATCACTAAATGACCCGAGTGCGCCCGCGTCATAGGCATTCATTGACCGTTCTTACCCTACCTTTCTTCCCTGCGTGCAATAGCTATATACCACCCCCCCAAACTTTTTCTTGAATAGGTTGTGCTGCCAACACTCCTCCAGGAAGAAAGCAGTGGAACACCCCCCCTTAACAACGTCTTATGAGCTACCGCCGGCCGACAGCGCCGTGGTACCGGATGCCCCGCTGATCAACCAGCTCAAGGCGTCGCAGCAACACATGATCCGCCTGAACGACGCCATCCCACGGCCTTCCGATGTGCTGAGGCAACACCTGGATTATTGGTTCAGGAGAACCTTCCCTGCCTTGGCGGGCAGCATGACCGTGCACGAGCTGTCCGTGCGCACGCTGCGAGAAGAGACCGTCCCGCCTGCGCAGCGCACAGCCGATGACCCGACAACCCATAAGACGGTAACGGACACCCTCTTCCTCGAAACGCTTTTGCTGCAAGTCGTCGCCGGCAGGATCGACCCACGCGCGTTCTTCCGAGACCTGGACAACATCGAGATTGTCACCCGCCAGGACAACACCACCGCAGCGCCCGACGCCCTGAACGAGCGCGCCGTGAAAACTGAAATCAAGCGGCTGATCAGCACCACGCCGGCGCTTTATGAACGACTGCTCACCCGTGCACTGGATGAGTTCTGGAACAGGCCGGCCGACTTCAGCCAGGACCGCAACGTCGGCGACTGGCTGGCGGATGAACTCGCCAGGCAACTCAAGGCCCAGGCCGATCTGCATAGGCTGGACACGACATTGAGCCCGCAAATGCACCGGGCGCTGACCGACTATGCGTTGTCGGCACCGGACGCGGCGTCTCGCGCACAGTTGGCGGAGCGGATCCGGCCCGGGGTCTTCAGCCTGGAGATCACACCCCGCCGATGGAGCTTCAGCGTACCGGTGTCGGGCGCCGTGGCCTTGTCGCGATATGACAACGCCAGCGATCCGGGGGCCGCCGTGCTGTACCGTCCCGGCCAGCCGTTGCAACTATACGACACGCTGGCAGCACTCAAAGCCGGCCTGGTGCAAGACGGCAACCCTGGGGACAAAGTCGACACCGCGCCTGTCACCGAGCACTTCCTCGCACGCCTGGTCACGCAACTGCGGGCGGCGCAAAAAATCGCCGTGGGCACTGCCGTGCTGGAAGGTCCGGCGGCGTCGGAAGAAATCACCGCCTGGATGAACAGGATCGACGTGGCGGCGGACATCGGCCACACGCTGGACCTGGCGAGCGCCATGGACGAACGCGAGCTACGGCTGAACCTCAAGAGACTCGATGACTGGTTGCATGGCAACCCACACGTCACCGCCAGTGATCGCCTGGCGTGGTGGGCGGCGACGCGGGCCCTGCACAAAACCCTGACGGATCTGCCCCCGCCGCCGGACCCGGTGACGCTGGCCACCGAGGACGCCCTTCGGGACCGGACTCGTCAGTTGCTCGCCGATGTCATCAAGGCGAAATACCCGCCGGTCGACCCTGATGACGTGTCCCTGAGCATCAGAAGAACCGTGGTCGATCCCCATGCGCCGACGGGTAGCTCGCCGTTTGGCTCCGGGGTCTCACAAGGCAGCGTGAGGGGAGTCGTCGATGACCGTCGCACCCTGACGCAGTGGGCGATGTCCAACCTGACCCAGGACGAACGCAATGCCCCTCACCCAACCGTGGAAGGGCCGCTGAGCTTCGCGCAAATTGTGGAAGTCATTGAAAGGGCGAACATCGGCGTCCGACTTCAGGCCGAGCTGCAACGCGTGGCCCGGGAACAACAGGCGCAGTGGATGGCCCTGAAAGCGCAACAGATGCGCGCCCAAGTGTGGGCCGCGCATATTTCGGGAGACTTGAGGCACGACCGGGACAATACCGGCTTGAAGCTGGTGCTGGCGGCACTGGACGGCCCGACTGCGGCGGCGCGCGACAAGGTCAACGGGCACGAGGTGGTGGTCCGCCAACTGCAATGGGGCGACAGCGTGCTGAAGGAATTGCTGGCGTTTGGGGTGAAGGCCACGGCGAGCCGCCCGTCGTTGACGCTGTACACACCAGGCGCCCCCGACGGCAAGACGTTCAGGGACGTGGATGCGCCAAGCGCGCGGGCGTTGGAAATAACCTTGGCGCAAACACTCACTGCCACGTCACAGATGACCCGTTGGCTCATTTCGCACCTGCCGCTGCTCGAACAGGCCGAGCAACTTGCCAGCATGGTACCGACCTCGGAGGACCTGACGCTCGAGGAAAAAATCAAGAAAGTCACACAGTCTGTCTTCGCGTGGGCCAAGGACAGGGCACAGGATGATTTCGCGAAGACCATCGCTTCGCCCATGGTGGAGGGGGACTTGTTCAAAGCGCTGCATGAGACCCAAATCGCCCATGGGATCAAGGCGGTGGACATGTTAACGGTGACCCATGCCGAGCGCGACAGCGCCTGCGCGCAGGAGGGACGTCGCAGCGCCGTCATGCTGCTGACGGGCGCGATGTCGATGTTCCCGGCAGGCCGGCTGGGCGGCCTGCTAGGACGAGCGATCCTGCCGACCATGACCGGCGGTGCCGCGGTCTCGGCGATAGACGATGAGAACGGCAGCCTGCGGCAGTGGACCCTTGATTTTATCGGCGGGCTGGGGGAGGTCATCGCCGAGGCTGGGCAGGACTTGATCATGGCCCGCGCCGGACGCCGTCGCAGACAGGCACGCCCGACGCTATCGACGCTCCCCCCTATGACGGCCCCGGAGCTGGAACCGTACCTGCTCAAAGGGTTCGACGGCCACGGATTGATACACGAGGGCCGCCACCGGTACAGGGATGCAAGTGGGCAAGGCTACCTGATGCTGGGGAACGGCTATTACAAGACCGCGGTCCAGGCAGGCGAGCAGATCATCTACGCGCCCAACAACCGCTCGAACCAACGGACCGTCACTTGGGAAAATGATCGTTGGCGCGTTGAAGAGCCCAAGCGCTTACGCGGAGGCGGCGCGCTCCAGAGCTTGTTCAGACGAGCCCCGCAGACGCCGCGAGAGCGAACTTTCGATGCATTGGTGGAAGGGGTGCTGGTCAACAATCGCTACCCCACCCTCGAAGCACTCACCACGGCAAGGGAAATTTTCCACTCCATGCCCGACGCGCTGCTCGAACGCATCCTGGACGAAAGCATGGCCGATATAGGCGCGCTCGACATCAACGCCTACCTCACGAAAATAAGAGACCTGACCCAGGGCCGGGGCAATCTGTCTCGGCATCAGGTCTTTCACGATGCTCTGCTGGACAAGATGAACACATGGCGAATCGTGACCCTTAGCTGTAAGGACATCGAAGCCAACGTGCCTGACGTCGAACTGAGCGAAACACAAAAAATAAAAATATATGACACGATCTTTTCACACAAAAACGTGTTCTTTATCGAAGATCGAATCCAGGTACACACCACCCTTATCACGGACAACCTTACCGGCGCGGTCTTCATGACCCTCACGCCCCATCAAGGCAGGAAAAGAGTGGCCATGGATAAGATATCCAAAGACACCCGGGCCATGTTGAACACCGTAGAAGCCAAATTGAATGCCAAAGCCCACGCGCTATATCCGGGGGACAGGCCGCAAGAGCAGACCGCCCGAGGAAACTACATGGCGTCAGAGGATTATTACAACGAGATGATCACTGCGCTTCGGGAAGAGAAGCAGCGTCTGCACAAGCCTGGCCTGTTGACGGAAATAAGGAACAATCGAGTGCCTTATCTCATTGTCAACAAAGGCGTGGCAAAGCGAAACACCATGCTGCTCACCGGCGAAGACATTACAAACTTCACCAGTTCGCTCGCAAACTATGAACCATTCGATATCGAAATCGTTACACAGGCCAAGTCCAACAAAGTGACAGGGACACCCCCACCCACCGCCCCCATGGTTTTACCCGCCCCGGAGCCTGTACCGGATAAATTCCAGACCCGCATCAGCGCATTGGCCGAAACACAGATGTCATACGCCAGCTTTCCCAAGGAGGCTGAAGCCAAGGTCAGGGAAATTCTGGCAGATATCCGCGCCGGCAGGATAACCACCAAGCGAATCTATCGGTATTACTGGTACACCATGGCCCAACTGTCCCCCGGCGGTGGCAAAGGCGCATGGCGCGCCGCGTTCGAACGCCAGGGCGACACCTGGATACTCCAGGGTTTTTATGATTACCACGGCAATAGGCCCGCGGCGGTCTGGGAAGGATAGACCGATCGAATCGAGGTCGAGTGGCTGGGGATTTAACCGCAAGTGCCCTGCGTCAACAACTCCACAAACGCCCTCGCCATCGGCGAGCACTGATCCTTGCGCTGCACCAGCCATACGGCCGAGACCGCCGCCGGGTCGAGCAGCGGTCGATAGACCACGCCGTCAATACGCATGCGCTGGTAGGAGGCCGGCAGGACCGACACCCCGACCCCGGCCGCCACCAGGCCGATGATGGTCATGGCCTCACCGGCCTCTTGGGCGAAGTGGGGGCTGAAGCCGGCGTCGCGGGCCAGCGTCAGGAGTTGCGCGTACAGGCCGCTGCCGTAGCTGCGGGGGAAGAACACGAACGGTTCCTGGGCCAGTGCAGAGAGGAACAGACCCCCTTCGCTGTCCTGGGCCAGTGGATGCTTGGAACTGAGCACTGCCACCAGCGGCTCGCGGCTCAATTCGATCTCCTGCAAAGAGTCGGGCAGCGGCAAGGGTCGCATGATGCCCACCTCGATGGCCTCGTCCACCAGGGCGTCAGCCACTTGGGTACTGCTCATTTCCCGCAGGTTCAGGTGCACCGCGGGGAAGCGCTGACGGAACGAGAAGATCGCCTGGGGGATGGTGGAGTTGAAAGGCGCCGATGACGTGAAGCCGATTTTCAGCTCGCCCAGTTCGCCCAACTGTGCGCGGCGAGCGACATCGGCGGCCTTGTCGACCTGGGCCAGCACCTGTCGAGCCTCTTCGAGAAACAAACGTCCGGCTTCGCTCAGTTCGACGCGACGATTGGTGCGCTCGAACAGCCGCGCGCCGATTTCCTGTTCCAGCGCCTGGATCTGCTGGCTCAAGGGCGGCTGGGAGATGCCCAGCGCCAGTGCGGCTCGGCCAAAGTGCAGTTCTTCGGCCACGGCAATGAAGTAACGCAGGTGACGTAATTCCATGGACAGCCCATTAGGTCGTAAAACGTCTCAAACAGGTCGAACAATATATTGGATAGAAACATTAACCGGCTATATTCTTTTTTCATTGCCTGCCTGGCCGTGCCCCTTGAGGTCCACCGTGAAAACTGCCGCCGCTCCTATGGCCCATGAAATCCCGCCTCCCGCCGATGATGTTGCCGCCGAACGGAACGACATCTACATCGAAAAAGGCACCCCGCTGTTCAGGCGTACGGTGATGGCGTTGTTCTGTGGCGGTTTTGCGACCTTCGCCCTGTTGTATTGCGTGCAGCCGATGATGCCCCTGCTGTCCGCAGAGTTTTCCATCAACGCCGCGCAGAGCAGCCTGATCCTGTCGGTGGCGACCGGCCTGCTCGCCATCGGTTTGTTGATCACAGGCCCGATTTCTGATCGCATCGGCCGCAAGTCTTTGATGGTCTCAGCGCTGGTCGCCGCGGCACTGTGCACCATTGCCAGTGCGCTGATGCCCACCTGGCAAGGTGTACTGGTGCTGCGCGCCTTGGTCGGGCTGTCGTTGAGCGGCGTGGCGGCGGTCGCGATGACCTACCTGGGTGAAGAAATCCATCCAAGGCACATCGGCCTGGCGATGGGTTTGTACATTGCGGGCAATGCCATCGGCGGTATGAGCGGCCGTTTGATCGCCGGGGTGTTGATTGATTTCGTGAGCTGGCACACCGTGATGCTGGTGATCGGTGGCCTGGCGCTGATCGCGGCGGCGGTGTTCTGGAGGATGCTTCCCGAGTCACGCAATTTCCGCCCCCGTTCGCTGCACCCGCGCAGCCTGCTGGACGGTTTCACTATGCACTTTCGCGACGCAGGGTTGCCGCTGTTGTTTCTCGAAGCCTTCTTGCTGATGGGCGCGTTCGTGACGCTGTTCAACTACATCGGCTACCGCCTGCTGGCCGAGCCCTATCATCTGGACCAGGCCTTCGTCGGATTGCTGTCGGTGGTGTACCTGTCGGGCATCTACAGCTCGGCAAAAGTCGGTGCCCTGGCCGACAAACTCGGGCGCCGTAAAATGCTCTGGGCGACCATCGCGCTGATGCTGGCTGGCCTCGCGCTGACTATGGCCACGCCGCTATGGCTGGTGATCCTGGGCATGCTGGTGTCCACCTTCGGCTTCTTCGGCGCCCATTCGGTTGCCAGCAGCTGGATCGGCCGCCGCGCCCTCAAGGCCAAGGGCCAGGCGTCGTCGCTTTATCTGTTCAGCTACTACGCCGGATCCAGCGTTGCGGGGACAGCCGGCGGTGTGGCCTGGCACCTGGGCGGTTGGAACGGGGTCGGCCTGTTCATCGGTGGCTTGCTGGTGATTGCGTTGTGGGTAGCGGTGAGGCTGGCGAAATTGCCGTTGCTGCCTGGGAATAGGTAGGCGCTGACGAGCGAAGCGAGGCTGCGATCTTTACCCCTGACGTTTGAATCCCAAGCGAAAGATCAAAAGATCGCAGCCTCCGGCAGCTCCTACAGGGCGCAGCCGAGTCATTGGCGCAAAACCACTCTCGCGACCAACACACCATTCTCCACTTCCAGCGTCAGCGACCGCAGCACCGCGCCCTCCCGCTCTTGTTGATCCAACCAATGGAGCAACGCATTCGCATCACCTCTGACGGCGAGTCGCAACGAGTCGCCGTCGACCTCCATTTCCGTCATGTCCAAGCCCACCGCTGTCGCACTTTCATTGACGCGCACCGACAAGGGCCGGGGGGCGGCAGTCGTATCCCGGGTGGGTTCGGCGCGCTGGATACGGGCGTGCAATTCGGCCTGTTGGCGATGCTGTCGTTCGGCAACCTCTAACCGTTGCCGGGTCGGTTGCCAAATCGCGGTGTAAGCCAGCGCCACCGACAACAACCCGGCAAGCCCCAGCAACAGCCCTTGTTCTCGGCGTGACAGACTTTCCCAGGTCTGTTTCAAGACCCGCCATCCATTGACGCTCATCAACTGTTCTCCAGCGTGAGGATGGCCTGCACGCGATTGTTCTGCTTGCTGGCGCTGCCCAGGGTGACGGGTAACCCGTTTTGCTGCCCGCGTTCACGCAACTGCTCCAGTTCGACAAAACTGTTCGCCGTCAGCTGGATTTTCCAGCCTTCGCCTGCGCGAAAATCGATGCGCTGCACCTCGACGTTGCTGGCGCCAATCACCTGCTCGGTCAGACGGGCCAGACGCGCGACCTGAGTGTCGTGGCTTTGCCCACGCCGACTCTGTAATGCCTGGAACTGTGCGGCCAGGTCGACGATCCGCTCCTGCCCGGGATACAGCGACCTGAACCGCTGCTCACTTTGGGCATACAAAAACCGTGTTTCGCTTTCAAGAAAACGTACGCGGGCGTCGCTGAAGGCCCAGGTGAGCACCAACATGCCCAGTGCCGTAGCCGAAGCACCACGCCATGGCAACGGGCTTCGACGTCGTCGAAACTCACCTTGCAACAGATCGATGGGACGTCCACCCGCGTTCAGCAGCCATTCATCGATACCCAGGCAATCACGCTCTTCGTCCAGCCAGTGGATGTCCTCGGGCAGGCCGGACTTGAGCGCTGCCAGGGCCCGTGCCGATAACGCCACCCGCGCAGGCAACCCTCCACCTAACAACCAACGCCCGAACCAGCGCACGCCCAATATCTGGTCATCGGCAAGCAGGTCGGCGTCGACATGCACCGCCCGCGTATCGATGCCTTGCTCGGCGAGCAGCACCAACAGCGCTTGGAACCGGGCACGGTCCGTCACCATCAGCGGATAGCGGTGCTGACGGTCCCGCGGGCCGACGCTGATGTGCAGCGCCTCCAGGTTTTCACTCAGTTGCTCTTCGATGGCGAATGCCAGGGCCTGGGGCCGGGGCTGGCGTCGAGAGGGCCACGGATCGCTGCGCAACCAGCTACACATTTCCATCGGCAACAGCACATCGACAGCCCGTCCGCTCAACTCGCCCGCCGCCTCGTGCAAAGGCAGGCGACGCCGCTCGCCGGTGGGCGACCACACACAGCACGGCCAGTTGGCGCAAGGCGCGGCCAGGCCCTCGGCGGTCAGGTAAAGCCAGGTTTTCATCAAGGAAGCTCACTGGGGCTGAAGGGTAAGAAGCGTCGCTGACGAACCGTCCACCGCCCGCTGACGGAATCACGCTCGATATCCGAGGCCAGGCGCAGACGGCTGTCGGCATGGATCACGCTCACGGTGATTCGAAACCAGCGACTGCCCACCCCCAGGCCATGGCTGTTGAGGTCCGCTGCGGACAGCAACGGATCGTTGGTAAACGCCTGCACGCTGGCGTAGGGCGCGTGGCGACGCTGGTTGACCAGCGCCTTGGCGGGCCCGGCTTTCATGCCATCGAGGGTCATCAACACGCGCTGCGAGGCAGTGTTGATGTTCAGCCGCGCGTCCTTGGGCAGCAACACCACCCACGGTTCCAGGCGCCGCAGTGTCGGGCCGTCGATGCCCGGCAACAGGCGCAGTTGACTCAACTCCTGCACCGGCCCGACCTGGGGCAACGACAGCGGCGGCAGGTCCAGCAGGGCCAACAAGCGCGTCCAGCGACCAAGGGTGACCTGATCGATCTGACCCAGGGCCAGCAACCCATTGAGATTCAGGCGCCCGGACAAATCCTCGATACCGATGTGCAGCTCGGCGGCGCCCACCTCCAATACGGGCTCAAGCCGGGCCCAGTCCTGGCTCAGGTCAACGGGCCCGGACGGCGTTATCCCACTGCTTTCCAACACCCCCCGCGCCCAGTCTTCCCCAGCCAATCCCAATTGCCGCAACTGGACCTGTTGCAGTTGCTGCGCGCTGCTGTGCAACAACAGGCGATGACTGCGCAACAGGCCAGCGACCAGCAGCAAGGCCAGGCTCAGCACCAGCAGCACGCTGATCAGCGCCACCCCGCTTTGTCGCGTCATGGCAACGCCTCCGGCAACAACAGCACCCGACGGATTTGTTTGAAACGCCCCGCTGAGACGATCAACTCCAACGCCAGCGGCGCGGTGCCGCTCAAGGTTTCGCGGTGCCACCCCCGTTGTCGGTCGAACACGCGCCAGCTCAGGCTGTGGACGTCGTCGAGCAATTTCTGCCGCTGCATGAGCGTAGTGCCTTCGCCGACACTCTCGCGCCATAACGCGCCGCCTTTGAGTCGATAGCTCACCGTTTGCCGTTCACTGCGAGGCTGGTCCAGTGGGTTGCGCCAATGGCTGCGCTGCAACTGCAAATGCCCGGGCGCGAGCACGAGCGAATCGACCACTGCCTGCCACACATCCCGTTCAATCACGCCGACAGCGCGCTGCAAGGCCCTGATCTCGCGCTCATGCTGACCGACGCCCTGCTGGGTCCGCACGACCCCATCGAACAACCGCCAACTGGCCAGGCCGAGCAAGGCAAAAATTGCGATGGCGATGACCAGCTCCAACAAGGTGAAACCCGACTGCCTATTCATGACGGCGGCCGATCCACCCGGTGGTACGGTGCACGACGGTGACGCTGTCGCTGCGGCTGACCTGGATCTCGACCTGCAGCAGCCGCCCCTCACGGACCGGGGCGATCCGCTGTTGCAAGACCCAATCGCGGCGGTCCAGGTGCCGGCTCAGTCGCTGTTGTCCGGGGGGCGTGACGGCCTGCAGGCGCAGTTCGCTCAACTGATTGTCCGCCAGCCAGGCACCGAACAGACGGTCCTCGAGCCCCGCGCTCTGTTTGAGCACGAATTGGCTGGCCGAGAGCACGGCCGCCGCCATCGTCGCGAAAATCGCCAGGGCGATCATGACTTCCAACAGCGTGAAACCCTGACAACCGACAGCCTGCCTGTGCGCGTTACTCATCGATCAGCGGCTCCGCCAGGCCGTCGCTCGATATTCCGGCAATCGTCTGTCCAGCGACGTTGATGAGCAGCCTGAACGGGCTGATCTCGTCACTGCTGAGCATCAACAACTGCGGTGGGCCTTGGACCCCATCGAGGCGCAGGGCGTGGCCGTCCTGCTCCAAGCCAAGCGTCAGGCCCTCGGGCAATCGATGCAGCGCCGACACCGCCGTCCAGTCCTGGGCTTGGAGTCGCCACACCTGATAACCGCCGGGCTGCACGCGCACACCGTATTCCTGCCCGTCCAACACCGCCCGCTCGCGCAACTGCTGCACCAGCGCGACGAAGTCCCGGGCCTGCTGCCGCGCCTCACGCGCCGGGCTCGGCCCCGTGGCGAAGCGGACCATGCCCGCCAGGACGCCGATCAAGACGATAACGACCATCAGTTCCAGCAAGGTGAAGCCCCGGCAACGACGCTGCATGGTCACTCGGCCCAATTGCCAATGTCGGCGGCGAACCCGTCACCGCCCGGCACGCCATCGGCGCCCAGCGAGTACAAGTCATAGCTGCCATCGACGGATTTGTGCCCCGGATTGAGGTACTGGTAGGGCGTACCCCAGGGATCGACCGGCAGGCTTCTCAGATAACCCTGGGGGTTCCAGTGCCTGGCCGCAGGCGTGCCGGACGGACGTTCGCTCAGCGCCTCCAGGCCTTGCTGGGTCGATGGGTATTGAAAGTTGTCGAGACGGTACATTTCCAGGGCCGTGGCGATCGCCTGGATATCGGTCCGTGCAGCCGTGATCTTGGCTTGATCAGGCCGGCTCATGAACTGTGGCACCACAATGGCACCCAGCACGCCAATGATGACCACCACCACCATGATTTCGATCAGGGTAAAACCGCGTTGAGGGCGTGCAGGTCGGTTGTTTTGAAGTGTCATGGGTCAATTCACCAATTGGTTGAGGCCAAGGATCGGAAGCAGGATGGCCATGACGATCAGCAGCACGACGCCGCCCATCAGCACCAGCATGACCGGTTCGAAAAGGCTCACCACCAGCGCGATGCGCGCCGCGAGGCTGGCCTCCTGTTGTTCGGCGGCCCGGGCCAGCATGCTGTCGAGTTCGCCGGCCCGTTCGCCGCTGGCGATCATGTGCAGCATCAAGGGCGGGATATCCCCCCCCCGCTCCAGCCCCCGGGTCAGGGTCCCGCCCTCGCGGACCGAACGGGCGACGTCGGCCATGCGGGCGCGGATCGTCAAGTTGCCAATGACCTGCGCGGCAATGCCCAGGGCATCCACCAGCGGCACGGCACTTTTGCTCAGGATCGCCAGGGTGCTGGCGAATCGGGCCGCTTCCATCGCTCGCAGCACCTCGCCGAACACAGGCAGCTTGAGCAACAGACGATGCCAGCGCAGGCGCCACGCAGGTTGGCGCAGGCTCCAGCGCCACAACCCGAGCAACCCGACCAGCAGCCCGAGCAGCAACAAGCCAGAGCGACGCAATCCGTCACTCAGGACGATCAGCGCCTCGGTCAACCAGGGCAACGATTGGCCGCTGTCGACGAATATCTTCACCACATCCGGCACCACGTAACCCAACAGGAAAGCGACAATCGCGACGCAGGCCAGCATCAGAATCAATGGATACACCAAAGCCAATTGAATGCGCTGGCGCGATGCCTGGCGTGCCTGGGTGTAGGCCGCCAACTGCTCCAGCACCAGGCCCAAGTGGCCGGACTGTTCGCCGGCGGCAACCGTGGCGCAGAACAGTTCAGGAAACGCCTGGGGAAACGCCGCCAGCGCCGTGGCCAGGGCGTGACCTTCCATCACACGACCGCGTACCGCCGCCAACAGGTTGGCAACGCGCCGCTTCTGGCTTTGTTGGGCGACGGCGCCGAGGGCCTCGTCGAGGGGCAGACCGGCCTGAATCAAGGTGGACAGTTGCAACGTCAGCAACGCCAGATCCGCCGGGCTCAAACGCCCTCCGGCGTGCCGGGTGCCCAGGGCTCGTTGCACCCTCGCTTCGTGCAGTTCGCTGGGCAGCAAGCCACGCTCGCGCAGCAACTGACGGGCATGACGGGGGTTGTCGGCTTCCACGCGGCCTTTGCAGCGCCGGCCCCGGGCATCTTCTGCTCGATAGTCGAAGAGCGGCATGGGGCTAACCCTCCTGGGTGATGCGCAGCAGTTCATCGACGCTGGTCAGGCCGTCCTGAACCCGCTGGCAGCCATCCTGAAACAGGCTGCGGGAGGTTTTGCGCGCCTCAAGGGCCAGCGCCTGCTCAGGGGCGCCCTGGTGAATCAGTTGTGACAACGCGGGGCTGACACTCACCAGTTCATAAATGCCTATGCGCCCGCGATAACCTTTCTGGCATTGATCGCAGCCCCGGGCCTTGAACAACCGTGGCGCAGCGTCGGCTTCAAGCCCCAGGCGCCGACAGGTTGCAGCGTCGGCCACATAGGGCGTCTTGCAGGACGGACACAAGGTGCGCAACAAGCGTTGGGCGACAATGCCCGCCAGGGACGAGGCCAGCAGATAGGCGTCCAGGCCCATGTCCCTCAGTCGCGTAACCGCGCCCACCGCGGTGTTGGTGTGCAGGGTCGAGAGCACCAGATGGCCGGTCAGGGACGCCTGCACTGCGATTTCGGCGGTCTCGCGATCGCGGATCTCGCCCACCATCACCACATCCGGGTCCTGGCGCAATATCGCCCGCAAGCCACGAGCAAAGGTCATGTCGACTTTCGGATTGACCGGCATCTGGCCGACGCCCGGCAAGTGATATTCAATCGGGTCCTCGACGGTGAGGATGTTTCGGCTCTGATCGTTGATGCTGCTCAGCGCCGCGTACAGGCTGGTGGTTTTCCCCGAGCCTGTGGGACCGGTCACCAGCACGATGCCATGGGGTTTGCCAAGCAACCGACGCAAGTTTGCCAGGGTGTCATCAGGCAGGCCCAGGCGCGTCAGGTCCAGGCGCCCGGCCTGCTTGTCGAGCAGACGCAACACCACTCGCTCGCCATGGGCCGAAGGCAGCGTCGAGACCCGCACATCCACTTCATGCCCGGCCAGCCGCAACGCCATGCGCCCGTCCTGGGGCACACGTTTTTCGGCGATGTCCAGGCGCGCCATGACCTTGATCCGCGACACCAACAGGCTCGCCAGCTCCCGGCGCGGACGCAGCATTTCCTGTAACTGGCCGTCGATGCGCATGCGCACCGACAGGTACTGCTCGAACGTTTCCAGATGCACATCCGAAGCGTGTTCGCGGACCGCTTCGCTGAGCAGGGCATTGATCAACCGGATAATCGGCGCATCGCCCTGCTGTTCCAGCAAGTCGGTGGTCTGCGGCACTTGATCGGCCAGGCTGAGCAGGTCCAGCTCCTCGTCCAGCCCTTGGGCAACCTGCTCGGCGGCGCTCTGGCCCTGGCGGTAAACGCATGCCAGGCGCGTGGCGAACTGCGCCGGCTCCAGCACCTGGATCGGCAACTGCCGACCACACCAGCGCCATACCTCGGCCAGCGCGGTCAACGGCGTGTCGCGGCGCATCACCAGGTGCAAGGTCGGGCCCTCGCCTTCCAGCAGCACGCCCAGGCGCCTGGCGAAACCGAAGGGCAACGGGGCCTGCAGATCACTCACAAAGCACCCCGTTTCGGTTGGCGCGGCTCTGCCAGCGGCGCGTCTGCGGACGGTTCGAACAACTCGCGAGCGTCGCGGGGCAGCAACAGCGAATTATTTTTCCGCGAGCCGGGTTTGCTCAGTTCCCTTAGCGCGTCGTAGCGCTGACGGCTCACATCGGCCAGGCCTTCCTTGCTGCGCACGATGGTCGGGCGCAGGAACACCATC
Organism: Pseudomonas halotolerans; assembly: GCF_039581215.1. NCBI lineage: Bacteria > Pseudomonadati > Pseudomonadota > Gammaproteobacteria > Pseudomonadales > Pseudomonadaceae > Pseudomonas > Pseudomonas halotolerans. Next base: position 203,184 of record NZ_JBCNTJ010000006.1, read on the forward strand.
AGGTTGCTTTTGGTCTGGGTGTCGCGGGTCCAGCGAAACAGCGCGCCCAGGTACGGAATGCTGCGCAACAGCGGCACGCCGCTTTCCTGGGTACGGACACTGTCGCGAATCAGGCCACCGATCACGATGATCTCGCCATCGTCCGCCAGGATCGTGCTCTTCAAGGCGCGTTTGTTGGTGATCAGGTCCGAGGAATCCACACCGGAGACAGAGGGTGCTATATCCGAGACTTCCTGATGGACTTCAAGGCGCAGGATGGAGCCTTCGTTGATGTAGGGCTTGATCTTGAGGCTGATGCCGACGTCCTTGCGCTCGACGGTGGTGAATGGATTGTCCGCACCGCTGCCGTTGGTGGCGTAGGAGCCGGTCTTGAACGGGACGTTCTGGCCGACGATGATTTCCGCCTCCTGGTTATCCAGAGTCAGCAGGCTGGGGGTGGAAAGCAGGTTGCTGCGGGTATTGCTCTCCAGCGCCGATATGAGCGCGCTGAAGCGATCGCTCCCCAACCGCAGGACCGCGCCTTCCGGCTCGCGTTCGGGCGCTTTGGCGTTCATCTCACCTACGATCGGGATGTTGGTTCCCGGAAAATTGATGAACCCAGCCGCGCTGCCGGTATCAAGGCCCCACTGCACCCCCACCGCTTGGGAAATGTCCCCGGTAATTTCAACGATGGCCGCGTGAATAAGCACCTGGGCGCGGGGTTGATCGAGTTCTCGGACAATGTTTTCGACGGTACGTACCTGGGCCGGTTCGGCGATCAACACCAGGGCATTCTGGCTTTCGTCAGCCTTGATCATGAACGGGCTGACCGAGGCACCTTCCCGCGAGCCGCCCAGTGCCGGCGTAGTTTTTCTATCCTGCCCGACAGCCTCCAGCACCTGCGCCAGTTGTTTGGCATCGCTGTGACGCAGGCGGATGACCCGGGCGTTGTCCTGGGAGGCGACCGCCTGGACATCCAGGGTTCGGGCCAGATCGACCAGACGCTGACGCACCGCCGGTGCGCCGATGATCACCAGCCGATTGCTCCGGGCATCGGCAATCACCAAGCCCGTGGCATCGACTCCGCGCTTGCCGCCGGAGGCTTGCATGACCGACGCGATATCCCCGGCCTGGGCATGACGCAACGCCACCACCACATGATTACCGTTGCGTCCCGAGTCCAACTGGCGCACGACCCGGACGATGCGCTGTACATTGGCGACCGTGTCGGTCACCACCAGCGCGTTGGACGATACCGAAGGGCCGATGTATCCGTTGCTCGACACCAGAGGGCGGACCAGCCCGGCGACATCAGCGGCAATGCTCGATTGCAATTCGATGACCTGAGTGACGAACTGCGACGGCGTGGCGCTTTTTACATCGCCGGTCCCGGCGCGTGTTCTGGCATCAGCGATCGGGGTGATCAGAATCCGTTCGCCTTCGTCGATCACGGTGAAGTTGTGCGCATCGAGCACCGAATAGAACAGCCGACGCACCCCCTCGCGATCCAGCGCCTGGCGCGACATGACGGTAATGCGCCCTGACACCCTGGGGTCGAGCACCACGGTCTTGCCGAGGATGACGGAAATTTCCTCGACCACGTCCCGCAGTTCCGCATTGTTCATCGCCAACTGCCACTGGACCTCCTCGGCCCGCAGCGCGCCCAAAGGCACCGATGGGGAAAGCAGCGTGAGGCAAAACAGGGCGCGCAACGCACGGTACCGGGCAAAACTGTTCATGAATCCGATCACTCTGATAGCCCGGCAAGCGGGCGCAGGTATTGCGAGGAATGAGGCCTGGGCTGGTCAGCAGTGGCAGGATCGAGTCGGCGCAGAAAATGTTCCGCCGTGCGTTGCAAGGCCACTCGTTCTTCCCGCCCGCTGCGCCACAAAACCACATGACTGGCCTCGACCCGCCGCAACACGCTTCCGCCAGGCAGACGTTCACCCACCTGGTAAATACGCGGCCCCGCGGCATCGGCCAGCAACGCCCGTGACAAGCCTTCGCCGGTCACGAAGCTGGCCTGCAACGTGACCGGTTCGGCGCTGGGCAACAGCGCGTCTCCAGCGGTCAGGCCGAGCACGGTCGCCACGGCTTGAACGTTGGGCGGCTCAGCGACCTGAACGACCGCGGGTGCCACGGCTATTGGCTCCGCCAGCACCAGTGCCTGGCGAAAATGCCATTCCTGCGCTGTCAGAAAAAAACCGTATACAAGGGGCACCAGCACAAGGAATGCCTTGGACAGACCCTCGTCAGTCCCGAAAGAAACACTCATTTGTCTGCTCACCGAACAATCCCATTTGAGGGGTTCAGGCAACCCAGGAGGACGGCCTGAAACCCTGCCCGATATGACTTACAGTGGGTCCCAGGCCATCTGCCATTGAGCACCGACGCCCGGTTCAAAACCGTTCGCCGAGGGGCTGTATTGCTTGCAATAGCCGGACTCGGGAAATGGCTTGCACTGGAAGACTTCATCAGTCTTGGGTTGCAGTACCTTCGTACCGGCGGCATAGCCACTGATGCCTTCAGGGAATACGAAGTCGTACTCGATGTCCGCCCCTTCACCAGTCAAGGTGACGCTGCGGGTATCCTGGCGCGTGGTCCGCCCGTCCTCGGTGCTGCCCACCAACGTCAGGGTATGAGCACCCGGTGCGCTGCGTACGTCCATGGTCAGCGTGCTATCGCCTGCACCCACGGTCTGGCTCACCACACCGACCGGTTTGTTCTTCTCGTCGAACAGGGTGGCTTCAAGATTCATCCTGCGGTTTGTCAGCGCGGCGAACGCCAGGCTGACCCGCCCCTTGTTGAGGACATACTCTGGCTGCAAGGAAGAAATCGTCATGCTGGCGCCGGGGTCCTCACGCATGTCCAGTTGCACTTCGTAACGGCTCACACCGCTTTCTTTCTGGGCGTACAGGTTGTTGGTGCCTTTGACCGGGGTAATGCCGCCCTGCTCGTCGCGAATGCCGGCACGAACCAGGGTATGAGCGTTGTTGATGGCTTCGGCCAGTTTGAACGACCAGGCCTCAGGCCTGCCCTCTTCAACGCTGTCGACGCTGACCTCTACGCTGTATTCGGTATTTTCGCCGGTAGCGGCAAATGCCCGCGCCTTGACCTTGTCACCCGCCAACAAGGGGGTCGAAGGCGCGATGCTGCCCACCGGCGACCAGCCACCCGGCAATGCAGCTTCGGCGAGGATGTTCACGTCCGCCGGGTCGTAGAACGCATTATCGGTATCAGCGACTGTCCATACCGCCAAAATCACGTGATGACCGGTCTTGCTGTCGGGAATGACACATTCGTGCCGGGCACCGGATTCCGGCATTTGATTGGCACCGTCTACCGTACAGAACGGCGTGCTGTCGAATGACGCCCGCTTCAGCGTCTCGTTTGGATTCCACCCGTCACGGGTGATGAAGTATTCATGTTTGGTCGCCGGGTGTGTGGCGCTGTACCGCCACTGGAAGGCAATGTTGCGATCCCTGATTTCAGTCAGTTGCCAGCGCGTGGCCGACTGGGCATCCAGGGCAGAAAACAGGGCGCTCCCACCACTGGCGATTTTGCCGTCGACGGGGCCTTGCAGGGGTGCGCCACCCGCGCCATTGGGAAAGCCTTTGAAAGTTTCACCCGTACTTTGTGGTTCGTATTGAGCGCCGCCGCAGTTTTTGTTTTCGCCTCGCTGGCACAGTAATGCACGCGAAGGCGGCACCTCGAGGTAACCATGGGCCAATACGCCTGAGGACGCCACCATGGCCGATAACAGAACTAATGACGAAGCGCACCCCGTTATCACACCGTTCTTGCTGAAGTTGTTTTTCATATAAGTTCCGAACTCTTCATCGAGATTGAAAGACGTACCACCGTCATCAGGTGCGCAGCACCGTGTAGCGCTGACCCGACAAGCGCGAAACCTTATAGAAAGTTAAAATTGCTCTATGTAGGGAAAATCCCTCAAAACAGAAGGAACTATCTCTGAATTAACTTCTTCCTACATTTAATGGAAAACTTCTTACATGCAAAGGTTATTAATAAACAACAAGTACAGACCTCTAAAGATGCTGCACTTCCCCACGCTGGGTAGATAAATAACAGGCATTAAAAAGCCTGCCCGGCGCAAGTCCGGACAGGCTGGGTTACCAGGGTGCGGTTAGATGTGGTATTGCGCCGACAACTCATGGACGGCCCGCAGGAAAGCACCGGCGTGTTCCGGATCGACTTCCGGCGTAATGCCATGGCCGAGGTTGAACACATGACCGCTGCCCTTGCCATAGCTGGCGAGGATACGCCCGACTTCGGCGCGGATGGCCTCGGGCTTGGCGTAAAGCACGGTCGGGTCCATGTTGCCTTGCAGCGCGACTTTGCTGCCAACACGCTCGCGGGCGTTGCCAATGTCGCAGGTCCAGTCCAGGCCCAAAGCGTCGGCACCGGCATCGGCGATACTTTCCAGCCACAGGCCGCCGTTCTTGGTGAACAGGATCACCGGGACTTTACGACCTTCATGTTCGCGGATCAGGCCGCTGACAATCTTGCGCATGTAGGCCAGGGAGAACTCCTGGTACGCCGCCGCCGAGAGGTTGCCGCCCCAGGTGTCGAAGATCTGTACCGCTTGCGCACCGGCCAGGATCTGGCCGTTGAGGTAGGAAGTGACCGACTGCGCCAGCTTGTCCAGCAACAGGTGCATGGCTTGCGGGTTGTCGTAGAGCATCGCCTTGGTCTTGCGGAAATCTTTCGACGAGCCGCCTTCGACCATGTAGGTAGCCAGGGTCCAGGGGCTGCCAGAGAAACCGATCAGCGGCACGCGACCGTTGAGTTCTCGGCGGATGGTGCTGACCGCGTCCATGACATAGCCCAGGTCCTTCTGCGGATCGGGAATCGGCAGGGCCTCGATGTCGGCCAGGGTGCTGACGACTTTCTTGAAGCGCGGACCTTCGCCGGTCTCGAAGTACAGGCCCTGGCCCATGGCATCGGGAATGGTGAGGATGTCGGAAAACAGAATCGCCGCGTCCAGTTGCGGGTAGCGATCCAACGGCTGCATCGTGACTTCGCAGGCGAACTGGGGATTCATGCACAGGCTCATGAAGTCACCGGCCTTGGCCCGACTGGCGCGGTATTCCGGCAGGTAGCGACCGGCCTGACGCATCATCCACACGGGGGTGACGTCTACGGGTTGCTTGAGCAGGGCGCGGAGGAAACGGTCGTTCTTCAGGGCAGTCATGTCGGCATCCGGAAAAAAAGTGCGGGCATTTTCTCAGAGCGCGACGCAAAAGGCACGGCAAGAGCCGTGCCTTTTATCTATCGGGGCAATTTGTCGCGGTGCAGCACAGCCTCCCCGACACTACAAAACAACTGTGGGAGCCATTTTTGTGGGAGCAAGGCTTGCCCGCGATGAAAACACTGCGGTCTCTTGGGTACCGAGGCGCCTGAATCGCGAGCAAGCTTTGCTCCCACAAAGCTCGCTCCCACATTTTGATCACATTCCAGCGTTAGGAAGTGATCAGACCCCCAGGTAATCCAAGATCCCTTCCGCCGCATTGCGGCCTTCAAAGATGGCCGTCACCACCAGATCGGAACCCCGGACCATGTCGCCGCCGGCGAAGATCTTCGGGTTGCTGGTCTGGTGCTTGTACTGGCCTTGTTCCGGAGCCACAACGCGGCCCTGGCTGTCGGTCTGGATGCTGAACTGTTCGAACCATGGCGCCGGGCTTGGGCGGAAGCCGAAGGCGATGACCACGGCATCGGCCGGGATGATCTCTTCGGAACCCGGGATCGGCTCGGGGCTGCGACGACCGCGGGCGTCCGGTTCGCCGAGACGGGTCTCGACCACCTTCACGCCCTCGACCTTGTCTTCACCGACAATGGCGATCGGCTGGCGGTTGTAGAGGAACTTCACGCCCTCTTCCTTGGCGTTCTTCACTTCTTTGCGCGAGCCGGGCATGTTCGCTTCGTCACGACGGTAGGCGCAGGTCACCGACTTGGCGCCCTGGCGAATCGAAGTGCGGTTACAGTCCATCGCCGTGTCACCGCCGCCGAGCACCACGACCTTCTTGCCTTTCATGTCGACGAAATCTTCCGGCGACTTTTCAAAGCCCAGGTTGCGGTTGACGTTGGCGATCAGGAAGTCCAGCGCGTCGTAGACGCCCGGCAGGTCTTCGCCGGCAAAGCCGCCCTTCATGTAGGTGTAGGTGCCCATGCCCATGAATACGGCATCGTACTCTTCGAGCAGTTGCTCCATGGTCACGTCCTTGCCCACTTCGGTGTTCAAGCGAAACTCGATGCCCATGCCGGTGAAGACTTCGCGACGATTGCTCAGCACGGTCTTTTCCAGCTTGAACTCGGGGATGCCGAAGGTCAGCAGGCCACCGATTTCCGGGTTCTTGTCGAACACCACCGGGGCCACGCCACCGCGCACCAGCACATCGGCGCAACCCAGGCCCGCCGGGCCCGCACCAATGATCGCCACGCGCTTGCCGGTCGGCTTGACCTTGGACATGTCCGGGCGCCAGCCCATGGCGAACGCGGTGTCGGTGATGTATTTCTCCACCGAACCGATGGTCACCGCACCAAAACCGTCGTTGAGGGTGCATGCACCTTCACACAGGCGATCCTGTGGGCACACCCGGCCGCAGACTTCCGGCAGGGTGTTGGTCTGGTGGGACAACTCGGCAGCCTGGAGGATGTTGCCCTCGGCCACCAGCTTCAGCCAGTTGGGAATGAAGTTGTGCACCGGGCACTTCCATTCGCAGTACGGGTTACCACAACCCAGGCAGCGGTGGGCCTGATCGGCCGACTGCTGGGGTTTGAAAGGCTCGTAGATTTCCACGAACTCTTTCTTGCGTTGACGCAACAGTTTCTTCTTCGGATCCTTGCGCCCGACATCGATGAACTGGAAGTCGTTACTCAGACGTTCAGCCATTGTTAAAACCTCATCAAACTCTTCAGGCGCATATCACTGCGGGTTGGCACGGGTGCTGGAAAGCAACGACTTCAGGTTGGCAGCCTTGGGCTTGACCAGCCAGAAACGGCGCAGATAGTCATCGAGGTTTTCGGCGAGTTCACGACCCCACTCGCTGTCGGTTTCCTCGACGTATTCGTCCAGCACGCGCTGCAGGTGGCTGCGGTAGGCTTCCATCGCCTCGCCGCTGATGCGCTGGATTTCCACCAGTTCGTGGTTGACCCGGTCAACGAACGTGTTGTCCTGGTCGAGCACGTAGGCGAAACCGCCGGTCATGCCAGAGCCGAAGTTGTAACCGGTCTTGCCCAAGACACAGACGAAACCACCGGTCATGTACTCGCAGCAATGATCACCGGTGCCTTCCACCACCGTATGGGCCCCGGAGTTACGCACGGCGAAACGCTCGCCCGCGGTGCCAGCGGCGAACAGCTTGCCGCCGGTGGCGCCGTACAGGCAGGTGTTGCCGATGATCGCACTGTCCTGAGTCTTGTAGACACTGGCCTTGGGCGGAACGATGACCAGTTTGCCACCGGTCATGCCCTTGCCCACGTAGTCGTTGGCGTCGCCTTCCAGGTACATGTTCAGGCCACCGGCGTTCCAGACGCCGAAGCTCTGGCCTGCGGTGCCCTTGAAGCGGAAGGTGATCGGCGCCTTGGCCATGCCCTGGTTGCCGTGCTTGCGCGCGATTTCGCCGGAGATCCGCGCACCGATGGAACGGTCGCAGTTGCAGATAGCCAGTTCGAACTCGGCACCGCTCAGGTCGTTGATCGCCGAGGTGGCCATGTCGACCATCTTCTCGGCCAGTTCGCCCTTGTCGAACGGCGGGTTGCGATCAACCTGGCAGAACTGTGGCTTGTCCGCCGGGATATGATCGCTGCCCAGCAACGGCGTCAGGTCCAGATGATGCTGCTTGGCGGTCTGGCCTTCGAGCACTTCCAGCAGGTCGGTGCGGCCGATCAGCTCTTCGAGCGAGCGCACACCCAGCTTCGCCAGCCACTCGCGGGTTTCCTCGGCCACGTAGGTGAAGAAGTTCACCACCATGTCGACGGTGCCGATGTAGTGGTCCTTGCGCAGCTTTTCGTTCTGGGTCGCCACGCCTGTGGCGCAGTTGTTCAGGTGGCAGATACGCAGGTATTTGCAACCCAGGGCGATCATCGGCGCGGTGCCGAAGCCGAAGCTCTCGGCCCCGAGAATGGCCGCCTTGATCACGTCCAGGCCGGTTTTCAGGCCGCCATCGGTCTGCACCCGGACCTTGCCGCGCAAGTCGTTGCCGCGCAGGGTCTGGTGGGTCTCGGCCAGGCCCAGTTCCCACGGGGCGCCGGCGTATTTGATCGAGGTCAGCGGCGATGCACCGGTGCCGCCGTCATAGCCGGAGATGGTGATCAGGTCGGCATAAGCCTTGGCCACACCGGCGGCGATGGTGCCCACGCCCGCTTCTGCCACCAGCTTCACCGAGACCAGCGCCTTCGGGTTCACCTGCTTGAGGTCGAAGATCAGTTGCGACAGGTCTTCGATCGAGTAGATGTCGTGGTGAGGCGGCGGTGAGATCAGGGTCACGCCGGGGACCGCATAGCGCAGTTTGGCGATCAGGCCGTTGACCTTGCCGCCGGGCAGTTGACCGCCTTCGCCGGGCTTGGCGCCTTGGGCAACCTTGATCTGGAGCACTTCGGCGTTGACCAGGTACTCCGGCGTCACACCGAAGCGGCCGGTGGCCACCTGCTTGATTTTCGAACTCTTGATGGTGCCGTAGCGCGCCGGGTCTTCACCGCCTTCGCCGGAGTTGGAGCGCGCCCCAAGGCGGTTCATGGCTTCAGCCAGGGCTTCATGGGCTTCCGGAGACAGGGCGCCCAAGGAGATACCGGCGGAATCGAAACGCTTGAGCACCGATTCCAGCGGCTCGATTTCACTGATGTCCAGCGGCGTATCCAGGGTCTTGACCTTGAGCAGGTCGCGAATCATCGACACCGGACGGTTGTCCACCAGCGAGGTGTATTCCTTGAACTTGCCGTAGTCGCCCTGCTGCACGGCGGCTTGCAAGGTGTTGACCACGTCCGGGTTGTAGGCGTGGTATTCGCCACCGTGGACGAACTTCAGCAGCCCGCCCTGCTGGATCGGCTTGCGCGGGCTCCAGGCTTCGGCCGCCAGGGCTTTCTGTTCGGCTTCGATGTCGACGAACCGTGCCCCCTTGATGCGGCTCGGCACGCCACGGAAGCTCAGCTCGCAGACTTCTTCGGACAGGCCGATGGCCTCGAACAATTGCGCACCGCGGTACGAAGCAATGGTCGAGATCCCCATCTTCGAGAGGATCTTGAGCAGGCCCTTGGTGATGCCCTTGCGATAGTTCTTGAACACCTCATAGAGGTCGCCCAGCACTTCACCGGTGCGGATCAGGTCGCCCAGCACTTCATAGGCCAGGAACGGATAGACCGCCGAGGCCCCGAAACCGATCAGCACCGCAAAGTGATGCGGATCGCGCGCGGTGGCGGTTTCCACCAGGATGTTGGAATCGCAGCGCAGGCCTTTTTCGGTCAGGCGGTGGTGCACCGCACCGGTGGCCAGCGAGGCGTGGATCGGCAGCTTGCCCGGGGCAATGTGACGGTCGCTCAGCACGATCTGGGTGCGACCGGCGCGCGCGGCTTCTTCAGCCTGATCGGCCACGTTGCGGATCGCCGCTTCAAGGCCGACGCTTTCGTCGTAGTTCAGGTCAATGACCTGACGCTCGAAGCCCGGGCGGTCGAGGTTGGTCAGCGAACGCCATTTGGCCGGGGAAATGACCGGCGAGCTGAGGATCACGCGCGAGGCGTGTTCCGGCGACTCCTGGAAGATGTTGCGCTCGGCACCGAGGCAGATTTCCAGGGACATCACGATCGCTTCGCGCAGCGGGTCGATCGGTGGGTTGGTCACCTGAGCGAACTGCTGGCGGAAATAGTCATACGGTGTGCGCACGCGCTGGGACAGCACGGCCATCGGCGTGTCGTCGCCCATGGAGCCGACCGCTTCGTAGCCCTGCTCACCCAACGGACGCAGCACCTGGTCACGCTCTTCGAACGTCACCTGGTACATCTTCATGTACTGCTTGAGCTGATCGACGTCGTAGAAAGCCGAACCGTGGTCGTTGTCTTCCATGGTCGCCTGGATGCGCAGGGCATTCTTGCGCAGCCATTGCTTGTACGGATGACGAGACTTGAGGCGGTTGTCGATGGAATCGGTGTCGAGGATCTGGCCGGTTTCGGTGTCCACGGCAAAAATCTGGCCCGGGCCCACGCGGCCCTTGGCGATGACGTCTTCGGGCTGGTAGTTCCAGACACCGATTTCCGAAGCCAGGGTGATGAACCCGTTGGTGGTGGTGACCCAGCGCGCCGGACGCAGACCGTTACGGTCCAGCAGGCACACGGCGTAGCGGCCGTCGGTCATGACGATACCGGCCGGGCCGTCCCACGGCTCCATGTGCATGGAGTTGTATTCGTAGAACGCACGCAGGTCCGGGTCCATGGTCTCGACGTTCTGCCAGGCCGGCGGCACCAGCATGCGCACGCCACGGAACAGGTCGATGCCGCCGGTGACCATCAGTTCGAGCATGTTGTCCATGCTCGAGGAATCCGAACCCACGCGGTTGACCAGCGGGCCGAGTTCTTCGAGGTCCGGCATCAAGTCGTTGGCGAACTTGGTGCGACGGGCCAGCGCCCAGTTGCGGTTGCCGGTGATGGTGTTGATCTCGCCGTTGTGGGCGAGGAAGCGGAATGGCTGGGCCAGCGGCCATTTCGGCAGGGTGTTGGTGGAGAAGCGCTGGTGGAACACGCAGATCGCGGTTTTCAGGCGCTCGTCGCTCAGGTCCGGATAGAAGGCGGTCAGGTCCGCCGGCATCATCAGGCCTTTATAGATGATGGTCTTGTGGGAAAAGCTGCAGATGTAGTGATCGGTGTCGGCGGCGTTAGCCACGGACGAACGACGACGGGAGCTGAACAGCTTGATCGACATGTCCTGATCGCTCAGGCCTTCGCCCGCGATGAACACTTGTTCGATCTGCGGCAGACGCTCAAGGGCCAGGCGGCCGAGGACGCTGGTGTCGATCGGCACCTTGCGCCAGCCCACCAATTGCAGGCCGGCGGCCAGGATCTCGCGATTCATGTTTTCGCGAGCCGCCTGGGCCTTCACCGGGTCCTGATTGAAGAACACCATCCCCACCGCGTACTGCTTGGGCAGGGTCACGCCAAACGTTTCCTGGGCAACGGCACGCAGGAACTCGTCAGGCTTTTGAATCAGCAAGCCACAACCGTCACCGGTCTTGCCGTCGGCGTTGATCCCACCGCGGTGGGTCATGCAGGTCAGGGCCTCAATGGCCGTTTGTAAAAGGGTATGGCTGGGTTCGCCCTGCATATGAGCAATCAGGCCGAAACCGCAGTTATCCTTGAATTCATCTGGTTGGTACAGACCTGCTTTCATAGACACTTTCTCACCAGGCTGCCTCTTATCGAGGCAAATTTCTTTTCAATTCAGCCAGTTGCGTGCCGCGCCGAACGTACGCCAGCTTTGCGGGGGCAAAAGGGAGGTCATTGTACACACCGACACAAGGGCTCACAAATTTGACGACGAAACGTCGCAAATCCATGTCGCATTTGTGAAAGGTTTAAAGCTATATGCTGTGCTAGTCAAAACTTTTTTGGGTTCGACCGCTGCGACTCAAACGCTACTGTGACGCAGACACCACAAGGCGCGCGGCCTGAAAGGTCGCTCGCTCTTGCGGAAATTTTGAGGTGCCGGGAGAGGCGGCCTGGGTAAGGCCGCCGAATCTTCAGCGAGTTGCTGCCAGTTCCTGTTGGACGCTGGCGACAGTGCGAGGCCAAGGTTTACCAGCCTGAACCTTCGCTGGCAAGGCCTTGATGGCGGAAACGGCTGCATCACGGTTGGCGAAATTGCCGTAGGTGATGACATAAAGCGGTTTGCCGTTAAGCATCTTCTTGAAATAACGGTACTCGCCGCCCTGCTCCTTGACGAATTTTTGCGCAGACGCTTCGGAACTGGTGCCGAGGATCTGTACCACATAACTCCCCGGAGCCTGACCGGCGTACCAGCTTCCGCCAGCGGCCTGGGTGGCCGGCTTGGCTGCCGGGGCTGGGGCTGGAGCAGGCTTGGCCGTGGCCACCTGGGCGGGGGCCGGCGCAGGCTTGGCGGTCGGAGCGGGGGCTGGGGTTGGCACTGGCGCCGGGGTGGGTGCCGGGCCAGCCGGCACACCCGCCGGTGGGGCGCTGGTGGTCACGGTTGGCGGCGTATCGCTGGTGTCATCGATCGGTGGTGCCGCGCCGTCGTCGCCCTCGGTGATACCGCCAGCGGCTTCAGCCAGGGGACTGCGCATGACCGGTTGCGACTGACCGACCAGCGGCAGCGGCATCGGCTGGGTGTTACCGGCGAACTCCACCTCCGGAGCGCCGCCATTGGGCTGCGCTGCGTCCTGGCCCAGAGGCAGTTGTGCCTGTTCGTTGGCGGGTGCGCCCGTGGTCGGCGCCTTGCTGCGACCCGGCATCAGCCAGGCGGCGGCGATCGCGACCACGACCACGGCGGAAATCGCCAATACGTGTTTCTTCGGCATGTTGAACCCCATACTTGGACGCTTTACCGCTGAGCGGCTGGCAATCATGACTTCGATGAGAGCATCGCGGGCCACCTGGTTAATATTTCCAGGCCAGCCATCGGAGCTTTCGTGAATCTCAGAGATCTGATCCGCGGTGAAAAGTTCGATGCCCCGACCGGCGCCTTCAAGGCGTTGGGCCAGGTATTCACGGGTTTCCTCTTCGGTGTAGGGCGCCAGCTCAATGACGTGGAAGCGCTCTTGCTCAAGATTCAACTGGTCCAGATCGGCGATCAGCGACGACTCACCAAACAGGAAGACGTGGGGACGGCCCTCCGGCGCACCGGCAGCCAAGGCCAGCAAGGCTTCCAGGGCCGACTCATCGAGTTGCTCGGCGTCGTCCACCAACAGATAGACTTCCTGCCCGGTCAACGCCAGTTGCACGATCTGATCCAGAATCGCACCGATTTCAGCCTGGGCGACATTCAGCGCCTGGGCGACCTGACGCAGTACACCGGCCGCGTCACCCGCGCCCCGGGCCGATACCACCACGCTTTGCACCGACTGTTTGTTGGTGCTGGCCACCAGGGCCTGGCGCAGCAAGGTCTTGCCGCTGCCTTGAGGGCCGGTGACCACCAGCAACAACTGGCTGTAGCGCGCCAGATGATGCAACTGGCCCAGAACCGGTTTGCGTTGGGCGGGGAAAAACTTGAAGCCTGGAACCCGTGGCGCGAAAGGGTCATGACTCAACTGGAAATGGCCGAGGAAAGCCTCGTCGGCATGCAAACTAGTCATTGGAATCTCATTAACCTTTAAGCTGAGCCAGGGCGCGATAATCCGCTCCCAGCGTGGCCTGTAGAACCTCTTTCGGATAATCGTCGGTCACCACAGCTTCGCCCATGCGGCGCAGCAGCACCAGACGCAGGCGACCGTCGATCACTTTTTTGTCGATTGCCATGTGTTCGAGAAAATCGGCTTCGGTCATCTCTTCGGGCGGGATCACCGGCAACCCGGCGCGCTGGAACAGAGCAATACCGCGATCGCGCTCCTGCTCACTGATCCAGCCCAAACGCGCGGACATCTCCAGGGCCATGACCGTACCGGCCGCAACCGCTTCGCCATGGAGCCAGACACCATAGCCCATGTGGGTTTCGATGGCGTGGCCAAAGGTATGGCCCAGGTTGAGCGTGGCGCGCACGCCCGACTCGCGCTCATCGGCACCGACCACTGCGGCCTTGGCCGCACAGGAACGTTCGATAGCGTAGGTCAGCGCAGCCTGATCCAGCGCACGCAGGCGGTCGACGTTTTCTTCCAGCCAGCCCAGGAACGGTTCGTCGCAGATCAGCCCGTACTTGATGACTTCAGCCAGCCCAGCAGACAGCTCGCGGGCGGGCAATGTATTGAGGGTCGCGGTGTCGATCAGCACCACGTTGGGCTGGTAGAAAGCACCCACCATGTTCTTGCCCAGCGGATGGTTGATCCCGGTCTTGCCGCCCACCGACGAGTCCACCTGGGACAACAGGGTCGTGGGGATCTGGATGAAATCAACACCGCGCTGATAGCAAGCGGCGGCGAAACCGGCCATGTCGCCGATCACCCCGCCGCCCAGGGCCACCACCGTGGTGCGGCGGTCGTGCCGCGCGGTCAGCAGGCCATCGAAAATAAGCTGCAGGGTTTCCCAGTTCTTGAAGGCTTCGCCGTCAGGCAGCACCACGGAAATGACCGAGAAAGCCGACAGACTGCGGGTCAGACGCTCCAGATACAAAGGTGCGACGGTTTCGTTGGAGATGATCGCCACTTGCCGTCCGGCGATATGCGGCGCCAGCAAGTCGGGCCGGTCCAGCAAACCTTCGCCAATGTGAATCGGGTAGCTGCGCTCGCCCAGGTCGACCTTAAGTGTCTGCATGTGTCCCCACAGTGAAGATGGATTCAGGCGTGCTGCCTGCAATTAACGAAAGTCCACGCTGCCTGTTGTGATGTCAATCGATGGCTATCCGCCACGTTCCAGGGCGCCATGGCGGGACGCCGAGGATAGCGCATTTCCCGCGACGCATTAACGGGGTGGCAGTTGCTGCAGGCGATCGAGAATGTCCAGCACCACCATTCGCGGCGGCCGCTCGTCAGTCTCCACCACCAGATCAGCGATCTCCCGGTACAGCGGATCACGCAGTGCCAGCAGGTCGCGCAGGGTCTTGGCCGGGTCGGCGGTGCGCAACAATGGACGGTTACGATCCCGAGCGGTGCGGCCAACCTGTTGCTCGACGGAAGCATGCAGATAGACCACTCGTCCGCCGGCATGCAACGCCCGACGATTGGCTTCGCGCATCACCGCGCCGCCCCCGGTGGCCAGCACCACACCGTCAAACGCGCAAAGCTCGGCGATCATCGCCTGCTCGCGGTCACGAAAGCCGGGCTCGCCTTCCTTATCGAAGATCCATGGGATATTGGCACCCGTGCGCAATTCAATTTCCTTGTCGGAATCTTTGAATGGCAGGCGCAGCTCTTTGGCCAGCAAACGGCCGATGGTGCTTTTTCCAGCGCCCATCGGCCCAACAAGAATCAAATTTCGCACAGAATCAACGACTCACAGCAATCGCCTGGTTATTCATGATACGCGGAGTGAGGAATACCAGCAGCTCGGATTTTTTCTCCGAAACTACATCACGCCGGAAAAGGCGGCCAAGATACGGCACATCGCCAAGAAATGGCACCTTATCTACGACCTTGCTCTGAGTATTTGAGAAAACCCCGCCAATCACAATGGTCTCGCCGTCATTGACCAGCACCTTGGCGTTGACTTCGTTTTTCTTGATTGGCGGCACATCCTGCACCTTGTTCAGGTAATCCGGTTCATCCTTGGTGACCTTGACTTCCATGATGATGCGGTTGTCCGGAGTGATCTGCGGCGTCACTTCCAGGGACAGCGAGGCCTCCTTGAACGACACCGAGGTGGCACCGCTGGAACTGGCTTCCTGATAGGGAATCTCCGTGCCCTTGAGGATCTTTGCCGTCTCTTTGTCGGACGTCACCACCTTGGGCTGGGAAACGATTTCCCCGTTGCCGGTTTTCTCCATGGCCGTCAGCTCCAGATCCAGCAATACATTGTCGGTGATGAAGGCGATGCCGATGCCGGATGTATTGCCCGAAGCGCCCAGATCGACAAACGGCTGGTTGGTGCTGGTACTGCCCGGCGTGCCGATGGTGGTGGAGTCACCGCTGGTGACCCCGGAGGAATTCCAGTTGCCCTTCTGTATCGACCCACCCCAGCGCACGCCCAGGCTCTTGTCGTAGTCGACGTTGGCCTCGACGATCCGCGCCTCGATCATGACCTGGCGGACCGGGATATCCAACTGCGCCACGATCCGGCGCAGTTCGTCGAGCCGGTCCTGGGTCTGGTAGGCAATAATGTTGTTGGTTCGCTCATCGACCGTGATCGTACCGCGCTCATCGGCCTGGGCTTCGGCACTGGTCACCGACTGGAACAGCTTGGCAATGTCCGCAGCCTTCGCATAGTTGACCTGCAACAGCTCACGTCGCAGCGGCGCCAGGTCGGCAATCTGCTTCTGGGATTCGAGCTCTTGACGCTCACGGGCGGCAATTTCGTCGGCAGGAGCGACCAGCAGCACGTTGCCGACCTTGCGCTTGTCCAGCCCCTTGGTCTTGAGCACCAGGTCCAGCGCCTGGTCCCAGGGCACATTTTGCAAGCGCAAGGTAATGCCGCCCTGCACCGTGTCACTGGCCACAAGATTGAGGTTGGTGAAATCGGCTATCAGTTGCAGGACCGAGCGCACCTCGATGTCCTGAAAGTTGAGGGACAACTTTTCACCGCTGTAGGCCGCACGACCGGCATCGCGTTTCTGCAGGTCCTCGACCGTCATGGGCCGGACACTGACGGTCAGCTTGTTATCCGTCTGGTAGGTGGAGTAATCGAAAGTACCGCTGGGCTCAATGCTGATGGTGGCCCGGTCGGCGCCGGCACTGGCATTGACGAACTGCACCGGGGTGGCGAAATCCTTGACGTCCAGGCGCACTCGCAGCGGTTCGGGCAACCGGGTCTTGGCGAAGTCGAGGATAATCTTGCCTTCACGCTCTTGGATGTCCGGGGCGATCGAGGGATCAGACAGATCGATCACCACGTTGCCTTCGCCCTGAGTCCCGCGCTGGAAATCAACCCCCCGGATGGCCTTGCCCGCCGGCACGCTGGCTCTGGCAGGCACAGCGCTGGGAGCTGCCGGGCGTGAAGCTTGGGAAGTAGGGCTGGGAACCGCCCCCTTGCCGACCACCACGAGCAGGGTATTGCCCTCGACCCGCGCGGTATAGGGCGCTAGCTGGGTCAGGCCAATGATCAGGCGGGTACGGTCGGCCGCCTCGACCACGGTGGCGCTTCGTGCATTGCCAGCGCCAAGGTCATGCCTTTTACGGCCCAGTTGACTGGTCACCCCCGGCAGATCCAGGGCGATCCGGGCCGGTTGCTCGGTGGTATAGCCCCGGGGGGCAGGTGGCGGCCCGTCGAAGGTGAGCTTCAACTCGATACGGTCCCCCGGCAGCGCCGCGACATCCAGCGTTTTCAGATTGGCCGCATGAACCATCGGCGACAACAGCGCTATCCATAGCGAAATACCGAGGGCTGAAAAAATCCTGTTCATTGTTCGAGTTCCACTATTGAGTGCTCTTTCAGAGGAAGGGTCCGTGGGCGTTCGAGCCAGGCACCCTCGCCATCTGGAACGATTTCGACTACATCGACCTGAGTGGCGCTAATGCCGACGATCCGCCCGTCGTTGCGACCCAGATAGTCACCGACCTTGAGCCGATGTACCCCGCCAGCACCGCGCAGCAGCGCGAAGGAGCCGCTGACGTTGGAAATCGTCCCGACCATTTCAAACTGCTCGATATTGAAGCCTTCCAGGTACTGCTTGACCCGGGCAGGGTCGGGCCGGACGTTGCGCGCCCCCTTCTGCCGACCGGCCTGATCCACCCTGACCTGCCGTGAAAACGGGCTGCGCAGGTCGGCGGCGCGGTAAGTGAAGGTTTCGTAAGGCCTGAACGTCGGCGTTGGCTCGATCTTGCCGGGCGGGCGCAGCCGCACCTCGTTCATGTAGGCGTCCAGATCACTGAAGCCGTTATCGTTGTTGCAGCCCGCCAGCATGACCAGCCCTGCCAGCAGGAAGATGCGATAGGCCGGTTTCATGGCTGCACCTCCTGCTCGTTGTACCGGTAGGTCTTGGCCTGGATGCTCATACGCAGTTTCGTGCCCGCGTCAGGCGCCATCGGGGCGATGTCGAAATCATGCAGGGTGACGATCCGTGGCAATCCGGCAACGCCGCTGACGAAAGTTGCCAGGTCATGGTAGTCGCCGGTGACGGTGATCTGGATCGGCAGCTCGATGTAAAACGGCTGGGTGACCTCCGGTAACAGCTTGATCTCCTCGAACTCCAGGCCACTGCCCAGGCCGGTGCGGGTGATGTCCTCCAGCAGGCCAGGCACCTCGGTGTCACTGGGCAATTGCCGCAACAGCACGCCGAAGGAGGCTTCCATCTGCTTCATTTGTTCGGTGTAGCGCTCCAGGTTCGCGGCCATATGGGCTTTGCCCGCAAACTGTGCCTTGAGCGTGTTTTCTTCTCCGCGCACTTGCTGTAGCTGGTTCTCCAGGTCACTCAAGGCAAAGTTATAGCCCAGGCCCAATACCAGGATGACCAGCAGGATACCGGTCAACCATTTGACCGGCATCGGCCAGGAGCCCATGTTGTTGGTATCCAGTTCACTGATGTCGATCTTGCGCAGCGCTTCGAACCACTCCCCCGGTTTCATTGGGCGTCCTCAACAGTGGCCGGACGGGTCTGGCGAACCGTCAGCTGGAAGACGTTGGCCTGATCGAGTTGACCGGCCGTGGTGGCCTTGACCTCCGTCAGGCTGGGGGCATCGAACAGGTCCGATGAGTCCAGGTTACGCATCAGGTCCGAGACCCTGTTATTCGATTCCGCCGCGCCCTTGATGGAGAGCGTCTTGTCTTCCATCTTCACTTCGGTGAAATACACCCCGTCTGGCAGGGTTCGCGCCAGTTGATCGAAGATACGCCCGCTGACCGGGCGGTTGCCCTGCAGGTCCTGGATGATGCGCATGCGCTCCAGCAGTTGCTGGCGACGGGCTTTGAGTTCGCTGATCTGCTTGATGCGCTCGTCCAGTACGGCGATCTGCTCGCTGATATGACTGTTGCGAGCCACTTGGTGGTCAATGGCACTGTCCAGGTAGCGGACCGCAATCAGCGTCAGGCCCGCCGCACCGACCAATGCGCCCACCAATGCCAGCAAGAAGCGCTTGCGACGCTCCTCACGCAGCTCCTCTCGCCAGGGGAGAAGGTTGATCCGCGCCATCAGTCAAAACTCCTGAGGGCCAGCCCGCAGGCAATCATCAAGGCCGGTGCGTCACTGGCCAGGGCACCGGCGTTGACCTTGCTGCCCAGGGCCATATTGGAGAACGGATTGGCCACCTGGGTTGGCGTGCCCAGGCGCTGTTCGATCAGCCGGTCCAGGCCCGCGACCGAGGCGGTGCCTCCCGCCAAGAGGATGTGGTCCACCGCACTGTACTGACCCGACGCAAAGAAAAACTGCAAGGACCGCGATACCTGTTGCACCAGGGCCTCGCGGAAAGGTTGCAGGACCTCACCGAGGTAATCGTCCGGCAGGCCACCCTGTTTCTTGGCCTGCCCTGCCTGTTCAGGTGACAAGCCATAGCGGCGCTGGATTTCCTCGGTGAGCTGGCGACCGCCGAACAACTGTTCGCGGGTATAGATGATCCGCCCGTTATGCAGCACGCTCAGGGTGGTCATGGTGGCGCCGATGTCGATCACCGCCACCGTCAACCGCTCCTGGGACGCGGCCAGTTGCGTCGCGAGCAGGCCGAAGGCGCGCTCCAGCGCGTAGGCCTCCACATCGACCACCTTGGCCGTCAGCCCCGCGAGTGCCAGCGCGGCCTCGCGAACTTCGACGTTTTCCTTGCGACAGGCGGCCAACAGCACCTCGACCCGCTCGGCGCTGCGCGGTGAAACGCCCAGGACTTCGAAGTCGATGGCCACCTCGTCCAGCGGATAAGGAATGTATTGATCGGCTTCGATCTTGAGCTGGTTTTCCATGTCATCGTCGGAAAGTCCGGCGTCCATCTCGATGGTCTTGGTGATCACCGCCGACCCCGCCACAGCCACCGCCACGTTGCGCAAGGGTGTCCTGGCCTTGGCAAGCACCCGTGACAATGCCTGACCCACTCCTTCGAGCTCGGCAATGTTCTTTTCGACCACGGCGTTGGCCGGCAACGGTTCGACCGCGTAGGACTCGACACGGTACCGCTCGCCCTGACGGCTCAATTCAAGCAGCTTCACCGACGTGGAACTGATGTCTATCCCCAAAAGCGTATGGGCTTTTTTATTGAAGAGTCGTAGCACTACCAATTCCCTATGACTATCCGTGAGTTACGGACTCTCTAATATGCGTTGCGTTCAATGACTCCGGCCCGACGGACGTCCGGGTGGCGTCCCCGACGAAAAAAAATGCTTATAATGCCCAGCGTTTTTTTCGCTTGATGCAAGCACGGGTACATCCCTGCACCTGGCGCCTTTTCATTCTTTGCCTGGATATCCAAAAGCCTTGATTCGTCTGCTGAAATTTTTCGGATGGTCCATCCTCGCCGTTTTCTGCGGACTGCTCCTGGGTCTGAGCGGTGCGTTTCTTTACCTTAGTCCGGGATTGCCGTCCGTGGAGACGCTGAGAAGCATTCAGTTGCAGATTCCCCTGCGGGTATACAGCAGCGACGACAAGTTGATTGCAGAATTCGGCGAAATGCGCCGCACACCGATCCGTTTCGCCGACATTCCCCCCAATTTCATCAATGCGTTACTAAGTGCTGAAGACGACAACTTCGCCAATCACTACGGCGTCGATCCGGGCAGCCTGATGCGGGCGGCGAGCCAACTGATCAAAAGTGGCCACATCCAGTCCGGTGGCAGCACCATCACCATGCAGGTGGCGAAAAACTTCTTCCTGACCAGTGAGCGTAGCTTCTCGCGCAAGACCACCGAGATTCTGCTGGCCCTGCAAATCGAGCGACAGCTGACCAAGGACGAAATCCTGGAGCTGTACGTCAACAAGATCTACCTGGGTAACCGCGCCTACGGTATCGAGGCAGCGGCGCAGGTGTACTACGGCAAGTCGATCCGAGATGTGAGCCTGGCGCAGATGGCGATGATCGCAGGCCTGCCCAAGGCACCGTCGCGCTTCAATCCGCTGGCCAACCCGGCGCGCAGCAAGGAGCGTCGCGACTGGATCCTGGGGCGCATGTACAAGCTGGGCAAGATCAGCGAGGCCGACTACACCGCCGCGGTCAACGAGCCACTGAATGCCAGTTACCACGTACCGACCCCTGAGGTGAACGCGCCGTACATCGCCGAAATGGCCCGTGCCGAGATGGTCGGACGTTACGGCAGCGACGCCTATACCGAGGGTTTTCGCGTGGTCACCACGGTGCCGAGCAACCTCCAGGAGATGGCCAACACCGCGCTGCATGAGGGCCTGATCACCTATGATCAACGCCACGGCTACCGCGGGCCTGAATCGCGCCTGCCCGGCAAGACCAAAGAAGCCTGGGCCCAGGAGCTGACCAAGCAGCGCACCATCAGCAGCCTGGAACCGGCGATCGTCACTCAGGTGGACAAGGATGGCATTCTGGTACTGACCCGCAATGGCGAGCTGGAAGAACACGTGAGTTGGGACACCATGAAATGGGCACGCCCATTCCTCAACACCAACAGCATGGGCGCCACCCCCCGACAACCGTCGGACGTCGCTCAAGTGGGCGATCTGATCCGGGTACAACGCCAACCGGACAACACCCTCAAGTTCAGCCAGATCCCCGCCGCCCAAGGCGCCCTGGTGTCTCTTGACCCGCAGGATGGCGCCATCCGCTCCCTGGTGGGGGGCTTCGCCTTCGAGCAGAGCAACTACAATCGCGCGATGCAGGCCAAGCGCCAGCCAGGTTCAAGCTTCAAGCCGTTCGTGTACAGCGCGGCCCTGGATAACGGTTACACCGCCGCCAGCCTGGTGAACGACGCACCGATCGTGTTTGTCGACGAATACCTGGACAAGGTCTGGCGCCCGAAGAACGACACCAATACCTTCCTGGGCCCGATCCGCATGCGCGAAGCGCTGTACAAGTCGCGTAACCTGGTGTCGATCCGCTTGCTGCAGGCGCTGGGCGTGGACCGCACCATCGACTACATCAGCAAGTTCGGCTTCAACAAGCAGGACCTGCCGCGCAACCTGTCGCTGGCCCTGGGCACGGCAACCCTGACCCCGATGGAAATCGCCACGGGCTGGAGCACGTTCGCCAATGGCGGATACAAAATCACCCCATACCTGATCGACAAAATCGAAAGCCGCAACGGCGACACGCTGTTCCTCGCCAACCCGCCACGGGTACCTTCAGGCGAGCAGGCCAGCGACGGGGTCGCCGCACCGGCCAGCGAGACGTTCACGGTAGAGGCGACACCGGGTGAAGCCACAACCGCGCCAGCCGTACCGCAAGCGCCGGTCATTGCCGAGCGCATCATTGATGGCCGTACCACCTACATTCTCAACAGCATGCTGCAGGACGTGATCAAGCTCGGCACCGGCCGCCGCGCCCTGGCCCTGGGCCGTACCGACCTGGCCGGCAAGACCGGCACCACCAACGAATCCAAGGACGCCTGGTTCTCGGGCTACAACGGCGATTACGTCACCACCGTCTGGACCGGTTTCGACCAGCCTGAAAGCCTGGGCCGGCGCGAATACGGCGGCACCGTGGCGCTGCCGATCTGGATGAGTTTCATGGGCGCCGCCCTCAAGGACAAACCGCCACACACCCAACCGGAACCGGAAGGCATCCTCAGTCTGCGGGTCGACCCGGTCAGCGGCCGCGCAGCCACCCCAAGTACTCCAGGTGCGTATTTCGAACTGTTCAAGAGCGAAGATACCCCACCGTCGATCAACGAACTGGACAACGGCGTAGCGCCTGGCAGCCCACTGCCGGCGGATGAGGCGGCGCCGATCGATTTGTTCTGACCGGCCATCGCACAAAAAACCCCGCCTTTGAAAGAAGCGCGGGGCTTTTTTTCAGGCGCTCAAATTACACACCTTCCTGCGGGAGCCGAGCTTGCTCGCGAGGGCGGTGGGTCAGCCTGCATCCATGTTGAATACCCGACTGCAAACGCGAGCAAGCTCGGCTCCCACAGGGATTTGCGGTGGTCACACAAAATCGGCAGGTACAAAAAAGCCCCGACTCAAAGAGCCGGGGCTTTTTATTGAACGCTACAACGGCTTAACCGTTGAACACGTCATCCACGCTCTTGAGCGGGTAGTTCTTCGGATACGGCAGGGTTGCCACGCCGGTCTCGATCGCGGCCTTGGCCACGGCGTCGGAGATCAGGGTGATCAGGCGGGCGTCCATTGGCTTGGGAATGATGTACTCACGACCAAATTCCAGCTTGATGCCGCCGTAGGCGTCGCACACTTCCTGAGGCACTGGCAGCTTGGCCAGTTCGCGCAGGGCATTGGCGGCAGCGACTTTCATCTCTTCGTTGATGCGCTTGGCGCGAACGTCCAGGGCACCACGGAAAATGAACGGGAAGCCCAATACGTTGTTGACCTGGTTCGGGTAGTCCGAACGGCCAGTGGCCATGATCACGTCGCTGCGGGTGGCATGAGCCAGTTCCGGGGCGATTTCCGGGTCCGGGTTCGAGCACGCGAACACGATCGGGTTCGGCGCCATGCGCAGCAGGTTTTCCGGGCTCAGCAGG
This sequence comes from Pseudomonas halotolerans, assembly GCF_039581215.1. Taxonomy (NCBI): domain Bacteria; kingdom Pseudomonadati; phylum Pseudomonadota; class Gammaproteobacteria; order Pseudomonadales; family Pseudomonadaceae; genus Pseudomonas; species Pseudomonas halotolerans. Next base: position 226,500 of record NZ_JBCNTJ010000006.1, read on the forward strand.
TTCGGACCCGACAGGCCAACGAATACGTCGGCACCGTCCAGCGCGTCGGCCAGGGAGCGCTTGTCGGTGGCGTGGGCAAACACAGCCTTGTACTGGTTCAGGTCATCACGGCCGGAATGGATCACGCCGGTACGGTCAACCATGAAGATGTTTTCGATCTTGGCGCCCATGCTCACCAGCAATTTCATGCAGGAGATGGCCGCAGCGCCGGCACCCAGGCAGACGATCTTGGCTTGCGGCAGGGTTTTGCCAGCGATTTCCAGGGCGTTGATCATGCCGGCCGCGGTCACGATCGCGGTACCGTGCTGGTCATCGTGGAACACTGGAATGTCGCACTGCTCAATCAGGGCACGTTCGATCTCAAAGCACTCAGGTGCCTTGATGTCTTCCAGGTTGATGCCACCGAAGGTAATGGAGATACGCTTGACGGTGTCGATGAAGGCTTGCGGGCTTTCGGAGTCGACTTCGATGTCGAACACGTCAATACCGGCGAAACGCTTGAACAAAACGCCCTTGCCTTCCATGACCGGCTTGGAGGCCAATGGGCCGAGGTTGCCCAGGCCGAGAATCGCGGTGCCGTCGGAAATGACTGCCACCAGGTTGCCCTTGCCGGTGTATTTGTAGGCCAGTTCAGGGTCGCGAGCGATTTCGCGTACCGGTTCGGCTACGCCGGGGCTGTAGGCCAGCGACAGATCGCGGGCAGTAGCGGTGGCCTTGGTGAGCTCGACACTCAGCTTCCCTGGACGAGGATTAGCGTGATATTCGAGAGCGGCAGTTTTCAGATCAGACATGTGGGCATTCCGCTTTTTACTGTGTTGGACAGACGGACCGCCGAGGATACGCGCCTCGCAAAGTCCCTACAAGACTGACCAGTCACCCCTGTCAAGCGCGCCGCCCTACGACTTTGGGCCAAGAGCCGCAGAACACAAGGCCTACATGCATACAATCCAAGCATTAAATGTCTACAATTTTTTATCGAGACACGCCGCTCAGCATCCCCGGGTCGGTCAACGGCAACAACCAGCGGGCGTGCCCGGGTTCAGTCCCACCGCGGCGCGAACGGTCGACCACCCAGCCCCGCGCTTCAATCTGCCTGCCTTTGAGGCGCTCAAGCGAAGCCCCATCGAAGCGGCTCATCAGATGGGGGGCAACGCGCAATACCACCGGCCCCTCCAACTGGAGCCAAATGCCGCCGCGATTGCGCGCGACCTCAATCACACGGCCAGTGACCACGGCAAAGCCGGATGCCTTGATATTTCGCGCTTCGAGCACAGGCGAACGCTTCCACACCCCGAGACCCGCTTCCCGCGCCTGGTGTTCGGCAGCCCGCTGGCAGTGCGCCAGATCGACGTTCGGCGCGACCACCACGTGAAATCCCAACCCTTCGGCGAGCAACTGTGCTTCGAGATTCTGACCGTCGGCGCTGAAGACATGGGCCAGCGTGCGACCGTAACGATCCTTGCCTTCCTTGCCGGGCAGCAACCCCACGCGCCCCGCACTGGCGCCCACCAATGCCTCAAGGCGCCGGCGTGCAGCAACGGCGAATGGCTCATCGGAACGCCCCCGACGGCCCAGTTCAGGACTGTTGAGACCGATCATGCGCACGCTGCGACCATCAGCCAGGCGCAAGGTATCGCCGTCCACCACCCGCTGGACCGTCACATGGGCCAAGCCAGGTGGTGCCGGGCAGAAGGCCTGGGCACCGCTCAGCCAAATGGCGGACACAAAAAAGGCGCCCGCGAGGGACGCCTTCTTTATCAGTCTGGAGAAGTCGCAACGACCATCCAAAATGATTAGCCTCAGGCTTTTTTGGTAGCGCCAAAAGCACCGAAACGATCGGCGAACTTCTGAACGCGGCCGCCGGTATCCAGAGTCTTCTGCTTGCCGGTGTAGAACGGGTGGCATTCGTTGCAAACGTCGATCGACAGGGCTTTGCCGTAGGTCGAACGCGTTTCGAACTTGTTGCCGCAGCTGCAGGTCACGGCAATTTCTGGGTATTCCGGATGGATATCGGTTTTCATGGTGTTTTCCTCAGGCTAGCGTGCCGCCACCCAACACTATTGTTGAATACCGCACGTAATTAGGCCGCGGATTCTACCAGACAACATCAATCACGCAAGCTATGACTTGTACCAACCGTCTGCTAGGCTCCCCGCCTCATGCGCGATCCCTTGTGGGAGCGGGCTTGCTCGCGAAAGCGGTGGATCAGTAGGCATTTATGTCTCTGACACGCCCTCTTCGCGAGCAAGCCCGCTCCCACAAGTCGCGTGCAGTCCTTAAATTGCCTGCTTATCGAGACCCTTCCGCGTGCCGAACGCCATCCTGCGCCTCGCCCTGCCTTCGCCTCTGCGCCGCCTGTTCGACTACCGGGCCCCGGCCGGGGTCCTGCGTGAGCAGTTGCATCCGGGTATGCGGCTGCGGGTGCCGTTCGGCCGACGGGAGATGATCGGGATTCTGGTGGAGGTCGCCGACCACAGCGAAGTCCCGGCCGACAAGCTGAAGCCGGCCCTGGCCTTGCTCGATGCGACGCCGCCGCTGCCCGCCTCGCTGTTCAAGCTGTGCCTGTGGACTTCCCAGTATTATCAGCACAGCCTCGGCGACACCCTGAGCTGGGCACTGCCGGTATTGCTGCGCCAGGGCGAACCGGCCGAGGCGCGCCAGGAGCGGTTCTGGTCGGTGGCACCGGGCGCTTCGCTGGACGACCCGCGCATTGCCCGCGCCCCGCGTCAGCGTGAGGCCCTGGCGACCCTGGCCCAGCACCCCCACGGCGTGGCCCATCAACTGTTAAGCAAACTGATGCTCAGCAAGGACAGCCTCGACCTGCTGCTGGCCAAGGACCTGGTCCAGGTGGACATCCGCCGGCACGCTCCAGGCGTGCGCCATGAACATTGGCTGGCCCAGCCGGAACTGCCGCTCAATGCCGAACAGCGGGCCGCCTGCGAAGCGATTCGCGCCGGCTTCGACAGCTATCACGCCTTTCTACTGGCCGGCGTCACCGGCAGCGGCAAGACCGAAGTCTATCTGCAACTGATCCGCCAGACCCTGGAAGCCGGCAAGCAGGCCCTGGTGCTGATTCCGGAAATCAACCTTGGGCCACAGACCCTGGCGCGCTTCGAACAACGCTTCAACGCGCGGATCGCCCTGGTGCATTCGGCGGTCAACGACCGTGAACGCCTGGAAGCCTGGCTCGCCGCCCGGGACGGCGAGGCCGACATCATCATCGGCACCCGCTCGGCCCTGTTCACACCGATGAAAAACCCCGGCCTGATCATCATCGACGAAGAACATGACGGCTCTTATAAACAGCAGGAAGGTCTGCGCTACCACGCCCGCGATCTGGCACTGGTGCGGGCGCGCCAGGAAAACATTCCCATTGTTCTGGGTTCAGCCACGCCGTCCCTGGAAAGCCTGCACAACGCCTACACCGGACGTTACGGGCTCCTGCGCCTGAACGAACGGGCCGGCGGCGCCAAGCAGCCGCGCTTTCTGCGCCTGGATGTGAAAAGTCGTCCGCTGGACAGCGGCATTTCCGGGCCCATGCAACAAGCCATCGGCCAGACCCTGGCCGCCGGGCAACAGGTCTTGGTGTTCCTCAACCGTAGGGGGTTCGCCCCGACCCTGCTGTGCCATGACTGCGGCTGGATGTCGGGCTGCGAACGCTGCGACGCCCGAATGACCGTGCACCAACGCCACGGCGAGCTGCGCTGCCATCATTGCGGCCATGCCGAACGAGTGCCGAGGCACTGCCCGCAGTGCGGCAAAGTGGACTTGCGCCCGGTGGGAGCCGGCACCGAACGCGCCGAAGAACGGCTGGGCATTCTGTTTCCCGATTACCCGGTACTGCGGGTCGATCGCGACAGCACTTCACGCAAGGACGCCATGAATCAGTTGTTCGCCACGATTCAGAAGGGCCAGCCATGCATCCTGGTGGGCACGCAGATGCTCGCCAAGGGGCATCACTTCCCCCGGGTCACGCTGGTGTCGATTCTGGATGCCGACGGCGGACTGTTCTCCGGTGATTTCCGTGCCAGCGAGCGCATGGCGCAGTTGATCGTTCAGGTCGCAGGCCGGGCCGGACGGGCCGAGGAGCCGGGCAAGGTGATTATCCAGACCCACCTGGCCGACCATCCGCTGCTGATACAGCTGACCGAACAAGGCTACTTCGCCTTCGCCGAGCAAGCCTTGAGCGAACGTCGCAGCGCCGGCCTGCCGCCGTTTGCTCACCTGGCGCTGTTGCGGGCCGAAGCCCATAAGCCAGGGCAGGCCGAAGCGTTCCTTGACGAAGCCTGCAGCGAAGCCGAGCGCTTGCTGGGGCAACAGAACCTCACCGGAATCGAACTCTTGGGCCCGGTGCCGGCTCCGATGGAACGTCGGGCAGGCCGTTATAGGGCTCAATTGCTGTTACAGGCCAATGCCCGGGCACCGTTGCATCGGCTATTAAGTGCCTGGTTGCTGGCGCTGGAGCAGATGCCCAGCGGGCGGGCGGTGCGCTGGTCACTGGATGTGGACCCGGTGGATTTGTATTGATTGAGCAGATCGCAAGCTTTGTCCCCTGTGGGAGCGGGCTTGCTCGCGAAGGCGGTGGGTCAGTTCTGGTGATGTTGGCTGTGCCGCCGCTTTCGCGAGCAAGCCCGCTCCCACAGGTAGACCGAGTGCATCCAAGCCACCAAGAATAATCACCACTCAGCCCCAACCGACCCGCTACAGTTGGCAAGCTCGTCCGGGCCACGGATAATGCCCAGTTTTTCCACCAGCGCATCGAAGCGCCGCCGCGCCTGCGGTTGAAAGAGAAGACCATGAAAGACACCATCCGCCAGCTCATCCAGCAAGCCATCGCCCAACTCGTCACAGAAGGTGTGCTGCCAGAAGGCCTGTCGCCGGCGATTCAGGTCGAAAATACCCGTGACAAGACCCACGGCGACTTCGCCAGCAACATCGCGATGATGCTCGCCAAACCGGCCGGCATGAAACCGCGGGATCTGGCCGAAAAAATCATCGCCGCGCTGCCGGCTGACGAAAACGTCAGCAAGGCTGACATTGCCGGCCCTGGCTTCATCAATTTCTTCCAGAACACCCAGGCCCTGGCCTCGCGTCTGGACGCGGCCCTGGCTGACGAACGTATCGGCGTGCGCAAGGCCGGCCCGTTGCAACGCACCGTGGTTGACCTGTCGGCCCCCAACCTCGCCAAGGAAATGCACGTCGGCCACCTGCGCTCGACCATCATCGGCGACGGCGTGGCACGGGTCCTGGAGTTTCTCGGCGACACGGTGATCCGCCAGAACCATGTCGGCGACTGGGGCACCCAGTTCGGCATGCTCATGGCCTATTTGCAGGAAAATCCGATCACCAGCGACGAACTGTCGGACCTGGAGAACTTCTACCGCGCCGCCAAGCAACGCTTCGACGAGTCGCCCGAATTCGCTGACCGCGCCCGCGGCCTGGTGGTCAAGCTGCAGGCCGGCGATGCCGAGTGCCTGGCGCTGTGGACCAAGTTCAAGGACATCTCTCTGTCCCACTGCCAGAAAATCTACGAATTGCTGAACGTCAAATTGACCATGGCTGACGTGATGGGCGAAAGCGCCTACAACGACGACCTGATCAACGTGGTCAACGACTTGAAGGCCAAGGGCATGCTGGTGGAAAGCAACGGCGCCCAGTGCGTGTTCCTCGAGCAGTTCAAGACCGCTGACGGTGAGCCGCTGCCGGTGATCATCGTCAAGGCTGACGGCGGCTACCTCTACGCCACCACTGATCTGGCGGCCGTGCGCTACCGCAACCGCGTGCTCAAGGCGGACCGGGTCCTGTATTTTGTCGACCAGCGTCAGGCCCTGCACTTCCAGCAAGTGTTCGAAGTGGCGCGCCTGGCCGGTTTCGTGACCCATCCGATGGAGATGGAGCACATGGGCTTCGGCACCATGAACGGCGCCGACGGCCGGCCGTTCAAGACTCGCGACGGCGGCACGGTCAAGCTCATCGACCTGCTGAGCGAAGCCCAGGACCGCGCCTACACCCTGGTCAAGGGCAAGAACCCGGACCTGGCCGAGGACGAACTGCGCCAGATCGCCAAGGTCGTGGGCATCGACGCGGTGAAATACGCCGACCTGTCCAAGCACCGCACCAGCGACTACAGCTTCAACTTCGACCTGATGCTCAATTTCGAGGGCAACACCGCGCCGTACCTGTTGTACGCCTACACCCGCGTGGCCGGGGTGTTCCGCAAGCTCGGCAAGGGCTTCGAAGAGGTGGACGGGCAGATCGTCCTTGAAGCCGCTCAAGAACACGAGCTGGCGGCGAAACTGGCGCAGTTCGGTGAAGTGCTGAACAACGTCGCTGACAAAGGCACCCCCCACACCCTGTGCGCGTACCTGTACGATGTGGCCGGCCTGTTCTCCAGCTTCTACGAGAACTGCCCGATCCTCAACGCACAAACCCCAGAGCAAATGCAGAGCCGCCTGCGCCTCGCCGCACTGACCGGGCGCACCCTCAAGCAAGGCCTGGAACTGCTGGGCCTGGAAACGCTGGAGCGCATGTAAGTTGGCCGCCAAGAAAAAACCTGCACCCAAACGCGGCGCCAGTCGTTACCAACCCCCCGCCAAACAGCCGATTCCCGGCTGGTTGTGGATGGCTATCGGCCTGACCGTCGGCGCTTTCATTGTGTTTCTGATGAAACTGGAGCCGGGCCAGGGCGATGACGTCAAGCGCGTGCGCCAAGAGCAACAGAAAGCCACGCGCATCGCCGAGGCCAACAAGACCCCGCCGAGCCCGACGCAACCGGTCAAGCCCAAGTACGACTTCTACACCCTGCTGCCGGAATCGGAAGTCATCGTGCCGCCCGATGCCGTGCCGGAGAAAACCCTGCCGACGCCACAGGTCCCCACCACGCCGGTCACTCCGGCCGAAGCGGCGAAGATCGACACCGCTCGCGCTCAGGCAGCCCTGGCCGGCATCACGCCGCCGCCGGCACCGCCCGTACAGAAAGCCGCGCCGGTGACGAAGTTCTTCCTGCAGGCCGGCTCGTTCCGCAAGGAAGCCGACGCCGACAAGGTACGGGCGCAGATCATTCTGCTGGGCCAGTCCGTGGCGGTGGAGTCCGGCACGGTGAAGGAAGAAACCTGGTATCGGGTGCTGGTCGGCCCGTTCAGCAACCGCGAAGAGCTGACAAAGGCCCAAAAACAACTGGCCGGCAGCGGTTTCAGCAACCTGTTGTTACAACAGCGCCAGAGTCGCTGATCTCGTCAAGGACACCTGTGGCTGTGGGGCTTTTGTGGCGAGGGAGCTTGCTCCCGCTGGGCCTGTAGGAGCTGTCGAGCGGAGCGAGGCTGCGATCTTGCGATCTTTTCCCAGACCATTGAGTCTCAAGGGAAGATCAAAAGATCGCAGCCTCGCTTCGCTCGACAGCTCCTACGCGCCTCGCACCACTCGTCCCCTCTCCCACCCCGCAGTTGAAAAACCCCACGCCACCCCCATATGAGTTCCATCCGGGCATTTTCGCCCCGCTGCGTGGAGACTCTTCCCTTGACCACCATCGTTTCAGTCCGCCGTCATGGCAAAGTCGTCATGGGCGGCGACGGCCAGGTTTCACTGGGCAACACCGTGATGAAAGGCAACGCGAAGAAAGTCCGCCGCCTGTACCACGGCCAAGTCATTGCCGGCTTCGCCGGGGCCACTGCCGATGCCTTTACCCTGTTCGAACGTTTTGAAGGCCAGCTTGAGAAACATCAGGGCCATCTGGTGCGTGCCGCCGTGGAGCTGGCCAAGGAATGGCGCACCGACCGCTCCCTGAGTCGCCTCGAAGCCATGCTCGCGGTCGCCAACAAGGACGCCTCGCTGATCATCACCGGTAACGGTGATGTCGTTGAGCCCGAGGACGGCCTGATCGCCATGGGTTCCGGTGGCGCCTACGCCCAGGCCGCGGCCAGTGCCCTGTTGAAAAAGACCGATCTGTCGGCCCGCGAAATCGTCGAGACCGCCCTGGGCATCGCCGGCGACATCTGTGTCTTCACCAACCACACCCAAACCATTGAGGAGCAGGATCTCGCGGAATAAGCCACAGCTTATTCTTGCTTGAGGACCGCCAATAATTATGTCCATGACTCCCCGCGAAATCGTCCACGAACTCAACCGTCATATCATCGGCCAGGACGATGCCAAGCGCGCCGTCGCCATCGCCCTGCGTAACCGCTGGCGTCGGATGCAGCTGCCTGAAGAGCTGCGCGTCGAAGTGACCCCCAAGAACATCCTGATGATCGGCCCGACGGGTGTCGGTAAAACCGAGATCGCCCGGCGCCTGGCCAAACTGGCCAACGCGCCGTTCATCAAGGTCGAAGCCACCAAGTTCACCGAAGTCGGTTATGTCGGTCGCGACGTCGAGTCGATCATCCGTGACCTGGCCGATGCCGCCATCAAGCTGCTGCGCGAACAGGAAATCACCAAGGTCCGCCACCGTGCCGAAGATGCCGCCGAAGAGCGCATCCTCGACGCACTGCTGCCGCCGGCGCGCATGGGCTTCAACGCCGAGTCTGCTGCGACCCAGGATTCCAACACCCGCCAGCTGTTCCGCAAGCGCCTGCGCGAAGGCCAGCTGGACGACAAGGAAATCGAGATCGAAGTGGCCGAAATGGCCGGCGTCGACATCTCTGCGCCGCCTGGCATGGAAGAAATGACCAACCAGCTGCAAAGCCTGTTCGCCAACATGGGCAAGGGCAAGAAGAAAAACCGCAAGCTCAAGGTCAAGGAAGCGCTGAAACTGGTTCGCGATGAAGAAGCCAGCCGCCTGGTCAACGAAGAAGAACTGAAGGCCAAGGCCCTGGAAGCGGTCGAGCAGCACGGCATCGTGTTCATCGACGAAATCGACAAGGTCGCCAAGCGCGGCAATGTCGGCGGCGCCGACGTGTCCCGCGAAGGCGTGCAACGCGACCTGCTGCCGCTGATCGAAGGCTGCACGGTCAACACCAAGCTGGGCATGGTCAAGACCGACCACATCCTGTTCATCGCCTCCGGTGCGTTCCACCTGAGCAAGCCCAGTGACCTGGTGCCCGAGCTGCAGGGTCGCCTGCCGATCCGTGTCGAGCTCAAGGCCCTGACGCCGGAAGACTTCGAACGCATTCTGAGCGAACCCCACGCGTCCCTGACCGAACAGTATTGCGCCCTGCTCAAGACCGAAGGCCTAAACATCGAGTTCGCCCCAGAGGGCATCAAGCGCCTGGCGCAGATCGCCTGGCAGGTTAACGAGAAGACCGAGAACATCGGTGCCCGTCGCCTGCACACGCTGCTCGAACGCCTGCTCGAAGAGGTGTCGTTCAGCGCCGGCGACCTGGCCAGCGCCCACAACGAAGCACCGATCCTCATCGATGCCGAGTACGTCAACAGCCACCTGGGTGAACTGGCAGAGAACGAAGACCTGTCGCGGTATATCCTGTAAGTAGCAATTACAGGCGAACGCAGACCTGTGGGAGCGGGCTTGCTCGCGAATGCGGTGTAACAGTCAACATTGCTGTGACTGACACTGCGCATTCGCGAGCAAGCCCGCTCCCACATTCGACTGTGTCGTTTTATCGATCAAGGCGTCCTTCAGAGACAGATCACAAGCCATGACCAAACTCCCCAGCGCCATCAACCTGCACAAAGCCTCCAAGACCCTGACGCTCAAATACGCGCCGGACGAGGAATATCACCTGCCCGCCGAATTCCTCCGGGTGCACTCGCCGTCCGCCGAGGTCCAGGGCCACGGCAAACCGATCCTGCAATATGGAAAAATCGGCGTCGGCCTGACCAAGATCGAACCGGCCGGCCAGTACGCACTGAAATTGACCTTCGACGACGGCCACGACAGCGGACTGTTCACCTGGGACTACCTGTACCAGTTGGCGGTACGCCAGGAGGACCTGTGGAACGATTATCTTGCTGAACTCAAGGCGGCCGGAAAAACCCGCGACCCGAACGAGTCGGTCGTCAAGCTGATGCTCTAACTCAAGGGCTGGCGCTTTAGGGCGAATTTTCTAGACTCATCTGCTTGAATGCCCCCGCGGCAACGTCAATGACTGGCCTGCTTGCGAAAAAAATTAAACTCGGGTAACCAATGGAGCTGGCAAGTTCCCTGCAAAGGAATCGCCGAGTTCCTTGCACACGTTTCCTCATTGCCTCGATGCGGAATCAACGGTAACCCGAGCAGCGTACCTGGCATTGGCTATGGGCTTTCTGGCATGGCCCAGGTACTCGTCTGAAGGACAATGGAGCGTCGTAGATGAGCAACAAGAACAACGATGACCTGAAGTACCAGGCCTCGGAAAATACCCTGGGGTTGAATCCTGTCGTCGGCTTGCGCAGAAAAGATCTGCTGGCCTCTGCCCGAATGGTGCTGACCCAGGCCATCAAACAACCGCTGCACAGCGTCAAGCACGTCGCCCATTTCGGCGTCGAACTCAAGAACGTCCTGTTCGGCAGATCCGAGCTGCAACCTGCGGGCGATGACCGCCGCTTCAACGACCCAGCCTGGAGCCAGAACCCGCTCTATAAGCGCTATCTGCAAACCTATCTGGCGTGGCGCAAGGAGCTGCACGCCTGGATCGACGACAGCAGCCTCTCGCCCCAGGACATCAGTCGCGGTCATTTCGTGATCAACCTGATGACCGAAGCCATGGCCCCGACCAATTCGGCAGCCAACCCGGCGGCGGTCAAACGCTTTTTCGAAACCGGCGGCAAGAGCCTGCTGGATGGCCTGTCCCATCTGGCCAAGGACCTGGTGAACAACGGCGGGATGCCAAGTCAGGTCGACATGGGCGCCTTCGAAGTCGGCAAGAGCCTTGGCGTGACGGAAGGCGCCGTGGTGTTTCGCAATGACGTGCTGGAGTTGATCCAGTACCGGCCCATCACCGAACAGGTTCACGAGCGCCCGCTGCTGGTGGTGCCGCCGCAGATCAACAAGTTCTATGTCTTCGACCTGAGCCCGGACAAGAGCCTGGCGCGCTTCTGCCTGCGCAGCAATGTGCAGACGTTCATTGTCAGCTGGCGCAACCCCACCAAGGAGCAGCGCGAGTGGGGCCTGTCGACCTACATCGAAGCGCTCAAGGAAGCGGTGGACGTGGTCACGGCCATCACCGGCAGCAAGGATGTGAACATGCTCGGCGCCTGCTCGGGCGGCATTACCTGCACCGCACTGCTGGGCCATTACGCCGCCCTGGGCGAGAAGAAGGTCAATGCCCTGACCCTGCTGGTGAGCGTGCTCGACACCACCCTGGACACCGACGTAGCGCTGTTCGTCGACGAGCAGACCCTGGAGGCGGCCAAGCGTCACTCCTACCAGGCCGGCGTGCTTGAAGGTCGCGACATGGCCAAGGTCTTCGCCTGGATGCGCCCCAACGACCTGATCTGGAACTACTGGGTCAACAACTATCTGCTGGGCAACGAGCCGCCCGTGTTCGACATCCTGTTCTGGAACAACGACACCACCCGGCTACCGGCGGCGTTCCACGGCGACCTCATCGAGATGTTCAAGAACAACCCGCTGATCCGGCCCAATGCACTGGAAGTGTGCGGTACACCGATCGACCTCAAGCAGGTCACCGCCGACATCTTCTCCCTGGCCGGTACCAACGACCACATCACCCCCTGGAAGTCCTGCTACAAATCCGCGCAGCTGTTTGGTGGCAAGGTGGAGTTCGTATTGTCGAGCAGCGGTCACATCCAAAGTATTCTCAACCCGCCGGGCAACCCCAAGTCGCGCTACATGACCAGCGAGGACATGCCGGCCAAGGCCGAGGACTGGCAGGAGAATTCCACCAAGCACACCGATTCCTGGTGGTTGCATTGGCAGGCGTGGCAGGCAGAGCGCTCGGGCAAACTGAAAAAGGCCCCGACCATCCTGGGCAACAAGACCTATCCGGCGGGCGAAGCCGCGCCGGGCACGTATGTGCATGAGCGGTAACTGATGCAACTCGTCTGTTGCGGCCGTGAGGTTACTCACGAAAGCACGTCAACAGCCGACATTAATGCAAGGCCCACGCCGCTGGTGAACGCAAACTTGCGTTCACAGCAGATCCAATGTGGGAGCGAGCCCGCTCGCGATAGCGGTGCATCAGGCAACAGTGATGTTGAATGCAACGGCCTCATCGCGAGCAGGCTCGCTCCCACAGGGATCGGGGGAAAAATGAAAGACAGCGACCCAACCCACAGGGCTTGAAGCATGCCGCAACCGTACATCTTCCGTACCGTCGATCTGGATGGCCAGACCTTGCGCACCGCGGTACGTCCCGGCAAGCCTCATTTGACGCCCCTGCTGATTTTCAACGGCATCGGCGCCAACCTTGAGCTGGTGTTCCCGTTCATCGAGGCCCTGGACCCGGACCTGGAAGTCATCGCCTTTGACGTCCCCGGCGTCGGTGGCTCGTCGACGCCCAGCCGGCCGTATCGCTTTCCCGGCCTGGCAAAACTCACCGCGCGGATGCTCGATTACCTCGATTACGGGCAGGTCAACGTGATCGGCGTGTCCTGGGGCGGCGCCCTGGCCCAGCAATTTGCCCATGACTACCCGGAGCGCTGCAAGAAGCTGGTGCTGGCGGCCACCGCCGCCGGCGCGGTGATGGTGCCGGGCAAACCGAAAGTGCTGTGGATGATGGCAAGCCCCCGGCGCTACGTGCAGCCGTCCCATGTGATGCGCATCGCCCCGCTGATCTACGGTGGCTCGTTCCGCCGCGATCCCAGCCTGGCGGCCAGTCATGCGGCCAAGGTTCGTTCGGCCGGCAAACTGGGTTATTACTGGCAACTGTTCGCCGGCCTGGGCTGGACCAGCATCCACTGGCTGCACAAGATCCACCAGCCGACCCTGGTGCTGGCCGGTGACGACGATCCACTGATCCCGTTGATCAACATGCGCATGCTGGCCTGGCGCATCCCCAACGCCCAATTGCACATCATCGACGACGGTCATCTGTTCCTGATCACTCGGGCCGAGGCGGTGGCACCGATCATCATGAAGTTTCTGGAGGAAGAACGTCAGCGCGCGGTCATGCACCCGCACCCCGCTCCGCTGGGCGGCTGATACCGCCCAAAAGCGCCTGGCAGGACGCCGGAGCGCGCAGCAACCCGAAACAGCGACTATGTTGTCTGGTTCGGTGTGTTTGTTTTTAGCCTGATGACGAAGGAGTTGACTCATGCGCGACAAACCGGCGAAGGGTTCCATGCCCGCCCCTGCCAACTTCATCAACGCACAAAGTGCGGTCACCGGCCTGCGGGGCAGGGACCTGCTGTCCACCCTGCGCAGCGTCGCCGCACACGGCTTGCGCAATCCGGTGCACAGCGCCCGGCATGCGTTGAAACTGGGCAGCCAGTTGGGCCGCGTGCTGCTCGGGGAAACCCTGCACCCCACCAACCCCAACGACAAGCGCTTCGCCGATCCCACCTGGCAGCTCAATCCGTTCTATCGTCGTAGCCTGCAGGCCTACCTGAGCTGGCAGAAACAGATGAGGAGCTGGATCGACGAATGCGACATGAGTCCGGATGACCGTGCCCGGGCACACTTCGCTTTCGCCCTGCTCAACGACGCCGTATCGCCTTCCAATACCTTGCTCAACCCGCTGGCGGTCAAAGAGCTGTTCAACTCCGGCGGTACCAGCCTGCTTCGGGGCATCAGCCACCTGGTGGACGACCTGCTGCACAACGACGGGTTGCCGCGGCAAGTCACACCCCATGCCTTCGAGGTCGGCAAGACCCTGGCGACCACACCAGGCGCGGTGGTGTTTCGCAATGAAATGCTCGAGCTGATCCAGTACAAGTCCATGAGCGAAAAGCAATATGCCAAGCCGTTGCTGATCGTGCCGCCGCAGATCAACAAGTTCTACATCTTCGACCTGAGCCCCTCCAACAGCTTCGTCCAGTACGCCCTGAAAAACGGTTTGCAGGTGTTCATCATCAGTTGGCGCAACCCCGACGTGCGTCACCGCGAATGGGGCCTGTCCAGCTATGTCGAGGCGACGGAAGAAGCCATGAACGTCTGCCGGGCGATCACTGGCGCCCGTGAGGTCAACCTGATGGGGGCCTGCGCCGGCGGCATGACCATCGCGGCCCTGCAAGGCCATCTGCAAGCCAAGCGCCAACTGCGCCGGGTTGCCAGCGCCACGTACCTGGTGAGCCTGATGGACAGCCAGATAGACAGCCCCGCCACGCTGTTCACGGACGAACAAACCCTGGAAGCCGCCAAGCGCCGTTCCTACCAGAAAGGCATCCTTGATGGCCGCGACATGGCCCGGGTGTTTGCCTGGATGCGCCCCAACGACCTGATCTGGACTTACTTCATCAATAACTACCTGCTGGGCAAGGAGCCACCAGCGTTCGACATCCTCTACTGGAACAACGACTGCACCCGACTGCCGGCAGCTTTCCACGGCGACCTGCTGGACTTTTTCAAGCACAACCCCCTGACCCACCCCGGCGGCCTGGAAGTCTGCGGCACGCCGATCGACCTGCGCAAAGTGACGGTCGACAGCTTCAGCGTGGCGGGCATCAATGACCACATCACGCCATGGGATGCGGTTTATCGCTCCACGTTGCTGCTGGGGGGTGAACGACGCTTTGTGCTGTCCAACAGCGGCCACGTCCAGAGCATCCTCAACCCGCCGGGCAACCCCAAGGCCAATTACGTTGAAAACCCGAAACTGAGCAGCGACCCGCGAGCCTGGTATTACGACGCCAAGCACGTCGAGGGCAGTTGGTGGGCCCCGTGGCTGGGATGGGTCCAGGAACGCTCCGGCGCCCAACGCGAAACACAGATGACCCTGGGCAACGCAAACTACCCGCCCCTGGACGCGGCGCCGGGAACCTATGTGCGCGTGCGCTGAAGGTTCACGCCACGGCCAGGCTCTGGCCCGTGGCACGATTTCCATCACTAAGAAGACCGGATGAAAACCCGCGACCGCATTCTTGAATGCGCCCTGCAGTTGTTCAACGAAAAGGGCGAACCGAACGTTTCCACCATGGAGATCGCCAACGAAATGGGCATCAGCCCAGGCAACCTCTATTACCACTTTCATGGTAAGGAGCCCCTGATCCTCGGATTGTTCGAGCGCTTCCAGGGCGAACTGGCACCGCTGCTGGACCCACCGGCGGATGTACAATTGGCGCCGGAAGATTATTGGCTGTTCCTGCACCTGATCGTCGAACGCCTGGCCCAATACCGTTTTCTGTTTCAGGACCTGTCGAACCTGGCCGGACGCCTGCCGAAACTGGCCAAGGGCATCCGCCAGTTGCTCAATGCCCTGAAGCGAACCCTGGCGTCGTTGCTGGCGCAGCTCAAGGCCCAGGGGATGCTGGTCAGCGACACCCAGGCTTTGGGGCAACTGGTGGAACAGATCACCATGACACTGCTGTTTTCGCTGGACTATCAGCGCATCCTCGACCGCGAGGGTGAGGTTCGGCTGGTGGTCTATCAGATCATGATGCTGGTAGCGCCGCATCTGCCGCCGGCGGCAAAGGTTGCGACCGAGCAACTGGCGTTGCGCTATCTGGAAGAGCACGAATAACCACCTGTGGGAGCGGGCTTGCTCGCGAAAGCGGTGGATCAGCCGACATCAATAGTGAATGACCTACCGCTTTCGCGAGCAAGCCCGCTCCCACAATTGGATATGTGGTGCCTTGAAATACCGCTTGAACAAAAACGCCCGACCTTCTCAGGCCGGGCGTTTTTGCATGTCCTCCAAAATCAGGACTGGGTGGTAGACGTCGATGGAGCCGGCGCGGTGGTCGGCGTAGCGGCCGGAGTCGGAGCCGAAGCGGAGTTCGCGGGGCTCGTAGGGGTGGCCGGTTTGGCGGCAGCCGTTGGCGCCTTGGGTGCGGCAGCTTTTGGCGCGGCCGGTTTTTTCACGGCGGGCTTTTTCGCCGCAGCGGGTTTGCTCGCCGCTTTTGCCGCAGGCTTGGCAGCAGGTTTGGCCGCCGCGGTTTTAGCAGCGGGCTTGGCCGCTGCTTTGGTCGCTGGCTTGGCGGCTACCGGCTTGGCCGCTGCCTTGGTGGCAGGTTTGGCTGCTGCGGTTTTCGCCGCAGGTTTGGCCGCTGCTTTTGCCGCAGGCTTGGCGACGGTTTTCGCTGCGGCCTTGACCAATGGCTTGGCTGCCGCTTTGGTGGCGGGCTTGGCGGCGGCGGTTTTGGTCGCCACTGGCGTGACCTTGGCGCCAGTGAGTTTTTCGATCTGCTTGGTCAGGGTGTCGACCTTGCTGTGCAGCGCCTTGACTTCATTGCGGCTCGGCACGCCCAGGCGAGAGATCGCGCTGTTCAGGCGCTTGTCGAAAGCCCCTTCCAGTTCGTCCCATTTGCCCATCGCCCGATCTTTCACGCCGCCTATTCGCGACTTGGCGGACTCGGCAGAGTCCTTGGCGGCATCGACTTGTTTGCCAACCGCCGTCTTGGTGAGTTTTTCGGCCTTCTCGCCGTCCTTAACCAGGGACTCGAAGAGTTTGCTGCCGTCAGTGTCAATCTTCGAGTACACGCCTAAACCAGCAAGCCAGATTTTGCGGGAGTACTTTTCAATCTTCCCGGCCCACGAGCTGCCTTCTTTTTCGGTGTTCTTTTTGCCAGCCATCCCGTTCTCCTTAATGTTTACGCGCGACACGTTCAAGCAATGCCGTCAGCTCATCGAGCTTAGCAGAGAGTGCCTCAACGTCATGTTTAGACGGAATGCCGATACGATTCAAGGCACTTGCAACACGGGCGTCGAAGACCTTCTCGACTTTATCGAGTTGTACTTCAACCCGCGCCTTGAAAGTATTGACGTCCGACTTGGCTTCAATCAGTTCGCTGTTGGCCGCTTCAAGTTTCCCGGCAATGTTCTTTTTGCCTTTGGTTTCAATAACTTCACCGGCTTTTACCAACTCCTGGAAGTACTCGCTGCCTTCCTGGCCGACCTTGGTGTAGGCGCCCAGGCCCGCCAGCCAGATCTTGCGCGCGTACGTTTTCACGTCGCTGAGCGTGGAAGATTCAACGTCGGTTTTTTTCTTCAAAATAACTTTGGCCATGGTGCACCTCACTCGATAACAGGTTTGAGGAACTGCCCGTACACGGTCGGGCTCAGGCACAAAGTAGTGACAATAATTAGAAACGGCACCCTAACAACTGACATGAATCGGCGGTGCCTTGGGGAAAGATCGCAGCCTGCGGCAGCTCCTACATTGGAATGAGTACATCTGTAGGAGCTGCCGCAGGCTGCGATCTTTTTAAGTTCAGGCCAACGCCTTATCCAGCGCCTTTTCAATTTCCGTCTTGATCGTGCCGCTCATGGCCGACATCAACAGGCCCAGTTCCACATCGACGCGGATCGAGTCCTCGCCCACATGCACCTCGCCTTTGACCCCGGAGCGCTTGAGCTTCAGCGTGTCGCCCGACCACTGCGGCTCCAGGCCATAGCTGTCGGACAGTTTCTGCGCCAACTGGTCGGCTTTCGCGCGGGCCGCTTCCTTGCCCAGGCCGTGGGCACGCTCAACTGTTATACGGGCCATCTGATGACTCCTGTTTTATCGGGACTTGCCTGCACGTTTCTGACCCTGGCTGCGTCAAAACGTCCCGGCGGTCGCTCATCTTACCTTCAGGCTTGCCAAGACAAAGCCCTCCACCGGGATTAGAATGTCCCGCATTCTTTTTTGGTGACAGCGATATGACTGATCAGCGCAAAGGCAGCGATGCCGAACCCACCACCCACTTCGGCTTCAAGAACGTGCCGGAAAGCCAGAAGGCGGAAAAAGTCGCTGAGGTTTTCCACTCGGTAGCCGCCAAATATGACTTGATGAACGATCTGCTCTCGGGTGGCATGCACCGTCTGTGGAAGCGTTTCGCGATCGAACTGTCGGGTGTGCGCAGCGGCAATCGGGTGCTGGACATCGCCGGCGGCACGGGCGACCTGACGAAGAAGTTCTCCCACATTGTCGGGCCGACCGGTCAGGTGGTACTCGCCGACATCAACGAGTCCATGCTCAAAGTCGGTCGTGACCGCCTGCTGGACCTGGGTGTGGCCGGCAATGTCGAGTTCGTCCAGGCCGACGCCGAGAAGCTGCCCTTCCCTGACAACCATTTCGACTGCGTCACCATCGCCTTCGGCCTGCGCAACGTCACCCACAAGGAAGACGCCCTGCGCTCGATGCTACGCGTACTCAAGCCCGGCGGCCGCCTGCTGGTGCTGGAATTCTCCAAGCCGACCAACGCACTGATGTCCAAGGCCTACGACGCCTATTCGTTCGCCTTCATGCCGCTGATGGGCAAGCTGATCACCAACGACTCGGAAAGCTATCGCTACCTGGCCGAATCGATCCGCATGCACCCGGACCAGGAAACCCTGAAGTCGATGATGGTCGAAGCCGGCTTCGATCGCGTGACCTACCACAACATGACGTCGGGCATCGTCGCACTGCACCGCGGTATCAAGCCCTGATGCTGCTCACCGGCCTGCTCGCCAGCGTCGAACTCGGCGTCAATCGCGTCCTGCGCCTGGACAGTACGGCGCTTGCGCGTCTGGCGCACTTGAGCGGCAAGGTGATTGCCGTGGACTGCCGCAGCCCGGCGTTGCAGCTGTTCATCCTGCCCAGCGACGAAGGCCTGATGCTCGCCGCACACTGGGAAGCCGAGGCACACTGCACCCTGCGCGCCCCGGCATCGAGCCTGCTGAACCTGGCCCTGAGCAGGGACAAGACCGCCGTGTTGCACGGCCCTGACGTGGAACTCGACGGCGACAGCGGCGTACTGCTGGAACTGGCGGCGATTCTCCAGGACCTGGAGCTGGACTGGGAATATGAAGTGTCCCGCTGGCTCGGCCCGGTGGCCACCCAACTGCTCAGTGGCCATCTGCGCAGCCGCACTCGCTGGTATCGCCAGGGCTTCGCCAGCCTGGGGCAGAATCTGAGTGAATACCTGGCCGAGGAATCGCGTACGCTCGTAGGCCAACGCGAAGCCGAAGCCCGCTTTAAAGAACTGGACCAGATCAAACTTGACCTGGAACGTCTCGAGGCGCGTTTCGAGCGCCTTTCCCGCTCCCTTGAAACCAAGCGATAACGCATGAAGCTGCTTGCCGTCCGCCGTTTGTTGCGCATCCAGCGCGTCGTGATTCGTTACCGCCTCGATGACCTGCTGTTCGCCCTGCCGCTGCCCTGGTTTTTGCTGGCGCTACGCTTCGTGCTGCCGTGGCGCTGGTTTCCCCGGCGGACGCTGGACCTGAGTCGCGGTGCACGCCTGCGCCTGGCCTTGCAGGACCTGGGACCGATCTTCATCAAGTTCGGGCAGATCCTCTCGACCCGTCGCGATCTGCTGCCCGAAGACATCGCCGATGAATTGATGAAGCTTCAAGACCGCGTGCCGCCGTTCGATTCAAAGGTGTCGGTGGCCCTGATCGAAGAGCAACTGGGCAAGAAGATCAGCGAAGTGTTCAGCCGTTTCGACGTCGAGCCGTTGGCCTCGGCCTCCGTGGCCCAGGTTCACGCTGCGCAGCTCAAAAGCGGCGAAGAAGTGGTGGTGAAAGTTATCCGCCCGGGTCTCAAGCCGATCATTGCCCAGGACCTGGCGTGGCTGTTCATCCTCGCCCGGGCCGCCGAGCGGCTGTCGGCCGATGCGCGCCTGTTGCACCCGGTGGACGTGGTCCAGGACTACGAAAAAACCATCTATGACGAACTCGACCTGCTGCGCGAGGCTGCCAACGCCAGCCAACTGCGGCGTAACTTCGAAGGCTCGCCGCTGCTCTACGTGCCGCAAGTCTATTGGGACTGGTGTCGTCCGAAAGTGTTGGTGATGGAGCGCATCTACGGCATCCAGGTGACCGACCTGGAAACCCTGGCCGACCAGCGCACCGACATGAAACTGCTGGCCGAACGCGGCGTGGAAATTTTCTTCACCCAAGTGTTCCGCGACAGCTTCTTCCACGCCGACATGCACCCGGGCAACATCTTCGTCAGCACCGTGCAACCGTGGAGCCCGCAATACATTGCCATCGACTGCGGCATCGTCGGCAGCCTGACCCCTGAAGACCAAGACTACCTGGCCCGCAACCTGTTCGCCTTCTTCAAGCGCGACTACCGCCGCGTCGCGCAACTGCACATCGACTCTGGCTGGGTGCCGGCGGAGACCAAGCTCAACGAATTCGAAGCGGCGATCCGCACGGTATGCGAACCGATCTTCGAAAAACCGTTAAAAGATATTTCATTCGGCCAGGTGCTGATGCGCCTGTTCCAGACCGCGCGTCGCTTCAACATGGAGGTCCAGCCGCAGCTGGTACTGTTGCAGAAAACCTTGCTGAACATCGAAGGCCTCGGTCGCCAGTTGTACCCGGACCTGGACCTGTGGAACACCGCCCAGCCCTTCCTCGAACGCTGGATGCGCGAACGCGTGAGCCCCAAGACCCTGCTGGGCAACGTGCAGAGCCAGTTCGAGCAGATCCCGCACCTGGCCAACATGACCCGCGACCTGCTCGAACGCATGTCCCAACCTCACGCCCACGACCCCGCGCCACCGTGGAAGCAGCGCAAGGACGACTGGTTCCTGCGCCTGCTCGGCGCCGCTCACCTGGGGGGTGGTGCAGTGCTGGCGAGCGGGGGCCCGCTGAGCCAGCTGGGTCACTGGCCCGCCGGGGTCATGGTCATCGTTGGTTTGTATCTGGTCGTACGTCGATAGCAGGAATCAGCCACAAGCGATAAGCTGCAAGCCGCAAGTTCATGGGTTGAACCTATCAACGCAACACAACACAGAATTGCTTTTACTTGCAGCTTGAAGCTCAAAGCTTGCCGCTGCTCCAGGACCCAAGATGAAAAACTGGCAGGACGAGATCAAATGGGACGCGGACGGCCTGGTGCCGGCCATCGCCCAGGATCACAAGACCGGGCGCGTGCTGATGATGGCCTGGATGAACCGCGAAGCGCTGGCCCTGACCGCTGCCGAGAACCGCGCCATCTATTGGTCACGTTCCCGTGGCAAGCTGTGGCGCAAGGGTGAGGAGTCCGGGCACGTGCAGCATCTGCACGAGATGCGCCTGGACTGCGACGGCGACGTCATCATCCTGATGGTCGAGCAAGTCGGAGAGATTGCTTGCCACACTGGCCGTCAAAGCTGCTTTTATCGCGTCTTCGAGAACGGCGACTGGAAAACCGTCGACCCGGTGCTCAAGGACCCGCACGCCATTTATTCAGGACATTCCCATGAGTGACACCCTGACCCGCCTGGCCCAGGTGCTGGAAGAGCGCAAAGGCGCCGCGGCCGACAGCTCCTATGTCGCCAGCCTGTACCACAAGGGTTTGAACAAGATTCTGGAAAAGGTCGGTGAAGAGTCGGTCGAGACCATCATCGCCGCCAAGGACGCCGCCATCAGCGGCGACTGCAGTGACGTGATCTACGAGACCGCCGACCTGTGGTTCCATAGCCTGGTCATGCTTGCCCAACTGGGGCAGCACCCGCAGGCTGTATTGGATGAACTGGACCGTCGCTTCGGTCTGTCCGGGCACGTCGAGAAAGCCTCGCGTCCGTCCGCCTGATCAACTTACAAGAGGAATAGCCACATGGGTATTTTTGACTGGAAACACTGGGTCGTCATTCTGGTGGTCGTGGTACTGGTGTTCGGCACCAAGAAACTCAAGAACCTGGGCACTGACGTTGGCGAGTCGATCAAGGGCTTTCGCAAGGCCATGAACGACGACGAAAAACCGGCCGACCCGGCGGCAACGCCCGCTCAACCGGCGCAGCCGACCCAACCGGTACACCCACAGGCCACTCAACCTGTGAATGCTCCGCACACCATCGATGTGCAGGCACAGAAAGTCGAAGAGCCGACCCGCAAAGACTCGTGAGCACTGACTAATGTTTGGGATCAGCTTCACTGAACTGCTGCTCGTCGGCCTCGTTGCCCTGCTGGTGCTGGGCCCCGAGCGGTTGCCGGGCGCTGCGCGTACCGCCGGCCTTTGGGTCGGGCGACTCAAGCGCAGCTTCAATGCGATCAAACAGGAAGTTGAACGTGAAATCGGGGCCGACGATATTCGTCGGCAACTGCACAACGAACACATTCTGTCTTTGGAGCAGGAAGCGCGAAAAATCTTCACCCCGACCCAGCAGGAGCCGACACCGGTTCAGCCGGCGGTCGAGCCGACGATTGCCCCCCAGGCGCCAGTGGATGACACGCCCCCTGTGACATCCGAACCTGCAAAACCCGTGGAGCCCGCCCCGACAGTGGCAGCACCAGCCGTTCCTAACGACCCTACTTTGCCGCCGCGAGCCCCATGAGCGATATTCCTGAAAACGACCAGCCAATGCCGCTGGTATCGCACCTGACCGAGTTGCGCACGCGCCTGCTGCGTTGCGTGGCAGCGATTTTCGTCATCTTCGCCGGGCTGTTTGCCTTCACCCAACAGATTTACACCTTTGTTTCTACGCCGCTGCGCCAGTACCTGCCGGAAGGTGCGACGATGATCGCCACCGAGGTGTCGTCACCGTTCCTGACGCCGCTCAAGCTGACAATGATGGTCTCGTTGTTTCTGGCGATCCCGGTGATCCTGCACCAGATCTGGGGCTTCATCGCGCCAGGCCTGTACAAGCATGAAAAACGCATCGCCGTGCCGCTGCTGGTGTCCAGCATCGTGCTGTTCTACACCGGCATGGCTTTCGCTTACTTCTTCGTATTTCCGTTGATCTTCAAGTTCTTTGCCGCCGCCACTCCCGCGGGCGTGGAAATGATGACCGACATCGCCAGCTACCTGGATTTCGTCATGACGCTGTTCTTCGCCTTCGGCGTGGCGTTCGAGATCCCGGTGGCGGTGGTGCTGCTGGTGTGGATCGGCGTCGTCGACGTTGCCTACCTGAAGAAAATCCGCCCGTATGTGATCATCGGCTGCTTCGTGGTCGGCATGATCCTGACCCCACCGGACATCTTCTCCCAGACCCTGCTGGCCGTGCCGATGTGGCTGTTGTTTGAGGTCGGCATCCTGTTCGGCGGCCTGGTGCGCAAACGCCGGGAAGAAACAGACGATCAGCCGGTCGACGACCATAACGACCAGCCTCCAGCGACCCAAGCGTGAACCTGCTGCTGCTTGAAGAGGCCGACTTCATCGGGCCCGACCGCGTCGTGCTCAGCGATCGCCGCTTGACTCATATGCAGCAAGTGCACCGCAGCGCCGTCGGTGACAGCCTGCGGGTCGGGCGCATCGGCGGGCTGATGGGCACCGCTCAGGTGCTGCGCCTGGAAGCCCGCGAAGCCGAACTGCACGTGACACTCGACCAACCTGCACCGGCCAAGCTGCCGCTGACACTGGTGCTGGCTCTGCCTCGACCGAAGATGCTCCGGCGGGTGTTCCAGACCGTCGCCACCATGGGCGTGCCGCGCGTGGTGCTGGTCAACAGCTACCGCGTGGAAAAGAGCTTCTGGCAGACCCCGTTCCTGGAGCCCGAGGCCATTCGCGAACAACTGATCCTGGGGCTGGAGCAGGCGCGCGACAGCGTGCTGCCAGAGATCGTCATCGAAAAGCGCTTCAAGCCCTTCGTTGAAGACCGTCTCCCGGCCCTCGCGAAAGGCACCCTCGGCCTGGTCGGTCATCCTGGAAACCATCCTCCCTGCCCTCGAGTTCCGGAAGGCCCCGTAACCCTGGCCATTGGCCCGGAAGGCGGCTGGATTCCCTACGAGATCGACCTGCTGGCCAAGGCCGGGCTGCAACCGGTACAGCTGGGCGAACGTATCCTGCGCGTCGAAACCGCCGTCACCGTGCTGCTCGCACGGTTGTTCTGACCCCTGTGGCGAGGGGACTGTAGGAGCTGGCGAAGCCTTGGGCCGCGTTCGGACGATTTTTTGATTTTAATCGTTCGCTGGCGACTCAACGGTCCGGAACAAGATCGCAGCCTCGCTGCACTCGACAGCTCCTGCAGCCGAGCGGGAGCCTGCTCCCTCGCACGCTGACCACGCGACGGCTATTTTCTACAGATCCCTCCCAACCAGCCGATACAGCTCCCATAAAACCAATTCAATGCAGCAAGGGAGAAATCAGCATGTTCCGAATGCTTACCCAGAGTCTGGGAAACGTAAGCGTCAATCGCAAACTCGGCTTCGGCTTCGGTCTGGTGCTATTTCTAACCTTGATGATCGCTTTCACCGGCTGGAGCGGCCTGGGCAATGTGATCAGCCGCGGCGACAAGCTGGGCTACATTTCCAGCCTGAACGAATTGAGCAAGGACCTGCGCCTGGCGCGCCTGGACTACTACACCACGCGGGGCGAGAACGGTCCGCAGGAAGTCAACGATCTGCTCGCCAAACTCGAGGCGGGCCTGACTGCCGCCCGCCAGATGATCGAGCAACCAGCCGACGTGGCGCTGATCGACAAACAACTGGCCGCAGTGGCCGAGTACAAGAGCGCCTTCGCCGAGATGGCCAATGCCACCGTCAGCCGCGAAGATGCCCGCAGCAAACTCGGCGCCAGTGCCGACAATGCCGTGGCCCGCGTCGCCGAAGTTGAAAAAGCGATGCTGCAAAGCGAGGACATCGCTCAGTTCAACAACGTGGTTTCCCTGAGCAAGGCGATCCAGCAAGCGCGTTACCAGGTTCGTGGCTACACCTACAGCGGCAAGAGCGAAGCCCAGCAACCGGCTCTTGACGCCGTTACCGACGCCCTCAAACTGCTCGCTCGCCTGCCGGCCCAGTTGCCTGAGGAGCATTCCGCCAACCTGCAGCAGGCCAGCGATTCGATCAACGCCTACCGTGCCGCAGTCGGCCAGTTCCGCGACTCCCAGCTTGATACCGCCGCTGCGCTCAAGCGCATGACCGAGCAAGGCGAAGTATTGCTGGAGTCCAGCAAAAGCCTGACCGTGTCCCAGACCGCCGTGCGCGACCACGACGCCGCCAAGGCCAAGACAGTCCTGGTATCCGCTGCCGTGCTGGCCATGTTGTTCGGCGTGATCGCCGCATTGGTCATCACCCGGCAGATCGTCGGCCCACTGGACCAGACCCTCAAAGTCGCCGAGCGCGTTGCCGCGGGTGACCTGACCCACAACCTCACCTCCGAGCGGCGCGACGAACTGGGCCAGCTACAGCGCGCCATGCAGAGCATGACCGTGGGCCTGCGGCAATTGATCGGCGGCATCAGCGACGGCGTTACGCAAATCGCCAGCGCCGCCGAACAACTTTCGGCCGTGACCGAACAGACCAGCGCCGGGGTCAACAGCCAGAAAGTCGAAACCGACCAGGTTGCCACCGCCATGCACGAAATGACCGCCACCGTGCAGGAAGTGGCGCGCAATGCCGAGGAGGCTTCAGAAGCAGCCGTTGCGGCTGACCAGCAAGCTCGCGAAGGTGAAAAAGTCGTCGGTGAAGCCATCGCCCAGATCGAACGCCTGGCCCTCGAAGTGGGCAACTCTACCGCAGCGATGGGCGACCTCAAGCGTGAGAGCGACAAGATCGGCAGCGTGCTGGACGTGATCAAGTCCGTGGCCCAGCAAACCAACCTGCTGGCCCTCAACGCGGCCATCGAAGCGGCCCGTGCGGGCGAAGCCGGACGGGGTTTCGCGGTGGTGGCCGACGAGGTCCGCAGCCTGGCCCAGCGCACCCAGAAGTCCACCGAAGAAATCGAAGAACTGATCGTCGGCCTGCAGTCGGGCACCGAACAGGTCGCGACCATCATGGACAACAGCCGCAGTCTGACCGATAACAGCGTCGAACTGACCCGTCGCGCGGGTGGATCACTGGAAAACATCACCCGCACGGTCTCGGCCATTCAGTCGATGAACCAGCAGATCGCCGCTGCAGCCGAGCAACAGAGTGCCGTGGCCGAAGAGATCAACCGCAGCGTGCTGAATGTGCGCGATGTGTCGGAGCAGACGGCGTCGTCCAGTGAAGAGACGGCCGCTTCGAGTGCTGAGCTGGCGCGGTTGGGGGTTCATTTGCAGACGTTGGTGGGGCGGTTCCGGGTTTAACTTGGGGTATGACTCACCCACATGGGTTACAAATCAGTTCACGCACATAGGTAACAGTTTTTAACTGGCATGGTCGATTTCGCGAGGATCTGACCATGCCCTGGAGAGAGCTGAAACCTATGGACCTTAAAGTGATGTTCATCGCTGATTACCTGTCCAAAAAGCACAGCCCCAGATCAACGTCCACCGCGAGGCGGCCTGATAGCCAACCTGGTTCTTGATGGGGACCGCGTTCCTCCTGTGGGAGCGGGCTTGCTCGCGAAGGCGTTGTCACCGTCGATACAGATGTTGGAGATCACGGCTTCATCGCGAGCAAGCCCGCTCCCACGGTTGGATCGGGGTACAACCGGAAGAGGCAGGTCGGCTATCAGGCCGCCTCGCGGTGGACGTTGATCTCGGCGCCCCGTTAACCACGCTGGCCGAACGCAGGTATTGCGCAGTGGGCATCCCGGCATGGATGCCGGGATAGCCGCGCTGGGCCATGGCCTATTCCTACATGCCGTCATCCCAAGGCTACGGAGCCTTGCACCATTGCCTACAACTACGCCAGAATCCGCCGGCTTGTGCGCCTTGGCCCTGGGTTCTAATGTTTGCGGGTCGCTGTCAGTTCAGCGATCGGGTTTAGCAGCTCGGCACAATATCAAGGCACGCAGGTCCGCTCTATGGCGGCTGTGCGTGGGGCACTTCGGTGCGCCGGGTTCCTTGATTCCTGGTCTGCTAACCCGCGTACTGCCGCCACCCTTTTCGTTTAGCAGCGATGTCTGGCGGCTCCATCAATCAAGGAGCGTCAACCATGTACAAGGTCACACCCAACCCGCCAGAACCAGAAACCGATCCCAAGAAACTTCAAGAAGCCACTGATCGCACGCTCGATTACTACCTAAAACCCAAACAAATCACACCCAAAGACAAACAGCCACCAAGCCAGCTATTCACCGTCGTCGACGGCATCGACACCGAAAGCCTTTTGGCCAATCTCAGCGAAAACCTGGCATCAGCCGACGCCATGATCAGCGACCTTGCGTTCGACCTGAAAGGCTCACGGCGCCATGTTGCCCTTGGCATTCTGCAACTGATCGAGCTGAGTGGCATATTGGCAAACCGAGCCTTGGACAACGTCAATACACAATCCTGACCTTGCCACGGACTGTGTTCAAAAACTCAAATTGCACCCAACAAAAAGCCCCGCTTCCTTCCAGAAGCGGGGCTTTTTGTGTATCAGGCCAGTTGAGGCTGTACGCTTATGGGCTGAAGCGGCAGCAGCGGCGCATGAGGATCGGCCTTGACCGATTCGCGCCACGCCGCCAGCCATTCGGCATGTCCCTCGCTCCAGACCTGCTCATGCAGGCGGGACAAGGCCACCGGATCGCTCAGCAGCGCCAGTCGCTCGCTGTTGTTCAGACCCGCCGGACCAACCTTGAGGGCGTGACGAACACGTTCGATTCGCAGCCATTCGATCGGCTCGGCCTGGCCGTGACGCGATGTGGCCAGTGCAAAGGCCAGGGCGTTCTGTTGCGGATCGACCACCGCGCGGATGAAACCGTCGTTCAACGCATGCCAACGGTTTTCATGGGTGTACTGGTCGGTCGACAGCAGTTCCTGTGGCGGTGCGTATTCCTCAGGGATCAGGAACAGGCTTTCATCGCGAGACTTCAAACCCAGGCCCACACGGCTGGAGATCACCGACACCGGAATCGACAGCATCAGCGAACCGACGATCGGCACCAGCCACCACAAAAAGCTCGGGTTCAGCCAGATCACCAGCAAGGCCCAAAAGAAGCCCAGCAAGGTTTGCGGGCCGTGGCGCTTGACGGCTTCGCTCCAGGGCGTGGAGTCGTCGTCACGTTTGGGCGAGTTCCAGGTAGCGGCCCAACCCAGGAAGGCGGCGAGCACGAAGCGCGTGTGGAAAATCATCCGCACCGGCGCCAGCAGCATGGAGAACAGCATCTCCAGCAGCATCGACATCGTTACCTTGAACTTGCCACCGAACTCTTTCGCGCCTTTGGCCCAGATCAGGATGATGCTCAGCAGCTTGGGCAGGAACAGCAACACGATGGTGGTGGAGAACAGCGCGATGGCTTTTTCCGGATGCCACTGCGGCCACAACGGATACAACTGGCGTGGCTCGAGGAAGTATTGCGGCTCCATCAGCGTGTTCACCGCCAGCAACGCGGTGGATAGCACCAGGAAGAAGAACCACAGCGGTGCCGACAGGTAGGACATCACGCCGGTCAGGAATACCGCGCGGTGCACCGGGTGCATGCCCTTGACCAGGAACAGCCGGAAGTTCATCAGGTTACCGTGGCACCAGCGGCGGTCACGCTTGAGCTCGTCCAACAGGTTCGGCGGCAACTCTTCGTAGCTGCCCGGCAAGTCGTAGGCAATCCAGACGCCCCAGCCGGCCCGGCGCATCAGCGCGGCTTCAACGAAGTCGTGGGACAGGATGGCACCGGCGAACGCCCCTTTACCGGGCAACGGCGCCAGGGCGCAGTGCTCGATGAACGGCTTCATGCGGATGATTGCGTTGTGGCCCCAGTAATGGGATTCCCCCAATTGCCAGAAGTGCAGGCCGGCGGTGAACAGCGGACCGTACACCCGGGTAGCGAACTGCTGCATGCGCGCATACAGCGTGTCCATGCCCGAGGCGCGTGGCGCGGTCTGGATGATGCCGGCATCCGGCGTGGCTTCCATCAGGCGCACCAGGCTGGTCAGGCACTCGCCGCTCATGACGCTGTCGGCGTCGAGCACGACCATGTACTTGTAGTCACTGCCCCAGCGACGGCAGAAGTCGTCGAGGTTACCGCTCTTGCGTTTTACACGACGGCGACGACGACGATAGAAAATCTTGCCGAAGCCTGAGGCCTCACGGCAGACATCCAGCCAGGCCTGTTGCTCGGCGACGCAGATATCGGTTTCGTTACTGTCGCTGAGTACGAAGAAGTCGAAACGATCCAGGTCCCCGGTGGCCGCCACCGACTCGAACGTGGCGCGCAAACCGGCGAACACGCGCGGCACGTCCTCGTTGCAGATCGGCATCACCAACGCGGTGCGGGCGTCCTTGGGAATCGGCTCGTTGCCGGCACTTGCACCGGAGATGCGGTACTTGTCGTGCCCGGTGAGCAGCTCGAGAAACCCCATCAGCGCCGTCCAGAAACCGGCCGATACCCAGCAGAACAGGATCCCGAACAGAATCAGGATGCTGGTCTGCAATGCATAAGGCAGTACCTGGGTGGCGGTCTGCAACAGCGGCTGGTGCAGGACTTCGTCCAGGTCCACCAACGACCAGCCCTGGTACGGCATGATGCCCTTCATGTACCAGCCGGCGACGATGGTCTGGCCGAGCATCAATATCAGCAGGATATAGCGACGGATCGAACCCACGGTGCGCCAGCGAGCGTGCGGCAAAACGCGCTCATCCTTGGGCGGCTTTGGCGGGTTGGTGCGACCTGTCAGACGACGCCAGGCGCGCACCAGGATATTGGTGCGCCACGGCTCCGGAACAACCTTGGTCCGACGAATCGGCGGCGTGGCTTTGAGGCAGACACGCCCGCTGGCGTCGAGCGCCAGCATTTCGGCGTCTTCGAGTTCTTCGGCAGTGCTCAGGGTCAGCCGACGGCCCACCGAGGCTTGCGCCGCCTCGGTGGGTGCATCGAAGGTCGACGACGACAAGCGCTCGTGCAACTGGCTGAAGGACTTGCAGCCTGCCAACTCGGCACGCTGCGCGTCGGTCATCGGTAAATGGGCCAGGTACTCGCTGAGTGTCTCTGGCTGTACTGGAGTATTACTCATCGGCTGGCAACTGATAGCTCCAGGTCTCGGTCAGGACTTGTTCAGTCGGCTCCGGTTCCTGCGGGGTTGGGGTCGACTCAGCGGCAGTGGACGCGTTATCGGCCTTGGTTTCTTTTTCCTGCTCTTTTTCTTTGGCGGTTTCTTTATCGCTCTGCTGCCTGGCGACCTTGTCAGCCTTGGCAAGGGTCGTGGTTACCGCATGGGACGCCGCCGGCGCTTCAACCGGAACCAGCGGACGCACCAGCGCGGCGCGCATTTCAGTGGACTGTTTCGGGTCTTTGATCTTCAGTCGCAGGGTCAGGCGCCAGCCCTTGGTTTCAGGGTTGTAGCGCACATTATTCTCGACGATCTCACCGTTTTCACCGACGCTCACCTGACTACGCACTTCGGCGTCTTCCGGCAGGGCTTGCAGGGAAGGACCTTCGAAATCCACCAGATAAGCCACGCTGCCGTCCGGCTGACGGATCAGGTTGGACTGCTTCACGTCACCGGTCGAACGCAGGGTCTGCTTGACCCAGGCGCTGTCCGGCGAATGCAGGTTGGCTTCGTCGAGGGTCCAGTGCAGACGGTAGGCGAAGTCCAGCGGCTGTCCCGGCTCAGGCAGTTTTTCCGGGCTCCAGAACGCCACGATGTTGTCGTTGGTTTCGTCAGCGGTCGGAATTTCAACCAGGTCGACGGAGCCCTTGCCCCAATCGCCTTTCGGTTCGATCCAGGCACTTGGACGCTTGTCGTAGCGGTCATCGAGGTCTTCGTAGTGGCTGAAGTCACGACCGCGCTGCAGCAGGCCGAAACCACGCGGGTTTTCCACCGAGAAGTTGCTTACGGCCAGGTGTTTCGGGTTGTTCAACGGGCGCCAGATCCACTCGCCGTTGCCGGCATGGATCGACAGGCCGCTGGAGTCGTGCAGCTCTCGACGATAGTTCAGGATCTTGGACGGCTGGTTGGCGCCGAACAGGAACATGCTGGTCAACGGAGCAATGCCCAGCTTGGTGACGCGATCTCGCAGGAACACGCGCGACTTCACGTCGACGACGGTGTCGGTGCCCGGACGCAGGATCATGCGATAGGCGCCGGTAGCCCGTGGCGAATCCAGCAGGGCGAAGATCACCAGATGCTTATCGGTCGGCCTCGGACGCTGGATCCAGAACTCGCGAAAGCGCGGAAACTCTTCCCCGGACGGCAGTGCGGTGTCGATGGCCAGGCCACGGGCGGACAAGCCATAAACCTGACCCTTGCCGATGACGCGGAAATAACTCGCGCCCAGCATGGTCATGATTTCGTCTTGCTTGTCGGCCTTGTTGATCGGGTACAGCACACGGAAACCCGCGTAGCCCAGTTTCTCAGTGGATTTTGGATCGAACTGGACGTCGCCGAAATCGAAGCGCGTCGGGTCGTACTTGATCTCATCGACGGTGGTCGCAGTGATCTCGTTGATCTTCACCGGTGTGTCGAAATGCATGCCTTGGTGATAGAAGGACAGCCTGAACGGCGTCTTCTGGTCGGCCCACTCGGCTTTTTCGGTGCGGAAACGGATTTTTTGATAGTCGGCGAATTTCATTTCGCGGAATTCGTTCGGCAGATTGCTGCGCGGGGCTTCGAATTTTTGCCCGGCCAGTTCTTGAGCTTTCGCCGATACATCATCCAGGCTGAATGCCCACAGTTGGCCCGCGCCGAACAGACACAGCAGGGCCGAGCCCGCTACCAGAGCGTTTCTAAACCGTTTGGCAGTCATTTTTGGTGCATTACAGGGACTAACAATCACGAGCAACCCTCGCCGAAAACAGATCAAAAAACCAACGGCCAGATAAAGTATCTGCACGGTAACGGCATTGAAAAACCGCACCTGCAGGCCACTCTTGCCAAGTTGGCGAGCATTGTTCCGACTCCGATGGGACAAAATGATTCCCCAAACGGCCCAGGACAAGTCTCTACCTAAGTCAAATGGACCAGCGAACGCTGGTCCCCCGTAGCGCGCGATTATCTAGTAGCCCGCGTGACAACGCATCAGGGGTAACAAAGTATTTATCGAGAAAACTCCCTGTTTTGCCTCGAAACAGAACCGAAAAGATGTTTCAAACGCTTTCAGACCTGTAACAGGAAGGTTACCGGGCCGTCGTTGACCAGATGCACCTGCATGTCGGCGCCGAATCTACCTGATGCCACAGTGCCATGCACCTGTTTCGCCTGACGGACCAGATAGTTGAATAATGTTTCGCCCAAAGCCGGCGGCGCGGCGCTGGAAAAGCTTGGGCGCAAGCCACTTTGGGTGTCCGCCGCCAGCGTGAATTGCGACACCAGCAACAGCCCGCCACCGACATCCATCAGGGACAGGTTCATTTTGCCTTCGGTGTCGCTGAACACCCGATAGTTCAACAATTTGTGCAGCAATTTGTCGGCGCTGGCCTGGGTGTCGTCGGGCTCGATGGCCACCAGGACCAGCAAGCCCTGATCCACGGCCCCAACGACCTCTCCCGCGACCTCGACGCGAGCGCCGCGAACCCGTTGCAACAACCCCTTCATGCTTCTTCGGGCGGCAGGTCAAGCAGGCGCCGGGCCATTTGTGCGGCGGCGCGCACCAGCGCGTCGGTGATGCCCGGCTCCGAGGCGGCGTGACCGGCATCGCGAATAACCTGCAGCTCGCTGTTGGGCCAGTTCTGGTGCAGCTCCCAGGCATTGTCCAGCGGGCAGATCACGTCGTAGCGACCATGCACGATGACGCCCGGCAGATGGGCGATCTTGCCCATGTCGCGGATCAACTGGTTGGGCTCGAGGAAAGCATTGTTGGTGAAGTAGTGGCATTCGATCCGGGCAATCGACAACGCACGCTGCGGCTCGGAGAAGCGATCAACCACCAGCGGGTTCGGGCGCAGGGTCGCGGTGCGGCCCTCCCAGGTGGACCAGGCCTTGGCCGCGTGCATCTGGGCGATCTGGTCATTGCCCGTCAGGCGTTTGTGGAAGGCGCCGAGCAGGTCATCGCGTTCGTCCAGAGGGATCGGCGCGATGTAGTCCTGCCAGTAATCGGGGAACAGGCGACTGGCGCCGGCCTGGTAGAACCACTCGATTTCCTGCGGACGGCAGAGAAAGATCCCACGCAGAATCAGACCGTGTACCCGCTCGGGATGAGTCTGGGCGTAAGCCAAGGCCAGGGTCGAGCCCCAGGAGCCGCCAAACAGCACCCATTTTTCGATGCCCAGATGTTTGCGGATGCGCTCCAGGTCTTCGACCAGGTCCCAGGTGGTGTTGTTTTCAAGGCTGGCATGAGGGGTGGAGCGGCCACAGCCGCGCTGGTCGAAGGTGACGATGCGGTACAGGTTCGGATCGAAGTAGCGGCGGCTCTGCGCATCGCAACCGGCGCCCGGGCCACCGTGAATGAACACCACCGGCAGGCCTTCCGGGGAACCGCTTTCATCGACATAGAGCGTGTGGGTGTCATCGACAGCCAGATCGTGCCGGGCATGAGGTTTGATCTGCGGGTACAAAGTCTGCATTGCGCGCTCCGTAAGGGGTCGAGTCATCCCTGGGGGGACTTCTATTTAATCTGCCGTCCGGCATCATAAACCCGAATTACCCGAATGAGCATGTCCCCTGCGCAGTCAAAGCGTGTCAGCCACATACGCCAGCAGTGTGCGATACATCTGATCGACCTCCGGCACCAGCCCTCGGCCCCGCAGGCAACCATGGACCAGGCCCTCGCCGACATACAAGGAAGAGCTCACCCCGGCGATGTTCAGCCGCTCGCTATAAAGGACACCGTCGTCGCGCAACGGGTCCCATTGCGCCACGACGACCAGCGCTGGCGGCAGGCCGCCCAGGTCATCGGCGAGCAACGGCATGGCGTAGCAGGAGGGTTGCACGCCACCCAGGTAGAGCGCGCGGTACTCATCCAGGTCGCGGCTGCTCAACAGCGGCGCGTCGGCACATTCATGGCGTGAAGGCAGGTGCGCGCAGCCACCGAGGGCCGGGTAAATCAGTACCTGCGCCCGTGGCAGCGCTTGCCCGGCATCGCGCAAGGCCAGGCATACCGCGGCGGCAAGGTTGCCTCCGGCGCTGTCACCGACCACCATTCGACGGCGAGGGTCGATGACGAAAGGAGCGACCGCCAGATGGCGCCACACGGCGATGCAATCTTGGAAACCGGCCGGGAACGGATGCTCCGGCGCCAGCCGATAATCCACCGCCAGCACCAGCACGCCGAGGGTCGCGGCCAGTTCCATGCAGATGAAGTCGTGGGAGTCCAGATCGCCCACTACCCAGCCACCACCGTGCAGATAAAGGATGCATGGCCAGCCTTCGGACGGCGGCGCGCTTCGGGGGCAATAAGCCCGCACGGCCACGCCGGCCAGCTCGAAATCCTTGACTGCCAGCGCTTCCGGGCACGGCGGGGTGAACGCCTGGCACATTTGGCTGTAGGCCTGGCGCTGGCTGGAGAGGCTGGTGTCCGGGCTGTTGAAGCTCAGGGTTTTGTCGATGAAGGCGGACATTGCCTTGGAGAGTGGATAAGCCATGGTAGGTGACAACCAAATATATCCTTGGGTGGTGCGCAACCTGTGGCGAGGGGATTTATCCCCGCTGGGCTGCGAAGCAGCCCTTAATGTTGATGCCGCGGTGCGCCAGGCAGACTGCTAATCGTTTGGGGGCGCTTCGCCCCCCAACGGGGATAAATCCCCTCGCCACAATAGGTAACCATCATTTTTTGAGACTGGCCTGCACCGCCGCCACGCCATCCTTGCCGTCGAAGCTGGTGACACCTGCCAGCCACCGCTGCAAATCCTCAGGATGCTCGCGCAACCATTGTCGAGCAACTTCCTGAGGCGTCTTGCGCGCCATGATCGGCACCATCAGCTGGCTTTCCTGAGCCGCGGTAAATGTCAGGTTATCCAGCAACCGGCTCACATTCGGGCAGCGCTGGGCGTAGTCCGGCGCGGTCACGGTGGAGACCGTCGCGGCGCCTTCGTTCGGGCCGTAGACGTCTTCGCTGCCTGTCAGGTAAGTGATGTTCATATTGATGTTCATCGGGTGCGGGGTCCAGCCGACGAACACCACGAACTCCTTGCGGTTCACCGCCCGTTGCACCGCGGCCAGCATCCCGGCCTCCCCGGACTCGATCAGCTTGAAGTCCTTGAGGCCAAAGTGATTGGTTTCAATCATGGTCTTGATGGTGGTGTTGGCGCCGCTGCCCGGCTCGATGCCGTAGATTTTCCCGCCGAGCTGATCCTTGAAGCGGGCGATGTCAGCGAAAGTCTTGAGGCCCGCTGCAGCCACGTAGTCCGGCACCGCCAGCGTGGCCTGGGCATCGGCCAGGCTCGGCTGGTCGAGAACCCTCACCTGGTTGGCCGCCAGGAACGGAGCGATGTTGTTGTCCATCGCCGGTTTCCAGTAGCCCAGGAAAATATCGAGGCGCTTGTCACGGATGCCGGCGAAGATGATCTGCTGCACGGCGCTGGTCTGTTTGCTTTCATAACCCAGCCCCGTGAGCAACACATCAGCCATGCCACTGGTGGCGATCACGTCGGTCCAGTTGACCACGCCCATGCGCACGGTCTGGCAGGACGCAGGCTCTGCGGCCATTGCCCCGCTGCTCAAGATGGCGGTACCGCAGAGGATCGACAGACAGCGTTTGAACAGTCTTTTCATCGGGGAGGTCTCGTGCGGCAGCGGATTATTGTAGGCCGGTGTCTTCGTGCACCGTGACCGGAACATTACGCAGCGTCGACGGGGTGAAGGTGACCTGTGGCGACTCGGTTTTGCACGGTGGCGACCGTTCCTCTGCGAGACTCAAGGCAAACACAATCCTGTGGCGAGGGGATTTATCCCCGCTGGACTGCGCAGCAGTCCCAAAACCTGAAGGCACCTTGTAGAGCCGGTGTAGATCATCCATTTGTGGGGCCGCTTCGCGACCCAGCGGGGATAAATCCCCTCGCCACAGAGGAATCGCGCAAGAGTTTATTGTTTGTAGGCCTGCCGCCCCCACGCCAACAAGCCTTCCAGCAACTCCCTGAGCACCACCTGGGTCGGTTCCGCCAGATCCGCACGGTAGTTGAACGGTTCGAACTCTTCCATGTAGGTGCTCTGGCACAGTTCCAGTTGCACCGCGTGGATGTCCTCGGCCGGGTTGCCATAGTGCCGGGTGATGTGTCCGCCCTTGAAGCGCCCGTTGAGGACGTGGGTGAACTCGCCGTGGCGGGCGCAGATGGCTTCGAGCTGGTGGGCCAGCGCCGGGGCACAACTGGCGCCGTTGAAGGTACCGAGGTTGAAGTCCGGTAACTTGCCGTCGAACAGGTGTGGGATCACCGAGCGGATCGAGTGGGCGTCGAACAACAAGGCATAGCCGAATTCGGCCTTGAGCCGCGCCAGTTCCTGTCGCAGGGCCTGGTGGTAAGGCACCCAGATCTGTTGCAGATAAGTCGCCCGCTCCGCGGCGGACGGCTCCAGCCCCTGGCGAAACAACGGTATGCCATCGAACAGGATCGAAGGATACAAACCGGTGGTGGCGCCGACGTACATCGGCTTGTCATCGTCGGGGCGGTTCAGATCGATCACGAACCGTGAATACTCAGCGGCCAGGGTGCTGGCGCCCAGGTCGGCGGCGAACTCGTAAAGCTTAGGAATATGCCAGTCGGTGTCCGGCAGGCTTTGGGCCTCGGGGATCAAACCCGCCTGCACCGCCGGGGTCAGACGCAGGCCGGCGTGGGGCATGCTGATCAATAGCGGCACGCGCCCTTGCTTGAAATTCAGGACCTTCTCCACAACCGTTCTCCTTAATCGATTTCCACGCCGTGACGCACGACGCGTTTTTCCAGATCGCCACCGAGCCAGTACGACAGGTCAGCCGGGCGGTCGATGTGCCAGGCGACAAAATCCGCCACTTTGCCGATCTCCAGCGAACCGTGGGTGTCGGCCATGCCCAGGGCCCTGGCCGCATGAAGGGTCGCCCCAGCCAGGGCCTCTTCAGGGGTCATGCGAAAGCAGGTGCAGGCCATGTTCAACATCAAGCGCAACGACAGCGCTGGCGACGTGCCAGGGTTGAGGTCGCTGGCCACGGCGATCTTCACGCCATGCTTGCGCAGCGCGTCCATGGGCGGCAACTGGGTTTCGCGCAGGAAATAAAACGCCCCCGGCAGCAGCACCGCCACCGTGCCGGATTCGGCCATGGCCCTGGCGTCGTCCTCGGTCATGAATTCCAGATGATCGGCCGACAGCGCCTGATAACGAGCCGCCAGGCTGGAACCGTGCAGCGACGACAATTGTTCGGCGTGCAGCTTCACCGGCAGGCCCAGTTGTTGGGCAGTGATAAACACCCGTTCGACCTGTGCCGGGGAAAATGCCAGGTACTCACAAAAGGCATCCACCGCATCCACCAACCCTTCGGCGGCCAGGGCCGGAAGCATTTCGGTGCAGATGTGCTCGATGTAGTCATCGGCACGGTCAGCGTATTCCGGCGGCAAGGCGTGGGCCGCCAGGCAGGTGCTACGCACGCTGACCGGCAGTTGTTCACCGAGACGACGGATAACCCGCAGGATCTTGCGTTCGCTGGCCAGGTCCAGGCCGTAGCCGGACTTGATTTCCACCGTGGTCACGCCGTCACGCATCAGGCTTTTCAGGCGTTTGGCGGCGCTGGTGAACAGCTCGTCTTCACTGGCGGCGCGGGTAGCGCGCACGGTGCTGGCAATACCGCCGCCGGCCGCTGCAATCTCGGCATAACTGACGCCCTGCAGACGCTGTTCAAATTCACCGCTGCGGTTACCGCCGAACACCGTGTGGGTGTGGCAGTCGATCAGCCCCGGAGTGACCCAGGCGCCGTTGAGATTGTTGACGGCCGGGTAGTCACCGGCCGGTAGCTCGGCGCGCGGGCCGATCCATTGAATGAGCTCGCCGTGGGTGACGATGGCGGCGTCCTCGATGATCGAGTAGACGCCCTGGGCCATGGTGGCGGCGTGGCAGTTTTGCCAGAGGGTTTTCATCCCGGTTTCCTCGAATTACTGAAGATCGAATCGCGAGCAGGCTCGCTCCCACAAGGACTGCGCAGCCCCTGTGGGAGCGGGCTTGCTCGCGAAGACGGCGGCACATTCGACATTGATGCAAACTGACCCACCGCTTTCGCGAGCAAGCCCGCTCCCACAGGTATCGAAGCTGATCAAACATCATCTGTACCTGCTCG
Organism: Pseudomonas halotolerans; assembly: GCF_039581215.1. NCBI lineage: Bacteria > Pseudomonadati > Pseudomonadota > Gammaproteobacteria > Pseudomonadales > Pseudomonadaceae > Pseudomonas > Pseudomonas halotolerans. The sequence continues at coordinate 264,340 of NZ_JBCNTJ010000006.1, forward strand.
CGATGAGGTCCTTACAGGCTCGGCAGCAACTGCGCCGTGACCAGCTCGTTCAGGCAACGACTGGCCAGCAACTCACTGGCCGCATTGATGTCCGGCGCGAAGAACCGGTCTTTTTCATAGAACGGCACTTCTGCGCGCAACAGGCTGCGAGCCTGTTCCAGCTTCGCGGAGGTCTTCAAACCACCGCGCAGATCCAGCCCCTGGCACGCCGCCAACCATTCCACCGCCAAAATCCCCCGGGTGTTCTCGGCCATTTCCCACAGCCGCTTACCGGCGGCGGGGGCCATGGACACATGGTCTTCCTGGTTGGCCGAAGTCGGCAGGCTGTCCACCGAATGGGGATGGGACAACGCCTTGTTCTCACTGGCCAAAGCGGCGGCCGTGACCTGGGCGATCATGAAGCCGGAGTTCACCCCGCCATTGGCCACCAGAAATGGCGGCAGTTGCGACATGTGCTTGTCCATCATCAGCGAAATACGCCGCTCACTCAGGGAACCGATTTCGGCGATCGCCAGGGCCATGTTGTCAGCGGCCATGGCCACCGGTTCGGCGTGGAAGTTGCCACCGGAAATCACGTCGCCCTCGGCGGCGAATACCAGCGGGTTGTCCGACACGGCGTTGGCTTCGATCACCAGCACCTCAGCGGCCTGGCGGAACTGGGTCAGGCAGGCGCCCATCACTTGTGGCTGACAGCGCAGGGAGTACGGGTCCTGGACCTTGTCGCAATTCTGGTGGGACGCGGAGACTTCGCTGCGCTCGCCCAGCAGATCGCGATAAGCGGCGGCGGCATCGATCTGACCTTTCTGGCCGCGCGCGGCGTGAATACGCGCATCGAATGGCGAGCGGGAACCGAGCACGGCTTCCACCGTCAGGCTGCCCAGGGACAGGGCCGCAGCGAACAGATCTTCACCTTCGAACAGACCACGCAAGGCAAACGCGGTGGACACTTGAGTGCCGTTGAGCAGCGCCAAACCTTCTTTCGCCGCCAGCGTCAATGGCGCCAGGCCGGCCACTTTCAGCGCCTCCACAGCCGGCAGCCATTCGCCTTTGTAACGGGCCTTGCCTTCGCCCAGCAGCACCAGGGACATGTGGGCCAGCGGCGCCAGATCGCCGGACGCACCGACCGAACCTTTAAGCGGAATATGCGGATAGACCTCAGCATTGATCAGGGCAATCAGCGCATCGATCACCTGCCTGCGGATACCGGAAAAGCCCCGGCTCAGACTATTGACCTTGAGCACCATCACCAACCGCACCAGCGCATCGCTGATCGGCTCGCCCACGCCGGCGGCATGGGACAGCACCAGGGAGCGTTGCAGGTTTTCCAGGTCTTCACTGGCGATGCGGGTCGAGGCCAGCAGACCAAAACCAGTGTTGATGCCGTAGGCGGTACGGTTCTCGGCCAGGATCTGCTCAACGCAGGCAACGCTGGCCTCGATCTGCGCCGACGCGCTGGCGTCGAGGCTCAGGGTCACGGGTTGCTGATAGATGTCACGCAATTGAGCCAGGCTCAATTGGCCGGGAATCAGGTTTAAGGCAGTCATTTCTTGCTCCTTTTGAGAGTGTTTTTATTCACCCGCCAATCGCTCCGGAATGTTCCGTTATCCGTCACCGTCGCTTTTTGGGCGATGCTTTATGGGCAGTCGGTGCCTTGGCACGTTGGCGGTTTTTTGATCAGTTCAAATTCGGTAAAGCGTCGTGCAGCACGGCTGGATCTTTAAGCAGGGCGGCGGCGCTGGCGATGTCCGGCGCCAGCCAGCGATCCTGATCGTAGGCCGGCACATGCTCGCGCAGCAATTTCCAGGCAACGTCGGTGCCGGCACCGAAGCGTTGCGTCTTGAGGAATTCAAAAGCCTGGGCGGCCAGCAGGTACTCGATGGCAAGGATCTGCGTGCAGTTTTCCAGCGCCCGGTGCAGCTTCAGGGCGGCGTTGGTGCCCATGCTCAGGTGATCTTCCTGCAGGCCCGAGGTGACGAAGTTGTCGAGCACCGCCGGTTGCGCCAGTTGACGATTTTCCGCACACAGCGAGGCCGCGACGTATTGCACGATCATCATCCCCGAGTTCACCCCGGGGTTGGCCACCAGGAACGCCGGCAAGCCGCTGACGTGGGGGTTGATCAAGCGATCGAGACGGCGCTCGGCGATAGAGCCGATTTCGGCCATGGCAATCGCCAGCAGATCCGCCGCCAAGGCCACCGACTGGCCGTGGGGATTGGCCTGGGACATGACCCGGAAGTTTTCCGGCGTGCCCAGCAACAGCGGGTTATCGGTGGTGGCGTTGAGTTCGGTTTCGATCTGTTGCCGGGCATGCGCCAACTGATCCCGAGCGGCGCCGTGAACCTGGGGAATCGAGCGGATGCTCAAGGCATCCTGGGTGCGAATGCCCAGGCTCGACGCGATGACTTCGCTGCCGTCCAGCAACGCTCGCAAGTTGACGCCAACCTGTTGCATGCCGGGGTGCGGCTTGAGGGCGATGATCTGGGCATCGAACGCGGCGATCTGTCCGCGCTGGGCCTCGAAACTCATGGCGCCGATCACGTCGGCCCATTGCAGCAGGCGTGTTGCATCGGCCAAGGCCAGGCAACTGAGGCCGGTCATGCACGGCGTGCCGTTGACCAGGCACAAACCGTCCTTGGCCCCCAGTTGCACCGGTTGCAAGCCTTCGGCAGCCAAGGCCTGTTGCGCCGACACGACTTGCCCGCGATAGCTGACATTGCCAACCCCCAACAACGCGATGCTGATATGGGCCATGTGGGTCAGGTAGCCCACCGAACCCTGGGAGGGCACTTGCGGGGTGATGCCACGATTGAGCAGCGCCAGCAGGGCTTCGACCACCCGGCGATGAATGCCGGACTTGCCCTGGCTGTAGTTGAGGATGGCCGCGCAGACAATCGCCCGGGTCTGTTCATCGGCCAGCGGCGCGCCAACGCCACAGGCATGGCTGAGCAGTGTGTTGCGCGACAATTGGCTGAGCTGTTCGTCCTTGAGCGAGACATTGCACAAGGCACCCAGGCCGGTGTTGACGCCATAGGCGCGCTCGCCGCTTTCGACGATGCGCTGGACGATGGCCTGGGCATTGTCGATCCGCGCCCAGGCCTCGGCCGACAGCTCAAGCTCGGCACCGAAGCGGGCGACGGCGACCACATCCTGCCAACGCAACGGCGCGTCGGCGATAACGATTTTTTCAGCCTGGGACATCTTCAACCTCATGAAAAATTCATCTCAGCATCACACCTGGCTTAAGGCATGGCCCTCGTGGCGAGGGAGCTTGCTCCCGCTTGAGTGCGCAGCGCTCACAAGATTTTTGGGGCGGCTGCGCCACCCAGCGGGAGCAAGCTCCCTCGCCACAACGACGTCCGGCCTTACACCACCGCAGCCCTGCGCTGCACAAACCGGTCGACATACTCATCCGCCGGCGAGTGCAGGATCTCTCGGGGGGTGCCGACCTGGATCAGCTTGCCGTCCTTGAGGATCGCGATGCGGTTGCCGATGCGCACGGCTTCGTCGAGGTCGTGGGTGATGAACACGATGGTCTTGTGCAGGGTCTTTTGCAGCTCCAGCAACTGGTCCTGCATTTCGGCACGGATCAGCGGGTCGAGGGCGCTGAAGGCTTCGTCCATCAGGATGATGTCAGTGTCCGCCGCCAAGGCACGAGCCAGGCCCACGCGCTGGCGCATGCCGCCGGACAGCTGGTGCGGGTACTTGTTCTCGTAGCCCTTGAGGCCCACGGTGTTGATCCAGTGCAGCGCCCGCTCGGCGCACACCTCTTTACTCTCGCCGCGCACTTTCAATCCGTAGGCGACGTTGTCCAGCACGCTCTTGTGGGGCAGCAGGCCGAAGCTCTGGAACACCATGCTGATCTTGTGCCGGCGAAATTCGCGCAGGGCGTCCATGTCCAACTGCAGGATGTCTTCACCGTCCACCAGGATCGCGCCACTGGTAGGGTCGATCAGCCGGTTGAAGTGCCGCACCAAGGTGGACTTGCCGGAACCGGACAGGCCCATGATCACGAAGATCTCGCCAGTGCCAATGCTCAGCGACAGGTCGTTCACGCCCACCACGCAACCGGTTTCGGCCAGCACCTGGTCCTTGGTCTTATGCTGGCGGATCAGCTCCAGGGCTTCCTTGGAACGATTGCCGAAAATCTTGAAGACATTCTTGACTTCGATCTTGCTGATGGCTGCGTTGCTCATTTGCTCACCTCATGCCGAGGACGACCATAGGCCTGGGTAATGCGGTCGATGACCACGGCGAGAATCACGATCGCCAGCCCGGCTTCCAGGCCGCGCCCGACGTTGAGGGTCTGGATGCCCACCAGGACATCTTCACCCAAGCCACGGGCACCGATCATCGAAGCGATGACCACCATCGACAGGGCCATCATGGTGGTCTGGTTGATCCCGGCCATGATGCTAGGCAGGGCCAGGGGCAGTTGCACGCCGAACAGCTGTTGCCAGCGATTGGCGCCGAAGGCATTGATGGCTTCCATCACTTCACCGTCCACCTGGCGAATGCCCAGGTCGGTCAGGCGAATCAGGGGTGGCGCGGCGTAGATCACCGTGGCGAAAATCGCCGGGACCTTGCCCAGGCCAAACAGCATCAATACCGGAATCAGGTACACGAAGCTCGGCATGGTCTGCATGATGTCCAGCAACGGCATCAGCACCGAACGCAGGCGATTGCTGCGAGCCGAGAGGATACCCAGCGGAATGCCGATCAACACCGAAATAAATGTCGCCACCAGCATCAGGGCGAGGGTCTGCATCAGTTTGTCCCACAGGCCCACCGCGCCCACCAGGAACAGCAAGCCGACAATCACCGCCGTGGTCGCAACCTTGCGGGTGGCGTGCCAGGCAATGCCGCCGACGATGGCCAGCATCAGCCACCAGGGCGCCATGCGCAGTAGGCCTTCGAGGTTGACGATGGCCCACAGCAAGGTGTCGGAGATGTGCCGGAACACATCACCGTAGTTGGTCACCAGGGAGTCGACCCAACTGTTGACCCAGTTGGCGATGGAGAAGGTAAAGCTTTCGGGAAACATAAGAGACTCTCGATCAAATGGATGCGGTGAACGTCCCGGCCAGCCCTCGGTTGGCCGGGAAGTACTCGACCTACAGAGCCGCGTCGATTTTCCTGGCAGCGTCTTCGCTGACCCAGGCGTGCCAGACTTCAGGATGTTCCTTCAGGAAGATCTTCGCCAGTTTCGGCGACTCGATCCGCTCTTTGGCCATGCGGCCCAGGTTCTGGTTCAGGATATCGATAGGCAGGTTGACCTTTTCCAGCACTGCCACCAGTTCAGGCGCTTCGTCGTGGAAGGTCTTGGACAGGCCCACCTTGATGGTCACACTTTTGTCCACGCCCGGTTTTTCTTCCAGTTTCACCAGGTCCACCTGGCCCATGAGCGGGGTTGGCGACCAGTAGTAGAACAGGATCGGCTCGCCGCGCTTGTAGCTCGACAGCACCGCCGCATCCAGGGCCGGCCCGGTGCCGGGGCGGAAGTTGGTGTAGGTTTTTTCCAGGCCATAGCTTTTGAGCATTTCGCTGTTGTCCAGCTCACAGGTCCAGCCGGCCGGGCAGTTGTAGAAGCGGCCCTTGGACGGCTCTTCCTGATCCTTGAACACAGCGGCGTATTGGCCCAGGTCAGCGATGTTCTTCAGGCCCGGCGCCTTGGGTTCGAGCTTGCGCTTGGCGTCGCCCTCGATCACATAGCGCGGCACGTACCAGCCTTCGATAGCACCCACCACCGGGGCGCCGACGCCGACGACCTTGCCGGCCTTCTCGGCCTTGTTCCAGACTTCACTGCGACCGACCCATTCTTCGGCGAACACCTGAATATCGTTGCTGCTCAAGGCGTTCTCCATGGTGATGGAGTTGCCTGGCAGACTGTCGGTCTTGCAGCCGTAGCCTTTTTCCAGCACCACTTGCATGACGTCGGTCAGCAACATGCCGCTTTCCCAGTTCAGGCCGGCGAATTTCACCGGCTTGCCCGACTCGCACCAACCCGCCGCTTGTGTGACGCCGGCACTGGCCAGCAAGCCCATGCAAAGCAATGTGGTCAGCAGGGTCTTGTTCGATTTCATTATGTGACGCTCCTAATCAGTGAATTGGCTTACGGCAGTCAAGAGGCATCCAGCCCTGTCAACATCCCATCAGGCCGCTTGGATGCGACCCGCCCTGCTCGGTTGTGCGTCAACCGCGTCCTGCTCGATCGGCAGGATCAATTGATCGGGTACTGCGCTGTGCCACTTCCTGGCGGCGACGTAATACAGCCCCGCCGGGACCACCAGGCCGATGATCCAGGAAATATCCACACCACCCATGGCTTCCACCAGCGGACCGGTATAGAACTTGGTGGCGATGAACGGCAGTTGAACCAGTACACCGAAGACATAGACGCTGATACCAAGGGCATTCCAACGACCGTAGCGACCGTTCGGGTCGGCCAGCGCCGGCACGTCATAGCGCTCGCGAGTGATGCAGTAGTAGTCCACCAGATTGATCGCGCTCCAAGGCGTAAAGAACGCCAGCAAGAACAGGATGAACGACTTGAACGCACCGAGGAACGAGTGCTGACCGAGCAGCGCGATCAGGGTCGCCGCGCCGACAATGACCAGCACGAAACCCAGACGCTGCAAGCGCGTGACGTTCAGGTGACCACGAAAACCGCTGATGATGGTCGCAATGCACATGAAGCTGCCGTAGGAGTTCAGCGTAGAGATAGTGACCTTGCCGAACGCGATGCTGAAGTACAGGAGCGCAGCGGTGGCACCGGTACCCCCCAGGCCAACGATGTAGGCCACTTCGTGACCCGCGAACTGCCCATTGGCCGAGGCAGCGGCAAACACGCCGAGGATCATCGCCACCTGCGCGCCGATGACTGAACCTGCGCCTGCGGCAAAAAAGGTTTTCACCGAGGAAGTCTTGCTCGGCAGGTAACGCGAATAGTCCGCTACGTAGGGGCCGAAGGCGATCTGCCAGGAAGCCGCGAGCGACACCGCAAGCAGGAAACTGCTCCAGCTGAAATGGCGGATTTGCAGGAGTGCGCCAACGTCCGTCTGGCTCATCAGGCGAGCGAACAGGTAAACAAAGGCGATCACACCAATGACGCTGGCAACACGGCCAATGAAGTGAATCACCCGATAGCCGAGCACCGTGACCAGCACGATGGCACTGGCGAAAATAAGAATGCCGACGCTGTCGCTGACGCCAAACAACTGGCCCAGCGCCTGGCCGGAAAGCACGGTTCCCGTTGCGGTGAAACCCAGGTACATCAGGCACACCAGCACGATCGGGATGGCCGCGCCGTACACACCAAACTGCACCCGGCTGGAGATCATCTGCGGCAGGCCAAGCTTGGGCCCTTGCGCGGCATGCAACGCCATGACACCACCGCCGAGCAGTTGGCCGATCAGCAAACCGATCAACGACCAGAACACATCACCGCCCAGCACCACCGCCAATGCGCCGGTGACAATGGCAGTGATTTGCAGGTTGGCACCCATCCAGAGGGTGAACTGGCTCAACAATCGGCCGTGTCTCTCCGCTTCCGGGATGTAGTCGATCGAGCGTTTCTCGATCAACGGCTTGCTACTTGCGCGTGTGCGGGTGACGGCCATGGTTCAACCTCTGTGGATTGTTCTGGAATTCAATTGCGCCGCAGCTTCCCTGTGGGAGCGGGCTTGCTCGCGAAAGCGGTGTGTCATTCAACACATGTGTTGGATATAAAGCCGCCTTCGCGAGCAAGCCCGCTCCCACAGGGGAATTTGCGTTACTTGCCAGTGATCATCGGTAGGTTCAGCCCCTGCTCTTTCGCGCAATCGATGGCGATCTGGTAACCCGCATCGGCATGACGCATCACGCCGGTGCCCGGATCGTTGTGCAGCACACGGGCAATGCGCTCGGCCGCTTCGTCGGTGCCGTCGCAGACAATCACCATGCCCGAATGCTGGGAGAAGCCCATGCCGACGCCGCCGCCATGATGCAGTGAAACCCAGGTCGCGCCGCTGGCGGTGTTGAGCAAGGCGTTGAGCAACGGCCAATCGGACACGGCATCGGAGCCATCCTGCATGGCTTCGGTTTCGCGGTTGGGGCTGGCCACGGAACCGGAGTCCAGGTGGTCGCGGCCGATCACGATAGGCGCCGACAATTCGCCGCTGCGCACCATTTCGTTGAACGCCAGGCCCAGCTTGGCACGCTGGCCCAGGCCGACCCAGCAGATACGCGCCGGTAGCCCCTGGAAGCTGATGCGCTCGCGGGCCATGTCCAGCCAGTTGTGAAGGTGGGCGTCGTCGGGGATCAGTTCCTTGACCTTGGCGTCAGTCTTGTAGATGTCCTGCGGGTCACCCGACAGCGCCGCCCAGCGGAACGGGCCGATGCCACGGCAGAACAGCGGACGGATATACGCCGGCACGAACCCTGGGAAATCGAAGGCATTTTCGACACCCTCTTCCTGGGCCATCTGGCGGATGTTGTTACCGTAGTCGAAGGTCGGCACGCCCATTTTCTGGAAGGCCAGCATGGCTTTGACATGGACAGCCATCGATTGCTTGGCTGCTTTGACCACGGCAGCCGGTTCAGTCTTGGCGCGGGCGCGGTATTCGTCCCAGGTCCAGCCGGCCGGCAGGTAACCATTGAGCGGGTCGTGGGCGCTGGTCTGGTCGGTGACCATGTCCGGGCGCACACCACGCCGGACCATTTCCGGCAGGATTTCGGCGGCGTTGCCACACAGCGCAATGGAGATCGCCTTGCCTTCTGCGGTGTATTTCTCGATACGGGCCAGAGCGTCGTCCAGATCAGTGGCCTGTTCGTCGACATAACGAGTCTTGAGGCGGAAATCGATGCTCACCTGCTGGCATTCGATGTTCAGCGAGCAAGCACCGGCCAGGGTCGCGGCCAACGGCTGCGCACCGCCCATGCCGCCCAGGCCGGCCGTGAGGACCCAGCGCCCCTTGAGGTTGGCGTTGTAATGCTGGCGACCAGCCTCGACGAAGGTCTCGTAGGTGCCTTGAACGATGCCCTGGCTGCCGATGTAGATCCAGCTGCCGGCGGTCATCTGGCCGTACATGGCCAGGCCCTTGGCATCCAGTTCATTGAAGTGTTCCCAACTGGCCCAGTGCGGCACCAGGTTGGAGTTGGCAATCAACACGCGAGGAGCGTTGCTGTGGGTCTTGAACACGCCCACCGGCTTGCCGGATTGCACCAGCAGGGTTTCGTCGTCGTTCAGGTTGGTCAGGCTTTCGACGATCTTGTCGTAGCACTCCCAATTGCGCGCCGCGCGGCCGATGCCACCGTAGACCACCAGTTCCTTGGGGTTCTCGGCCACTTCCGGGTCGAGGTTGTTCATCAGCATGCGCAGCGGCGCTTCAGTCAGCCAGCTCTTGGCGGTCAGCGTGTTACCGCGAGGGGCGCGGATTTCAACGTCACGGTATTTTTCGGGTTTGCGGGTAGCGTCGGTCACAGCAAAAACTCCTCAGCGATCAATCCAGACCAGCCCAGGCAATGGGCGCGATTTCCAGGCACGTTACGTTGAGCATGGGGGACTCATACGCATACGTCTTTACTTGTATGTACAAGCATATGCAATCGAGCGGCCAACTTATTGAGGCTATATTTCAGAAGGACGTTTGGAATGGCTGAAAGCCCCGTTTTGAGCGGTTTTCGAGCCAGATGAAATTTCTGAAGGGGGATTCTGGAAGGAGTCAGGCAGGTCATGAAAGCGTGGTTCTGCGCCACACTGGGGCGTTTGGTAACAAGTTGGTGCGCGAAGAGGGAACAGCGAGGGCGAGGCTTTTTGTGGCGAGGGAGCTTGCTCCCACTGGGCCGCGACGGCCCCCAAGAAGCGACGGGCGCTACGCACTCGAGCGGGAGCAAGCGCCCTCGCCACAAGAGTGTGTTAGCCGGAAATCAATGGGCAGTCAGCTCAATCACGCAGCATTGGCCGTGGGTGGAGATGTCCAGCAGCTCGGTGTTACCGCTCAGTTGCAAGCAGTCGTAGAGGCCCAGGCCAACGGCGGACTCACCGATCTTGATCGCCAACCCCGGGGCCGCGCTGAACACCAGCACTGTCCCCGCCTCGCTGAAAAACCGCTGCTGGCCCCCCATCCATTGCACCCGTGCGCGGTAACGCTGCGGCGCATAGATCAGGTTGAAGTCGCGAATCGGTCCGCCGAGCAACGTGCAATGCACATGGCTTTCGCCGTTGAACGCAAAGGGGTCCAACGGATGCAGCGGCCGCGTGACCTGGCCATCGACGCTCAGGCTCATGCCGTCACCTTGCAAGACGCTGATGACGCGTTCGTAACCGGCGAACGTGGAAAAACCGCCCGACTCAGCAATATCGGCAATCGACAGACGCCAGCCGAAACCGTCCAGGCCGGTGCCAGCGTCTCGGGTAATTTCTTCGGTGCTGCCACCGCCGTTTTTCCACGGCATACGTGGGTAATCCGCGGCGCGTAAAACCTTCAAGTCACTCATTTATGAAACCGACCTTCCAGACGATGACGGGAACCGGGGTGAATCAGGCGCGCGGCGGTTACCGGCTGACGCCCCGACCAAGTGCGGCGGCGAATCAACAGGCACGGCTCGCCCCGCTCGATCTGCAGCAGCTTGCACTCGCTCGCTTCAGCGAGAATCGCTTCAACCACGTGCTCGCCTTCGGTCAGCGGCGCCACCTGGTTGAGGTAGGCGTAGGGCGTTTGCAGGGTGAAATCCTGCTTGAGGTAGTCCGGGGCCACCAGGGCATTGACGAAACGGTCCTCGATTTGCACGGGGATGTCGTTTTCGAAATGCACGATCAGCGAGTGGAACACCTTCTGACCTTCGCGCATGTCCAAGGCCAGGGCGCGCTCGGAACCGGCGGCCTCTTCTTCCAGGGTGATGACTTTGCACGTATGGCGATGGCCCCGGGAGGCGATCTCGTCGGCAATGTTATGCACTTCGAACAATGCTGACTGGCTCTTGGGCTCAGCCACGAAGGTGCCGACGCCTTGCATGCGCACCAACAAGCCGTCGGCGGTCATCTCACGCAGGGCACGGTTGATGGTCATGCGGCTGAAACCCAATTGGCTGACCAGTTCGCTTTCCGACGGCACGCGGTAATGCGGCGGCCAGTTTCCACTGTCGATCTGCTGGGTGATCATCTGTTTCACGCGGGCGTACAAGGGCGCCGGACTGTCACCCATGTTTGCGGCCAGCGGCGGTTTGGCAGGCGGAGTCGGCACGGCGGTTCCTTGTTCTGCAAAAGAAGGGTGCTAGCTTGCCGGAGTTTACCGGGCAGGCAAACGTCTGTATATGTATATACAAATTACGCACGATGAGGTTGAACCATGTCCGCCTTCTTTGCCGAACGCGCACTGCTGCCTAGTGGATGGGCCCATGATGTACGTTTTGACGTCGACGCCAGCGGCGTCTTGACTCATATCCAGGCCGACTCCCAGGCAGACGGCGCCGAACGGCTGGGCGGGCCCCTGTTGCCCGGCATGCCGAACCTGCACTCTCACGCCTTCCAGCGGGCCATGGCCGGGCTGGCGGAAGTGGCGGGCAACCCCAACGACAGTTTCTGGACCTGGCGTGACCTGATGTACCGCCTCGTCGGAAAAATCAGCCCCGATCAGCTCGGCATCATCGCCCGACAGCTGTACATCGAAATGCTCAAGGCCGGTTACACCTCGGTCGCCGAATTTCATTATGTACACCACGACACCGACGGCACGCCTTACGCCGACCCGGCGGAACTGGCCCTGCGCATCAGCCAGGCCGCCAGCGCCGCCGGCATCGGCCTGACCCTGCTGCCGGTGCTCTACAGCCATTCCGGTTTCGGCGGCCAGGCCCCCAATGACGGGCAACGTCGATTCATCAACAGCAGCGAAAACTACTTGAAACTTCAGGCACGCTTGCGGCCGATCCTGGCCGGGCAACCGACCCAAGCGCTGGGTTTGTGTTTCCACTCCCTGCGCGCCGTGACGCCCGGGCAAATCCAGGAAGTGCTGGCCGCCAGCGACCGCCATTGCCCGGTGCACATCCACATTGCCGAACAGCAAAAAGAAGTCGACGACTGCCTGAGCTGGAGCGGTGCCCGCCCCCTGCAATGGCTGTACGAAAACGCCGAGGTCGATCAGCGCTGGTGTCTGGTCCACGCCACCCACGCCAATGCTCACGAAGTCAGCCTCATGGCCAGGAGCCAGGCGATTGCCGGCCTGTGCCTGACCACCGAAGCCAACCTGGGCGACGGGATTTTCCCGGCCGTAGAGTTCCTCGCTCAGGGCGGACGTCTTGGGATCGGTTCCGACAGCCATGTGTCGTTGAGCGTGGTGGAAGAGCTGCGTTGGCTGGAATACGGCCAGCGCCTGCGAGACCAGCGGCGCAACCGCTTGTATCGGGCGGATCAACCGATGGTCGGGCGCACCTTGTTCGATGCTGCGCTGCAAGGTGGAGCCCAGGCGTTGGGACAACCGGTCGGCGCCCTCGAAGTTGGCAAGCGCGCCGACTGGCTGGTGCTCGATGGCAACGATCCTTACCTGGCCACCGCCGACGGCGATGGGATTCTCAATCGCTGGCTGTTTGCCGGCGGGGATCGTCAGGTGCGGGATGTGATGGTCGGCGGACAGTGGGTTGTGCGGGACGGGCATCACGCCGGGGAAGAAGAAAGCGCCCAGGCGTTTACCCAGGTATTGCGCGAACTGTTGGGTTGACCACAAAAACCTGTGGGAGCGAGCCTGCTCGCGATGGCGGTCTATCAGTCAACAATTGTGTTGAATGTGACGACCTCATCGCGAGCAGGCTCGCTCCCACATTTGATCCCGGTGACTATCAATCCGAAGTCTTGGCCATCTGCCGATCCGACGCACGCCAGATCAACCGTGTTGTGTCGTAGCCCTGCTGACGCGCCTTGCTCAGCAGTTCTTCGCGCACCACACCATTGACCGTCGGGGTTCGGGACAGCAACCACATGTAACGGCGGCTCGGGTCACCGACGATGGCGGTCTTGTAATCATCGCTGACATACAGGACCCAGTATTGCCCCTTCGCCACACCCGGCACGATCCGCGAAAACCAGTTATCAAACTCGACCCAGAGCTTGTCGGTCTTGCCCGGCACTTGAGGCGTTGCGGTGCCCCTGGCTTCTTCCCACTGCCAGTGCGAGGTCAGGCAGCGGTTGAACACATCCACATTGCCGTCAGGCTTAAGTGTGTAGTGGGCTTCGGATTGCGCGCAGTTGCGCTGGAAGTACATCGGTAGACGGGCCAACTCGTACCAGGTCCCTTGGTAACGCTTGAGGTCGACACTGTTGACAGTCTTTGGCGCCAACGGGTCTTCGCCAGAAGTGGCACAGCCAGCCAATACCAGGCCAGCAAAAAGCACTAACAATAACCGCATCATTATTTTTCTCCCGCGGGCCGGTGGCCCCGGTTTACTTCAGGCCTTGGCCGGAAAACATTAACACTTTGTCACCGGCGTATTGCACGCTGATAAAGCTCTTCTGATCGCCCCAGGTGCAACTGGACATGCCGAGCGCGCCCGAACAATCGGTCGGTTTCCCCAGCAACGTTTCAACTTCGGCCTTGGGCATGCCGGCCGACAGTTTCGAATAGTTTTCCTGGTTGACCTTGCTGCATGCCGTCAACAAGACGCACAAGGACAACAGGGCGATAGATCGCAGCGACATGGTGTAACTCCTGGAACGGAAGGGGGTGGCAGGGTGCCAACCAGAACCTTAGAAGAGAAAACCCCTATCTGGTTCCCCGACAGACCCAGTATTTGTTGGGCGTTGGGCCGGTGTTTCATGGGTGAATCACCCCGTTTGTGACGCCGTCGTGCTATTCGTCGGGATTAGCCTGCGCACGCCTGTTTCAAAGCGTTCTGGAGCCGATAAAAAGAGCAGCGCAATGCCAGGCGTTATGGCAAATTGGCGCCCCCTCCTGACCAGCTCCTCTGCGGTAGCGTTCTTAATGACCAGAAACATGAAATTCAGCCACAAAATCCTGCTGGCTGCCGCGCTCGTGGTAGCCGTTGCATTTGCCTGCTTCATCCTGTTCAACGACTACCGTCAACGCCAGGGCCTGCATGCCAGCACCGAGACCTCCATGCAGGAGCTCGGCAATCTGACCAGCCGCAACATTCAGACCTGGGTCGAAGGCCGCACCCAATTACTGCAATCGCTGGCCCAGCAGATTGCCGTGGACGGCAGCAGTGCCGATAGCCTCAAGCGCGCCGTGGGTCTACCGGCCTACACCGGCAACTTCCAGCTCAGCTATTTCGGCGGCACCGACGGCGTGATGTTCTCGGTACCGGCCGGCAATCGTGCGGCCGACTACGATCCCCGCGCCCGCGGCTGGTACAAGGCGGCCAACAGCGCTCAACAAACCATCGTCACCGAACCCTACATCGCCGCCTCGTCGGGCAAACTGGTGATAACCGTCGCCACCCCGGTACAGCATCAGAACCAGATGATCGGCGTGGCCGGTGCGGACATCGACCTGTCGAGCGTCAGCACCATCATTAACTCGTTGAACTTCGGCGGCCACGGCCATGCCTTCATCGTCAGCGCCGATGGCAAAATCCTGATCCACCCCGACAGCCAGCGTGTGCTCAAGACCCTGGCCGAGGCCTACCCTGACGGCGCCCTGCAAATCAGCCCAGGCATGAAGGAAGTCGAACTCGACGGCAAGACCCAATACCTCTCCTTCACGCGGGTCAACGGCGTACCGGGGGCCGACTGGTACGTGGCGCTGGTGCTCGACAAGGACACTGCCCTGGCGATGCTCAGCGAATTCCGTACGTCTGCGCTGATCGCCATGGTGATTGCCGTGGTGTTCATCATCGCCCTGCTGGGCATGCTGATCCGCGTGCTGATGCAACCGCTGCTGACCATGGGCCGCGCCATGCATGACATCGCCGAAGGCGAAGGCGACTTGACTCGCCGCCTGACCATCCATGGCCAGGACGAATTCGGTGCCCTGGGCACGTCGTTCAACCGTTTCGTGGAGCGCATTCACACGTCCATTCGCGAAGTGGCCTCGGCCACCGGGCTGGTCAACGAAGTCGCGCTGCGCGTGGTCAGCGCGTCCAACTCATCGATGGTCAACTCCGATCAACAGGCTTCGCGCACCAGCAGTGTCGCCGCGGCGATCAACCAGCTCGGTGCCGCCGCCCAGGAAATCGCCCAGAACGCCGCCCTCGCCTCGCAACATTCCAGCGATGCCCGCAGCCTGGCCGAAGACGGCCAACAAGTGGTGGATAAAACCATCACCGCCATGCAGCAGTTGTCGGCCAAGATCAGCGATTCGTGCGGCAACATCGAAATCCTGAACAGCAACACGGTGAACATCGGCCAGATCCTTGAGGTGATCACCAGCATTTCCCAGCAGACCAACCTGCTCGCCCTGAACGCCGCCATCGAAGCCGCCCGGGCCGGTGAAGCCGGTCGCGGCTTCGCGGTGGTGGCCGATGAAGTGCGCAACCTGGCTCATCGCACCCAGGATTCGGCGCAGCAAGTGCAGAAGATGATCGAAGAACTGCAAGTCGGCGCCCGGGAAGCGGTACTGACCATGACCGACAGCCAGCGCCAAAGCGAAAGCAGCGTTGGCATCGCCAACCAGGCCGGTGAACGCCTGGGCAGCGTGACCCAGCGTATCGGTGAAATCGACGGCATGAACCAGTCCGTGGCCACTGCCACCGAAGAACAGACCGCCGTGGTGGAATCGATCAACGTCGACATCACCGAAATCAACACGCTGAACCAGGAAGGCGTGGAAAACCTGCAAGCCACCTTGCGCGCCTGTGCCGACCTTGAACAGCAGGCGGCGCGGTTGAAGCAGTTGGTGGGTAGTTTTCGGATCTAGTGCTATCAAGGCCCAATCGCGAGCAGGCTCGCTCCCACAGTTAATCGCGTTTCTCTGACGGAACTCGGTCAACTGTGGGAGCGAGCCTGCTCGCGATAGCGGCGTCAGCTACATCGAAAGGATCAGAACCTGGACCCAGGCCTGTTCAAAAACTCCATTTCCTCAGCCGTGGACTCGCGCCCCAACACCGCATTGCGATGGGGGAAGCGTCCAAACCGCGCAATGACCTTCTGGTGCCGTTCGGCATAATCCAGGTTGTCTTCAAACACTGCCCGATCCGCCTCCGGTTGCTCTCGGACCAGGTCGATGAAGCGCGACACGGCCTCGTTCTGCACCGCCAGGTTTTCGCAATGTTCGAGCACCAGGTAGATGAACACCCGCTGGATCGGTTCGAGTTGCCGGTCGAAGCCCGCCGCCATGCCTTGGGCCACCAACGCTTGGGCACGCAGGTCACCAGAAAAAGCCTTGGGGGTGTCGCGAAAGATCATCCGCGGCAGCTGATCGAGTAGCAGCACCAGGGCCAGCCAGCCTTCGGGGCGTTGCGCCCAGTCGGTCAATTCGCCGGCCAGTGCCTGCTCGACCTGATCGCCAAAGCGCTCGTGCGCTTGGCGATCATGGCGTTTGCCGAACCACAGTTTGCCCTTGTCAGCGGCTATTTCGTCCGGCGACTTGGCTGAGCCAAACCACCAATCGAGCAACGGCTGCCAGGGCTGGGCCATGCTTTATTCCTTGTGGTAGGCCGTGGCGCGGGCGACTTCTTCCTTCGAGCCCAGGAACACCGCCACACGCTGGTGCAGGCCTTCAGGCTGAATGTCGAGAATGCGCTGGTGACCGTCGGTGGAAGCGCCACCGGCCTGCTCCACCAGGAACGACATCGGATTGGCCTCGTACATCAGGCGCAGTTTGCCCGGCTTGGACGGCTCGCGGCTGTCGCGTGGGTACATGAACAGACCGCCACGGGTCAGGATGCGGTGCACGTCCGCCACCATCGCGGCGACCCAACGCATGTTGTAGTTCTTTTTCAGCGGGCCTTCTTCGCCGGCCAGCAATTCGTTGACGTAGCGCTGTACCGGGGCTTCCCAGTGCCGCTGGTTGGACATGTTGATGGCAAATTCCTGGGTGGTTTCAGGAATGGTGATGTCTTCGTGGGTCAGTACGAAGCTGCCCATCTCGCGGTCCAGGGTGAAGCCTTTGACGCCGTCACCCAGGGTCAGCACCAGCATGGTCTGCGGGCCGTAGATGGCATAACCGGCGGCTACCTGCTCGGTGCCTGGCTGCAGGAAAGCCTTTTCGTTCAAGGCTTCGTTCTGGCTCAGGTATTCGTTCGGGCAACGCAGCACCGAGAAGATAGTACCGACCGGCGCGTTGATATCGATGTTCGACGAACCGTCCAGTGGGTCGAACACCAACAGATAGGCACCCTTGGGGTATTTGCCCGGGATCTGGTAGGCATTGTCCATTTCCTCGGACGCCATGCCGGCCAGGTGACCACCCCATTCGTTGGCTTCGAGCAGGATTTCGTTGGACAGTACGTCGAGCTTCTTCTGCACTTCGCCCTGCACGTTTTCGGTGCCCATGCTGCCCAGGACACCACCCAGCGCGCCTTTGGATACGGCATGGCTGATCTCCTTGCACGCACGCGCCACCACTTCGATCAAAAAGCGCAGATCGGCAGGGGTGTTGTTGCTGCGGGTCTGCTCAATCAAATAGCGACTCAAGGTAACGCGGGACATGGACGGCTCCGAAGAATAGGGGGCGGAAAAACCAGCGCAGTTTAGCGCGAGTCGGGACTTAATTCCTCCTATGAGACGGGGAATGAAGGATTGAGTTCATATCCGGGCCTGCCCACCTGCGTAGGAGCTGTCGAGCGAAGCGAAGCTGCGATCTTTTGATCTTGATCTTTCGCTCCAGATTCAATTGACTGGAAAAGATCGCAGGCTTCGCCAGCTCCTACAGGATGTGCTCAGCTCAGGACTTGACCGGTGGCTTGCGCAACAAGCTGAACGCCATCGCCCCAAGGAACAGTACGCTGATCAGCAACACCGCCCACAAGCCGATCTCCTTCCAGTTGGTCTCGATGGTTGCAGGACCCGTTGCGGCAGCCGGTGCCGAGATCGCCGCATCATTAGCCTTCGCCATCCCCAGCGTCGCCAGACGGGACGGTTTGTAATCGGGCACCAGCGTGGCCAATGGCAGGTTGGCCGCTTTCACCCTCGCATTGCCCAGCCCCAGGCGGTAGGGGCCCTCGCCCCGCGCCAGGAACACCACTTGGGTCGGGCGCACGGCAAAACGCAAGGCAGGCGCTTCGGCACCGAGGCCGCCACCCCGCTCGTCCACCGTCAGCTTCAATTGCTGCACGGCCTGCCCCGACAGTTGCAGTTGGTTTTGCAGCACATCCTCGCCGTTCTGGGTCAAGCGATACAGCAAGCCACTGCCCTGCGATTGCCACAGCTGGCTGCTTTCACGGCGCCCGGCCAGGGTCACCGGTGCCAGGCTGTTGGCCTGGCTCAGTTCGATCTGCACTTGCTCGACATTCAGCACAGTGGGCAACTGCCAGGTGTACTCGCCGGCCTTCGTGGTGCTGCCGGCCAAAGGCTGCGACCAGACCAGCGGCGCGCTTTCGTAGCGGGAGCTTTGCAACTGGGCCGAGGTCAGCACCGGCGCCGATGACGGCGATTCCCACAACAACCGCAGATAACGCGCCGGTTGTCCCGGCAGGTTCACCTCATGCTGCTCGACCCGCTCATCGGCAAAAGTCAGCCGCGCCACCTGGCCTTCGCCCCACGCCTGCCAGTGTTGCAAGTCGTCACTGGCTTCGATAGTGAAGCGCTGGAAGCCGTCGTGCTCGCTGCTCCAGTCGAGGGTCAACTGTTGCAAGGGCGCCTTGATCGCGCTGGCATCCAGCAGCCAGCCACGCAATGCCTCTTCCCCCGCCTCGAGCCGGCTGGACGGTTGCACTTGCACCAACGTGCCGTTGGCGCTCGATCGCACCCGGACGCTCGGCGCGCGCTCGTGGTCATCGGCGGCGCTGTACAACGGGAACCACTTCACGTCGGTGAGGGTGCGGTTTTCCCGGCTCTGGGCCGTCTCGCGAACCAAGGCATAGGCTTGGGCCTGCCCGGCGGCGTTGAATACCCGCAGGTCGCTCAGATCGGTCTGCCGCGCTTGCAACTGAACCTCCAGGGGCAACACCAGGCGATACCAAGGCCCCTCACCGCTCAAGGCCAATGGCACCTGATGGGCGAAGTCCGCCGGCTGTTCCTGGGCCGTCACCGACAAGGCCACCCACAACCCCACCACCCCCAGCCCGATACGACTCAACTTGCGACTCAAGACGACACTCCCTCACTGACAGGTAGAGGTGGCTCGGTCGGCGAGCCCCCTTCCGAGCGTTTTGGCGGCAGCGGCGCGAAGTAGCCCACCACCAACAGCAATACGCCCACGGCGATAAACGACACGATCCGCGCCAGGCCGCCACGGTTACTCAATTCGACAAAGAACAGCTTGGCCACCACCACGGCGATCAACGCCGCACCGATCAGCCACACCTCACGACGATGGCGCAGATGCCCGCCGATCATCAGGCCCAGGGCAATCAGGGTCCAGACGATGGACAGCCCGGCCTGCACAAACATGGATTCGAGCAACGCATCCAGCTCGAAGGGCACACCGATCCAATGGTGGGCACTGCGCATCACCCCGGCGGTAAAGAACGCGAGCAGCGACACGCCGACGATCAACTGGACGACGTGCCCGGCATGAACCCAACGGATGCCCAATTGCGCCACTGCACCGCGGGACCACACGTAGATGCCGAACAAGGCAAACAGCAAGCCCAGTTCCAGCGGGTTGAGCAACGGCACATAAGGCAAGGGTTCTGCGGCGCCGTCGCTGAAGGTATTGGCCAGCCAGAACCAGCCCAGCATCAACAGGGCCAGGGGTGCGGCGGCGTAGATGCGATACTCGCGCGACTGGGCCGAGACCGGCCAAGGCCAGGCCCGCGGCGCGGCCATCAACACCAGGTACAGGCTTGGCAGGATCGCCCAACCCAGCCAGCGCCAGGCGTTGTATTGCTCGGACAGCAACAGCAGGCCGTAACGCAGTTCCAGGGCCAGCACGCCAATCAACAGCCAGCAACCGAGCACATGGGCGCTGCTGCGCGCCCGGGCCGGCAGCAGCGGCTCCAGACGTTTGAGGGAAAGGAAATGCACGGTGAACACGGCCAGCCACGCCAGCCAGCCGAAATCCGCCGCCGGGTGATAACGGCTGTGCCCGGTCGCGACCAGCACACAGCCGGCCACAGGTATCAGCACGGTGCATAGCAACCCCATTGCCGGCCATTTCAAACGCAGCGCCAGCCATGTCCACAGCGCCACGCTGATTGCCGCGAGGATCAGCATCCACTGACCTTGCAGGTTCTGCGGTGCAAAGCGCAGCACTTCGCTGACCCACGCCAGCGCCCACCAGCCGGCGCCCCAGATCAGCAGCACCCCGGACAACCGCTGCATGCTCAAGGGCTGGAACACCGCCGACGGATGACCGCGCTGCAATCGCCATGCGCCCACCAGTGCCGCCAATCCCAGCAGCAGCGGCGTCCAGAACCCGCTGTGGGCCAGGGGCCGCAGATCC
The DNA here is from genome assembly GCF_039581215.1 of Pseudomonas halotolerans. Classification (NCBI taxonomy): domain Bacteria; kingdom Pseudomonadati; phylum Pseudomonadota; class Gammaproteobacteria; order Pseudomonadales; family Pseudomonadaceae; genus Pseudomonas; species Pseudomonas halotolerans. The sequence goes on from NZ_JBCNTJ010000006.1 coordinate 284,808, forward strand.
TCGGCACTCGTCGACCCGGCGGCAAGAAACGCCGCGCCGCCCAGCAGTTGCACCGCCAATGCGGTCAACAGAAAGCTGCGCGATTGCAGACGCAGGCCCGCGAACAACGTCGCCAGACCGGCCAGAGCCCAGGCGATGACGGTGCCGTGAGTGAAGAAGAACAGCGGCGCCAGCAGATAGAGACAGCTCAACCCCAGCACGGTCAGCACCGGCAGGCCTTGTCGCTCCCAACGGGTGATGTGCTCAGGCGCGGTCTTGCGCAATTGGTGGAAACTGAACAGCAAGGCGCCACCGAGCATCAACGCCCCCAGCGGCGCGCCATCGATCAGGCTGCTGTCGCCCTCGCGCAACTCGCTGACAAAGGCCAGCGCCGAGCCCAGTTGCAGCAGCAAGGCAAAAGCCCGCGCCAATGGCCGCTGCTGACGCAGGCCCAGCCAGAAGATCCCCGCGCCTTCCACAGCCCATGCCGCTGCGGTCCACCGAGCATCGAGGCCCAGGGGAATCGCCAGGCTGGCAAAAATCACACCCAGGGCCAGGCAGGTTTCGGCCAGCAATATAGCGCGACCGCCCCTCAAGACCCACGCCAGCCCCATGTAGATCATGCCCAGGACCAGGGCGCTGAACGCAGCGGCGAACGCCACATGCTGCACCAGCGCGAACTGCAGACCGAACCCCACCAGCGGCGGGCCGAACAGCAGGGTGCCGTCCACGTAGTCACCCTTGCGCGCCGACCAGCGCAACAGCGCATCACGGCTTTCGTCCGCGGGGCCATCGCCCATTTCCAGTAGCTTGCGTCGGGTGAACAGCAAACCAATCGCCAGATACATCAGGAAGAAAACCATCAGGAACGGCTCGGTGCTCCAGAGCAGTTCTGGCCCGTAAGAGCGCAAGCCCCAGGTGAAACCGATGCCAAAGGTGCCGACAAAACCAATCAGGTTGAGCAGACGCCAAGCCTTGAACCAGGCAATCGCCAGAATGCCGGCGTTGAGCAAGATGAAGTAGCTGAACAGCGCAACATGGTTGCCGCTGCCGGTGGACGTCAGAATCGGCGCGGCAAACCCGCCCAACGCCGCCACCGCAGCAAGGCCGAGGGCATTTTGGGTTACTGCCAGAATCGCCGAGAACACCGTGACCGCCACCAGCAAGCCCAAGGCCGCTGTCGAATCGAGCAGCGGATGCAGACGCATGGCGGCGAACACGGTCAGGTACAGCACCGCGATCCCGGTGCCCTGCAACATTAGCGCATAGTTGCTATTGCGCTGGCGCAGCCACCAGCCCAGACCCAGCAGGCTCAACGCACTGGCTGCGACGCCGGCATAACGCAACTCGATGGGCACGACCATGCCTTCAGTGGCATAGCGCAGCAGAAACGCCAGGCCGAGGAACAACAGCACCACCCCGACCCGCAATACGGTATTACCGCCCAACAGCCAGTTACGCGCGCCCGCTACGGCACGCTCGAACAGATTCGGACCACGAGGGGCAACTGGTTCCGGTTGAACGGGTTGGGGGGCGGCCGGCGCAGGCCGCCATACGTCGTCGGGCAACGGCTGGCTGGCATGTGCGGCCATCGCCGGAGGGGCTTCAAGGTCAGGTGGCAGTTCCCAGACCAGCTCCGGTTCGGATCGGATGTCGGACTCTGGCGCGTGGGCCACGACGGTCTCGGGCGATGGCGCCGGTTCGCTCGAGGCTGCGACAGTGCTGCGCTCAAGCACGATCAGCCGCTGCTCCAGGGCGCTCAAGGTGCGCTGGGCCGCTTGCAACTGGTTCTGCTGTTCGGCGGCGTGAACACCGAGGCGGCGCAGACCCATCCCCTGGGCAATGCCAAGGCCCAGCAACGCGCCTATCAGCGCATCGGCGAACGACTCATCCACCACCCAGCCGAGTGCCAGGCCCAACAGCGTCAAAATCCATTGCATGGTCGATATCCCTAAGCGGCCCTTTGCGGGCGTAACCGGGGTGCAGCGGTACCTGGTTCAGTCTAGAGGAACCACACAAACCTTGTGGGAGCGGGCTTGCTCGCGAAGGCGGTGTACCCGACAACATCAACATTGCCTGACACACCGCCTTCGCGAGCAAGCCCGCTCCCACATGAGGTTACAGGTGCTTCCAATGGCTGAAGCCGGTCACACAGCCCGGCGCAACTGGCGCTTAGTATATCGACCCAGCCCAACCACCGTTGGGCCTGGCTCACATTTCCCGCTGCGGCTACTCCAAGGCCTTCCAGATGTCGGTGGCGTATTCACGGATGGTCCGGTCGGAGGAAAACCAGCCCATGCGCGCGGTGTTGAGCACCGCCGAACGCCACCAGTGCTGCGCGTCGTGCCAACGCTCTTCAACCCTGGCCTGGGCATCCCAGTAAGAGTCGAAGTCGGCGCAGACCAGAAAGCGATCGTAGTCCACCAGCGAATCGACAAGCCCGGTGTAACGCATCGGATCGTCCGGCGAAAACACCCCGCCGCGAATGGCCTGCAATACATCGTTGAGGCGATGGGACGCGGCAATGTCCGGCGCGGCGCTGAACTCGCCATTCTGCTTGCGAGCCTCCACCTGCTCAGCCGTCAGGCCGAAGATGAACATGTGCTCACCGCCCACGCGCTCATGCATCTCCACGTTGGCGCCGTCCATGGTGCCTATGGTCAGCGCGCCGTTAAGACCGAACTTCATGTTACTGGTGCCGGACGCTTCAAAACCGGCGGTGGAGATCTGCTCGGAAAGGTCCGCCGCCGGGATGATGCTCTCGGCCAGGCTGACGTTGTAGTTGGGCAGGAACACCACTTTGAGCAGGCCGCGCACGGTCGGGTCGTTGTTCACCACACGGGCGATATCGTTGGTCAACTTGATGATCAACTTGGCCTGGTGATAACTGGCGGCAGCCTTGCCCGCGAAGATCTTCACCCGTGGCACCCAGTCCACTTCCGGCTCGGCGCGGATCGCCTGGTACAGCGCCACCGTGTGCATCAGGTTAAGCAACTGGCGCTTGTATTCATGGATCCGTTTGACCTGCACGTCAAACATCGCCGCCGGGTTCACGGCCACACCCAAGCGCTCGTGAATCAGATGCGCCAAGGCCTTTTTACTGTGCAGGCGCTGTTCGGCGAACTGCTTGCGAAACGCCGGCTGATCAGCGAACGGCTCCAGCTCGATCAGGCGTTCTTCGGGGTTGTCGAGCACGCTCGGGCCCAGGGCATCGACCATCATCGAGGTCAGTTCAGCGTTGGCCTGAAACAGCCAGCGGCGGAACGTGATGCCGTTGGTTTTGTTGTTGATCCGTTCGGGATAGAGCTTGTGCAGTTCGGAGAACACCGTGCTGCGCATCAGTTGCGTGTGCAACCCGGATACACCGTTGACGCTGTGGGAGCCGAGGAACGCGAGGTTGCCCATGCGCACCCGACGGCCGTTGTCTTCTTCGATCAGTGACACCGCGCGCAGCACGTCGAAATCGTGCACCCCCTTGGACCGCAGCGAATCGATGTGCTGGGCGTTGATCAGGTAAATGATCTGCATGTGCCGGGGCAACATGCGCTCCATCAGCCCCACCGGCCAGGTTTCCAGGGCTTCAGGCAGCAGTGTGTGGTTGGTGTAGGAGAGCGTGTCCTGAGTGATCTGCCAGGCGGCGTCCCAGGCCACGTCATAGACGTCCACCAATTGGCGCATCAATTCGGCCACGGCGATCGACGGGTGAGTGTCGTTGAGCTGGATCGCCGCGTGATCGCCCAAGGTCAACACCGAGGTGTGCATGTTGCGATGACGGCGCAGCAAATCCTGCAGCGAGGCGGCGACGAAGAAGTACTCCTGACGCAGGCGCAGTTCCTGACCCGCCTCGGTGCTGTCGGCCGGGTACAGGACACGGGAGATACTTTCGGCCCGGGCCACTTCCGCCACAGCACCCAAGTGGTCGCCGGCATTGAAACGCTCAAGGTGCAAATCTTCCACGGCACGGGCGCGCCACAGACGTAGGGTGTTGACGCTGGCACCGCGCCAACCCACCACGGGCGTGTCATAAGCGATGGCTCGCACGGTTTCGCCCGGGGACCAGACTTGTTTGGTATTGCCGGCGTCGTCGGTCACGGTTTCGACGCTGCCGCCGAAGCCGATCGGGTAGACCACTTCAGGCCGCTCGAACTCCCATGGGTTGCCGAAATCCAGCCAGTGTTCGGTTTGTTCCTGCTGCCAGCCATCGACGATCGCCTGGCGAAACAGGCCGTGCTCGTAACGAATGCCGTAGCCATGGCCGGCAATGCCCAAGGTGGACATGCTTTCCATGAAACATGCCGCCAACCGCCCAAGGCCGCCGTTGCCCAACGCCGCATCGGGTTCGAGCAGGCGAATGCGCTCCAGATCCACGCCCAGTTCGGTCAGGGCTTCGCGCGCAGTGTCCAGCAGACCGAGGTTGCTCAGGCTGTCATAGAGCAAGCGGCCGATGAGAAACTCCAGGGAGAGGTAATAGACGCGCTTCTGGCCCTTGCGGTAGATCTGCCGCGTGTGGTCCATCCAGTGCTCGACCATATGGTCGCGGGCGGCCAGGGCAATAGCTTCGAACCAGTCGTGATCAAACGCATGATCCGGGTCCTTGCCGACGGCGTAAGTGAGTTTGGTCAACACGGCTTCGCGAAATGCAGCCACTTCGGCTTCGCGAACAAGTGGTTCTTGAGTCATTGATGAGACCTCGAACGAGCATGAAATTGTCTGAGCCTAGACGGTCTGACAGGCACTACAGGCGCAGGTTCGTTGGTTTTTCCAGGGTGACGGAGAATCGCCGCCAGGGAATTGCCATATGAGCGAATGAATGCAGGGGCCGTGCCTATCCAGCCTGCGTTTTTGCCAGGCATAAAAAAAACCGGCAGATGGTCGTTCAAAATTTCACCAGTCCCGGTATGATCGCGCGCCCTGATGCATGCTGGTAAACCTTGATGATGAAGCCCAACCTGATCGCCGCCGCGGAGATCGACCGAATCGATACCTGGGCCAAGTACTCCGCGCCAATGTGCGGTTCCTGCGTGTCGAGCTGTTGCACACTGCCGGTGGAGGTCAAGATCAAGGACTTGATCCGGATCGGTATCGTCGATGAATTCGAACTGGGCGACCCACCGAAAAACATCGCCAAGCGCCTGCAAAAGGATGGGATCGTCGAGCGCTATAACCAGAAATCCGAAATCTTCACGCTTCAGCGCATGAGCAACAACGATTGCCTGTATCTGGATCGCAAGAGCCGGTTGTGCACCATTTACGAAAAACGCCCGGACACCTGCCGCAACCATCCGCGGGTCGGACCTAGGCCGGGGTATTGCGCCTACAAGCCCAAGGCAGTGGAGCGCGAGCGTAATCCGCGGACGTTGGACAAATTCTGATCAGCTGCTGGTTCAGCGGTGCCTGAGCCGGCGCCATCGCGAGCAAGCTCGCTCCCACAGGGAATTCATGTTGGACACAACATCTGTATCCACTGCAAATCCACTGTGGGAGCGGGCTTGCTCGCGAAGGGGCCCTGACAGGCGCTACATAACTTCCAGGCATAAAAAAACGCCCCTGATCTCACAATCAGGGGCGTTTTTTTCAGCCATTAACTAAGTCGAAACTCAGTTACCGCTTTTCTTGGCAGCGCGGGTACGCTCGCTTTCGCCAAGGATCTTCTTACGCAGGCGAATCGACTTAGGCGTCACTTCGCACAGTTCGTCTTCCTGCACGAACTCCAGCGCTTGCTCCAGGGTGAACTTGACCGGCGGAACCAATGCGATGGTTTCGTCTTTGCCCGAAGCACGCATGTTGTCGAGCTTCTTGCCTTTGGTCGGGTTCACGCCCAGGTCGTTGTCGCGGCTGTTGAGGCCGACGATTTGACCTTCGTAGATGTCCTGGCCGTGCTCGACGAACAGCTTGCCGCGCGCCTGCAGGGTTTCCAGCGAGTAGGTCAGTGCCTTGCCGGTCGCAACCGATACCAGAACACCGTTCTGACGGCCGGACATGTCGCCGGACTTCATCACGTCATAACGATCGAAGATCGAAGTCAGGATGCCGCCACCGGAGGTCAGGGTCAGGAACTCGTTACGGAAACCGATCAGGCCACGAGCCGGGATGTTGTACTCAAGGCGCACACGGCCCTTGCCATCCGGAACCATGTTGGTCAGGTCGCCCTTGCGCAGGCCCATTTGTTCCATGATCGCGCCCTGGGATTCTTCCGGCAGGTCGATGGTCACGTTTTCGTACGGTTCGTGCTTGACGCCGTCAACCATACGGATGATCACTTCAGGACGACCTACGCCCATTTCAAAGCCTTCGCGACGCATGGTTTCGATCAGAACCGAGAGGTGCAGCTCACCACGGCCGGAAACCTTGAACTTGTCGGCCGAGTCGCCTTCTTCAACGCGCAGTGCCACGTTGTAGAGCAGCTCCTTGTCCAGACGCTCCTTGATGTTACGGCTGGTCACGAACTTGCCTTCTTTACCGCAGAATGGCGAGTCGTTGACCTGGAAGGTCATGGAAACGGTTGGCTCGTCGACGGTCAACGGCTTCATCGCTTCGACGTTCAGTGGGTCGCACAGGGTGTCGGAGATGAACAGTTGCTCGAAGCCGCTGATGCAGACGATGTCGCCGGCAGCTGCTTCTTCAACGTCGATACGGTGCAGGCCGTGGTGACCCATCAGCTTGAGGATACGACCGTTGCGCTTCTTGCCATCGGCGTCGATCGCCACGACCGGCGTGTTCGGCTTGATGCGGCCACGGGCGATGCGGCCAACACCGATCACACCCAGGAAGCTGTTGTAGTCCAGAGCCGAGATTTGCATCTGGAACGGACCGTCACGGTCGACTTTCGGCGCAGGTACGTCGTCGACGATCGACTGGTACAGCGGGGTCATGTCTTCGGCCATGTTGGTGTGGTCCAGACCGGCAATACCGTTCAGGGCCGAGGCGTAGACGACTTTGAAGTCCAGCTGTTCTTCGGTGGCGCCGAGGTTGTCGAACAGGTCGAAAATCTGGTCCAGAACCCAGTCCGGACGCGCGCCTGGACGGTCAACCTTGTTGATGACCACGATCGGACGCAGGCCGGCTTCGAACGCCTTCTTGGTCACGAAACGGGTTTGCGGCATAGGGCCGTCCTGGGCATCGACCAGCAGCAGCACGGAGTCGACCATCGACATTACGCGCTCTACTTCACCACCGAAGTCGGCGTGGCCCGGGGTGTCCACGATGTTGATGTGGTAGCCATTCCAGTTGATGGCGGTGTTTTTCGCCAGGATGGTAATACCGCGCTCTTTTTCCTGGTCGTTGGAGTCCATCACGCGCTCGTCGTTGAGCTCGTTGCGCTCCAGGGTGCCGGATTGACGCAAGAGTTTGTCTACCAGGGTGGTCTTACCATGGTCAACGTGAGCAATGATGGCGATGTTGCGTAGATTTTCGATCACTTGTGTATCTCGATCAGAGGATTCGGTGTGCTGACAGGTCGTGGCAGCGATTTACGTTGAGTCCGACAAAGCCGTTACAGCCTGTCGGCGGCGTCGGGGGGCCGGTGACGCAGGCCACAGGCAAACAGCCCCGGGCACTTAGCTCGGTCGATAAACGCGCACATTGGCATGCCCCTCACTGAGCAAATGGTGGGCATGCAGGCGACTCATCACGCCTTTGTCGCAATACAACAGGTACTGGCGAGTAGGGTCCAGTTCCTTGAAACGCGCGTTCACTGCATAGAACGGCATCGTTTGTACCTCGATACCGGCGACACTCAGCGGGTCGTCTTCAGCGTCGTCCGGGTGACGGATGTCGATGATGATCTGACCGGCCAGCGCTTCGCCGACTTCTTCAATCTGTATGTCCTGGCCCAATTCGTCGATCACCCGATCGATTGGCACCAGCCTGGCGTTTTCGAGCGCACGCTCGAGCACCGCCATGTCGAATTCTTTCTCTTCATGCTCCACACGCCCGCGCTTGGCCGCCGTCTTCGGATTGACCGAGATGACCCCGCAGTATTCCGGCATGTGCCGGGCAAAATCGGCGGTGCCGATCGCGTTGGCCGTGTCGATGATGTCCTGCTTGTGGCTGGCGATCAGCGGGCGCAGTACCAGTTTTTCGGTCACGCAGTCGATCACTGACAGGTTCGGCAGCGTCTGGCTCGACACCTGGGAGATCGCCTCGCCGGTGACCAGCGCATCGATGTGCAACCGATCGGCGATGCTGGACGCGGCACGCAACATCATACGCTTCAAAATGACGCCCATATGACTGTTATCGACTTTGCCGAGAATCTCGCCCAGGACTTCCTCGAACGGTACGCTCACAAATAACACGCGTTGCGAGCTGCCATACTTCTTCCAGATGAAGTGCGCCACTTCCATTACGCCCAGTTCATGGGCGCGCCCGCCGAGATTGAAGAAGCAGAAATGGCTCATCAGCCCGCGACGCATGATCTGGTAGGCCGCGACCGTGGAATCGAAACCGCCGGACATCAGCACCAGGGTCTGCTCCAGCGAACCCAGCGGATACCCGCCAATGCTGTCGTGCTGACTGTGGATCACGAACAACCGTTGGTCGCGAATTTCGATGCGCACTTCAATTTGCGGGTCTTTCAATGAAATTCCGGCGGCGCCACACTGCTTGCGCAACTGGCTGCCGACGTATCTCTCCACGTCCATCGAGCTGAACGGGTGTTTGCCGGCGCGCTTGCAGCGCACCGAGAAAATCTTGCCGGCCAGGGCATCGCCATAATGCAGCTTGCACTTGGCGAGGATGTCGTCGAAATCCCCCAGCGGGTATTCGTCGACCTGCAGGAAATGCGCGATGCCCGGCATGCAGCTCAGGCGCTCGGTCATTTCCTTGAGGATCTTGGGTTCGCTGACGCGGGTTTCCAGCTCGAGGTTGTCCCACACGCCGTTCACCACCACAGCCGGGTCCAGATCGCGGAGCACGGCACGGATGTTCTTGGCCAACTGGCGGATGAAACGCATCCGTACCGGGCGGCTCTTGATGGTGATCTCGGGGAAGACTTTTACGATTAGTTTCATGAAAACAGCGCGCGAACGGCCAGCCGAAAAAGGGGGGCGCGGATTATAGCGGAAATTGCTCAAGGTTTAACCAGTTAATCTGCACTCCATTTTCCGCGCACCAAAACAGGTCACGACCCACAAGTCACGCCACATTGCAGTGCGCAATTGTTCGACAATCTGGGTTCCAAGGCTTTAAAAGCGTGGATTTGGTGCAAAAAACCCATGCTGGGGCACTGGCATGCAAATTGCTCCCTTGTGAGGCAGGTTGCCTTGGCAGAGTATTCGCGCCGGCATCACCCATATCTAAGGGCACACCATTACCCGCCCGAAGCCACCCGGAGGACATATGTCGAAGTCGGTTCAACTCATCAAAGATCATGACGTCAAGTGGATTGATCTGCGCTTCACTGACACCAAAGGCACTCAACATCACGTGACCATGCCGGCCCGTGATGCGCTGGACGACGAATTCTTTGAAATCGGGAAGATGTTCGACGGCTCCTCCATTTCTGGCTGGAAAGGCATCGAAGCCTCCGACATGATCCTGATGCCGGACGACGAAACGGCTGTCCTGGACCCGTTCACCGAAGAGCCGACCCTGATTCTGGTCTGCGACATCATCGAGCCGTCGACCATGCAAGGCTATGACCGCGACCCACGCGCCATCGCCCACCGCGCCGAGGAATACCTGAAGTCCACCGGTATCGGCGACACCGCTTTCTTCGGCCCTGAGCCTGAGTTCTTCATCTTCGACTCGGTCAAGTTCAAGTCCGACATCTCCGGCTCCATGTTCAAGATCTTCTCCGAGCAAGGCTCGTGGATGTCCGACCAGGACGTGGAAGGCGGCAACAAAGGCCACCGTCCAAGCATCAAAGGCGGCTACTTCCCGGTTCCACCGTTCGACCACGACCACGAAATCCGTACCTCCATGTGCAACGCACTGGAAGAGATGGGCCAGACCGTCGAAGTTCACCACCACGAAGTGGCGACTGCCGGCCAGAACGAAATCGGCGTGAAATTCAACACGCTGGTCAAGAAGGCTGACGAAGTACAGACCCTGAAGTACTGCGTACACAACGTTGCTGACGCCTACGGCCGCACCGCGACCTTCATGCCTAAGCCTCTGTACGGCGACAACGGTTCGGGCATGCACGTGCACATGTCGATCTCCAAAGACGGCAAGAACACTTTCGCAGGCGAAGGTTATGCCGGCCTGTCGGACACCGCCCTGTACTTCATCGGCGGTATCATCAAGCACGGTAAGGCCCTGAACGGCTTCACCAACCCGTCGACCAACTCCTACAAGCGTCTGGTACCAGGCTTTGAAGCGCCAGTGATGCTGGCCTACTCGGCTCGCAACCGTTCCGCCTCGATCCGTATTCCTTACGTCAACAGCCCTAAGGCTCGCCGTATCGAAGCCCGTTTCCCGGACCCGGCTGCCAACCCGTACCTGGCCTTCGCGGCACTGATGATGGCCGGTCTGGACGGTATCCAGAACAAGATCCACCCTGGCGATGCCGCCGACAAAAACCTGTATGACCTGCCGCCTGAAGAGGCCAAGGAAATTCCACAGGTGTGTGGCAGCCTGAAAGAAGCCCTGGAAGAGCTGGACAAGGGCCGTGCGTTCCTGACCAAGGGCGGCGTATTCAGCGATGACTTCATCGACGCTTACATCGCACTGAAAAGCGAAGAAGAAATCAAGGTTCGCACCTTCGTACACCCACTGGAATATGAGCTGTACTACAGCTGCTGATCCGGTAGCGTCGCCCCATGCGGCGTGAATAAAAAAGAGGCCTCCTTCGGGAGGCCTTTTTTATGGGCGCAGGTTACGTGCATGATTATCTGCGCCCTCCACTATTCGACGACGAGATCACCCATGACTTCCCGCCTTTCACTCTGCCTTGCGCTGTCTGCCGCGTTGTTGGGCTCCGCCGCCCAGGCCGCCACCGCACCCACCGCCCTCGCCCCACTGCTGGGCACCATAGGCGAGCGCCTGGCCATTGCCGACCAAGTCGCCTTGAGCAAGTGGGACAGCCGCAAACCGGTCGAAGACCGCCAGCGCGAACGCGAGGTGATCGCCGCCGCCGTCGCCCAGGCACCGGCTTACAAACTGAGCAGTGAAGCGGTAGAGGCGTTTTTCGGTGCACAAATAGAAGCCAACAAACTGGTGCAATACGCGCATCTGTCCGACTGGCAACTGCAAGGCAAAGCCCCGGACGCGCCGCGCCCGGACCTGGTTGGGCAGATCCGCCCGCAACTGGATCAACTGCAAAAACGCCTGCTGCAACAACTGGCCGACTTCAGCCCCTACCGCACCGACCCGCAATGCCCACAATGGCTGGCCCAGGCCACCCATACCCTCAGTAACGACCCGTTGCGGCAAATGGCGCTGGTTCGGGCGACCGCAGAGCTGTGCGTGCCCAAAAAAACCTGAGCCCACACACCTCCCCTGTGGGAGCGGGCTTGCTCGCGAAGAGGCCGGCACAGCCAATATCTCAGTGGCCGACAAACCGCTTTCGCGAGCAAGCCCGCTCCCACAGGGGGCCAGTGTCGCACCCGGAGGCTATGCACACCGCTCCCACAGAGGATTGCGTGCAACAACTTGGGCCAACCGCCTCCCCTGACCTATGCTGCAATCCAACACTTTTGGTTTTCGGTTGATTTTATGGGTCGTGGCTTTCCAGGAATGCTGTTGCTGCTGTTGTCGCTGCCAGCCGCCGCACAGATCTACAAATACACCGACGCCGACGGCAACACCGCCTACAGCAACCAGCCGCCCGATGGGGTACCGGCCCAAGCAGTGGAGCTGCCGCCGCTCAACAGTGTCGAACCCCAGCCCCCGGCCAACCCGAACACTGCTGCGCCTGCCGCGAACCGGGAGAAGCCAAGCAACGCCTACGAAACCCTGGAGCTGACAGACATCCCCAGCGAAGAGGCCCTGCGCGCCAACAACGGCACCTTCACCGTTGGCGTCCTGGCTCGGCCGCGCCTGCAAAGCCCTCATCTGTTCAGGTTATTGCTGGACGGCCAGCCCTATGGCCAGCCGAGCAATGTACCGCGCCTGCAACTGGTGAATATCGACCGGGGCGAGCACAGCCTGGCGGTACAGGTCATCGACGGCGAACATCTAGTGCAACAGAGCGAAACCGTCATCTTCACCGTGCAACGGGTGCACCGCCCATGAGCCGCTGGCTGCTCACGCTGAGCCTGTCCCTGGCCGCGCTGCCGGCGGTGGGGCAGGTTTATACCTACATCGACGCCCAGGGCAATCGGGTCTTCACCGATCAACCGCGCCCCGGTAACGCCCAGAAAGTGCAACTGCCGCCCGCCAACCGGATGGCGACACCGCCCTCCGACGCAGCCTCAACAACGGCGCCTGAAAAAAAGCCCGAGCCAATGTTCCGTTACGAAATGCTGAGACTGTTGATTCCTGAACCGGATGCCACGATACGCAGCACAGCAGGGGAACTGATCGTCACGGCCACCAGCGAACCCAGCTTGCAAAAAGGCCACCGCTACCGCCTGCTGTTGGACGGCAACCCCACAGGCGAACCGGGACCCAGCCCAGTGTTCGCGCTGAGCAACATCGATCGAGGCAGCCATCATCTGGCGGTAGAGATTCTTGATGAGCAGGGCCGTATCGTCGAACGCACCGCCAACCAGCCCTTCCACATGCAACGCATTTCCCTGGCGCAGAAACGCCGCATCAAACCGTGCGCCACAGCCGACTATGGCCAGCGCCCCGAATGCCCCCTCAGCGACAAGCCCGCAGAAGAGCAAAGCAGCATCCTGCCGTTCTTATAACGCCCTCCCGAAGGACGCACTATATTGGTGCAACTGTCTGCACCCTACTCAAATCCCAGCCCATTTTGGTTCGAAAGTACCCGAAAAAGCTGGCAGAACGCCACGCAATCGGGCGAAAAAGGTTCGTTTGAGGCTCTAAACGCTTCTTTTCGGAGCCTTGGTTTGGTTTTTGCATTTTCCTTGTATCAGCGCGTCATACGCGTGCTTGCTTACGCTCCAAAAGAGGTCCTGATGACCATTAGCGACGCACTACACCGCTTGCTACTCGATAACCTCACCACCGCAACCATCCTGCTCGATGCCGAACTGCGCCTCGAGTACATGAACCCGGCAGCGGAGATGCTGCTGGCCGTCAGCGGTCAGCGCAGCCATGGGCAGTTCATCAGCGAGCTGTTCACGGAATCGGCCGAGGCGCTCAACTCCTTGCGCCAGGCAGTGGAACAGGCGCACCCGTTCACCAAGCGCGAAGCGATGCTCACCGCCCTGACCGGCCAGACCCTGACCGTGGATTACGCGGTAACACCGATCCTCAACAACGGTGCCACGCTGCTGCTGCTGGAGGTGCACCCCCGCGATCGCCTGCTGCGCATCACCAAGGAAGAGGCTCAGCTGTCCAAGCAGGAAACCAGCAAGATGTTGGTGCGCGGCCTGGCCCATGAGATCAAGAACCCCCTCGGCGGGATTCGCGGCGCGGCGCAACTGTTGGCGCGGGAACTGCCCGAAGAAAGCCTCAAGGACTACACCAACGTCATCATTGAAGAAGCCGACCGCCTGCGCAATCTGGTGGATCGCATGCTCGGCTCCAACAAGCTGCCGTCCCTGGCGATGTGCAACGTCCACGAAGTGCTGGAGCGTGTCAGCAGCCTGGTGGAAGCCGAGAGCCAGGGTTGCATCACCTTGGTGCGCGACTACGACCCGAGCATCCCCGATGTATTGATCGACCGCGAGCAAATGATCCAGGCGGTGCTGAACATCGTGCGCAACGCCATGCAGGCCATCAGCAGCCAGAACGAGCTGCGCCTGGGCCGCATCAGCCTGCGCACTCGCGCCATGCGCCAGTTCACCATCGGCCATGTGCGCCACCGCCTGGTGACCAAGATCGAAATCATCGACAACGGCCCGGGCATTCCCGCGGAACTGCAGGAAACCATCTTCTTTCCCATGGTCAGCGGTCGCCCGGACGGTACCGGGCTGGGCCTGTCCATTACCCAGAACATCATCAGTCAGCATCAGGGCCTGATCGAATGTGAGAGCCACCCTGGCCACACCACCTTTTCGATCTTCCTGCCACTGGAACAAGGAGCCACATCGACATGAGCCGTAGTGAAACCGTGTGGATCGTCGATGACGACCGTTCTATCCGTTGGGTCCTGGAAAAAGCTTTGCAACAGGAAGGCATGACCACCCAGAGCTTCGACAGCGCCGACGGAGTGATGAGCCGCCTGGCCCGTCAGCAACCGGACGTCATCATCTCTGACATCCGCATGCCCGGCGCCAGCGGCCTGGACCTGCTGGCGCGGATTCGCGAGCAGCACCCACGGCTGCCGGTGATCATCATGACCGCCCATTCGGACCTGGACAGCGCCGTGGCGTCCTACCAGGGTGGCGCCTTCGAATACCTGCCCAAGCCGTTCGACGTCGATGAGGCCGTCTCACTGGTCAAGCGCGCCAACCAGCACGCCCAGGAGCAACAGGGCATGGAAGAGGTGCCGGCGCTGGCCCGCACCCCGGAAATCATCGGCGAAGCGCCGGCAATGCAGGAAGTGTTTCGCGCCATTGGGCGTTTGAGCCACTCCAACATCACCGTGTTGATCAACGGAGAATCGGGCACCGGTAAAGAACTGGTGGCCCATGCCCTGCACCGCCACAGTCCACGGGCGGCATCACCGTTCATTGCGCTGAACATGGCGGCGATTCCCAAGGACCTGATGGAGTCCGAGTTGTTCGGCCACGAGAAAGGCGCGTTCACTGGCGCGGCCAACTTGCGGCGCGGACGCTTCGAACAAGCCGACGGCGGCACCTTGTTCCTCGACGAAATCGGCGATATGCCGGCCGACACCCAGACCCGACTGTTGCGCGTACTGGCCGATGGTGAGTTCTATCGGGTGGGCGGCCATACGCCGGTCAAGGTGGACGTGCGCATCATCGCCGCGACCCACCAGAATCTGGAAACCCTGGTTCACGCCGGCAAATTCCGTGAGGACTTGTTCCACCGCCTGAACGTCATCCGTATTCATATCCCGCGCCTGGCCGATCGTCGCGAAGACATCCCGACCCTGGCCCGGCACTTCCTCAGCCGCGCAGCCCAGGAGCTGGCAGTAGAGCCCAAGCTGCTCAAGAGCGAAACCGAGGAATACCTCAAGAACCTGCCATGGCCCGGCAACGTGCGCCAACTGGAGAACACCTGCCGCTGGATCACGGTGATGGCGTCCGGTCGCGAAGTGCACATCAGCGATCTGCCACCGGAGCTGCTGAGCCTGCCTCAGGACTCGGCCCCGGTGACCAACTGGGAACAGGCCCTGCGCCAGTGGGCCGATCAAGCCCTGGCCCGCGGCCAATCGAACCTGCTGGACAGCGCCGTACCGAGTTTCGAACGCATCATGATCGAGACCGCCCTCAAGCACACCGCCGGCCGCCGCCGCGACGCCGCCGTGCTGCTGGGCTGGGGCCGCAATACCTTGACCCGCAAGATCAAGGAATTGGGGATGAAGGTTGATGGCGGGGATGATGATGAGGGGGATGAGGGCTGAAATAGTTTTCAGCCCGGCGCCGCAACACCTGTGGAAGCGGGCTTGCTCGCGAATGCGGTGTATCAGTCGACATCCATGCGTCTGATACACCGCATTCG
>NZ_JBCNTJ010000007.1:0-280909 GCF_039581215.1 Pseudomonas halotolerans
ATTTCTGTAGGAGCTGCCGAAGGCTGCGATCTTTTGATTTTTGGTTTTATGACTTGGCAGTCATCTTTCGCGAAAACTAGCTTATCTTCCGCCAAAGCGATCCGATGATGGCGTTACGCCGAAGAATCGCTAAACTGCCAGCCATTGATCTTTTCTCACGAGGCCGTGCCCATGAAGTTTCGTTTTCTGCTGTGGATGCTGGGGTTGTTGATGGGCAGGGCCAGTCGGACCAATCCGGCGTTCCAGCAGCAGTTGGGCGATAAGGAGTTGGTGTTCCAATTGCAAACCCTGGACGGCAAAGTCGCCCGGCATTTCACTGTGAAGGACCAGCGCATTACCAGTCAGTCCGGCACCTACCCGACGCCGGCGTTCGCCATCGCCTTCAAGGACGCGGCCTATGGCTTCGCCACGATGCAGGCGAAGAACAAGCAACTGGCCTTCATGACCGGGATTCAGGACCAGTCGATCCAGATCAAGGGCAACCCGGCGTTGGTGATCTGGTTCCAGGGGTTGACCAAGTACTTGAAGCCGAAGAAGGCCAAGGCGAAGATCTGAGGCGCTACGGATACTTGTGGCGAGGGGATTTATCCCCGCTGGGCTGCGCAGCAGGCCCAAAAAGGCTGAGCGGTATTCAGCCTGCGTAACCAGGGAAGCAGTTTTTAGGGCTGCTTCGCAGCCCAGCGGGGATAAATCCCCTCGCCACAACGGCCTCGCCAGCCCGATTGCCAGGCTGGCTACCTCAGAGCTGGGTTTAGCTATGGCTGAACTGCGAAGCCAGTTCGCGCAACAACACCTCAGCCTCCAGCACTTTGCTGACCACTTCATTGGCTTTGTCGCGACTCAGGCCGACGCGTTCGAGCAGTGCGTCAGGGATTTCCTCGTCGGGGCCTGAGCCAATGCCACGGGCGCGCAGCAGGCGTACGGCCAGGCACACCAGGTTTGGGTAGGCGGCGTATTCGCCGTCGTAGTGCGGGTCGTGCTGGAAGCGCAGGGCGGTGGCCAGTTCGTCGGGCATGTCCCAGTAGCGCATCAGCCATGAACCGATCTGCTCGCGACTGATGCCCAGCAGATGCTGTTCCACGTAGCTGTGGCACAGATGCGGGTTGACCTCCAGATGCCGGCAGATCAACGAGAAGTGCGGCGGGAACACGTGGGCCAGCAACAGGTAACCGAAGTTGTGCAGCAGGCCGGATAGGTACGATAGGCCGCCTTCGGGGCGCTGGGCGCGGGGCATGGCACGGGTCAGGCCCTCGATGACGGCGGCGGTGTAGATGGACTGGTGCCAGTACGGCGTGGTGTGTTGCGGATGGTCCTTGGGTAGGCTCAGGGTCTTGCCCAGCGCCAGGCCCAGCGCCAGGTTGATCACCAGGTCGAAGCCCAGGACCCGGACGATGGCGTCTTCCACTGAACGGATCTTGCCGGGGGAGGCGTAGTATGGCGAGGCGGCCCAGCTCACCACTTGCGCGGCTAGGGCCGGGTCGGTTTCCACGACGCCGGTGATGTCATCAATGGTGGCGTCAGGGTCGACCCGCAGTTTGATGATTTTTTGCGCCGTTTCGGCCAGTGGCGGAATTTCGATGGTTTCTTCCAGCCGTTGCTGGATGCGCCGGGCGGTAAACGCCTGCACGGCCTGGGTGATTTCCGCGCGGTCGTCGTGCGGGCGATCCAGGTTGGGGGTGATGTTGCTCACGGCTTCGCCGAACGTCGCGGCGCTGGCCTTGGTGAGCATGGTCTTGAAGGCTTCGCTGGTGACTTCCAGCAGCAGCCCCGGCTCGCCCGAGTTGATCAGCAGCTTCGGCTCGCGCAGCAGGCTTTCTTCGTACAGGCAGGGGGAACTGGTCAGCGCCGGCAGGCCGGGCAACAGGCTCAGGTGGTGCTTGCCGAGCATGCGCTCCAGACGGTCAGTAGGCACCGCCGTGAGTTTGCGCCCGGTGAGTTCGGCCAGGCGGTTGAGGTCCAGCAGTTGGCTTTGCGGAAACAGCACCATGAGGGCGCCGACGGCATCGTGCAACAGAACGGCCTGCACTTTACGAGCGGGGTTCAGGCCTGGTCGTTCGATTACTTCGTCAAAGCCGATGCCCAGTTTCTCGAGCAACAGCCGAATAACAGACGGAGCGTGCGGGGTTTCGGGGGCGAGGGCAGCTTCTGTCATGGTCTGTATCCGTTTTCCTACAAGTTGAGCAGTATAACCAGCTTGCCGGGCTGGCGCGTTCAGAAACTGAGAGCGTGCTCACACTTGGCCGTATTGCTGCCCATGACGCAACCAGCGATCCAGCAGCGGGCTGACGTGATCCGGCCAGCGCTCCAGCAGTGCCTGGGCGGCGTCGCGTACGGCGGGGAGCAGGTCGGCGTCGCGCATCAGGTCGGCTACCTTGAATTGAAGCAGGCCGGTCTGGCGTGTGCCGAGCATTTCACCGGGCCCGCGCAGCTCCAGGTCCTTTTCGGCGATGACAAAACCGTCGTTGGTTTCGCGCATGATGCCCAGGCGCTGGCGACCGATCTGGGACAGCGGCGGGTGATACAGCAAGACGCAATGACTGGCGGCGCTGCCCCGGCCGACCCGGCCGCGTAGCTGATGCAACTGCGCCAGGCCCAGGCGCTCGGGGTTCTCGATGATCATCAAGCTGGCGTTGGGCACATCGACCCCGACCTCGATCACGGTGGTGGCGACCAGCAATTGCAACGCCCCGGCCTTGAATTCGGCCATGACGGCGGCTTTCTCGGCGGGCTTCATGCGCCCATGGATCAGCCCGACCTTGAGTTCGCCGAGGGCGGCGGTGAGGTCTTCATAGGTGGTTTCGGCCGCCTGGCAAGTCAGCTCTTCCGATTCTTCAATCAGCGTGCATACCCAATAGGCCTGGCGCCCTTCGGCGCAGGCACCGCGCACGCGCTCGATCACTTCGACGCGCCGGGTGTCGGTGACCAGCACGGTGTTGACCGGTGTGCGCCCGGGAGGCAATTCGTCGAGGATCGAGGTGTCGAGGTCGGCATAGGCGCTCATGGCCAGGGTCCGCGGGATCGGCGTGGCGGTCATGATCAATTGGTGAGGGCACATCCGCCCGCCGACGCCTTTCTGCCGCAGCGCCAGGCGCTGCTGCACGCCGAAGCGGTGCTGTTCGTCGATGATCACCAGCGCCAGGTTCTTGAACTGCACTTCGTCCTGGAACAAGGCATGGGTGCCGACCACCATCGGTGCGCCTTCGGCGATCTGCGCCAGGGCGGCTGCGCGATGCTTGCCCTTGAGCTTGCCAGCCAGCCACGCGACTTCGATCCCCAGTGGTTCGAGCCAGCGCTGGAAGGTGATGAAATGCTGTTCGGCAAGAATCTCGGTAGGCGCCATCAACGCCACTTGATAACCCGCCTCCAGAGCCTGAAGCGCGGCGAGGGCGGCAACCACGGTCTTGCCGGCGCCGACATCGCCCTGGATCAGCCGCAGCATCGGCTCGGGCTGGCTCAGGTCGTAGGCGATTTCGTTGCCGACCCGCTGCTGGGCCCCTGTGGGTTTAAAGCCCAGGTTAGCCAGGTAACGGGCGGGCAGGTCCTTGGCCTTGGGCATCGCCGGGGCTCGCAGGGAACGCAGGCTCTCGCGCAGGCGTTGCTGGGACAGTTGATGGGTCAGCAACTCTTCAAAGGCCAGTCGGTGCTGAGCCCAGTGATGCCCCAGGGCGAGTTCGTCGACATCGGCATCGGCCGGCGGGTGGTGCAGATAGCGAATCGCATCAGCCAGCGGCGCCAGTTGATAATCCCGGGCCAGTTCGTTGGGCAGCCAGTCGGGCAGGCTGCTGGGGCCGAGCAGGGTCAGGGTTTGCTGGCAGAGCTGACGCAGGCGCTGTTGGGTCAGGCCTTCGGTGAGCGGGTAGACCGGGGTCAGGGTTTCATCCACCGGCGGCGGCTCGTCGCCAGTGATGGCGCGGTACTCCGGGTGATAGATTTCCAGCCCGGACGCACCGGGCCGGGCTTCACCGTAGCAGCGCACGCGGGTGCCACGCTTGAGGCCTTCCTTTTGCGCATTGCTGAAGTGATAGAAGCGCAGGCTCAGGCCGCCGGTGCCATCCTGCAGGCGCACCACCAGGCTACGGCGCCGCCCCATGACCACGTCGGCGCCGCTGACGGTGCCTTCGATCACCGCGTCCTGCCCCGGCCGCAAATGACCGATGGGCACCACGCGGGTGCGGTCCTGGTAACGCAACGGCAGGTGGAACAGCACGTCCTGAAGGTTTTCCAGCCCGACCTTGGCCAGCTTCTCGGCCATGGCTTCACCGACACCCTTGAGTGCCGTGACCGGCACTTTCGACAGCTCAGTCATGGCAGCGGCTTACTTGGCGGTGGGCGGTTTGGCCACGGAGCACAGGCGGATCGAGTCAGCGAGGATCTCGATGGCCTTGGGTCGTGGGAAGCTGGCGCGCCAGGCGATGGCAACGGTACGAAACGGCACGGGCGGCGTCAGTGGACGAACCTCGATCACGCCGGGGGCGTAGTGGTGGCTGTCCACCGCCGACAGCGGCAAAATCGAAATGCCCAGGCCGGAGGCGACCATGTGGCGAATGGTTTCCAGGGAGCTGGATTCGACCGTGGTGTGCTTGGCGCCTTCGCTGCCCTTGGTCAGGGTCGGGCAGGCTTCGAGCACCTGGTCGCGGAAGCAGTGGCCTTCGCCGAGCAGCAGCAAGCTCTTGTCGTTGAGCAGGGCCGCGTCGATGGATTTTTTCTGGGTCCAGGGGTGCTGGGCCGGCATCAACACGTAGAACGGCTCGTCGTAGAGCGGCAGGGTCAGGACATCGGCTTCGTTGAACGGCAGGGCGATGATGATCGCGTCCAGTTCGCCGTTGCGCAGTTTGTCGCGCAGCACATGGGTGAAGTTTTCTTCGATGTACAACGGCATCTGCGGGGCGACCCGGTGCAGTTGCGGAATCAGGTGCGGGAACAGGTACGGGCCGACGGTGTAGATGGCGCCGACTTTCAGCGGGGCGGTCAGCTGGTTTTTGCCGGCCTGGGCCAGTTCACGGATGCCCTGGGCCTGTTCCAGGACTTTTTGCGCCTGGGCAACGATGCCTTCGCCCACCGGGGTCAGGCGCACGGCGCTTTTGCTGCGCTCGAAAATCAGTACGCCGAGCTCGTCTTCAAGCTTTTTCACGCCCACCGAAAGCGTCGGCTGGCTGACATGGCAACGCTCGGCCGCATGGCCGAAATGCTGCTCCTGGGCGAGGGTGACGATGTAGCGTAATTCTGTGAGGGTCATGGCGAGCGTCCGTGAAGTTGCAAGCCAAGCATACCGGCTGCAATCGATAGACGCACGTTATCAGAGTGGGGGCGCGGTGTGACACTGTCCAATGTGGGTGACAAGGGCTCTGTAGGAGCTGCCGAAGGCTGCGATCTTTTGATTTTTCGCCTGAGACTCAAGCATCAGGGAAAAGATCGCAGCCTCGCTCCGCTCGGCAGCTCCTACAGGCCCGGCAGCACGGTGTGGCTAACGTCGGCGCTTGTCGATGGAGTACACAAACGGCGCGACGATTTCGATGGAGCCGTTCACCAGCATGTCGGCCGGCGGCTTGGGCAGTGGTTGGGCGCGGCGAATCATTTCCAGGGTCGCCCGGTCCAGGGCGGCGTTGCCGGACTTGCTCACCAACTCGAAGGACAACACATTGCCTTCGGCGTCCACCACGAACCGTAAACGGTTCAAGCCTTCCTTGCCGCGCGACTGAGCACTGGCGGGGTATTTCTTGTATTTGCCCAAGTGCGCCAGCAAGGTGCCCTGCCAACTGGCCTTGGCCGCCATTTGCGCCGGTGAAGGGCCAGGCGCCGGTTGCGCGGACTTCTCGGTCGTTGCCTTGGTCGGTTGAGCGTCGCTGGGCTTTTGCTCCGACGGTTCTTCCTTGGGCGGCTCCGGTTTTTTCTCCACGGGCTTGGGTTTGGGCGGTTTAGGCTTAGGCTTGGGCTTGACCGGTTTGGGCACAGAAACTTCCGGTTTCTCGGCTTCGGCGATTTTAGGCAGCGGCAGTTCTTCGACCGGCTCCGGAGGTTGCGGTGGCGTGACGACTTTAGGCGGTGCAGGCGGTGGTGGGGCCGGAACCGGCGCCAGCTCGACCATCATCGCCTGGGGCGGCAATTCAATGGGCGGGTTTGACGTCCAGTTCAGCGCCAGGGCGATGGCGAGCGCATGCACGCCCAGCACCACGGCCAGGCTACCGCTGTAACGCGTCAGCTTTTGGCGCGTCGTGATCATTTCTTGGGCGCCGTCTCAAGTCCGACCAGGCCGACCTTCAAATATCCGGCGGCGCGCAGGGCGTCCATCACGTTCATCAGGTCGCCGTAATCCACGCCTTTATCAGCCTGGAAGAAGATCGTCGTGTCCTTTTTGCCCTGGGTCTTGGCGTCGAGGGTCGCGCCGAGGCTATCGGCCTTGACCTCGTCTTCGCCCAGAAACAGTCGCTGGTCGGCCTTGACGCTCAGGAACACCGGTTTCTCGGGCCGTGGCGATGGCTTGGCCGTCGAGGCCGGAAGGTCGACCTTGATGTCCACGGTGGCAAGCGGAGCAGCCACCATGAAGATGATCAACAGCACCAGCATCACGTCGATGAACGGCGTGACGTTGATTTCGTGGTTCTCGGCCAGATCGTCGTCTGCGCCTTCTTTCAAATGCAGGCCCATGGCCGATTACCCCACTTTCACCATGTGCGGTTGCGAGCCACGCTCGGGCGGCAGATGGTCGAGGTCGCGGCTGACCAGCAGCAGGACTTCGGCCGAAGCGTCGGAGACCTGGGCCTTGTAACCGGCAATGGAGCGGGCGAACACGTTGTAGATGACCACCGCCGGGATCGCTGCGACCAGACCCAAAGCAGTGGCAAGCAGGGCTTCGGCGATGCCGGGGGCCACGACAGCCAGGTTGGTGGTCTGGGTCTTGGCGATGCCGATGAAGCTGTTCATGATGCCCCACACGGTGCCGAACAGGCCGACGAACGGTGCGGTGGAACCGATGGTGGCGAGCACGCCGGTGCCGCTGCTCATGTTGCGACCGCAGGCCGCGACCAAGCGCTCGAGGCGGAAGCTCACGCGCTCCTTGATGCCTTCTTTTTCGCGGCTGTTGGCCGACAGGCGCATCTCTTCGAGGGCGTCGTGAACCAGCAGATTGGCCAGGGTGCCTTCTTTCGCCGCGGAGGCGCTGGCCTCTTTGAGGGTGGTGGCTTTTTTCAGGTTGGCGATTTCACCGCGCAAGCGGCGCTTGGCGCCCATCAGCTCGAAGCCTTTGGCGATCCAGATGGTCCAGGTGATGATCGAGGCGATGGCCAGGCCGATCATGACGATTTTCACGATAATGTCAGCGTTCTGGTACATGCCCCATGGCGACAGGTCGTGGGCCATGCCCAGCGTGTTGTCGGCTTCGAGCACTTCAGGGGTCTCTGCGGCATTGGCGTCAACGGCCTGGGCCGGATCGATGGCCGGGGGGGCGGCTACGGGCTGGGCGGCATCGACAGGCGTCTGGGTGGCAGCGGGGGCTTCGGCCGGGCTCGTGGCTGGCGCTTGTGCGTCGGCGAATGCTGTGGGCGCCAGCAGCAGGCTGAGCAGCAGGGCTGCCATGGCGCTCCAGGTGCGAGGTCGATTGGTTGGCGAAGCGGAGGGGAGATAGCGTGTCATGCTGGCCGGACCTGAGAGGATAAAGAAGGTTGATGTTCTTCCAGGCCTCGAGGGCCGAGAACAAAACTGGCGTGCATTATTGCAAGTAATTCTTGTTAACAAAAGTAATACAGTATCTTTTTTTCCTGCATTGCTAGCCGCTCGTCCCTTCTGGCAGCTAGTCTGCGGCTTTATGAGAGGAGATTTTGATGTCCGCGCCTTCTGTTTTGATCGCCGGCTGCGGTGATATCGGCGGCCGCCTGGCGAGCCAGTTGCTGGTCGACCAATGGCAGGTGTACGGACTGCGCCGCACGGTTTCGCACCTGCCGACCGGGGTCGTTGGGGTGGCGGGTGACCTGTTCAGCGAGCAGTGCCCTGCGGATTGGCCCACCGGTCCCCTGGATTATGTGGTGTACAGCGCCGCCGCCACCGAGCATGACGAGCCAGGTTATCGCGCCGCTTACATCGAAGGGTTGCAGCATGTGTTGGCCTGGCTGAAGCAGCACGGGCAGCGCCCCAAACGACTGCTTTTTGTCTCCAGCAGCAGCGTTTACGGGCAGCAGGGCGGCGAGTGGGTCGATGAGACCTCGCCCACCGTGGCCGGTGGCTATTCCGGCCGGCTGATGCTCGAAGCCGAACAGGTGGCGCTCGACAGCGGCATCCCGGCCAGCCGCGTACGCCTGACCGGCATCTATGGTCCGGGCCGCGAATGGTTGCTGAGCCAGGTGCGCCAGGGCTACAGCGTGGTGGAAGACCCGCCCCTTTACGCCAACCGCATCCACGCCGACGACGCGGCGGGCCTGCTGGCCTTCCTGCTGGAAGCCGACCGCCAGGGCAAGCCCTTGGAAGACTGTTACATCGGTGTCGACGACGCCCCCGCCGCACTGGCCGAGGTGGTGGGCTGGCTGCGCGACTACATGGGCATCACCCAATGGGCCGAAAACGCCAGCGTGCGCCGCGCCGGCAGCAAACGCTGCAGCAATGCCCGAGCCAAGGCCCTGGGCTGGACGCCGCAGTATCCGAGTTTTCGTGAGGGGTATGCGGCGATTCTGGAAGGGCGCTGCTGACTTTTTTTCAGGCATTCCAAAACAAACTGTGGGAGCGGGCTTGCTCGCGAAGGGGACCTGACATCCAACATCTTCGTTGACTGTCACGCCGCCTTCGCGAGCAAGCCCGCTCCCACAGGGTTTTAGGCGGTAGCTAAAGTGGACTATTGCTTCTCCAGCACCCACTGCCGGTCACCCGGCGTAAACGAGGGCATTTCATCCGCCAGTGCTGCATTGACGGTCTGGAAAATTTCCAGCTTCTTGCCGTCGCGGGAGAAGATCCAGGTGTTGCCCTGGCCGTTCTGTTGCAGCCAGATGTTGTCGTTGCCGCCGCTCATGGACGCACAGTCGCCGGCCAGGCACAGGGCGTAGCGGTCGGCGCCTGGCAGGCCGGTGACCTGGCCGTCGGGTTGGAACTGCACGCTGGCACCTTGGCCTGGGCCGTTGACGATGTTCCAGGTGCCGCCCAGGTAGGCGGTATACAGCGCCCGTTCGAAACTGGCGCCCAGCGGCGCTCCCTCCGGCACCTGGACCTGGGCGCGCTCGAACACCTGTTGCGGCTCGTTCTCGGTGGCGGTCTGGCTCAACTGGTCACCGTCGCGTTGCAGTTCGCTGGCGGAGCTGCCGTAGAAATCGACTTTCCACGCCCCGTCTTCTTCGCCCAGCAGCTTGCCTTCGACATTCTCGAAACCGTTGGTGTAGCGTGCCTGGCCGGCCCGGGTGTTGACGTCCCATTCCAGGTTCGGGCCATAGGCCTGCAGCGCTTCGCGCAGCGGGCCGCCCTTGGCGGCGGCGTCGATCGCCGCCTGGTTGATCCAGGTGCCGCTGATATCTCGGTCGGCAGGGTCGCTGGCGCAGCCGCCCAACAGCAGGGCGGCCAGCGAAAGAGCAAGCGCTTTGCGCATGGTGGAATCCTTAAACGAAAACGGCGCAGCGGGGGGAAGGCTGCGCCGGGCTTGTTACTCGATGACCAGGATGGCGTCCATCTCAACCTGCGAACCCTTCGGCAGGGCAGCCACGCCGATGGCGGCGCGGGCAGGGTAAGGCTGGTCGAAGTACTTGCCCATGATCTCGTTGACCTTGGCGAAGTGGCTCAGGTCGGTGAGGAAGATGTTGAGCTTGACGATGTCCTTGAACGAACCACCAGCGGCTTCGGCCACGGCCTTGAGGTTTTCGAACACCTGCACGGTCTGGGCTTCGAAGCCTTCGACCAGTTCCATGGTTTTGGGGTCCAGCGGGATCTGGCCCGACATGTAAACCGTGTTGCCCGCCTTGATTGCCTGGGAATACGTACCGATGGCGGCCGGGGCTTTGTCGCTGGTGATAACGGTCTTGGTCATGGATGACTCCTTGTAAGGGGTGGCGAGCTATGCGCGCATGCGAGTGATGCGGATGACGCCAGTCAGGGCGCGCAGTTTCTTGATCACGCGGGCCAGGTGCACGCGGTCGTGCACGCTGACCACCAGTTGGACGACGCTGATGCGGCCATCACGCTCGTCCATGCTGATTTTTTCGATATTGCCGTCGGCGGCGTTGACGCTGCTGGCCAGCAGGGCGATGAGGCCACGCTGGTGCTCCAGTTCGACCCGCAGCTCGACATTGAATTCGCCAGTGACATCCTTGGCCCAGGAGAGCTGGATGCATTTTTCCGGGTTATGACGGATTTCGCTGATGTTGCGGCAGTTGTCCAGGTGCACCACCATTCCTTTGCCGGCGGACAGATGGCCGACAATCGGATCGCCAGGGATTGGCGTGCAACACTTGGCATAACTGAGCACCAGGCCTTCGGTACCACGAATGGCCAGCGGACCTTCGGGGCTAGGCAGTTGTTCGCCTTCGCCGAGCAGGCGGCGGGCGACGACGTAGGCCATGCGATTGCCCAGGCCGATGTCTTCCAGCAGGTCTTCGATCAGTTCCAGGCGGTACTCGCTGAGCATGATCTGCACGCGCTCGGCCGGGATCTTGTCCAGGGAGCTGTCGAAGCCGTTGAGGACTTTATTGAGCAAGCGTTCGCCCAGGCTGATGGATTCGGAGCGGCGTTGGAGCTTCAGGGCGTGGCGGATGTGCGTGCGAGCCTTGCCGGTGACTACAAAGTTGAGCCATGCCGGGTTTGGCCGCGCGCCGGCGGCGCTGACGATTTCCACCGTGGAGCCGCTTTGCAGCGGTTCGGACAACGGCGCCAGGCGGCGGTTGATCCGGCACGCGATGCAGCTGTTGCCGACGTCGGTGTGTACCGCATAGGCAAAGTCCACCGCCGTGGAGCCTTTGGGCAGCTCCATGATCCGGCCTTTGGGCGTGAACACGTAGACCTCGTCCGGGAACAGGTCAATCTTCACGCTTTCGATGAATTCCAGGGAGTTGCCGGCCCGCTGCTGCATTTCCAGCACGCCTTTGACCCACTGGCGGGCTCGGGCGTGGGTGCTCTTGGGTTGTTCGTCGCCGCTGGACTTGTACAGCCAGTGCGCGGCGATGCCGTTGTTGGCCATTTCTTCCATTTCACGGGTGCGGATCTGGATTTCGATCGGTACGCCGTGCATGCCGAACAACGTGGTGTGCAGCGACTGGTAGCCGTTGGCCTTGGGGATTGCGATGTAGTCCTTGAAGCGCCCTGGCAATGGCTTGTACAAATTATGTACAGCACCCAATACGCGGTAGCAGGTATCGACCTTGTCGACGATGATTCGGAACGCATAGACGTCCATGATCTCGTTGAAGGCCCGACGCTTGCCGCGCATCTTCTTGTAGATGCCGTAGAGGTGTTTCTGTCGGCCACTGACCTCGCCTTCGATGCCGTCGATGGTCAGGCAGTGGCTCAAGGATTCTTCGATCTTGTTGACGATTTCCTTGCGGTTGCCCCGGGCGCGCTTGACGGCCTGGTTGATCCGCGCCGAACGCATCGGGTGCATGGCCTTGAAGCCGAGGTCTTCGAACTCGATGCGGATCGCGTGCATGCCCAGGCGATTGGCGATGGGCGCATAGATTTCCAGGGTTTCCTTGGCGATTCGCCGACGTTTTTCACCGGACAACACTTCCAGCGTCCGCATGTTGTGCAGGCGGTCGGCGAGCTTGACCAGGATCACGCGAATGTCGCGCGCCATGGCCATGGCCATTTTCTGGAAGTTTTCCGCCTGGGCCTCAGCCTTGGTCTCGAAGTTCATCTGGGTCAGTTTGCTGACCCCGTCGACCAGTTCGGCCACGGTTTCGCCGAACTGCGCTTGCAGCGCTTCCTTGGCAATTCCGGTGTCTTCGATCACGTCATGCAGCATCGCCGCCATCAGGCTTTGATGGTCCATGTGCATGTCGGCAAGAATGTTCGCCACCGCAAGCGGGTGCGTGACGTACGCCTCGCCGCTGCGGCGGCGCTGGCCGTCGTGGGCTTGTTCGGCGTAGAAATAGGCTCGGCGGACCAGGTTGACCTGGTCCGTGCCGAGGTAGGCCGATAAGCGATCGGCGAGGGCGTCTATGCTCGGCATGATAATGACTCCTGCCGTTTGCTGTGACCCCGCGCCGTGCTACGTCGACCAGGCATAGGCTTAGACCGCCTCGTTGGACTCGTCCTCGAACGCTGCGAACAGCGGTTCGTCTTCAACGATTTCAGCGTTGGCGATGAACTCGTAGCTCATCAGGCCTTCGGCGATTTCACGCAGCGCTACCACGGTAGGCTTGTCGTTTTCCCACTGGACCAATGGCTCTTTGCCGCCGGTGGCCAGTTGACGGGCACGCTTGGTAGAGAGCATGACCAGCTCAAAGCGGTTTTCCACGTGTTCTAGGCAGTCTTCAACGGTTACGCGGGCCATGGTATTCCTCGGAGCGAATGCAATATGCGCGCTGCCCGGTTGGGCGAGCGGACTCGACAGTTTAAAAAAACGCCAGCGTTTAGGGAAGCGCTGATTTTTTAACCAGCCCCTCGACCCGCTGCAAGCTCCAATGTAAAGCCGTCGCAGCGGTTTTGGGAAGGGCTGTTCAGCCCAGCAGTTCGGCCAATAATTTACCGAAACGTTGCTGCTGGCGTTTCTGTTGCAGCTGGCTGGCGCGGAAAATCGCCTTCAGATCGTCCAGTGCGTGGGCGAAATCGTCGTTGATGATCAGGTAATCGTAGTCGACGTAATGGCTCATTTCGCTGACCGCTTCGCGCATCCGGCCTTCGATGATGTCGTCGCTGTCCTGGCCACGATTGGTCAGGCGCTGGCGCAAGGCCTGTTGGCTCGGTGGCAGAATAAAGATCGAACGGGCCTGGGGCATCAGCTTGCGGACCTGCTCGGCTCCCTGCCAGTCGATTTCCAGGATCAGGTCGTGGCCTTCGTCCAGGGTTTGCTGAAGATAGCTTTGCGAGGTGCCATAGAGGTTGCCGAAGACTTCGGCGCGCTCGAGGAAGTCCCCGTGCTCGGCCATTTTCACGAACTGTTCGCGGTCGACGAAGTGATAGTTCACCCCGTCCACTTCGCCCGGGCGCATGGCGCGGGTGGTGTGCGAGACCGAGACGCGGATCTGCGGCTCGGCATCGATCAGCGCCTTGACCAGGCTGGTCTTGCCCGCGCCCGAAGGTGCGGAAATGATGTAGAGAGTGCCGGTGCTGTGGGTCATGTCGGGTTAGCCTTACTCAATGTTCTGTACTTGTTCGCGCATTTGCTCGATCAACACCTTGAGGTTGACCGCAGCCTGGGTGCTGCGCGGGTCGAAGGCTTTGGAGCCCAGTGTGTTGGCTTCGCGGTTGAGTTCCTGCATCAGGAAGTCCAGGCGGCGACCGGCCGCACCACCGGATTTGAGCACCCGGCGAACTTCAATGATGTGGGTGCTCAGGCGATCCAGTTCTTCGGCCACGTCGCTCTTTTGCGCGAGCATGACCATTTCCTGTTCCAGGCGCTGCGGGTCCAACTCGGCCTTCATGTCGACGAAGCGGTCGAGCACTTTCTGACGTTGGGTGGCGAGCATTTGCGGGACCAGCTCGCGCAGGGTGACGACGTCTTCCTCTATGGAAGTCAGGCGCTCGTTGATCAACCGGGCCAGCTCCGCACCTTCACGCTCGCGGCCTGCCTTGAGTTCTTTCAGGCCCTGGTTGAACAATGCCAGCGCTTCGGCATTCAGGGCCTGCGGGTCGCTCGCATCACCTACGAGCACGCCGGGCCAGGCCAGGACTTCCAGCGGGTTCAGGGGGGCAGGGTGCTTGATCAGGCTGGCGACGGATTCGGCGGCAGCCACCAGTTGCGCGGCGCGCTCGCGGTCCACCTGCAAGGCCTTGCCGGTGCTTTCTTCGGTGAAGCGCAGGGTGCATTCCAGCTTGCCCCGTGACAGGCCCTGGCGCAGGGCTTCACGCACGCTGCCTTCGAGATCACGAAAGGATTCGGGCAGACGCAGGTGCGGCTCCAGGTAGCGGCTGTTGACCGAGCGCAGTTCCCAGCTCAGCGTGCCCTGGATGCCGGCTTTCTCGACGCGGGCGAAGGCGGTCATGCTGTGCACCATGGGGATTCCTCGCAATGCAGGCGGTCGCCACGGGGAGTCGTAGCGCCTGGTATCTGTGGATAAAAGCCGAAGGGCAGCAAAGGCGCAGGATTGTAGCGCAGTGAGGCGCAGGCCCCCAAACCGTGCATGTGACAAAGCGCTGCGGCTCGTCGGTCCGGGGTAACGGGGGTGGCTTGTCGCAGCGATTTTTTGGAACTGCGCTACGTTTAAACTGCCCTATGGCGGCCCACGGTTCTATAATGCTCGGCAGTTTTCCGTCCTCTGTACAGGTGTTCCCTATGAAACGTCCAAGTGGTCGCGTTGCCGATCAGCTTCGCTCGATCCGCATTACCCGCAACTACACCAAACACGCCGAGGGATCTGTACTGGTCGAATTCGGTGATACCAAGGTCATCTGCACTGTCAGCGTCGAAAACGGCGTGCCACGGTTCCTCAAGGGCCAGGGGCAGGGCTGGCTGACCGCCGAATACGGCATGCTGCCGCGTTCCACGGGTGAACGTAACCAGCGCGAGGCCAGCCGCGGCAAGCAGGGCGGGCGTACCCTGGAAATCCAGCGCCTGATCGGCCGTTCGCTGCGCGCCGCGCTGGACATGTCCAAGCTCGGTGACGTGACGCTGTATGTCGATTGCGACGTGATCCAGGCCGACGGCGGCACGCGTACTGCGTCGATCACCGGCGCCATGGTCGCGCTGGCCGATGCCTTGAAAGTGATCAAGAAGCGTGGTGGCCTCAAGGGCGGCGATCCGCTCAAGCAGATGATCGCCGCAGTCTCCGTGGGCATGTACCAGGGCGAGCCGGTGCTGGACCTGGATTACCTGGAAGATTCCGCCGCCGAGACCGACCTGAACGTGGTCATGACCAGCGCCGGCGGTTTCATCGAAATCCAGGGCACCGCCGAAGGCGCGCCGTTCCAGCCGGAAGAATTGACCGCTATGCTGGAATTGGCAAAGAAAGGCATGAACGAGATTTTTGAACTGCAAAAAGCCGCATTGGCTGACTGACCGTTTTGCGCTTCAGACAAGGAGAACGTCATGAGTGATGAGCAAACCCTACTGCCTCAGCCCAGCAAGGAGGCGCGCCAATGGGCAATGTTCTGTCACTTGTCCGCCTTGTTGGGCATCTGGATTCCGTTCGGTACGCTGATCGGTCCGCTGGTGCTCTGGCAGCTCAAGCGCGAGTCTGACCCGTTCATCGATGCCCAGGGCAAGGAGGCGCTGAACTTCCAGATCACCGTGGCAATTGCCTCGGCGATCAGCCTGTTGCTGATGATCGTGGTGATTGGCTTCTTCCTGTTCGGGTTGGTGGCGATCGGTGCGCTGGTGCTGACCATCATTGGCGGGGTGAAGGCCAATGAAGGACTGCCGTATCGGTACCCGTTTACGTGGCGGTTGGTCAAATAACGATCAGCTAGCGCCTTCCCTGTGGGAGCGAGCTTGCTCGCAATTGCGGCTGTTCATTCAATATTGATGTTGGCTGATCCACCGTCATCGCGAGCAAGCTCGCTCCCACAGTTGATTTTCAGTGGCCACAAAAAAACCGACAGGGCTGTCGGTTTTTTTGTGGCTGCGAAACGACACTCAGATCGTCAGCGTCCAGTCGTAATCCACGATCAGTGGCGCGTGCTGCGAAAACCGTGGCTGGCGCGGCAGGCGAGCGCTGCGCACGAAGCGGCGCAGACCAGGCGTCAGCAACTGGTAGTCGAAACGCCAGCCGAGGTTGAGCATCTCGGCCTGTTCGTTGTCTGGCCACCAGCTGTACTGGTCGCCTTCACGGCTGACTTCCCGCAGGGCGTCAACATAGCCCATGTTGCCGACAATCTCGTCCATCCAGGCCCGTTCCGGCGCCAGAAACCCCGGGGATTGCTGGCTGTCGCGCCAGTTCTTGATGTCCAGCTTCTGTTGCGCCACGTACAGCGAGCCACAATAAATGTACTCGCGACGTTTGCGCCGCTGTTTGTCCAGATAACGGGCGAAGTCGTCCATTAACTTGAATTTCTGATTCAAATCTTCATCGCCGTTCTGCCCCGAAGGGAGCAGTAAGGTCGCGATGCTGACCTTGTCGAAATCGGCTTGCAGGTAGCGCCCGTAGCGGTCCGCCGTCTCGAAACCGAGACCGTTGATGACAGCCTTCGGTTGCAGCCGCGAATACAAAGCCACGCCACCCTGGGCGGGGACTTCGGCATCGCAGGCATAAAGGAAGTAACCATCCAGTTGGAAGGCTGCATCGTCCAGTTCAAAGGCGGAGGCGCGGGTGTCCTGCAGGCAGATGACGTCGGCATTCTGTGCTTGCAGCCAACTGAGCAACCCACGCTCCACTGCAGCCTGAATACCATTGACGTTCACACTGATGATCCGCATAAATGGCCCCAAAAATCACGTGCGTGTATGATACACGGCGTGTACCTATTTAGCTAAATCCGTGGTATTTGGGGCTTTTTTCATGCAAGCGTATCAGCGCGATTTCATTCGTTTTGCCATCGATCGCGGCGTTTTGCGCTTCGGTGAGTTCACCCTCAAGTCCGGCCGCACGAGCCCGTACTTCTTCAATGCCGGCCTGTTCAATACCGGCGCCGCCCTGGCGCAACTGGGCCGTTTCTACGCGGCGGCCATTGTCGAGAGCGGGATTGCGTTCGACGTCCTGTTCGGCCCGGCCTACAAAGGCATTCCTCTGGCCGCCGCCACCGCCGTCGCCCTGGCCGAGCACCACGACCGCGACCTGCCCTGGTGCTTCAACCGCAAGGAAGCCAAGGCTCATGGCGAAGGGGGCAGCCTGGTGGGCGCGCCGCTGACCGGTGAAGTGCTGATCATCGACGACGTGATCACCGCCGGCACCGCCATTCGTGAAGTGATGCAGATCATCGGTTCCCAGGAAGGCGCCAAGGCCGCCGGTGTGCTGATCGCCCTGAACCGCCAAGAGCGCGGCAACGGTGAGTTGTCGGCGATCCAGGAAGTGGAGCGTGACTTCGGCATTCCGGTGGTCAGCATCGTGTCGCTGAATCAGGTCCTGGAATTCTTGGCCGACGACCCACAGCTCAAACAGCATTTGCCGGCGGTTGAGGCTTACAGGGCGCAGTTCGGCGTTTGAAATGACGCTTGGTTTTGATCTTGTGGCGAGGGAGCTTGCTCCCGCTGGGCCGCGTAGCGGCCCCAACATTTTGGCGATCGCTGCGCAATCGAGCGGGAGCAAGCTCCCTCGCCACAAAAGCATCATCTGAAAAAGTGGTGTAAAAAAAGACCCCGCTCAACCAGGTTGAACGGGGTCTTTTTTATGGGTGTCGCTTACGGACGCTTGCGATTGCTGATCAACGTACCCACGCCGGTATCGGTGAAGATTTCCAGCAAAATTGCATTCGGGACGCGGCCGTCGATGATCAAGGAGCTGCCGACGCCGCCCTGGACCGCTTCCAGTGCGCAGCGGATCTTCGGCAGCATGCCGCCGTAGATGGTGCCGTCGGCGATCAGTTCATCGACCTGTTGAGTCGACAAGCCGGTCAGGACCTTGCCGGTCTTGTCCATCAGGCCGGCGATGTTGGTCAGCAGCATCAGCTTTTCGGCTTTCAATGCTTCGGCAACCTTGCCCGCCACCAGGTCGGCGTTGATGTTGTACGACTCACCGTTGGCACCGACGCCGATGGGCGCGATGACCGGGATGAAGTCGCCCTTGACCAGCAGGTTCAGCAAGTCGGTGTTGATGCCGACGACTTCGCCCACATGGCCGATGTCGATGATTTCCGGCTGGGTCATCTCCGGCGTCTGGCGGGTGACGGTGAGTTTCTTCGCCCGGATCAGCTCGGCATCCTTGCCTGTCAGGCCGATGGCACTGCCGCCATGACGGTTGATCAGGTTGACGATGTCCTTGTTGACCTGGCCGCCGAGGACCATCTCCACCACATCCATGGTCTGCGAGTCGGTGACGCGCATGCCGTCGATGAAGTGGCTCTCGATCGACAGGCGCTTGAGCAGGTCACCGATCTGCGGGCCGCCACCGTGAACGACCACCGGGTTGATGCCCACGGCCTTCATCAGCACGATGTCGCGGGCGAAGCCGGTTTTCAGCTCCTCGCTTTCCATCGCGTTGCCGCCGTATTTGATCACCAGGGTCTTGCCGACATAGCGTCGGATATAAGGCAACGCTTCGGACAGGACCTTGGCGGTATTGGCGGCGGCTTCGCGTTCGAGGGTCATTCAGGGCTCCGGTGGTGCTTCAAAAATCAGAACGGTAGTTGAAGATCAGGTGCAACACGTTTGAGTTGGGTGTGGAACACATCCTTGATGCGCTGCAGTTCGGCTTCGTTGTCAGCCTCGAAACGCAGGACCAGCACCGGCGTGGTGTTGGACGCGCGAACCAGGCCCCAGCCTTGGGGATAGTCGACCCGTACACCGTCGATGGTGGTCAGTTCGGCCCCTTCGCCCCATTGAGCGTCATGCAGTGCATCAATGATGCTGAATTTGCTCTCTTCGGTCACATGGATATTGATTTCCGGCGTAGAAATATCGTTAGGGAAGGTCGCGAAGAGCTCTTCGGCCGTGGATTTCTCTTTGCTGAGGATTTCCAGCAGGCGCGCGGCGCTGTAAATGCCGTCGTCGAAACCGAACCAGCGCTCCTTGAAGAAGATGTGGCCGCTCATCTCGCCGGCCAGCAGGGCGCCACTCTCTTTCATTTTCTTCTTGATCAACGAGTGGCCGGTTTTCCACATGAGTGGGCGACCGCCGTATTCCTTGATCAGCGGCACCAGGCGCCGGGTGCATTTAACGTCGAAGATGATTTCGGCGTTCGGATTGCGCGCCACCACGTCGCGAGCGAACAGCATCAGCAGGCGGTCCGGGAACACCACGCTGCCGGTGTTGGTGACCACGCCCACGCGGTCGCCGTCGCCATCGAAGGCCAGGCCCAGGTCGGCGTTGGTTTCCTCGACCTTGGCGATCAGGTCTTGCAGGTTCTCCAGCTTGCCCGGGTCCGGGTGATGGTTGGGGAAGTTGCCGTCCACGTCGCAGAACAGCGGGATGACTTCGCAGTTCAGGGCTTCGATCAGTTGTGGGGCGATCACGCCGGCCGCGCCGTTGCCGCAATCGACCACCACTTTCAGGCGACGGGCGAGCTTCACATCCTTGACGATTTCATCGTTGTAGCGCTCCAGGATGTCCACCTTGGTGACGCTGCCCTGGCCGCTGCTCAGGTCGTTGGTCTTGAGGCGGGTGTGCAAGGCCTGGATCTGCTCGTTGGCGAGGGTGTCGCCGGCGATGACGATCTTGAAGCCGTTATAGTTCGACGGGTTGTGGCTGCCAGTGAGCATCACGCCGGATTTACCGGCCAGCACGTTGGCGGCGTAGTACAGCGCTGGCGTCGGCACCAGGCCCACGTCGCTGACATGGCAACCGCTGTCGGCAACCCCTTTGATCAATTGTTCAACCAGCTCGGGGCCGGACAAGCGACCATCGCGACCGACGCACACGTTCGGTTCACCTTGGGCCAGGCTCTGGGAGCCGATGGCGCGGCCGATCCAATAGGCGGTTTCGGCGGTGAGGGTCTCCGGCACCACGCCACGGATGTCGTAGGCACGGAAGATGCTGTCAGGGAAGATCGGGGCGATTGCGGCTGGGGTGTTCATGGGCGGGGCGCTCTATCAGGAAGATGACTGGACAGGCCGGCGGTTCGCGTCGGCAGGCTCAAACTGAAGGGTATGACGGCGTTTTTGACAGAGAGTTCGCGGTGGGAAAGTGCCATGAGACAGCGTTACCTGGCCTCTATCGCCTAATACATTGATTCCGGGTGGGAAACCTTGCAGCCAGCCTGTGCGCATTTTTCGTCCTGAAACAGAAGCTTAATAAATGGGCCGGGCGAGACGCCCGGCCTGAAACAGCGGGATCAGTGGCTGCCGGAATGCCCGAAGCCGCCAGCGCCACGCTGGCTCTCGTCGAATTCTTCCACCAGTTCGAAGTGCGCCTGGACTACCGGTACCAGCACCAGTTGGGCGATGCGCTCGCCCACGGCGATGTTGAACGCCGTTTGACCACGGTTCCAGCACGACACCATCAGTTCGCCCTGATAATCGGAGTCGATCAGGCCCACCAGATTGCCCAGCACGATGCCATGCTTATGGCCCAGGCCCGAGCGCGGCAGGATCAGCGCAGCCAGGCCCGGGTCGCCGATGTACACCGACAGGCCGGTTGGGATCAGCAGGGTCTGGCCTGGTTCCAGAACGGTGTCCTGCTTGAGCATGGCCCGCAGATCGAGGCCGGCGGAACCCGGTGTGGCGTATTGCGGCAGCGGGAATTCGGTGCCGATGCGAGGGTCGAGGATTTTGGCTTGTAGAGCGTGCATGTCAATTAAACCTGGTTCAGCCGTTCGGCGATAAAAGTGATCAGCTGGCGGGCAATCTTGCTCTTGCTGGTCTGGGCGAAAAGGGTGGCGTGCAACTGGCGGTCGATCACGCTGCAGGCGTTTTCTTCGCTGTTGAAGCCAATGCTCGGGTTGGCGACGTCGTTGGCGACGATCAAGTCCAGGTTCTTGTCCTTGAGCTTGCGCGCGGCGTAATCGAGCAGGTGCTCGGTTTCGGCGGCAAAGCCGACACTGAACGGACGGTCCGGGCGGGTGGCGATGGTCGCGAGGATGTCCGGATTGCGCACCATTTGTAGTAGCAGGCCGTCGCCGCTCGTAGGGTCTTTCTTCAATTTTTGCGGGGCGACGACTTCGGGGCGGTAGTCCGCCACCGCCGCCGAGGCGATGAACAGGTCGCACGGGATGGCCGCTTCGCAGGCCGCCAACATGTCCCGGGCGCTGACCACGTCGATGCGGGTGACCCGATCAGGGGTGGGCAAATGCACAGGGCCGGTGATCAGGGTGACCCGGGCGCCGGCTTCCACGGCGGCTTCGGCCAGGGCGAAGCCCATTTTCCCGGAGCTGTGATTGGTGATGTAGCGCACCGGGTCGATGTTTTCCTGGGTCGGACCGGCGGTGATCAGCACATGCTTGCCGGTCAGCGCCTGGCGCTGGAAGCAGTCGGCGGCGCACTGGGCCAGGTCGTTGGCTTCGAGCATGCGCCCCATGCCGACATCGCCGCAGGCCTGGCTGCCGGAGGCGGGGCCGAAGACTTTCAGGGCGCGGCTTTCGAGCAATTGCAGATTGGCCTGGGTGGCCGGATCGCGCCACATGGCCTGGTTCATGGCCGGCGCGACGGCGACCACGGCGTCGGTGGCGAGCACCAAGGTGGTCAGTAAATCATCCGCGATGCCTTGGGCCAGGCGGGCGATCAGGTCAGCCGTGGCCGGGGCGATCAGCACCAGGTCGGCCCACTTGGCCAGTTCGATATGACCCATGGCGGCTTCGGCCGCCGGGTCGAGCAGGTCCAGGTGAACCGGGTGCCCGGACAGGGCCTGCATGGTCAGCGGGGTGATGAATTCACTGCCGCCGCGGGTCATGACGACCCGTACTTCCGCGCCCTGGTCGATAAGCCTGCGGACCAGCTCGGCGCTCTTGTAGGCGGCAATGCCGCCGCCGACGCCCAGAACGATGCGTTTCCGATACAGCCGCTGCATAGGCCTGCCTTTCGATTTCAATGGTCAGTGCAGGGCGAACCCCTCGGCAGCAGCCTGCCTGGGTGCAAATCGCCTGCAAAAAAGATGGGCTACGATATCACAGCGACCGCTACGGAACAGCGGCGCCCACAATCAGGGAGATGCTATGAGTATTCGCGATTGGCCGGTGGCCGAGCGACCACGGGAGCGGTTATTGGAGTTGGGGTCGGCGAGTCTTTCGGACGCCGAGCTTTTGGCGATTTTCTTGCGCACGGGTGTGTCGGGTAAAAGCGCGGTGGACCTGGCGCGACATCTGCTGCATCAATTTGGAGGCCTGCGGGTTTTGCTCGAGGCTGATCTGCATACCTTCAACGCACAGCTGGGGCTGGGCCCGGCGAAATTCGCGCAGTTGCAGGCTGTGCTGGAGATGGGGCGTCGGCATCTGGCCGAAAATCTGCGGCGCGATTCGGTGCTGGAGAGTCCACTGGCCGTGCGGGACTACCTCAAGGCCATGTTGCGTCACGAGCCTCATGAAGTGTTTGGATGCCTGTTCCTCGATTCCCGGCATCGGGTGCTGGCATACGAGGCCTTGTTTCGCGGTTCCATCGACAGCGCGAGCGTCTATCCGCGGCAGGTGGTCAAGCGCGCCCTGGCTCATAACGCCGCAGCGTTGATCCTGTGCCACAACCACCCCTCCGGCAACACCGAGCCCAGCCAGGCCGATCGGGTGCTCACCGAGCGGCTCCAGGAGGCCCTGGAGCTGATCGACGTGCGGGTGCTCGACCATTTCATTGTTGGCGATGGGGAGCCGCTGTCCATGGCGGAGTATGGGTGGATGTAGGCGCGGTCAGGCTTGAGTAATCCCTTGTGGGAGCAAAGCTTGCTCGCGATAGCGGTTTTACTGACAACAGAAGTGTTGTATGTAACGACGTCATCGCGAGCAAGCTTTGCTCCCACAAGGGGGGGCTCTGTGGGGCAGTGGTCACTTGAGGCTGACCTTGGAGTAATCCTGCCGGCCAAACGGGCTCACCGCATAACCCTGCACATCCTTGCGGGTCAGCGCGAAGGCGGTGGGGTGCGCCAAGGGCAGCCACAGGGCCTGTTGCTGGATCTGCGCCTGGGCCTGCTCATAGAGTTTGGTGCGCACGCCCTGCTCGCTCGTGGTCTTGCCGGCGCTGATCACTTTATCCAGGTCCGGGTTGCAGTAGCGGGCGAAGTTGGTGCCGGACTTGACCGCCGCGCAGGAAAACTGCGGCGTGAGGAAGTTGTCCGGGTCGCCGTTGTCGCCGGCCCAGCCCATGAACAGCAAGTCATGTTCCCCGGCCTTGGCGCGACGGATCAGTTCGCCCCATTCGATCACCCGGATCTCGGCCTGAATGCCGATCTGCGCCAGGTCGGCCTGCAGCAGTTGCGCGCCCAGGCTGGGGTTGGGGTTCAGCAGACTGCCGGAAGGGCGGGTCCAGATAGTGGTCTGAAAGCCGTCCTTCAAACCGGCCCTGGCCAGAAGATCACGGGCCTTGGCCGGGTCATGGGCGTAGCCGGGCAAGTTTTTGGCGTAGCTCCAGGTGTTCGGTGGGTAGGGGCCCTTGGCCGCTTCGGCGGTGCCCTCGAAAACGGCCTTGAGGTAGCTGGCCTTGTCGAAGGCCAGATTGACGGCTTGTCGAACCTCGGGCTTGTCGAAGGGCGGGTGTTGGCTGTTGATCGCCACGAATGCGGTCATGAAGGCGTCGGTCTGCGCCACTTTCAGCGTCGGCTCCTGCCTGGCGGCCTGGACGTCCTGCGGCTTGGGTGACAGGGCGATCTGGCATTCGTTGCGCCGCAGTTTTTGCAGGCGCACATTCGCGTCCGGCGTGATGGCGAAGATCAGCGGATCCACTTGGGGCTTGCCGGCGAAATAGTCGCGGTTGGCCTTGTAGCGAATCGAAGCGTCTTTCTGGAACCGGTTGAAAATGAACGGGCCGGTGCCGATGGGTTGGTTGTTGAGTGCTTTTGGTGTGCCGGCTTTCATCAACTGATCGGCGTATTCAGCCGAATAGATGGAGGCAAAGCCCATGCTCAAGGTGGCCAGGAAGGTCGAATCCGCATGATCGAGGATAAAGCGCACGGTCAGCGGGTCCAGCGCGTCGATTTTCTTGATCAGGCTCGGTAGCTGCATGGACTGGGCGTGGGGGTAACCGCTCTGGGCGATCTTGTGCCAGGGGTTCGCCGGGTCAAGCATGCGTTCGAAGCTGAACTTGACGTCCTCGGCGGTCAGATCGCGGCGCGGCGTGAAGTATTCGGTCCGGTGGAATTTGACCTGTGGGCGCAGCTTGAACACGTAAGTCAGTCCATCGGACGAGACTTCCCAGCTCTCGGCGAGGCTGGGGATGACCTTGCCGCTGGCGGTGTCGAAATCTACCAGCCGATTCATCAGCACGTCGGCGGACGCATTGGTGGTGGTCAGCGAATTGTACTGAACGACATCGAATCCTTCCGGGCTGGCCTCGGTACAAACGCTCAGGGCAGCGGCCTGGGCCAGCGGGCTGATCAGCAGAGGGGCGAGCAACAGTGGGAGGGCAGCGAGGCGCATGGTCGGTTTCCTGTGCAAGTCGAAGGCCCATCTGCATGTGCAGTCTGGAAAAGACCTACCCTAGTGGCCTCGCTGGAAAATGACTATCCCCTTTTTGCATTTTCCGGCACTCTGCGGCGCTGTATTGACGGCTCAGGCTCGGCATCGGTTAAAAAAACCGGCCTGCAGCGACGAGCGGTCAAAGGCGGCGGCAGCCTGTGCCCCAGCCGTTCGGGGGCGCTGATCGGCGCTTTCCTATGAAGACAAATCACACCGGCTGTTGTTGCGCTGTGGTCTTTCTGGTATAAAGCAGCGCTCTTTTCTAGGGGCCCGGTTCCTTCACTGTAGGTGTAGCCGGTAAGACCCTTAAAGAAACGCGGCGCCTGGCGCCAAATGACTGAGAGATTAAGCGGCCAACCCATGCCGGGTTGGGCATGTGGTTTTAGAGGGCTGAGGCATGTCGAGAGTCTGTCAAGTTACCGGTAAGGGTCCGGTGACTGGGAATAACATTTCCCACGCAAACAACAAAACCCGTCGTCGTTTCCTGCCGAACCTGCAGCATCACCGCTTCTGGGTTGAAGAAGAGAAACGTTTTGTGCGTCTGCGCGTATCTGCCAAGGGCATGCGTATCATCGACAAGCGTGGCATCAGTGTCGTGCTGGCCGAACTTCGTCGCGATGGCAAGGTTTAAGGGAGCTAATCATGCGTGAATTGATTCGTTTGATCTCGAGCGCCGGTACTGGTCACTTCTACACTACCGACAAGAACAAGCGTACTACCCCGGACAAAATCGAGATCAAGAAATATGATCCGGTTGTTCGCAAGCACGTGATCTACAAGGAAGGCAAAATCAAGTAATTGATTTTCCCCGACTTACGAAAAAGGCCCGTATCGCGAGATACGGGCCTTTTTTGTTGTTGTGTTGTCAGGTTTGGCCTCATCGCGAGCAAGCTCGCTCCCACAGGAATTGGTGGTGCCTCAGGCATCACACAGCGTCCATGTGGGAGCGAGCCTGCTCGCGATATGGCCAGCTCTAACAATGCAAATCCTCAAGCCTTCTGTTCAAACACCACATAAATCTTGCGGCAAGGCTCCAGCACTTCCCAAGTGCCCTGGAAACCCGCCGGGATCACGAAGCGGTCGCCGGCCCGCAGGGTCTTGGCATTGCCATCGTTGTCCCGCAGCACGGAAACACCCTGGACGATTTCGCAGTACTCATGTTCGGTGTAGTTGACCGTCCACTGGCCGACCGCACCTTCCCAAACGCCTGCATTCATTTGCCCGCACGGGCTGCTGTAGTGGTTGATCACCGTTTGTTCGGGATCGCCCTTGAGCACCTTGGCCGGGTCCGGGCGATAGCGTTCGGCGGTGGTACTGGCCTGGCTGAAATCGACGATGTCCTGGATGCTCATGCGGTAATACCCCGGTTATGAAGGCGCGAATGGCTGGAAGAGCCAAAGTCTATGTTTATTAAAACGAACATCGCAAGGCTGTTTGCCCGCGTTGTGTCAAATATATTGAAACATTACGGGTCGCTGGTTTAGGGTGGCGGGTGCCCTGTGCCAAAAACAGCGCCAAAACAGGCTGGCCGGGCAGAATTCTTGGAGCGCTGCGCATTGCGTGGCGTTCATTCTCAATAAGAGGAGGACACACGCATGACCACCCTGACTCGTGCCGACTGGGAACAACGCGCCCGCGACTTGACCATTGAAGGCCGTGCCTTCATCAACGGTGAGTACACCGATGCGGTGTCCGGCGAAACCTTCGATTGCCTCAGCCCGGTGGATGGCCGTGTGCTGGGCAAGATTGCCAGTTGCGATGTCGCCGACGCCCAGCGCGCCGTCGAAAACGCCCGTGCCACCTTCAATTCCGGCGTCTGGTCGCGCCTGGCGCCGAGCAAGCGCAAAGCTACGATGATCCGTTTCGCCGGCTTGCTCAAGCAGAACGCCGAAGAGCTGGCCCTGCTTGAAACCCTGGACATGGGCAAGCCGATCAGCGATTCCCTGAACATTGACGTTCCCGGCGCGGCTCAAGCGTTGAGCTGGAGCGGTGAAGCCATCGACAAGATCTACGACGAGGTGGCCGCTACCCCCCACGATCAGTTGGGCCTGGTAACCCGTGAACCGGTGGGCGTCGTCGGCGCGATCGTGCCGTGGAATTTCCCTTTGATGATGGCGTGCTGGAAGCTCGGTCCGGCGCTGTCCACCGGTAACTCGGTGGTGCTCAAACCATCGGAAAAATCCCCACTCACCGCCATCCGCATTGCCGCACTGGCAGTCGAGGCTGGTATTCCCAAGGGCGTGCTCAACGTGCTGCCTGGCTACGGTCATACCGTTGGCAAGGCCCTGGCTCTGCACATGGACGTCGATACCCTGGTGTTCACCGGTTCCACCAAAATCGCCAAGCAATTGATGGTTTATTCCGGCGAGTCCAACATGAAGCGTGTCTGGTTGGAAGCCGGCGGCAAGAGCCCGAATATCGTGTTCGCCGATGCCCCGGACCTGCAAGCCGCCGCCGAGTCCGCCGCCAGCGCCATCGCCTTCAACCAGGGCGAAGTCTGCACCGCCGGCTCGCGGCTGTTGGTGGAGCGTTCCATCAAGGACACCTTCCTGCCGCTGGTGATTGAAGCCCTCAAGGGCTGGAAACCTGGCAACCCGCTGGACCCGGCCACCAATGTCGGCGCCCTGGTGGATACCCAGCAGATGAATACCGTGCTGTCCTACATTCAGGCCGGTCACAGCGACGGCGCCAAGCTGGTAGCCGGCGGCAAGCGGATCCTCGAAGAAACCGGCGGTACCTATGTCGAGCCGACGATTTTCGACGGGGTGAGCAATGCCATGAAAATCGCCCAGGAAGAGATTTTCGGTCCGGTGCTGTCGGTCATCGCTTTCGATACCGCCGAAGAGGCCATCCAGATCGCCAACGACACGCCGTACGGCCTGGCTGCGGCGGTATGGACCAAGGATATTTCCAAGGCTCACCTGACCGCCAAGGCGCTGCGTGCTGGCAGCGTATGGGTCAACCAGTATGACGGCGGCGACATGACCGCGCCGTTCGGGGGCTTCAAGCAGTCGGGTAACGGCCGCGACAAGTCGCTGCACGCGTTCGACAAGTACACCGAGCTGAAGGCGACCTGGATCAAGCTGTAACCGCGTCAAACCTGTGGGAGCGGGCTTGCTCGCGAAAGCGGAGTTTCAGTCAACTTAGTTGTTGAATGCGAAACCGTCTTCGCGAGCAAGCCCGCTCCCACATTTGCTTTGCGCAGGGCTTGAAATGTAACCATCCACAGGAGTGTGGAA
Organism: Pseudomonas halotolerans; assembly: GCF_039581215.1. Taxonomy (NCBI): domain Bacteria; kingdom Pseudomonadati; phylum Pseudomonadota; class Gammaproteobacteria; order Pseudomonadales; family Pseudomonadaceae; genus Pseudomonas; species Pseudomonas halotolerans. Next base: position 27,476 of record NZ_JBCNTJ010000007.1, read on the forward strand.
ATGCGTTGGGCGACCTATTTCGCCGTGTTGGCATCTGTCCTGAGTGTTGGTTTGGCCCTGGGCGTGAGCATGCCGCTGGTGTCGCTTCGTCTGGAAGGCTGGGGTTATGGTTCGTTTGCCATCGGGGTGATGGCCGCCATGCCGGCTGTTGGGGTGCTGGTCGGGGCCAAGGCGTCGAGCCGGCTCGCGGCGCGGTTCGGTACGGCGGCGTTGATGCGCCTGTGCCTGTGGGGTGGTGCGGTGTCCATCGGGTTGCTGGCGCTGTTGCCCAGTTATCCGGTCTGGTTGCTGCTGCGGCTGATGATCGGCGTCGTCCTGACCCTGGTGTTCATCCTTGGTGAAAGCTGGATCAACCAGTTGGTGATCGAACAATGGCGCGGACGGTTGGTGGCGCTGTACGGCAGCAGCTACGCCCTGAGCCAGTTGTCTGGCCCGTTGCTGCTGGGCGCGCTGGGGACTGATCACGATTACGGCTTTTGGGTGGGTGTCGGTCTGTTGCTGGTTGCGCCATTGCTGTTGCTCGGTCGCAGCGGCGCGCCCACCAGCGAAGCCTGCAGCGTCACTTTCAAGGATCTATGGGCGTTCTGCCGGGGGTTGCCGGCCATCGCCTGGGCGGTGTCGTTGTTCGCGGCGTTCGAGGCAATGATCCTGACTTTGCTGCCGGTTTACTGTTTGCGCCAGGGCTTCAGCGCCGACATTGCGCTGGCGATGGTCAGTACGGTGGTGGTCGGCGATGCCTTGTTGCAGTTGCCGATTGGTGCTCTGGCGGACCGCCTGTCACGCCGGTCGTTGTTCACGGGATGCGCGGTGGCGCTGATGGTGTCGAGCCTGGCGGTTCCACTGCTGATCGATACCTTGCTGATCTGGCCATTGTGGGTGCTGTTTGGCGCCAGCGCAGGCGGGTTGTTCACCTTGTCACTGATCCTGATCGGCGAGCGTTACCGCGACGATGCCTTGGTGCGGGCCAACGCCCACATTGCGCAACTGTGGGGGATCGGTTGCCTGATCGGTCCGTTGGCGGCGGGGGCGGGCAGTCAATGGATCAGCGGGCATGCACTGCCCTTGTTCATGGCGGCGGGCGCGTTCGGGTTGGTGATTCTGTTATTGCGCCAAGGGGCGTTCGGGGCCACCCAAACGGCCTGAGCACACCCAAATCCCGTGGCGAGGGAGCTTGTTTCCGCGGGACCTCTAAAGCATCTGTTCCAAGCCAATGGTCATGGCGAACCAGGTGTTGAACCGGCGCCACCAACTGCCGGGTTCGCGGTCCAGATCGTGCAGTTTGCCGTTGTCTTCGGTGGTCCATATCAGCTTCCCGTCCTTCAGGCGGGCCTGGTAACTCAGGGCCGGGGCCATGCCTTGCAAGGCCAGTTCGCGCACTTGACTGGCGAGTTCGGGACTGTCGACCAACACCCCCACTTCGGTGTTCCACAGCACTGAACGCGGATCGAAATTGAACGAGCCGATGAAGGATTTCTGGCGGTCAAAGATTATCGCTTTGCTATGCAGGCTGGAGTTCGATTCACCGTAGGACTTGCTGTAGAACAGATGTGGGCTGCTGCCGCCAGTGTCCCCGGGTTGGCGGCGTAACTCGTACAGCCGCACGCCATGTTGCAGCAACGCTTTGCGATACGGCGCATAACCGCCGTGCACCGCCGGCACATCGGTGGCTTCCAGGGAGTTGGTCAAAAGACTCACCGCCACCCCGGCATCGGCGCGGCTGGTCAGGTACACCAACCCTGGCTGGCCGGGCACGAAGTAAGCGGAAATCATGATCAATTCCTCACTGACCCCCGTTAGCTCCGGGCCCAATTGCGTGGTCAGCAACAGCTGCGGATCAGGCTCATCCTTGGCCAGTACTTTGCTGGGGGCATCCCACAGCGCCTGATTCCAGGCCCAGATCAACTGCCGGCGCCAGATGTCCAGGCGCGGTTGGGTCCGGTAGGAGGTCAACTGCTGGTAAAGCGCATGATTTTCCTTGTGCGTCTGCTCCAGTGACTCTTGCAGGCGCAGCCGACTGTTGGCCAGATCCTTGGAGGTTGGCCGATGGGACAGGAATTGTTCGATGGGTTTGCTCAGGGCGCTGTTCCAGTATTGGTCGAAGCTGTGCCCCAATTGTTCGGCCACCGGCCCAACGCCCAGCAGGTCGATGTCGGTGAAGTTCAGGTTGGGTTCGGCGTCGAAATATTCATCCCCCAAGTTGCGCCCGCCGACGATGGCCATGCTGTTGTCCGCCAGCCAGAGTTTGTTGTGCATGCGTCGATGTTGCAGTGACAGATTGAGCAGCCGTCCCAGGCTGCGGGTTACCCCGGTGGCACGCCCCAGATGGAGTGGGTTGAACAAGCGTATCTGGATCCGCGGATGAGCGGCGAGGGTCGCGATGGTCTGATCCTGGCCATCGCTGGTGGTGTCATCCAGCAGAATGCGCACGCGCACGCCCCGATCGGCCGCCTTGAGCAGTTCATCCACCAGCATGCGCGTGCTGATGCCGTCGTGAACGATGTAGTACTGCAAATCCAGGCTGCTTTGGGCGTTGCGGATCAACTCGGCCCGGGCGGAGAAGGCGTCGGTACTGTCAGAGAGCAGGCGGAAGCCTGAGCGTCCCTCGTGGGGAGCGGCCTGGGCCTGTACCGAGCGGCCGAACGAAGAGTCGGTTGCCGGGAGCGCCTGGGAGGGCTCGCGGGTGATATCAAAACTGGCGCAGCCGCCCAGCAGCGAGGCGATTAGCAAGAGCGCAGGCAGGATGGGTCTGGATCTCACGTAGGCTCGTTCCGCTTGTTTGCGTTGATCGGCTTGTGGGTGCTGCTTCCCTGAGTAAAGCTCAGACGGCGTCGAGTCGGGTTTCGTTCAACAACGCAATGGCCGCGGCGCCGACCTTGCGTACGGCGTCCTCGATCTGTGCCGTTGGTTTGGCAGCGTAGTTCATGCGCAGGCAATTGCGGTACTTGCCCGAGGCAGAAAATATGCTGCCGACCGCGACCTGCACGCCTTGGTCATGCAGGACCCGATTGAGCTTGAGTGTGTCGAAGCCTTCGGGTAGCTCGACCCAGAGCATGAAGCTGCCTCGCGGGCGGCTGGCGCGGGTACCCGCTGGAAAATAGCGGCTGACCCAGTCGATCATGACGTCGCGATTGCGTTGGTATTGGGTGCGCATCCGGCGCAAATGCGGTTCGAAATGTCCGCCCTTGAGAAACTCCGCAATGGCAATCTGCGGTTGCGGTGCGGTGGAGCCGGTGCTGATGTATTTCATGTGCAGCACCCGTTCCAGATACCGGCCTGGTGCGACCCAGCCAATCCGCAAGCCCGGTGCCAGTGTCTTGGAAAAAGAACTGCAGAGCAGGACGCGGCCATCGTCGTCGAAGGATTTGATCGTACGGGGCCGCGGGTAGGTGTAGGCCAGTTCCCCATACACATCGTCCTCGATAATCGCCACGTCGAAACGTTGCGCCAAGGTCAGCAACGCGCGTTTGTTGGCCTCGGGCATGATGTAGCCCAGCGGGTTGTTACAACTGGGCGTCAACTGTATGGCCTTGATGGGCCACTGTTCCAGCGCCAGTTCCAGTGCCTCCAGACTGATGCCGGTGAGCGGGTCGGTGGGAATTTCCAGGGCCTTCATGCCCAGGCCCTTGAGGGTTTGCATGGCGCCGTGAAAGCTGGGTGAATCCACAGCGACGATATCGCCCTGCTCACAGGTAGCGCGGATGCTGACCGACAGCGCTTCGTGACAGCCGGTGGTGACGATCAGGTCGCCGGCTCCCAGTTTGCAACCAGAGTCCAGCGACAGGCGAGCGATCTGTTCGCGCAACGCGAGGTTGCCGTAGATGTTGTCGTAATAAAGCCCCGGCATGTCTTGCCGGCGGCTGATCTGCGCCAGGCTGCGCAACAGGGGTTTCATGGTCGGCGAGTTGATATCCGGCATGCCCCGGCCCAGTTGCACCACATCCTTGCGCGGCACCGCGCGTATCAGTTCCAGCACCTGGTCCCATTGCGAGATGTCTACCGGTCGCTGGGCCGGGCGACCCACTACCGGCAGGTCCGGCAATTCGCGGCTGGCCGGTACGAAATAGCCGGATTTGGGTTTTGGCATCGCCAGCCCGCTGTCCTCCAGCACGCGATAGGCCTGCTGTACGGTACTCAGGCTGACGCCGTGCTCCATGCTCAGTGCGCGCACTGACGGCAGCCGGTCGCCGGGGCGGTAGAAGCCCTGTTCGATGCGGGTGCCGAGCAATTCGGCGAGGTTCACATAAAGGGTCATGGCGCGCTCTCGATGAAGTGGACAACGGTAACCAATACAGTTGCGGCGGAAAAAGACAATTCAGTGTCGAAAAGCCGCAATCTGTATGTATATAAAACACATTGTTTGAATCTGTATTGATTATGGCCGTCCGCGCATCATGAAAGCTCTGGCTACCCAAGTAAACAGGAGCGATCAAAATGAACGGCTTGAGCGATGTGCGGCTGACGTTACACAGCCAGGAACTGGCGGCGGGGCAGGAAAAGGAGCTGCGCAATGCGATGTTGCCCAGTGCTCCGTCCGGCCTGAGCCGCTGGGCCCTGTTCTGGCGTCGCCTGCATACACGCAAGGCCTTGTTGGAGCTTACACCCGAACAGTTGCGTGATATTGGGCTGAGCCGGGAGCAGGCGCGGGCGGAGGCGCTCAAGCCGTTCTGGCGGCTTTGAAGCAATAGGAACCCGGTGGCGAGGGAGCTTGCTCCCGCTGGGCTGCGTAGCAGACCTTCTTTTTGCGGTTGCTGCGCAACCGAGCGGGAGCAAGCTCCCTCGCCACGGATCCGGGACTAAACCAACTCTTTCAACCGATGCCACAGCATCCCCAGCGCCAACAGTGGCGAGCGCAGATGCTTCCCGCCCGGGAAGGTCATGTGCGGCACCTGGGCGAACAGATCGAAACCACCACTCTGTTGCCCACTGATGGCTTCGGCCAACAGCTTGCCGGCCAGGTGCGTGGCATTCACCCCATGACCGGAGTAGGCCTGGGCGTAGTACACGTTGGGCTGATCCTTGAGTCGGCCGATCTGCGGCAAGCGGTTGGCGCCGATGCCGATCATCCCGCCCCATTGAAAGTCGATTTTCACCTGTGCCAGTTGCGGGAACACCTTGAGCATTTTCGGGCGCATGTACGCGCCGATGTCTTGCGGGTCGCGCCCCGAATAATGACAGGCTCCGCCGAACAGCAAGCGTCGATCCGCGGAAAGCCGGTAGTAATCCAGCGCCACCCGTTGATCGCAGACCGCCATGTTCTGCGGCAACAACGCCTGGGCCTGAGCCTCGCTCAAAGGTTCAGTGGCGATGATGTAGCTGCCGGCGGGCAGCACTTTGCCGCTGAGTTCCGGGTTGAGCCCATTGAGGTAGGCGTTGCAGCCCAGCACCAGGGTCTTGGCCCGGACCGCGCCCTGTTGGGTGTGCACCTTCACTTCCGGGCCGTAATCAATGCGGGTGACCGCCGATTGCTCGAACAGCCTGACCCCCAGTTGCTGCGCGGCGCAGGCTTCGCCCAGGGCCAGGTTCAGCGGATGCAGATGGCCCGAGCCCATATCGACCAGGCCGCCGACGTAGCGATCCGAGCCCACCACACTGTGCATCTCGTGGGCTTGCAGCAGCCGGGTCTGATGGCGATAACCCAGGCTGCGCAGTTCTTCGGCGTCTTGCGCGAAGCCTTCCAGGTCGCCTGGCTTGTTGGCGAGGTCGCAGTAACCCCAGGTAAGGTCGCAGTGGATCTGAAAACGCTCGACTCGTTGTCGGACAATTTCCACGGCTTCTAGGCCCATGAGTTTCATCTGGCGTACGCCGTCGGCACCGATCACCGGGGCGAACTGTTCGAGGCCATGACCGACGCCGCGAATCAGTTGACCGCCGTTGCGCCCGCTGGCCCCCCAACCGATCTTGTGCGCTTCCAGCAGCACTACGCTCATGCCGCGCTCGGCCAGTTCGATCGCTGTGTTCAATCCCGAGAACCCGCCACCGACCACGCAGACATCCGCCACCAGCTCGCCCTGCAGCAGCGGATGATCCGGTTGCGGCAGGCTGCTGGCGGCGTAGTAAGAGGCGGCGTGCGAATGGCTCGGAACAGGTTGCTGAACACGGGCGTTCATGTGCGTAATCCTGATTATTGTGTTTGAGAAATTTTACGGAGCATAAGCCGGGGATTCGTCCATGGGCAACACCGGTCGGTTGGCGCTGTCTGGGATAAGCCTTTTCGTGCAGAATCCTGCCTTGTCCCGTCTCGGTAGCCGCTTCGATGAGCTGCAACAGTCAAAAAATCCGCACGTTGCGCCAACAGATTCCCTCGTTCGAGTGCGTACCGGGCTGCCATGACTGCTGCGGACCAGTGACCACCTCGCCGGAGGAAATGGCCCGCTTGCCGCGCAAGACCCGCGCCGAACAGGACGCGGCCATGGAAGCGCTCGACTGCGTACACCTGGGACCCAATGGCTGCACGGTCTATGACGAGCGGCCGCTGATCTGTCGGTTGTTCGGCACCACCGCCACCCTGCCGTGCCCAAACGGGCGACGGCCAGTGGAGTTGATCCATCCCCGGGTCGAGAAGCAGATTCACGAATACATGGCCAGCACCCGGCAGGTGTTGGTGTAGCCAAGAACGCCCCTCAATCCGGAATTGGCAGGTTCAAGCTCTCCTTCACTTCTTCCATCACGATGTAGCTCTTGGATTCGCGCACGTGGGGCAGCTTGAGCAGGATGTCGCCCAACAGCTTGCGGTACGACGCCATCTCGGAAATCCGCGCCTTCACCAGATAGTCAAAGTCGCCTGACACCAGATGGCATTCGAGCACGTGAGGCAATTTCAGCACCGCGCGCCGGAATTCTTCAAAGGTGTCGCCGGACTTGTAGTCGAGGCTGATTTCGACAAACACCAGCAGACTCCCCTTCAAATGCTGCGGATTGAGCCGGGCGTTATAACCCATGATGATGCCCTCGCGCTCCAGGCGACGAACCCGCTCGGTGCAAGGCGTGGTGGAGAGGCCGACCTTTTCCCCAAGCTCTGTAAAGGAAATCCGTCCATCCGCCTGGAGGATGCGCAGGATGTTGCGGTCGATCTTGTCCAGCTCACGTTTGGTCTGAGTGTTGGTCCGCACAGGTGATGCGCCTCCATGAAAAGGGTTTTTGCCGAGAATTCTCGCCAAATATAGGCATTTATATAGTGAAAAGCACTGGCTGATCTTTTCTAAACTGCGCACATAACGGTCAGTACAACAAAACGTCAGCGGTTATCCGCGATGAGGGCTTCAACATGCGCGTTCTGGTTTTAGGTAGCGGCGTCATCGGTACCGTCAGTGCTTACTACCTGGCCCGCGCCGGGTTTGAAGTCGTGGTGGTTGACCGTCAGCCGGCGCCAGCCATGGAAACCAGTTTTGCCAATGCCGGCCAGGTGTCGCCGGGTTATGCCTCGCCGTGGGCCGCGCCAGGTGTGCCACTCAAGGCCATCAAGTGGCTCCTGCAACGCCACGCACCGTTGGCGATCAAAGCCACCGCCGACATCGACCAGTACCTGTGGATGGCGCAGATGCTGCGCAACTGCACCGCCAATCGTTATGCCGTCAACAAGGAGCGCATGGTGCGCCTGTCCGAGTACAGCCGCGACTGCCTCGACGAATTGCGCGCCGAAACCGGGATTGCCTACGAAGGCCGCAGTCTGGGGACTACACAATTGTTCCGTACCCAGGCTCAGGTTGATGGCGCGGCCAAAGACATCGCCGTGCTGAAAGAGTCCGGCGTGCCCTTCGAAGTGCTGGACCGTGAAGGCATCGCCCGCGTCGAGCCGGCGTTGGCCAATGTCACTGACATCCTGGCCGGAGCCTTGCGTCTGCCCAATGACCAGACTGGCGACTGTCAGATGTTTACCACGCGTCTGGCGGAAATGGCCGTGAAGCTTGGGGTAGAGTTCCGCTTTGGCCAGGATATCCAGCGCCTTGACTACGCCGGTGATCGCATCAACGGCGTCTGGATCGACGGCAAGCTGGAAACCGCCGACCGCTATGTCCTGGCTTTGGGCAGCTATTCGCCGCAATTGCTCAAGCCGCTGGGCATTCGTGCACCGGTGTATCCGCTCAAGGGTTATTCCCTGACCGTGCCGATCACCAACCCTGCGATGGCTCCGACCTCGACCATTCTCGACGAAACCTACAAGGTCGCGATTACCCGGTTCGATAACCGCATCCGCGTGGGCGGCATGGCGGAAATCGCCGGTTTTGACCTGTCTCTCAACCCGCGTCGGCGTGAAACCCTGGAGATGATCGTCAACGACCTTTATCCTCAGGGCGGCGATCTGGCCCAGGCCAGTTTCTGGACCGGCCTGCGTCCGACCACCCCGGATGGCACGCCGATCGTGGGCGCCACCCCGTTCAAGAACCTGTTCCTGAACACCGGCCACGGCACCCTTGGTTGGACCATGGCCTGTGGTTCCGGGCGCTTGCTGGCGGACCTGATGGCGAAGAAAAAACCACAGATCAGCGCCGAAGGCCTCGATATTTCCCGTTATGGCAGTAAACACCAGGAGTCTGCAAAACATGTCAATCCAGCGCCAGCTCACCAATGACCGCATGAGTCAGGTCGTCCTGCACAACGGCACCGTTTACCTTGCCGGGCAGGTTGGCGACGACATGAGTGCCGGTATCGAGCAGCAGACCCGGGAAACCCTGGCCAATATCGAGCGTTTGCTGGACCTGGCCGGGACCGACAAAAACCACCTGCTGTCGGTGACGATTTACTTGAAAGACATCGACGCCCATTTCGAAGGCATGAACGCGATCTGGGACAAATGGCTGCCCAACGGCGTCGCGCCAGCCCGGGCTACTGTGCAGGCCAAGCTGTGCGAACCGGAAATCCTGGTGGAGCTGTCCGTCGTGGCCGCGCTGCCCTAAACCCGGAAAACGATCCCTCTTGCGGTGCTGTTGGTGGTTCGTGCCGTCAGCCAGCGCCGTTTTTTTTACCTCGTCCGCCTAGAAGCCTGCCGCCATGCGTCCTGCCCGTGCCCTGATCGACCTTCAAGCCTTGCGTCACAACTACCAATTGGCCCGCGAAGTGACGGGAGCCAAAGCCCTTGCGGTGATCAAGGCCGATGCCTATGGGCACGGCGCGGTGCGCTGCGCCGAGGCTTTGCAGGACACGGCCGACGGTTTCGCCGTGGCCTGCATTGAAGAAGCGCTGGAACTGCGGGCCGGCGGGATTCAAGGGCCGGTTTTGTTGCTGGAAGGTTTCTTCGAGGCCGATGAACTGTCGCTGATCGTCGAACACGATTTCTGGTGTGTAGTGCATTCGTTGTGGCAGCTCGAAGCGATTGAAAACGCGACCCTGAACAAGCCGATTACGGTCTGGCTCAAGCTCGACTCGGGGATGCATCGGGTGGGGCTGCATCCGGCGGATTATCAGGCGGCCTATCGTCGACTGCTGGCCAGCGGCAAGGTGGCGAAGATTGTGTTGATGAGCCATTTCGCCCGTGCCGATGAGCTGCACGATCCCAGCAGCACCGAGCAACTGGCCGTGTTTGAGGCGGCCCGCCAGGGGTTGGCGGCGCAGATCAGTTTGCGCAACTCCCCAGCCGTGCTGGGCTGGCCGCAAATGCCCAGCGACTGGGTGCGGCCAGGCATCATGCTGTACGGTGCGACACCCTTTGAGGAAGCCAACGCCGTTGCCGCGCGGCTGCAGCCGGTCATGACACTGGAGTCGAAGATCATCAGCGTGCGTGAATTGCCCGTCGGGGAGCCGGTGGGCTATGGCGCCCGTTTTGTCACCGCGCAACCGACGCGGGTCGGCGTGGTTGCCATGGGCTACGCCGACGGTTACCCGCGCCAGGCGCCGAACGGTACGGCAGTGCTGGTGGATGGACAGCCAAGCCAACTGATCGGGCGGGTGTCGATGGACATGCTGTGCGTGGATTTGACTGATATCCCCCAGGCCGGGCTCGGTTCGACCGTGGAGCTGTGGGGCAAGACTATCCTGGCCAGCGATGTCGCGAAGGCGGCCGGCACGATCCCTTATCAGATTTTCTGCAACCTGCGCCGGGTGCCACGGCTCTATTGCGGGGGCTGACGCAAAGCGCAACCTACCGAAAGTCGCTTCACCGCACGGGATTGAGGTCAAAGTGTTGTAAATACTGAACGCTGTCGCCATGATAACGCTCACTTTCCACACAACCTGATTCCCTGGAGGCTCCAGCATTGGACGTCGGTGAACGACTGCAATCCATTCGTAAACTCAAAGGCCTTTCCCAGCGTGAACTCGCCAAGCGCGCGGGCGTCACCAACAGCACCATTTCGATGATCGAGAAAAACAGCGTCAGCCCCTCGATCAGCTCGCTGCGTAAGGTCCTTGGCGGGATTCCCATGTCCATGGTCGAGTTTTTCTCCGAAGAGATCCTTCAGGAGAAACCGACTCAGATCGTCTACAAAGCCAATGAACTGATCGACATTTCCGACGGCGCCGTCACCATGAAGCTGGTGGGCAGGGCGCACCCGAGCCGGGCGATTGCCTTTTTGAACGAAATCTACCCGCCTGGCGCCGACACCGGTGACGAGATGCTTACCCATGAGGGTGAGGAGACCGGGATTCTGGTGGAGGGGCGGCTGGAATTGGTGGTCGGCGTCGAAACCTTCGTGCTTGAAGCGGGCGATAGCTATTATTTCGAGAGCACCAAGCCACACCGTTTCCGTAATCCGTTCGATGTGCCGGCGCGACTGATCAGCGCAGCCACACCGGCCAACTTCTAGAAAAGAGGCGCCAGACCCGGACGACAAAGGCGCCCGAAGGATGAGCTGTCATGACAAACAAGACCCTTGCGACTTTGGGGTTGTTTCAGTGTGACGGCCTTCCCGCTATACTTGCGCCCGCCTGCAAACCGTGGCCGCAGGCGTGACTAGCCACCATTGAGGGTGTACGCGTGAACCTAATTATGAAAATGCTGGCTGCACCAGCAACCGTATTGGCCCTATGGGCGGTCAGCGCCCAAGCGGCGACCAACGACGAAATCGCCAAGCGCCTGGAACCGGTCGGCCAGGTCTGCGTTCAGGGGCAGGAATGCAAAGGCATGGAAGTCGTGGCTTCGGCTGGCGGCGGCGGTGCCAAGACGCCGAAAGACGTTATTGCAAAACACTGTAATGCTTGCCACGGTACCGGCCTGCTGAATGCTCCGAAGATCGGCGACGCGGCAGCCTGGGGTGAACGAGCCAAGAAAGAAGGTGGCCTTGATGGGCTCCTCGCTAAAGCGATCTCCGGTATCAATGCCATGCCGCCTAAGGGCACTTGCGCCGATTGCTCGGATGATGAGCTCAAGGGTGCCATCAAAGAGATGTCGGGTCTGTAAACACCAGCATCTTCGACAAAAAAGCCGCTTGCGAGCGGTTTTTTTGTGCCCGGTGGTTTTACAAAGCTGTTCATCGCAACCAAGACCCGGCAAGCTCGGTCCAACCCACATTCATGGAATGTCCAGGAGGGTCGGATGGTGCAGTTGTGTTCAATCGAACAGGCGGTGGATGACGTACTCGCGCGCCTGCCAGCGCACATTCATCTGGGGATGCCCCTGGGGTTGGGCAAACCCAATCTGTTCGCCAATGCGCTGTACCGGCGTATCGCGCAACTGCCCGAGCGCCAACTGACCATCTACACGGCCCTGAGCCTGGGCCGACCCAATCTGGGCGAAGGGTTGCAGAAGCGCTTTCTCGAACCTTTTATCGAGCGGGTTTTTGGTGATTATCCGGAACTGGATTACCTGGCCGATCTGCACCGCGACAGCCTGCCGGCCAACATCCGCGTCCAGCAATTCTTCCTGCAACCGGGCAGTCTGTTGCACAGTGCGTCGGCCCAGCAGGATTACGTCAGCAGCAACTACAGTCATGCCGCGCGGGACATCAATGCCGCCGGCTTGAACCTGATTGCGCAATTGGTGGCCAGTGATCCGCAGCATCCTGACCGTCTGAGCCTGAGTTGCAACCCCGACATCACCCTCGACCTGTTGCCGATGATCGCCAAGCGGCGTGCGGCGGGGGAGACCATCCTCATGGTGGGCCAGGTTCACAGCGATCTGCCCTATATGCCCGGCGACGCGGAAGTCGGCATGGACACGTTCGACCTGTTAATCGATGAAAAGGACAGCCACACGCTGTTTTCCACGCCGAACATGCCGGTGGGGTTTCAGGACCATATGATCGGCTTGCACGCCAGTGCCCTGGTGCGTGACGGCGGTACGTTGCAGATCGGCATCGGCTCCATGGGCGATGCGTTGACGGCGGCGCTGCTGGCGCGTCAAGCCGACAATGATGCTTACCAGGCGTTGCTGGCGGAGTTGAATCTCAGCCAGTGGGCGCAGTTGATCGAACGCGAGGGCGGGGTCGAGCCCTTTGCCAAAGGGTTGTACGGTTGCAGCGAAATGTTCGTCAACGGTTTGCTGGTGTTGGCGGAGGCCGGAATTATCCGGCGCAGGGTCTATCCCGACGAGACGACCCAGGAACGGGCCAACGCCGGCACCCTCGACGAGGCGGCGCAACCCGATGGCATCTGCATCCATGGCGGATTCTTCCTCGGCCCTCGCAGTTTTTACGAACGCTTACGCGAGGTGCCCCAGAGTCGGCGCCTCGAATTCAACATGACCCGCATCAGTTACATCAACGAGCTGTACGGCCAGGAACGACTCAAGCGCCTGCAGCGACTCGACGCACGCTTCATCAACACGGTTTTCACCATGACCTTGCTGGGCGCCGGGGTGGCGGATCAACTGGAAGACGGTCGCGTACTCAGCGGCGTGGGCGGGCAGTACAACTTCGTTGCCCAGGGCCATGCGCTGGAGGGCGGCCGTTCCATTCTGCTTCTGCGCAGTTGGCGCGAGGCGGGGGGCGAGATCAGTTCGAACATCGTCTGGGAATACGGCCATTGCACCATTCCCCGGCACCTGCGAGACATCGTGGTGACTGAATACGGTATCGCTGACCTGCGGGGCAAGACTGATGCTGCGGTGATCGAGGCGCTGCTGAACATCAGCGACTCACGCTTCCAGCCGGAGCTGATCGAGCAGGCGCAAAATGCCGGCAAGTTGCCGAAGGATTTCCGCCTTGATCCGCGGTTCACCGACAACACCTCGGAACGCTTGCAGGCCATCCAGGCGCGGCATCCGAATTTGTTCCCGGAGTATCCACTGGGCTGCGATTTCGACGGGGTGGAGCGAGACCTGTTGCGTGCGCTGAACTGGCTCAAGAGCAAGTTCAAACTCACCGAGATGTTGGAGCTGGGCAAGGCGGCACTGGATGCGCCGCCGCCGTCGGAGTTTCCCGGGCATTTGGAGCGGATGCAGTTGGCGAGCCCCGAAGGGCTGAAAGAAGAGCTGGGCCAGCGCTTGTTGCTCGCGGGTCTCAAGATCACCGCTATCCAATGACCGCCGCAGATCCCTTGTGGGAGATCGGTGCTGATCAATCGATAAAGGTCACGACGCCACCGGCCAGCGATTGCACCCGGGCCAGGGACTCAACCCGATACCCCTGGGCATCCAGCTCCGCACGACCGCCCTGAAACGATTTCTCGATCACGATCCCCAGGCCAGCCACGGTGGCGCCGGCCTGCTTGATGATGGAGATCAGCGCCTGGGAGGCCTTGCCGTTGGCCAGGAAGTCATCAATGATCAGTACCCGGTCGCTGCTGGTCAGGTGGCGCGGGCTGATGGCCACGGTGCTTTCGGTCTGTTTGGTGAACGAATACACGGTCGCTGACAACAGGTTCTCCGTCAGGGTCAGGGAGTGTTGTTTGCGGGCAAAAATCACCGGAACGCCCAGGTTCAGGCCGGTCATGATCGCCGGGGCAATGCCCGAAGCTTCGATGGTGACGATCTTGGTGATGCCCGAATCCTTGAACAGCGCGGCAAATTCGTCGCCGATCAGTTTCATCAATTGCGGGTCGATCTGGTGGTTCAGAAAAGCATCGACTTTCAGAACCTGATCGGAAAGTACGATGCCGTGTTCACGAATTTTCTGCTGCAGGGCTTCCATCAAGCCTCCTTTAATGACGCCTTCGGCGCCCCTGGAAATGGGTAAAAGTTCGCTGAAAAGTAGTCGATTCTAGCGCTTGAGCATCGCTCGTATATCGGCCAGGGCGCTATTGCCGCGAACGGCCTTGACCTCGGTCGGTGTGTCGTCATTGCCTTCCCAGGCCAGATCGTCCGGCGGCAGCTCATCGAGGAAGCGGCTCGGGGCGCAGTCGATCACCTCGCCGTATTGCTTGCGCTTGGCGGCGAAGGTAAAGGCCAGCGTCTGACGTGCGCGGGTAATACCGACGTAGGCCAGGCGCCGCTCTTCTTCGATGGTGTCGGCTTCGATGCTGGAGCGGTGGGGCAGGATCTCTTCTTCCATGCCCATGATGAACACGTAGGGGAATTCCAGCCCCTTGGAGGCGTGAAGAGTCATCATCTGCACGCCTTCGGCGCCGTCCTCTTCTTCCTGCTGGCGTTCAAGCATGTCCCGCAGCACGAGCTTGCCGATGGCGTCCTCGACAGTCATGTCACCGTCTTCGTCCTTTTCCAGGGTGTTTTTCAACGCCTCGATCAAGAACCAGACGTTGCCCATGCGATAGTCCGCGGCCTTGTCACTGGAGCTGTTGGTGCGCAGCCAGTTCTCGTAGTCGATGTCCATGACCATGCTGCGCAACGCCGAGATCGGGTCTTCGCCAGCGCATTGTTCGCGCACCTTGTCCATGAAGCGTTTGAAGCGCGCCAGACGGTCGGTGAAGCGGCTGTCCAGATGCTCGCCCAGGCCGATTTCGTCGGTGGCGGCGTACATCGAGATTTTGCGCTCGGTGGCGTAGTTGCCGAGTTTTTCCAGGGTGGTCGAGCCGATTTCCCGGCGCGGGACGTTGATCACCCGCAGGAAGGCGTTGTCGTCGTCCGGGTTCACGATCAAGCGGAAATAGGCCATCAGGTCCTTCACTTCCTGACGGCCGAAAAAGCTGTTGCCCCCCGACAGGCGATACGGGATTTGGTGATGCTGCAACTTCAGCTCGATCAGCTTGGCCTGGTAGTTGCCGCGATACAGGATCGCGAAGTCGCTGTACGGCCGGTCGGTGCGCAGGTGCAGGCTGAGGATTTCCATGGCCACGCGCTCGGCTTCGGCGTCTTCGTTGCGGCAGCGGATCACGCGGATCTCGTCGCCGTGGCCCATCTCGCTCCACAGTTGCTTTTCGAACTCGTGGGGGTTGTTGGAGATCAACACGTTGGCGCAGCGCAGGATGCGGCTGGTGGAGCGGTAGTTCTGCTCCAGCATCACCACTTTGAGCGACGGGTAGTCTTCCTTGAGCAACATCAGGTTTTCCGGCCGCGCGCCGCGCCAGGCGTAGATCGACTGGTCGTCGTCGCCCACCACGGTGAACTGGTTGCGGATGCCGATCAGCAGCTTCACCAGCAGATACTGGCTGGCGTTGGTGTCCTGGTATTCATCCACCAGCAGGTAGCGGACCTTGTTCTGCCACTTTTCAAGGATGTCGGCGTGGTCCTGAAACAGCTTGACCGGTAGCAGGATCAGGTCGTCGAAGTCCACCGCGTTGAACGCCTTGAGCGTGCGCTGGTAATGAGCGTACACGATGGCGGCGGTCTGTTCCTTGGGATTACGGGCGTTTTCCAGGGCCTGGGGCGGCAGGATCAGGTCGTTTTTCCAGGCGCCGATCATGTTCTTGATCTCGTCCACGCCGTCGTCGCCCGAATATTCCTTTTGCATGATGTCGGTCATCAGCGCCTTGACATCGGTCTCGTCGAAAATCGAGAAACCCGGCTTGTAGCCCAGCCGTGCATGTTCCTTGCGGATGATGTTCAGGCCCAGGTTATGGAAAGTGCAAACCGTCAGACCACGGCCTTCGCCGGCGCGCAGCAGGCCGCCGACGCGCTCTTTCATTTCCCGGGCGGCCTTGTTGGTGAAGGTCATGGCGACGATATACTGGGCGCGAATACCGCAATTCTGGATCAGGTGCGCGATCTTGCGGGTGATCACACTGGTCTTGCCGGAGCCTGCACCGGCGAGCACCAAAAGAGGGCCGCCGACATAGTTCACGGCTTCTTGCTGCCGGGGATTGAGTCGGGACATGACAGGGTCAGGGAGTCGTTTGCGAAATGGGCCGGCATTTTAACAGGCTCAGAGAATTGTGCTGCTCTGTCCGACTTGTGACGTAACACAGTATTGTCATTTGCCGCTTTTGCTACTTTCACGCAGGATGTGGGGCGAATTTGCCTCTAACGTTCGACTTCGAGTGTAAAAAAGCCGTCTAAAGCAAGTGTTTGAGAACCATTGGCATTGGTCATTAGCGGTCAGCAGGTCATAATGCCCGGCGCCTATTACCTTGCAGAGTCTAGGGAGTCAGCTTGTCAACGTCTGTCGAACCCTTGCGTTTGCTGCTATTGGCCGAAGAGCCGGTATGGTCAGCGATTTTGCGCGAGTGCCTGACCCCCATGGGGCCGTCGGTCGTGTTGATCAGTGCCCCGAGCTGGGAGTCGGTCAGCAGCCTGTTCGAAGACACCCACAACGCGGTACTGCTGACTGTTGCGGCGCTGCAACCGGCACCCGGTCGTTGTCGTTTGCCGACTGTCCTGTTGCTTGAGCACGAACCTGCGAACCCGCCTGATGGCGTCAGCGATTGGCTGGTGCGTGATGTGCTTGATGCGGCCACTCTGCGCCGTTGCCTGCGCCATGTGCGCGAGCGTGGGGTGCTGGAAAACACGCTGCAGCGTCTCGCCGAACAGGATCCGTTGACCGGCATCGCCAATCGCCAGGGCTTCCAAACCCTGCTGGCGGCGCGCCTGGCTGAAAACGAAGGTCGTGGCCTGGCGCTCGGTCATCTGGATCTGGATAACTTCCGTCACGCCAACGATGCCCTCGGCCACCAGGCCGGTGACCGCTTGATCCTGCAAGTCGTGTCGAGGCTCAAAGGTTCGCTTGAGGCCGGTGATCAACTGGCACGCCTGGGCAGCGACGAATTCGCCCTGCTGATCGACACCCGCCGGGCGCCTCAGCGGGCTGAATGGATGGCCGAGCGCATCACCGAAGCCATGGCCGAACCCTATTGGGTCGATGGTGAAAGCCTGCTGATCGGTTGCAGCCTGGGGATCGCCCACGCGCGCGCCCAGGCCGGTGCGGACCCGCTGATGTGGCACGCTCATATCGCCATGCAGCAGGCCAAGAGCACACAGGGTTGCACCTTTCATATCTTCAACGAACGCATCAATCGCAATGCCCGCAGCCTCGCTGACCTGGAGAGCGAATTGCGCCGGGCGCTGCGTCGCGACGAGCTGGAGCTGCATTACCAGCCGCGATTGGACCTCGTGGGCGGCAATATTGTCGGCCTCGAAGCCCTGGTGCGCTGGCGCCACGGCGAACGCGGGCTTCTGCCACCCAGTGAGTTCGTCCCGCTGGCCGAACAGAGCGGGCTGATCGTGCCGTTGGGCTACTGGGTGATTTCCCGGGCGTTGCGGGACATGCAATCGCTGCGCGAGCGGGGGTTGGCGCCGTTGCACATGGCGGTCAACCTGTCGTTCCGGCAGTTTCAGGACAGCCAGTTGCTGCCGACCCTGAGCCGCTTGATCGCCGAGCGGGGCGTCGAGGCTCAATGGTTGGAATTCGAACTCACCGAAACCGCCGTCATGCGCCGCAGCGAATTGGTCAAACAGACCATGGATGCCCTGGGTCGTCTGGGGGTGCGCTTTTCCCTGGATGACTTCGGCACCGGCTTCTCCTCGTTCGTGCACCTCAACAGCTTGCCCATCGCCTTGCTCAAGATCGACAAGAGCTTCGTGGGTGGCATGGAGCAGCGCGAGGAAAATCGCAAATTGGTCCATGCGATGATCAACCTGGCCCACAACCTCAACCTGGAAGTAGTGGCCGAAGGTGTAGAAACCCAGGAACAACTGGACTTGCTACGCGGCTTTGGTTGCGACCAGGTGCAGGGTTTCCTGATCAGCAAGCCGTTGCCGTTTCCGGAGTTGGTTGAGTACTTGACGTTCGAGGGTGATCAGCAGTCGATGCTGGAAATCAGCTGACACAAAACCCTGTGGGAGCGGGCTTGCTCGCGAAGACGGTGGATCAGTCGATATATTTCTGGCTGATACACCGCCTTCGCGAGCAAGCCCGCTCCCACATAGGGAACCTCAGTCGGCTTGGATGCTTTCGAAACGCCTCAGCCCAGGCTCACTGCGGATCATCCGCTTCATCTTCCACTCAAACGCCGCCGTCAGGCTCACCGCCGCGCAGGCCAGACCCAGGGCCAAGCCCCACCAGACGCCGGTCGGTCCCCAGTTCAGGTGGAAGGCCATCCACCAGGCCGCCGGTGCGCCAATCAGCCAATAACAACCCAGGCCCACCAGGAAGGTGGTCTTGGCGTCCTTGAGCCCACGGATACAGCCCATGGCAATGGTTTGCGCGCCGTCGAACAGCTCGAACCACGCCGCTACCGCCAACAGGCTCACTGCGAGCTCGATCACCCCACGAAACGCCGGGTCGTCGTGGTCCAGGAACAAGCCGACCAAGGGGTTTGGCAGCAGCCAGAACACCATGGCGAACGCCAGCATGACCGCTGCGCCGAAGCCGATGCCCACCCGACCGGCCAGCCGTGCCATCAGCAGTTGCCCGGCGCCATAGTGCTGGCCGATGCGCATGGTGATTGCATACGACATTCCCGCCGGAACCATGAACGCCACCGAGACGATCTGCAGGGCGATCTGGTGCGCTGCCAAGGGGGTGCTGCCCATGGTGCCGATGCACAGCGCGGCGAACGCGAACAGCCCGACTTCCACCGCGTAAGTGCCGCCAATGGGTAGGCCCAGGCGCCACAGTTCCTTGAGGTAGTGACGGTTGGGGCGCGACAGACCCTTGAGCAACGGATAAGCGCGGTAGGCGTGATGCCGGTGAATATGCCAGGCCAGCGCCAGGGCCATGCAGTTGGCAACGATGGCTGTGACCAGGCCGATGCCCATCAGCCCCAGTTTTGGCAAGCCGAACATGCCGGTGATCAGTGCGTAATTGAGCAGGAAGTTGGCCACCGTGCCGCCAAGGCTGATCACCATCACTGGCGTAGCCCGGCCGATGGCGCTGGTGAAGCCGCGCAGGGCCATGAAGCTCAGATAGCCGGGCAGGGCGAATGGCAGGGCCAGCAAGAACTGGCCGGCGGCCAGGACGTTGGTTTCAGTCTGGCCGAACAGCAACAGAACCGGCTTGAGGTTCCACAGCAGGAGCCCGGCCACCAACGCCATCAACCAGGCCAGCCACAACCCGGCCTGAGTCAGTCGGGTGGCGCCTTCGACATCACCGGCGCCCTGCCGAATCGCCACCAACGTGCCCACTGCGGCGATCACACCGATGCAAAAAATCGAGACGAATGAATAGCTCGCCGCGCCGAGTCCACCGCCGGCCAGGGCTTCGGGGCTCAGGCGCGCCATCATCAGGGTATCGGTCAGGACCATCAGCATGTGCGCCAACTGCGAGGCAATCAACGGCCCCGCCAGCCGCAGGATAGCCCAGAGTTCGATTCGCACCGGATGCTGCATGATCATCACACTCCATGTTCAAACAAGGCTGTAAAACGGTGATTCTCGGCGCTCTCAGCGGTTTGCACAAAAGGATAAAAGCGATCACTGGCATGATTAAAACTCATGCTGAAAACTTTCTGATAGGGTGCGTAACTATCGCCATAGGAGCTTTCCCGATGTCTCGTCGTCTCCCTCCTCTTTATGCGTTGCGGGCATTCGAAGCGGCGGCGCGATACAGCTCGTTCACCCGGGCGGCCGAAGAGCTGTCGATTACTCAAAGTGCCGTCAGCCGGCATATTCGTACACTCGAAGAGCACTTCGCCTGTCGGCTGTTCCAGCGCAGTGGCCGCAACTTGCAGTTGACCGAGGCGGCGCGGTTGCTGCTGCCGGGCGTGCGTGAGGGTTTCATGGCGCTGGAACGGGCCTGTCATACCTTGCATGGCGAAGATGGCATCCTGCGCATGAAGGCGCCGTCCACACTGACCATGCGTTGGCTGTTGGCGCGCCTGAGCCGCTTTCGGCATCTCCAGCCCGGTAACGAAGTGCAACTGACCAGCGCCTGGATGGACGTCGACTCGGTGGACTTCAACACCGAACCTTTCGACTGCGCGGTATTACTGGGTAACGGACATTTTCCTACTGACTGGGAGGCAAGCCTGCTGTTTCCCGAGGAACTGATACCGGTAGGCGCGCCGAACCTGTTGAACGATCAGCCTTGGGATGTGGCGCGGTTGGCCAGCGCAGAATTGCTCCATCCCACACCGGACCGTCGGGACTGGCGCAACTGGCTTTTGCGCATGGGCTTGTCCGATCAAGTCTCGCTCAAGGGCGGGCAGGTGTTCGATACGCTGGAACTGGGCATGATCGCGGCGGCGCGTGGTTACGGCGTGTCCATGGGTGATCTATTGATGGTGGCCGAGGACGTGGCCCAAGGGCGCTTGAGCCTGCCCTGGCCTACTGCCGTGGCCAGCGGCGAGCACTATTACCTCGTCTGGCCAAAAACCCGGCCAGGAGGTGAACGTTTGCGCCGTCTGAGCGATTTTCTCCAGAACGAAGTGAAGGCCATGCAATTACCTGACGTAAAGCGTCTTGGCTGAATCGTTGAAGCGCCCGTACTGGCCACCGGGCATTATTCCTTCCAAACCGCTCAAGTATTCGGTTTCGCCGCCGAATGTGTGGAAGTAGTACTTTCGTATTGGAAAGGGACTGCCTACATATCACCCGAATAAAATTGCCGAGTGTGCGACGTGATCAGGATGATCCGGTCACTTGGCCAGGAGCCGTCATGTCTCAACCTCGTGCCCGAATCGCCTCACAGCTGGGCCTTGCCCTCGCCGTGATACTGGCGATCGTGATCTCCGGCAGCACCGTCTTTGCCTTGCGCTCGCTGGACTCCGCCAACCTCGCGACCCGTGAAGAGCACCTGGCCAGCGAAGCGCGCCTCATGGCCGACCAGCTCAATACCTTCCATGGCACCCTGCGTGAAAGCACGCAGCGACTGAGCGGGCTGTTCGATAAACGTTTCAGCGTGGGCCTGAGCGTGCACCCGGATGAGCCGGTCGCGGTGGCAGGTGTGCAAGCTCCAACCCTGAGATTGGGCAGTGAAGTGTTGAACAACAACTTCAAGGAAGTTGATGAGTTCAAGCAGACAACCGCCGGGGTGGCGACGGTGTTCGTGCGCAGCGGCGACGATTTCATCCGCGTGAGCACTTCGTTGACCAAGCAGGACGGTACGCGGGCGATCGGCACTGTGCTCGACCGTGCTGGCCCGGCTTATGCCCCGGTAATGAGTGGGCAGAGCTATATTGGTCGGGCCTTGCTCTTCGGGCGCTTCTACATGTCGCAGTACACACCCGTACGCGATAGCAGCGGCAAGATCATTGCCGTGCTGTATGTGGGATTCGATTACACCGACGCGCAGAACGCCCAGTTCGAGAACCTCAAGCGCTTCCGTATCGGCCAGACCGGTTCGCTGGCCGTGCTGGATGAGCAAAACAAATGGCTGGTTCCGCCAGCGGGTGTGCAAGCGCTGGAGCAGGCGACCGCGACCATCAAGGAACTGGTCAAGAAGCCGGGCAAAGGTGCGTTCTGGAGCGATACCGCCGAAGACTTCTACAGCGTCGCCGTGCCGTTCGAGGACGGCCCATGGGCGGTGGTGGCGAGCATGCCGAAAGCCGAGATTCGCGCCGTGACCTGGAGTGTCGGTACGCAACTGGCTATCGGCAGTTTGCTGGCCATGTTGCTGGCCGTTGGCTCGGCCGTGTGGCTGCTGCGCAGCAAACTGGCTCCACTGGGCGATCTGGTGCGTCAGGCCGAGGCGCTGGGCGCCGGCGACCTGAGCGTGCGTCTGAACGTGTCGAGCCACGACGAAATCGGTCAGTTGGCCCGTGCTTTCAACCAGATGAGCCAGGCCCTGTCGACCATGGTCGAGCATATCCGCAAGGCCTCTCAAGAGGTCAATAGCCGAGCCCAGGCCCTGTCCGGATTATCCAGCGGGGCGTATGAGGGGATGGAGCAGCAGTCCGGCGAAATCACCAGCATGGCCGGTGCAGTGGAAGAATTCAGCGCTACCTCGTTGAACATCGCCGATAACATGGGCAACACCGAGCGCCTGGCCCAGGATAACGCCCAGCAAACTCGCATTGGCCGCACGTCGATGGATGAAGCGTCCTCGTCGCTGGAGCAAATTGCTGGCGCGCTGAACAGCACGGCCACGGTCATCAACACCTTGGGCCAGCGGTCCCAGGAAATCGGTGGCATTGTCGGGGTGATCACCTCGATCGCTGAACAAACCAACCTGCTGGCGCTCAACGCGGCCATCGAGGCCGCCCGTGCGGGCGAGCAGGGGCGGGGTTTTGCCGTGGTGGCTGACGAAGTCCGTAGCCTGGCCTCCCGTACCCGTCAGGCTACTGACGAAATTTCCGGCATGATCAACAGCATCCAGCAGGAAACCGGTAACGCCATCAGCACCATGGAAAAAGGCAACTTGCTGATGCAAGAAGGCTTGTCGCGCAATGCCAACGTGGCCTCGGCCCTGGCGCGCATCGACGAGCAAAGCCGTTCGGCCGGCCAGCAATTCGCGGCGATCACCACCGCCACTCAAGAGCAAAGCAGCACCGCCACCCTGCTCAGCAGCAACCTGCAAAGCATCGCCATGGCCAACAGCGAACAGCGCGAAGTGGTCTCGAACCTGGCGATCACCGCCAAGGAACTGGAAAAGCTGGCGCAGGACCTGCGCAAAGAGGTTGACCGGTTCCGCTGATACTCCTTCTGCCGATCCCGTCGCGAGCAAACTCACCCCAGAACCCTCTGGGAGCGAGTTTTCTCGCGAAGGCGGCGGCCTAGCCAACATCATCGCAACTGACCCACCGCTATCGCGAGCAAGCTCGCTCCCACAGGGGCTTGGCGGCGAACGGACATTTTGCGGCCATCCCCGATCAATGTGGGAGCGGGCTTGCTCGCGAAGAGGGCCTTAGGGCCAGCATCCCTGTAACTGACCCACCGATATCTAAAAGCAAACCTGTTTGCGCTAAGGCCGGTTGCTCCAGCACTGCGTCTTTTCAAGGTATTCGCTGTTTTTAAGCTTGCTGAAACGTTTCTTCAAGTCTATAAAAACCGCACAACTCCAAGAAAAGGCTGCCCCTTATGAATGCGCTCAAACTTGTCATCGCCCTCAGCGCCCTGGGCGCTACGTCCCACGCCATGGCCTGGGATTACGTCCTGCTCGACACCGATAAAGCTGCTCAGCCCTGGACAATCACCAGCCAGCAGCTCGGCGTGAAAACCGACAAGCCCTTCTCCGTGACGATGCGCACCCTGCATGGCGGTCGGCAAGAAGGCGTCAGCATCGTCGATATCGACAACGGCACGATGAAGCTCTCGGTCGTCCCGACGCGGGGCATGAACGTGCTGCAGGCCTCGGTCGGTGAAGTGCGTATGGGTTGGGATTCGCCGGTCAAGGAAGTGGTCAATCCGTCTTTCATCGAACTCAACGGCCGCGGTGGGCTGGGCTGGCTCGAAGGTTTCAACGAACTGGTGACCCGCTGTGGCTACGAATGGGTCGGCCATCCCGGCATGGACAACGGCGAGCTGCTGACTCTGCATGGCCGCGCCGCCAACATCCCGGCCAACAGAGTGACGCTGCACATCGATGAAAAGCCGCCTTATGCAATTACTCTGCGGGGCGAGCTGAAGGAGCAAGCCTTCAAGAAGGTCGATTTCTCGGTACAAACCGAACTGCTGACCGAGCCCGGCAGCGTGACCTTCGCGCTCAAGGACACACTGATCAACAATGGCGACTACCCGAAGGAATACCAGGCCCTCTACCACAGCAATTTCAGCACACCGTTCCTGGAACAGGGGGCTCGTTTCGCTGCACCGGTCAAGCAGGTCTCGCCGTTCAACGACAAGGCCAAGGGCGATCTGGCGGATTGGCAAACCTACCGAGGGCCAACCAAGGACTACGACGAAACCGTCTATAACGTTGTGCCTTATGCCGATGCCAAGGGCGACACGCTCACCGTGCTGCACAACAAGGCCGGTAGCCTCGGTGTATCGGTGGGCTTCAACACTGGTACGCTCCCGGTGTTCTCCCTGTGGAAAAACACTGACACCCAAGGTCAGGGTTACGTGACCGGGCTGGAGCCGGGCACCAGTTTCTCCTATAACCGCCGTTACCAGCGTCCCCTGGGCCTGGTGCCCACGATCGGACCAAAGGAGCACAGGCAATTCCAGATCCACTACAGCCTGTTGGCGGATAAAGGTGCCGTGGATAAAGCCCTCAAACGTATCGATGAAATCCAGGGCGCCCAGCAAACCGAGGTACGAAATACGCCGCTGGTGGACCTGAGCAAGCCATGATGCCCATCAGGGCGTGGCGGGCCGGTATTGCAATGCTTCGGCCAAGTGCTCCCGGCTGATTCGATCCACCCGCTCAAGGTCCGCCAGCGTACGGGCGACCTTGAGCAGGCGGTGGGCGGCTCGCAGCGACAGGGTCAGTCGTTCGCAGGCGGTTTCCAGCCAAGTCTCATCGGTTGTGGATAACGTGCAATGCCGACGCAAACCCGGCAGATCCAGGAACGCGTTGGCGCATCCCTGGCGCTGTTGCTGGCGTTCGCGGGCCTCGGCCACTTGCTCGGCAACGGTAGCCGTATCGTCACCGGGTTCGCTTTTCGGGCTCAATGCCGTGGCTTCCCGGGCGACGGTCAGGTGCAGGTCGATGCGGTCCAGTAAGGGCCCGGAGAGTTTGTTGCGGTAGCGCTGCACCATGTCTGGCGTGCAGGAGCATCGGCCGCTGGCCTCGCCAAGGTATCCACAGGGGCAGGGATTCATCGCCGCCACCAGTTGGAAGCGCGCCGGAAAGCGCACCCGGTCACGGGCGCGCGAAACCACAATGTGGCCCGATTCCAGTGGCTCCCTCAAGACCTCAAGAACCTTGCGGTCGAACTCCGGCAGTTCATCGAGAAACAGCACGCCATGGTGGGCGAGGGTGATTTCCCCGGGTTGCGGTTTTGAGCCGCCACCCACCAGCGCCGGGCCGGACGCCGAGTGATGTGGTTGGCGAAACGGGCGCTGTGGCCAATGGCTCAACGGCACGCAACTGGCCACCGACTGGATCGCGGCGACCTCCAGGGCCTCACATTCAGCCAGTGGCGGCAACAATCCCGGTAAACGGCTCGCCAGCAGTGTCTTGCCGGTGCCTGGTGGCCCGCTTAACAACAGGTTATGCGCCCCCGCAGCGGCAATCAGCAATGCGCGCTTGGCCCCGACCTGGCCTTGTACCTCATTCAGGTCGGGATAGGGCTTGCTCGCCGAGAGCAATCCATTGGAAGCATAAGGCTGCACAGGGGTGTGGCCGTTGAAGTGCGCCACCGCTTCGAGCAAATGATCCACGGCGATCACCTTCAGCCCCGACGCCAGGCAGGCTTCCTCGGCATTCGCCCGCGGCACCAGCAGTGTACGCCCGGCCTTGCGCGCGGCCAGCGCCGCGGGCAACACACCGCGCACCGGGCGCACCGCGCCGGACAACGCCAGCTCGCCGAGGCATTCCACATCGTCCAGCATCAGGGTCGGCACTTGTACGCTGGCCGCCAGGATCCCCAGGGCAATCGCCAGGTCGAACCGCCCGCCGTCCTTCGGCAGATCCGCTGGCGCCAGGTTCAGCGTGATGCGACGCGCCGGGAAATTCAGGCCCGAATTGATGATCGCGCTGCGCACCCTGTCCTTGCTTTCCTTCACTGCCGCTTCAGGCAAACCGACCATCGTCAGCGACGGCAAGCCATTGGCCAGATGGACTTCAACGGTAACGGCAGGAGCCTCCACCCCCACTTGGGCGCGGCTATGGACAATGGCGAGCGACATGCAATCGTTCCTTGAGTGAATAAGGGGCCGCGTCCTGCGGCTCTTGAAGGTTAGTCGTGGGGGAGATCCTGGGCGCGGAATTTGAATGAGGGAATTTTGGCAGGATGTTGCGGGGTGTGGCTGAGGCCAGCCTGCATCCACTGTTGGCGAAAAGCCTTACTCGGCGTTAGCGCCAAGCTTGGCTTCCAACTCCGCCACCTTCGCCTCCAGACTCTCCAACCGCGCCCGGGTCCGGGCCAGTACGACCATCTGGCTGTCGAATTCTTCCCGGCTCACCAGGTCCAGCTTGCTGAAGCCGCTTTGCAGCAGTGCCTTGAACTGGCTTTCTATTTCGCTTTTGGGCAGTGGCGTGTCGCCGCTCAAAAGGCGGGAGGCATGGCCGCTCAGGGCGTCGAGGAGGTCTTTGGGCGCAAGCATGGCAGGTGTCCTGAAAACGATGAGGGCAGTGTATCACGCAGCGTCTATATTCAATTGGCGAGCAAGGAGTGCACGCTTTTCGCGCACTGGACCGGGCATCGTCGCACTGTTGTTGTGCGTAATGTTCCGGTTCGGGGTGCGGCGCAAGCCGGCACAGTGGATAAGAGGCTGAAATCAGAAGGTTTGGGCACAGATGGCAAGGTTTCTGCTTAGTGGCTGATGACCCATGCACTGATGCAGTCGCTGTGACGAATGCAGTGCAGCCGACGAGGCGGGGAGCTTCGTCAGAGTGGTTAGCTGGCACCGGTCGGGCAACTTGGGCCGACGATGCGTTACAAAGCCAGGCACTGCGCTTAGACTTGAGTCGGGTTTGTTTTCCTGGGGCAAGTCCACCAATTCGGGAGAAAGTTTCATGAAGCTAGTCACTGCCATCATCAAGCCGTTCAAGTTGGACGACGTGCGCGAGTCGCTGTCCGAAATCGGCGTGCAGGGCATTACCGTTACTGAGGTCAAAGGCTTCGGTCGGCAGAAAGGTCATACCGAGCTGTATCGCGGCGCGGAATACGTGGTTGATTTCCTGCCCAAGGTGAAGATCGATGTCGCCATTGACGACAAGGATCTGGACCGGGTTATCGAAGCGATCACCAAAGCCGCCAACACCGGCAAGATCGGTGACGGCAAGATCTTTGTGGTCAATCTGGAACAGGCTATTCGCATCCGTACCGGCGAAACCGATACCGACGCTATCTAAGCCGCCAAACCCAACGCCCCAGGAGAAAACAATATGACTCTGCGTAAATTCGCAGGGCTAGGAGCCCTGTTGTCCTTCGTAACGCCTGGCCTGGCCATGGCAGAAGAAGCGGCAGCCCCAGTCCTGAACTCCGGCGACACAGCCTGGATGCTCACTGCCACCATTCTTGTACTGTTCATGACCATTCCCGGCCTGGCGCTGTTCTACGGCGGTATGGTTCGGTCGAAAAACATTCTGTCGGTGATGATGCAATGCTTTGCCATCACCGGCCTGATCAGCATCCTGTGGGTCATTTATGGCTACAGCATCGCGTTCGACACCACGGGAATGGAGCAGGGCGTCGTCAACTTCAATTCGTTCGTCGGCGGTCTGAACAAGGCATTCCTGGCGGGCCTCACCCCCGCTAGCCTGACGGGCCTGTTCCCTGAAGCGGTGTTCATCACCTTCCAGATGACGTTCGCCATCATCACTCCGGCCCTGATCGTTGGTGCCTTTGCCGAGCGGATGAAGTTTTCCGCGATGCTGATCTTCATGGGCGTGTGGTTCACCCTGGTTTATGCACCGATTGCGCACATGGTCTGGTCCGGCAACGGCGGCCTGATGTGGGACTGGGGCGTGCTGGACTTCGCTGGCGGCACCGTGGTGCATATCAATGCCGGTATTGCTGGCCTGGTGGCGTGCCTGGTACTGGGCAAGCGCAAAGGCTTCCCGACTACGCCGATGGCGCCGCATAACCTGGGTTACACCTTGATGGGCGCGGCCATGCTGTGGGTAGGCTGGTTCGGCTTCAACGCCGGTTCCGCCATCGCGGCCAACGGCACCGCCGGTATGGCAATGCTGGTGACCCAGATTGCAACCGCTGCTGCGGCGTTGGGCTGGATGTTCGCCGAGTGGATCACCCACGGTAAGCCAAGCGCACTGGGCATTGCCTCGGGTGTGGTGGCGGGTCTGGTTGCGATTACGCCGGCTGCCGGCACCGTGGGCCCGATGGGCGCCCTGGTCATCGGCTTGGCGGCGGGCGTGGTGTGCTTCTTCTGCGCCACGACCCTCAAGCGCAAAATGGGCTATGACGACTCCCTGGACGCCTTCGGCGTGCACGGCATCGGCGGTATCCTGGGCGCGATCCTGACCGGTGTGTTCGCAGCGCCGGCCCTGGGTGGCTTCGGCACCGTGACCGATATCGGCGCGCAAGTGTGGATTCAGCTCAAGGGTGTAGGCTTCACGGTGATCTACACCGCGATCGTCACCTTCATCATCCTCAAGGTCCTGGACGCTGTCATGGGCCTGCGTGTCTCCGAGGAAGAAGAGGCGGTCGGCCTGGATCTGGCCCAGCACAACGAACGTGGCTACAATCTGTAAGCACACGCAATAAAAAAATGCCCGGTTCGCCGGGCATTTTTTTGTCTGGAATTTGTCATTGCTCACAGGAAGGGCCGGTTTTTCCGACGTCTTTTGTTATGGACGCGACATGGGTTTTTCTACGGCCATAGGCTTACACCAAAGCAGGCGTATTAGGCCCTTTGTTTTTTCCCAGAGCGCGCTAGAATGCGCGCCGAACGTGCGGAGATCTGTATGTGGCAACAGACGCTGATAACCCTGCGGGCAAGGCCTCGGGGCTTTCATCTGGTAACGGACGAGTTGCTCGCCGGCCTGCCTGAACTCCGGGCATGTCGTGTCGGTCTGTTGCATCTGTGGCTGCAGCATACCTCGGCCTCGTTGACCATCAACGAGAACGCCGATCCGGCGGTACGTCGAGACTTCGAACGATTTTTCAATCGGCTGATCCCACAAGGAACCGCCGATTATGAGCACAACGACGAAGGCCTGGACGACCTCCCGGCGCACTTCAAGGCCAGCG
Source organism: Pseudomonas halotolerans (assembly GCF_039581215.1). Classification (NCBI taxonomy): domain Bacteria; kingdom Pseudomonadati; phylum Pseudomonadota; class Gammaproteobacteria; order Pseudomonadales; family Pseudomonadaceae; genus Pseudomonas; species Pseudomonas halotolerans. Next base: position 56,372 of record NZ_JBCNTJ010000007.1, read on the forward strand.
TGCTGGGGTGTCAGCTGAGTCTGCCGGTCACGGCGGGACGGTTGGCATTGGGTACCTGGCAAGGTGTTTATCTGGGCGAGCACCGTGATCATGGCGGTGCTCGTAAGGTCCTCGCCACTTTGTACGGTGATGGGGCGTAACCGCTGATTGCCGGCGGATGTTGAATTTTTTCTGGCAGCCTTCGACAGACGGCGAAGCTGGGCTATAACTAATCTGCTTTTCGCAAGTCATGAGGTAGAACATGAGCGACGATGATCTGGAAAACGACGACCTCGAAGTCGGTGACGAAGACGAGGCCGAAGAAGGCCTGGAAGCGGCGGCTGAAGACGTCGCCGACGATGATGGGGCCGATGTACCGGCGCCAACCGCCAAAGGCAAGGCCAAAGCGGCGGTGTCGGTCGACGAGTTGCCGAGCGTAGAGGCCAAGAACAAGGAGCGTGATGCGCTCGCCAAGGCCATGGAGGAGTTCCTGGCCAGAGGCGGTAAAGTGCAGGAAGTGGAGGCCAACGTTGTTGCGGATCCGCCCAAGAAACCGGACAACAAGTACGGCAGCCGCCCGATCTGAGCATCTGCTTCTTGCTTGCTGAAAAAGCCCGCCGTCGCTGCGGGCTTTTTCATGGGCGTGATTCTATTTCCAAGCCAGACACGGTTCTTGTGGGAGCGAGCCTGCTCGCGATAGCGATCCATCTGTCACATTGATGCTGGATGTGCCATTGCTATCGCGAGCAGGCTCGCTCCCACAATTTGAGTTTTGGTGGCCACAAAACAGGCGGCTCAGGATTGGCTATGCCAGCCCGCCAGCAACCCCGGCAGCTCGGTCAGGCTGCGAATCTCTGCATCCGGTGCATGCTCGGCATCCCAGGCTTTACCCGCCGGATTGAACCAGATGGCCCGCAAGCCGGCCTGTTGGGCGCCGGCGATGTCGTCACCTGGATGATCGCCAATGTGCACGGCGGTTTGCGCCGTGGCGCCGCCGCGTTGCAAGGCTTCGTGGAACAGCCTGGCGTCAGGCTTGGCGATGCCGATGTCCTCGGCGCACAGGGCGAACTTGAAATAATCCGCCAGTCCCAGGCGACGTACATCGGCGTTGCCATTGGTGACCACGCCGAGGGCGAAATGGTTGGCCAGAATTTCCAGGGTAGGCTGTACCTCGGGAAAGATTTCCAGTTGATGACGGGCGTGCAGGAACGTTTCGAACGCTTCGTCCGCCAGTTCCGAAGCTTGCCACTGGTCATAACCGGCGTCCTGCAAGGCACGGAACAGCACTCGTCGGCGCAGTGCGCTGATGCGGTGCTTCAGACCGGGCTCTTCGCGCAACACTTGCTCGCGAAGGGAAAAAAGATGCTCCACCGGCACGCTGCCCAGGTTCGGGGCGTTGTCGGTCAGCCACTGGCGTAATATGGCCTCGGCACTGGCAATCACCGGTGCGGTGTCCCATAGGGTGTCGTCGAGGTCGAAAGTGATGAGCTCGATGGTCATGATTCGTCGCCCTTGATTCGTTTGGCCCTGGGGTGGGCACTGTCATAGACCGTCGCCAGGTGCTGGAAGTCCAGGTGGGTATAGATCTGTGTGGTCTTGATGTCCGAGTGGCCGAGCAGTTCCTGGACGGCGCGCAGGTCCTGGGAAGACTCCAGCAGATGGCTGGCGAAGGAATGCCTGAGCATGTGGGGGTGCAGGTTCTGTCCCAGCTCGCGTTCACCGGCGGCCTTGACCCGCACCTGGATCGCCCGCGGGCCGAGGCGTCGGCCTTGCTGGCTGACAAATACCGCGTCGTCGGCCGGGTTGGTCAGCGCCCGCAGCGGCAGCCACAGCTCCAGGGCCTCACGGGCTTTGCGGCCAACGGGCAGCAAGCGTGTCTTGCTGCCCTTGCCCAGCACCTGGACCATGCCATCGGCCAGGTCCAGTTGGTCCAGGTTAAGCCCGGTCAGTTCGGAAAGCCGCAGGCCGGAGGAATAGAACAATTCAAGAATCGCCTGGTCTCGTCGCGCCAGAAAGTCATCCTCGACGGCGCCTTCCAGCAATTGCAGGGCCCGATCGGTGTCCAGGGTCTTGGGCAGCCGGCGTTCGCCCTTGGGCGGCGCCAGGCCGGTGGCCGGGTCGTGATCGCACAGCCCTTCGCGGTTGAGGTAGTGGTACAGGCCCCGCACGGCTGATAACAGTCGCGCCAGGCTGCGGGAAGACTGCCCTTGTTGATGAAGGCGGGCGACCAGGCTGCGCAGGCGCTGGATATCCAGGGCTGCCCAACTGCCGATGTTTTGCTTCTGGCACCAGGCCAACACTTTTTCCAGGTCGCGGCGATAGGCCGCCAGCGTGTGAGGCGACACCTGGCGCTCACTGCGCAGGTGTTCGCAGTAGGCATCCAGCTGCCGTTCCATCATCAGCGTACCGAGCGCAGTGAACCCGTCATGCGCGGCAGGACCCGGCCGGTGACTTCGGCGATGTAGCTCAAGAACAACGTGCCCACCGAGCTTTTGTAGTGTTGCGGATCACGACTGGCAATGGCCAGCACGCCATGTACGCCCTGGTGGGCGATGGCCACGACAGCGGTGGAGCCGATCTGCTTGCGCTGTTCTTCGCCGAAGAGGAAGTCCAACTCATGTTCGCGCAGGCTGCCACTGACGCTCTTGTTTTCCGTGAGCAAGCCGCCGATGGCTGTCTGTGCGTCGGCGTGGGTGACCCAGCGCCCCACTGGCATGGCGTTATCGCCAAACAGGATCAGGCTGACAAAAGGCACCTGGAAATCCTGACGCAGACTGTCTTCGACACTCATCACCAGGTCTTCGAGGGTGTTGGCATCCATCAGCGCCAGGATCAGGCGACGGGTCTTGTCGAAGAGCCTATCGTTATCCCGGGCGACGTCCATCAGGTGCGAAAGACGATGACGCATGTCGATGTTGCGCTCGCGCAGAATCTTCATCTGATGCTCCACCAGCGACACGGTGTCGCCGCGGCGGTGGGGGATGCGCATCGTCGCCAGCAGTTCTTCATGCTCGACGAAGAAGTCCGGGTGAGCCTCCAGATACGCGGCCACGGCTGCGGCGTCCGGATGACTGGGGGATTCGTCGGGCTGCGGGGCTGGAACCTGTGGCTTGTCGGTCATGGGTTTGACTCACTCAAAGACGAACTTGTCCTTCGTATACACGTACTGCCGGGCCGGTCATCAGTACCGGTTCGCCGGGGCCTGCCCATTCGATGGACAAGCGTCCGCCGGGCAGGTCGATCAGCAAAGGTGAATCCATCCATCCCTGACTGATCGCGGCGACGGCCGCTGCGCAGGCGCCGGTGCCGCACGCCTGGGTCTCCCCGGCACCGCGCTCCCAGACGCGCAATTGCGCACGGTGGCGATCGATGACCTGCAGGAAACCGACGTTCACCCGCGCGGGAAAGCGCGGATGATTTTCGATTTTCGGCCCCAGCTCATGCACTGGCGCGCTGTTGATATCGCTGACTCGCAAGACGGCATGGGGGTTGCCCATGGACACTGCCGCCAGTTCCACCGTGGTGCCGTCGACCTCCAACGGATAGCTCAAGGCCTGGGCCGACGCTTGGAACGGAATGTCCGCCGGTGCCAGGCGTGGGGCACCCATGTTGACGCCGATCTGGCCATCGTTGCGCACATCCAGTTCGATGATGCCGCTTTTAGTCTCGACGCGAATCTGCCGTTTGGCGGTCAGGCGCTTGTCCAGCACGAAGCGGGCGAAGCAGCGGGCGCCGTTGCCGCACTGTTCAACTTCCGAACCATCGGCGTTGAAGATCCGGTAACGGAAGTCCACGTCCGGGTTGTTGGGCGCCTCGACGATCAGCAATTGGTCGAAACCGATACCGGTGTGCCGATCGCCCCATTGTTTGGCATGCTTGGGCAGGATGTGCGCGTGCTGGCTGACCAGGTCGAGGACCATGAAGTCATTGCCCAAGCCGTGCATCTTGGTAAAACGCAGCAGCATGGTTTTACTCCGGCAGCAGGCTTTCGCCGGCAAACAACTCGGCTACCGTCTCGCGGCGACGCACTTCAAACGCCTGATCACCGTCCACCAGCACCTCGGCGCAGCGGCCGCGGGTGTTGTAGTTGGAACTCATGACAAACCCGTAGGCCCCGGCCGAATGCACAGCCAGCAGATCGCCTTCTTCCAGCGCCAGCTCCCGGCCCTTGGCCAGGAAGTCGCCGGTTTCGCAAATAGGGCCGACAATATCGTAGCGGCGGGCGGCGGTATCACGAGGGCGCACCGCGGTGACGTCCATCCATGCCTGGTACAGCGCCGGGCGGATCAGGTCGTTCATCGCCGCATCGACGATGGCGAAATCCTTGTGCTCGGTGTGCTTGAGGTATTCGACCCGGGTCAACAGCACGCCGGCATTGGCAACGATGTAGCGGCCCGGCTCGAACATCAGCGCCAGGTCACGACCTTCGAGGCGTTCACGCACAGCCTTGATGTAGTCGGCCACCAGCGGCGGCTCTTCATCGCGATAGCGCACGCCGACGCCGCCGCCCAGGTCGATGTGGCGCAGGTAGATGCCGCAGTCGCCGAGACGATCCACCAGCGCCAGCAGGCGGTCAAGGGCATCGATGAAGGGTTCGAGCGTGGTCAGCTGCGAGCCGATGTGGCAATCGACGCCCAGTACTTCCAGGTTCGGCAGCTGGGCGGCACGCACATACACGTCTTCGGCGTCGGCAATGGCGATGCCGAACTTGTTTTCCTTGAGGCCGGTGGAGATGTACGGGTGGGTGCCAGCGTCGACGTCCGGGTTCACGCGCAGGGAGATCGGCGCGCGGACACCCAGCTCGGCGGCGACCATTTGCAGGCGCTCCAGCTCATCGGTCGATTCGATGTTGAAACAGTGCACCCCCACTTCCAGGGCGCGGCGCATGTCTTCACGGGTCTTGCCGACGCCGGAAAAAACGATCTTGTCGGCGCTGCCGCCGGCGGCCAGCACGCGTTCGAGCTCACCACCGGAAACGATGTCAAAGCCGGCGCCCAGGCGTGCCAGGACGTTGAGCACACCGAGGTTGGAGTTGGCTTTTACGGCGAAACACACCAGGTGCGGCATGCCGGCCAAAGCATCGGCGAAGGCCAGATACTGGGCTTCGATATGTGCACGGGAATAAACGTAGGTTGGCGTGCCGAAACGTTCCGCGAGCGCGGACAGGGCAACCCCTTCCGCGAACAGCTCCCCGCCACGGTAGTTAAAAGCGTCCATGGCGTTCCCTTAATAAGTGGTGTGGGTATCGTGCGCGTGGGACTTGGACTGCGACGATTTGGCCTGTTCTTCAGGGGATTTGCTGTCATCGGGCAGGTACAGCGGACCTTTTTGACCACAGGCTGTCACAAGGCAAGCAACCGCGACGAGCGCAGCAAGGGAAGAGATCAGGCGCTTCATGGCGAAATCCTTGAAAATGCGTTAATTGCGCCGGAGTATACCGGCCACCCGGCAGCTTGCCTATGCAACGGGGTTCCCGTCCGGCGCCGGGGGGCTTTTCACAAAGCTGGCTGTCGTCGGTCGGTATATCCTTTGCAATCGCCGGGAAGCGTCCGTATCTTGCGGCGCTTGAGCATGAGCAGACATTTTCGAGGTTGCCGCAATGAGTTTGACTGAAGCCCGTTTCCACGATCTGGTCGATGCGACCCAGCAAACGCTGGAGGATGTATTCGACGAAAGCGAGCTGGACATCGACCTGGAAAGCTCCGCCGGTGTGCTGACCGTCAAGTTCGAAAATGGCAGCCAGTTGATTTTCAGCCGCCAGGAGCCGTTGCGCCAGTTGTGGCTGGCAGCGGTGTCCGGCGGTTTCCACTTCGACTATGACGAGGAAAGCGAGCGCTGGATGTGCGACAAGAGCGAAGAGCAACTGGGCGAGATGCTCGAACGCATCGTCAAGCAGCAGGCCGGGGTGGAACTGGATTTCGAAGGCCTTTGACAGCGTGAGCCAGAACACCCCGGCGCGGCCGGCCAAGCCGCTCTACAGCAACGTCAGCCCCGCCGTGCCATCGCCTTGCACTGGCGTGTGCAAACTCGATGAGCAGAAAGTCTGCCTTGGCTGTTTCCGACATGTGGAAGATATTCGCCAATGGCGGTCGGCCGATGATGAGCGCAGGCGGGTGATCTGTGCCCAAGCGCTCAAGCGTAGATCCCCGTAAGCGTTGCCGAAGGCTCGGGCCGCGTTCGGACGATCTTTTGATCTTGATCTTGGGGCTTTCGCATAAGGCTCAATTGCCTGGGGCAAGATCGCAGCCTCGTTGCACTCGTCAGCTCCTACTGATAGTGTCCAGCTACGCCTCAACTCATCGAGGCCCGTGAAAACCCCGTCTTTTTGTGGCGGGGTTTTGCTTTTTTCGTGCAGAACAAAGGAGTCTGCCTGAATCATGACCGTACCTTCCATCACCCTTACACGTCTGGACGTACAGCGTCTGGAGCGCCTGATCGATAGCCTTGATGAAACGCTGCCGGGCGTGATTGCGTTGCAAACCGAACTGGATCGTGCCGACACCGTGGTAGGCCACGATGAAGTGCCCGCCGATGTCGTGACCATGAATTCGCGTGTGCACTGCCGCGAAGAAAGCAGCGGCAAGGACTATCATCTGACCCTGGTTTATCCACAGGACGCCAATGCCGACGAAGGCAAGATCTCCATCCTTGCTCCGGTCGGCAGCGCACTGTTGGGCCTGAAGGTTGGCCAGCACATCGACTGGCCGGCGCCGGGCGGCAAGACGCTGAAACTGACGTTGCTGGCCGTGGAATACCAGCCGGAAGCGGGCGGCGATTTCCACCTCTAAGCGCTTCAGACCAAGGCCAGCGCCTCGTTCAGGGCGCGTTCCAGGTCAGCCTTGTAGCGCAGGTACAAATTACTTGAGCAGGCCCCATCACCCACAAGACCCGAGAGGTCCAGGTCGGTGATGTAGCAGCGATAGCGTTCGGCCTCACGGCGCTGTTCGACGATCTCCCTGGCGACCACGCGGAACAACTGGTCGCCATGTTCCAACTCCGAAAACTCTCGCTGATCGCAATACAGGGTGACGTGCACCTGCCCATGGGTGGCTTTGCCGATGATTGCCTGCACGTCATAGAACGGCTTGTTCACTGGCGTTTGCGGCGCCTGCCGCGCCTCGATCCGCCGTGCCCGCCCGCTGCCCGAGGGCAGGAGCTGGTAGTACAGGGTTTCCAGGGGCAGTGGCTGGGTGGCATCCATCGGCAGTAACGCGTCGCGGCGGTACAGCACCGATTGCAGGAAGCGCTGCAATGGCACCAGCAGGCTGTGGTCGTCGTGATAAGGCAAGCGCTGTTGCCACAGGGCATTGAGCTCATCGAGCACGTACAGCTCAGCGTCGTCCTCGTTGACCCGGTAGAACACCTGGATGCACTCGGGCTGCCCCATGGGCAGGATCAGCGCCAGGTCGTGGTCCTCCAGAGCCATTGGGTCCAGGTGCAGCGGGCTGTAGGCCGTCAGCTCCTCTCCCAAGTAATCCATCAGCGCCGACAGGCTGCCCAGGGCCACGTGATTGACCTGGCCCGGCACCAGTTCCAGCACGTGGTAGTGCTGCTGAACCTGGAGCAGATAGCGGTGGTTGAGCCTGCTTAACAGCAGGGTCTGGGCCGTTTCGATGACTTCCTCGACCCGTCGGGCAATGAACTGCGCGCGGTTGTGGCAGAAACAGCGTACCTGCAAGCGCGGCTGGCGCTGCGTGACGGGCAGGTCGTTGAGGTAATCGCGTAGACAGTCGAGCAGGGCATGCTCGCCGTCGAAACGGTTGACCAGCACTTCGTTCCAGCTGTTGAGCGTGACCTGATCCAGGGTCAGCACCAGGTTCTCCCGAACCCCGGCGTAGCTCAGGGAGTCGGTACGCTCGGTGGTCATCAGGATATTGAGGTCGCGATGATGCTTGAGCGGGTCGACGCCGACGTTCACCAGTATCAACACTTCGCTGGGCACGCTGGCGCGCAACAGCTGTTCTTCATCTACCGTGCCCAGCGGCAGGGCGATGGACTGTTGCAGGCTGCCCAGCAGGTTGAACAGTTCGAACTCACTCAGGTCGCTGCTACCTGGGTGCAGCGCCAAGCGCGTACTGCTGTCGATCACGCCGTTGCGATGACACCAGGTCAGCAACTCCAGCAACTCGCGGCAGCGTTTGATCGGTGCGAAGTTTTCCCACTCCAGGGCGTTGAGGCTGCCGTTGTACAGGCCCCACTGGTTCTGCCCGGGTTCTTTCTTGTTCGGTGACTGCACCAGGGTCAGGGTGTCTTCGGCCAGGTCCGGGGCGATGCCGGGGTTGATGAACTCGACTTTGTCGGCTTTGCGTTCGAACGCGGCATACAACCGCCGGCCCAGGACGTTGAGGTCGCGCTTGTTGATCAGGCTCACGGTTTTTTCGGTGCGGGCGAACTGGGTCAGGAAGCGGTAGCTGTAGGTCAGCTCGTTGACCAGCGCACGCCGTTCGTTGCTGACCTGACGCACTTTCCACTGGCTGCGGCTGTCCAGCAGCGCCAGTTGCCGTGGGTCCCAGCCCCATTCCCGGGCCAGACGCTCAAGCAGAACCCGTTGCCAGCCGGAGCTGCGCCCTTGGCCGGTCAGCTTGCGATTGACCTTCAGGTAAAGCGCTCTTCGCACCAGTTCCAGGCGTTCGGATTCACCGCGGGCGTTGAGGTATTCCTCAATGCGACGGTAAACCACCATGTATGGATCGAGCTCTTCCAGGTCCAGGCGGTTGGCGAACACCGCCTGCTTGAAGCGCAGGCTCAGGCAGCGAACGTTCGGATGTTCGCTGGCGTAGACTTCGATCAGTAGCAGCTTGAGCACTGATTTGTAGGGTGACTCAATGCCCTTGAACAATTGCCAGAGGCCGGCGCCGATGAATTCTCCCGGCGGGATATAGGCCAGGTGCCCCAGATTGAGCGTTTCATCGGCGCGGATGAAGCGTTTGGAAATCAGCGTGTGGGTGTACTGCTCATAGTTTTCTTCTTCATACACCGGCACCAGCCACCAGATCGGCGTGCGTCCGGCCAGCCAGATGGCCGTGCGGTAAAACTCGTCCAGCAGCAGGTAATGCTGGGTGGTGCCGCAATCGTCGGAACTGAGTTGAGTGTCCCGGTCGCCGCGGACGAACCGCGCCGGGTCGATCAGGAAAAAATGCGCTTCAGCACCCTGGGTCGCCGCCCAGGCTTCCAACAGCAGACATTTCTTGCGCAGTTCGGCCAGTTCGTCCTCGCTCAGGTCTGGACCATGGCAGACCCACACATCCATGTCGCTTTGATCCGCTTGGGCGAGGGTGCCGAGGCTGCCCATCAAAAACAGACCCAGAATCGGTCGCGGCGGATTGCTGCCGTGGCGGGGTTTGTAGGAGAACGAGCGGGTCAGTCGCTGGGCTTCGGCGAGGACGCTGGCGTCGGGCTCGTAGTTGGACAACCCGGCAGGCGTGCTGCTCGAGACATAGCCGGGCAGTAGCGGGTGGTTGACATGGAAAAACAGCGGCAACAGCGTCAGCACGCTTTGCTGGCGGGTCGACAGACCTTCCAGGGCGCGATCCATCCGCACGGTGTTGAGTTTGAGAAAACGTGCGCGCAACTGGCTCAGGACCTTGCGGTCGATTCCCTCGTCCAGATCGGGGCGTATTTCGTGATTGCGGGTCATGTCAGCTCAAACCGGCTCGCGGTGTCGAACGTGGGAGTTCACAGGTGGTGGCAGTTTAGCGCCTGAACCCCGGATTTCTTAAGCTGAAAGTATGATTTTGACGTCAGAATTTTTACGCAAGACGCCAGGGCGCCTGCGGAAACCTCGATGGAGGAGATTTCCGTGGGCGACCGGAGGAATCAGGCGGCTTCTTTGACGACGTTGAGAATGGTCAGCAGGCTTTGCACATGCTCGGCGGCATCCCGGCCCAGACTGGTCAGGTAACCACCGTCAGATTGGGTAATCAGGTCTTTTTCGAACAAGCGTTTAGCGGCAGCGATGGCAGAGGGGGCAGCGGTCTGATGGATTTTCAGGCCTTCCTGGGAACTGTCCAGGTTGAAGAGTGCAAGGATTTCCAGTTCGGCAACCAGCTCAGGGGTAAGCGACATAAGGACTCCAGACTTTCTAGGAATTTGGACGACAGCGCCACTAAAGTGAGCGCACTCGGCCGAGCTGTCCAGTGTCAGCGTCATGCTTTTTTTGTTTTGGGGGGCAGAGCCACCCTGATCTGTGATGGCCGGAGCAGGCAAGCCCCTGTGGCGAGGGGATTTATCCCCGTTGGACTGCGTAGCAGGCCCAGAAACCAAATATCACTACTCTTTGGGCCGCTTCGCAGCCCAGCGGGGATAAATCCCCTCGCCACAGGAGCAACTTCGCCTCACGGTTTATTTCTTTTCCGGCGGCAACTCGGGAAGAGCGCGCAACGCTGTTTCGTACCACTGAGTATTGAACGCTCGGTCCTCTTCCAGGATCGCGTCAATTTCCACTGCCAGCACATGGGCCATCAGGTTGAGAATCTCTTCGCGCTCGTAACCCACCAGGGTCAATTTATTGAAAATGGCCTTGGCCGCTGGCGGGTTGTCACTTTCGATCTGGTTTTCGATAGCCTGGATCAGCGTGTTCTCGACGAACTCTTCTTCGTCGTTGTCGATGTCAGTTGGCTCGCTCATGGCAGGCTCCTTGGAGAAAGGTCGCCAGTTTACCTGCATTCAGCGCAGTGATGCGTCTGGCAAGAAATGGCTCGACGGTCTATAACGCAAACCTGCCCACCCCCGCACGGCCTGGAGGCTTTGTGATGCTCAAGCTTTACGGTTTCGCTGTCAGTAATTACTACAACATGGTCAAGCTGGCGCTGCTGGAGAAGGGCCTGCCCTTCGAAGAAGTGCCGTTCTACCCCAGCCAGACCCCCGAAGCACTGGCCGTCAGCCCCCGCGGCAAGGTCCCGGTGCTGAAGACCGCACAAGGGTTTATCAACGAAACCAGCGTGATCCTCGAATACATCGAGCAAACCCAACCCGGTAAAGCCCTGCTGCCCAGCGAGCCGTTCGAGCGTGCCCAGGTGCTGGCTTTGTGCAGGGAGATTGAGCTGTACATCGAGCTGCCGGGGCGGGCCTGCTACGCCGAGGCGTTTTTCGGCATGTCGGTACCTGATGCCATCAAGGAAAAGTCCAAGGCCGAATTGCTCTTGGGCTTCGCTTCGCTCGGCCGGCACGGCAAGTTCTCACCCTACGTGGCGGGCGACAGCCTGAGCCTGGCTGATCTGTGTTTCCTCTACAGCGTATCGCTGGCGTGCCAGGTGGGCCGGAAGGTGTTCGATATCGACTTGCTGGCGGATATGCCGGCGGCCAAGGGGCTGATGGAGCGATTGGAGCAGAACCCGCACGTGCAGCGGATTGCGGCGGACAAGGACGCAGCGATGCCGGCATTTTTGGCGATGATTGCGGCCAAGAAGTAATTTTTTCGGCGCCTTGAAGGACGCCTTCGCGAGCAAGCCCGCTCCCACAGTAGGTCTTCAATGAACCCAAAATCTTTTGGACATGGAGAACCAATGTGGGAGCGGGCTTGCTCGCGAAGCTTTTAGCTTTTAGCTTTTAGCGGCTGGCGAGCAACGCCTGGCCCCGCACCACGGCGGCCTTGACCTGGGCAGGCGCTGTGCCGCCGATGTGGTCGCGGGCATTGACCGAACCTTCCAGAGTCAGCACAGCAAACACGTCCTGCTCGATCTGGTCGCTGAACTGGCGTAGTTCGTCCAAGCTCATTTCTGCCAGGTCCTTGCCGTTGTCCACGCCGTACTTCACGGCATGGCCGACGATTTCGTGGCAGTCACGAAACGGCAGGCCACGGCGTACGAGGTAATCAGCGAGGTCGGTGGCGGTGGAGAAGCCGCGCAAGGCCGCTTCGCGCATCACTGCATGCTTGGGTTTGATCGCCGGGATCATGTCGGCAAAGGCCCGCAGCGAATCACGCAGAGTGTCGGCGGCGTCGAACAGCGGCTCCTTGTCTTCCTGGTTGTCCTTGTTGTAGGCCAGCGGCTGGCCTTTCATCAGGGTCAGCAGCCCCATCAGCGCGCCGAACACCCGACCACTCTTGCCGCGTACCAGCTCCGGTACGTCGGGGTTTTTCTTTTGCGGCATGATCGAACTGCCGGTGCAGAAGCGATCCGGCAGGTCAATGAACTGGAATTGCGCGCTGGTCCACAGCACCAGTTCTTCGGAGAAACGCGACAGGTGCATCATCGCGATGCTCGCGGCGGCGCAGAATTCGATGGCGAAATCGCGGTCCGAGACGTTATCCAGCGAGTTGCCGCCCACGGCGTCGAAACCCAGCAACTGTGCGGTGTATTCACGATCGATAGGGTACGTGGTGCCGGCCAGCGCGGCGCTGCCCAGGGGCATGCGGTTGGTGCGCTTGCGGCAGTCCACCAGGCGCTCGTAGTCGCGGCTGAGCATTTCGAACCAGGCCAGCATGTGATGCCCAAACGTTACAGGTTGAGCGGTTTGCAAGTGCGTGAAGCCCGGCATGATGCTCTCGGTTTCGCGCTCGGCCTGCTCCAGCAAGCCTTTTTGCAGGCGGGTGATTTCGCCCAGGATCAGGTCGATTTCGTCGCGCAGCCACAGGCGAATGTCGGTGGCCACCTGGTCGTTCCGGCTGCGGCCGGTGTGCAGTTTCTTGCCGGTCACGCCGATGCGATCGGTCAGGCGCGCTTCAATGTTCATGTGCACGTCTTCGAGATCAACGCGCCAGTCGAACTGGCCGGCCTCGATTTCAGTCTGGATGGTCTTCAGGCCATCGATGATGCTGTCGCGCTCGGCATCGGTCAGTACGCCGACCTTGGCCAGCATGGTGGCGTGGGCGATCGAGCCCATGATGTCGTGGCGATACAGGCGCTGGTCGAAGTTGACGGAGGCGGTGAAGCGGGCGACGAAGGCGTCGACGGGTTCACTGAAGCGGCCGCCCCAGGACTGATTGGTCTTGTCAGTGCTCATGAATTCGCTCGTGATCGGCTGTGGAAAAAGTAGCGGTTAAGGCTGCGGCGGATGATAGCAGGGTTGCCGGGACTGGCGCTGGCACTGGTCGGCAGGTTTTTTGCGCAGTGCCCGAGCTTTTAATGGGGTTTTCGCACAACGATATTTTTCGATTGAGCAATATCGGCGCGGCAACCGTCTACAGTGGACTGTAGGACTTTTACTTTTTCATCCACGGAGCATTGGACGAATAGAAGAGGGGGGCTCGTATTGGTCAGATGGAGTGTTAACAATTCCTACGACGACGCCGTGCGACAACAGGCCTCGAGCATCGATCGGCAGGCGCGGGTAAAGATAGACAACCGCCTCGCGGCACTTTTTGGCCCTCGAACGAGTCTTAGCGTGGATCGCGGTGACGGATGTCACTTCCCCTGTCTACGCTATCCTTGTGCGAGACTCACGCAGGAATCCAGCGCAATATGAATGTCCTGATCGTTGATGACGAACCACTGGCCCGTGAGCGCCTGAGCCGAATGGTTGGCGAACTCGAGGGTTACAGTGTCTTGGAGCCGAGCGCCACCAATGGCGAAGAGGCGTTGGCCCTTATTGACAGCCACAAGCCGGATATCGTGCTGCTCGACATTCGCATGCCTGGCCTGGACGGTTTGCAGGTCGCGGCGAAGTTGTGCGAGCGCGAGTCACCGCCCGCGGTGGTGTTCTGCACCACTCGGGACGACTTCCCGCCGGAGGTGCTGCAAGCCGGCGCCGTGGGCTATCTGATCAAGCCGGTCAGTGCCGAGGCGCTGGTCGAGGCCTTGCGCAAGGCCGAGCGGCCCAACCGCGTGCAACTGGCGGCGCTGACCCGTCCGGCGGCCGAAAGCGGCAGCGGCCCGCGCAGCCACATCAGTGCGCGCACTCGCAAAGGCATCGAACTGATCCCGTTGAATCAGGTGGTCTATTTTATCGCCGATCATAAATACGTGACCTTGCGCCACGAGAGCGGCGAGGTGCTGCTGGACGAACCACTCAAGGCCCTTGAAGACGAGTTCGGTGAGCGTTTCGTGCGCATCCACCGCAACGCCTTGGTAGCTCGTGAGCGCATCGAACGTTTGCAGCGCACACCCCTTGGGCATTTCCAGTTGTTTCTCAAAGGCCTCAATGGCGACGCGCTGATTGTCAGCCGGCGGCACGTGGCCGGTGTGCGCAAGATGATGCAACAGCTTTAGCTTGAGGTTCCAAGGCGTCCAAGCCGTTAGCGCGTTCATTTCCAGGACATTGACGGCCAGGGAGGCCTTGGGGTCGTGATTCAAGTCAAAGCGAATTTGGCTGAGCTGTTATTATCCGCCGTATCTTTTAAGTACGGATTGATCCATGTCCCCTCGCGAGATCCGCATCGCCACCCGTAAAAGTGCCTTGGCCCTCTGGCAGGCCGAATACGTCAAAGCCCGTTTGGAAGAGGCCCATCCCGGCCTGATCGTGACGCTGGTGCCCATGGTCAGTCGCGGCGACAAGCTGCTGGACTCGCCGCTGTCGAAAATCGGTGGCAAGGGTCTGTTCGTCAAGGAGCTGGAAACCGCGTTGCTGGACAACGAAGCCGATATCGCCGTGCACTCGATGAAAGATGTGCCCATGGACTTTCCTGAAGGCCTGGGCCTGTTTTGCATCTGCGAGCGAGAGGATCCGCGCGACGCGTTCGTTTCCAACGCGTTTGCAAGCCTTGATGCGCTGCCCGCCGGGAGCGTGGTCGGCACCTCCAGCCTGCGTCGCCAGGCGCAGTTGCTGACCCGTCGTCCAGACCTGCAAATCCGTTTTCTGCGAGGCAACGTCAACACCCGCCTGGCCAAGCTTGATGCCGGTGAGTACGACGCAATCATCCTTGCCGCCGCTGGCCTGATCCGCCTCGGCTTTGAAGAACGCATCACGTCGGCCATCAGCGTCGATGACAGCCTGCCGGCCGGGGGGCAGGGAGCGGTGGGTATCGAATGTCGCAGCGCCGACAGCGAAATCCATGCCCTGCTGACGCCACTGCATCACGACGATACCGCCACTCGGGTCTTCGCTGAGCGCGCCCTCAACAAACACCTCAATGGCGGTTGCCAAGTGCCGATCGCCTGTTATGCCGTACTCGAAGGCGAGCAGGTCTGGTTGCGCGGTCTGGTGGGGGATCCGAACGGTGGCCGACTGCTCAGTGCCGAGGCCCGGGCGCCGCGCCGCGATGCCGAAGCACTGGGTGTCCGGGTAGCCGAAGACCTGCTCAACCAGGGCGCTGACGACATTCTCAAGAAGGTCTACGGCGAGGCGGGCCACGCGTGACGGGCTGGCGACTGCTGCTGACCCGGCCGGTTGACGAGTCGTCGGCCCTGGCGGCTGTCCTGGCCGAGGCCGGGGTGTACAGCAGCAGCCTGCCGTTGCTGGATATCGAGCCGGTCCCCCTGTCCGATTCCGGGCGGGCTATCTTTCAAAGTCTGGACCAGTACTGTGCCGTGATTGTGGTCAGCAAGCCCGCCGCACGTTTGTGTGTGGAGCTGCTGCGCCAATATTGGCCCCAGCCCCCGGACCAGCCCTGGTTCAGCGTGGGGGCGGCGACCGGGCAGATTCTGATCGATGCCGGCCTCACTGTGTTTTATCCCGATAATGGCGACGACAGCGAAGCCTTGCTGGAGCATCTGGTGTTACGCCAGGCCATCACCCGGCCCCATCCCAAGGTTTTGATTGTGCGCGGCGAGGGTGGACGCGGCTTGCTGGCGGAGCGCTTGCGCGAGCAAGGTGCTAGTGTCGATTATCTGGAACTGTACCGACGCAGCCTGCCGCATTACCGGGAAGGTGAGTTGGCGGCAAGAGTCAAAGCGGAACGCTTGAACGCGCTGGTGGTCAGCAGTGGGCAGAGCTTCGAGCATCTGCAGCGGTTGGCCGGCGACGCGTGGCCTGCGTTGGCACGGTTACCGTTGTTTGTTCCAAGCCCGAGGGTTGCCGAGATGGCCCGCGCCGCCGGAGCCCAAACAGTGGTGGATTGCCGTGGCGCCAGTGCCGCGGCTTTGCTGGCGGCGTTACGGAATCAGTCCGTGCCGTTTTCTAATGCAAAGGATGGATACGTGAGCGAAACAGCCTTGCCAAAAGATCAAGACCAACCAGCGATTGATACGCCGGTTGAAACCCCGGCTCCGAAGGCGCCGCGTCGCGGCAACGGGCTGGCCATTGTCGCGTTGTTGTTGGGCGCCGCTGGCGTGGCGGTGGGGGGTTGGGGCGTGTGGCAGGTGCGTCACCTGCAGGCCAATAATCAGCAGCAGTCCACCCAGGTTCAGGCGCTCAATGATCAGGCCCAGGCCCTCAAGCTCAATGAGCAACGCCTCAGTGAGCGTCTGGCTCAATTGCCTGCGGCGCAAGAGCTGGAAGAGCGTCGGCGTCAGGTTGCCCAGTTGCAAGGCGATCAGCAGCGGCTGAACCAGCGCCTGGAAACCGTGCTTGGCGCCAGCCGTAAGGACTGGCGCCTGGCCGAAGCCGAGCATCTATTGCGCCTGGCCAGCCTGCGCCTTTCCGCCCTGCAGGACATCAGCAGTGCCCAGGCGCTGGTCCAGGGTGCTGACGAAATCCTGCGTGAGCAAAACGACCCCGGCTCGTTCGCCGCTCGCGAACAGTTGGCCAAGACCCTTGCGGCGTTGCGCAGTACCGAACAGCCGGATCGTACCGGGCTGTTCCTGCAGTTGGGGGCCTTGCGTGACCAGGTGCTGCAACTCACCGAGCTGGCGCCCGAATACAAGGACCGTGGCGAGTCGTTGCTGGGCTTGACTGCCGATGGCGACGGCGCCAGTCGCTGGGCACAGTGGTGGGAGCAGATATCGCGCTATATCCGTATCGATTTCAACGCGGATGAGAATGTCCGTCCGCTCTTGGCCGGGCAGAGTCTGGTGCAGGTGCGCCTGGCCTTGAGCCTGGCCCTGGAGCAAGCGCAATGGGCCGCTCTCAATGGCCAGGCCCCGGTGTACACCCAGGCACTGGCTCAAGCGCAGGACGTGCTCAAGAACAACTTCAACCAGGACAATCCGCAAAGCAAAGTCATGCTCGAGCGCGTGGCCGAGCTGGCTGAACAGCCGGTGACGGTCGTCACGCCGGACCTGACCGGGACCCTGAGCAGCGTTCAGGCCTATCTGGAACGCCGCAACCTGAACGCCGAAGAGTCGGTCAAGCCGCTGGCCAAACCTGATGAGCAGGAGGCCACGCCATGAAACGCCTCTACGTGATTATGTTCGTGGTCATCGCTGTTGCTGCCGTGCTGGGCGTGGCGATCGCCGAACATTCGGGTTACGTACTGGTGGCCTATAAAAACTTCCGATACGAGGCCGGCCTTTGGGTCACCCTGGCGCTGGTGGCGGTGCTCTGGCTGGTGTGGTGGGGCGTGAGCGCCTTGATCGGGCTGGTGACCACCTCCACGGGTGTGGTCAACCCATGGTCGCGACGCAACCGCAGTCGGCGGGTGCAGGTGGCAATCGAGCACGGTCAACTGGACCTGGCCGAAGGTCGCTGGGCCAGTGCCCAACGGCACCTCCATCGTGCCGCCGAAGCCGAGCGCCAACCATTGCTGTATTACCTTGGCGCTGCCCGTGCGGCCAATGAGCAAGGTCTTTACGAGCAGAGCGACAGCCTGTTGGAGCGTGCCCTCGAACGCCAGCCCCAGGCCGAGCTGGCGATTGCCCTGACGCACGCACAATTGCAGATGGACCGCGGCGACACTGACGGTGCGTTGAGTACGCTGCAAGCCATGCATGATCGCCATCCGCATAACGCCCAGACCCTGCGTCAATTGCAACGTCTGCATCAGCAGCGCGGGGATTGGTCGGCGGTGGTCCGGTTGCTGCCGGAACTGCGCAAGGACAAAGTCCTGCCGCCGGCTGAGTTGGCTGAACTGGAGCGTCGGGCCTGGGGCGAAAACCTCACCCTGGCGGCCCACCGTGACGAAGACGGCAGTGTCGGCTTGCAATCGCTTAACCGTGCCTGGCAACAACTGTCGTCCGCACAACGCCAGGAATCGGCGCTGGTGCTGGCCTACGCCGAGCAACTGCGGCAGCTCGGGGCGCAGGCCGAGGCTGAAGAGGTCCTGCGGGCGGCGCTCAAGCGTCACTATGACAGTCACCTGGCGCGCTTGTACGGGTTGGTCCGTGGCAATGATCCAGGCCGCCAACTGCAAGCGGCGGAAGGCTGGCTCAAGGATCATCCGACCGACCCTGGGTTGCTGCTGACGCTGGGGCGGCTGTGCCTGCAAAACAGTTTGTGGGGCAAGGCACGTGATTACCTGGAAAGCAGTTTGCGCATCCAGCGCAATCCCGAGGCCTGCGCCGAACTGGCGCGATTGCTGGCGCAATTGGGGGATGCCGAGCGCAGTAACCAACTCTTCCAGGAAGGGTTGGGATTGCTGGATGAGCGCTTGCTGGCGGCACCGCTGCCGGTCCCGGCTCAGGTCCTGGCCACTTGAGAGGGGCTTGAGTTGTTCTTGAGGTCGGTATGAATCATTGTGGCGAGGGAGCAAGTGCCCTCACCACATGTTTATTGAAGTCCTAGGGGCTTTGGCAAATGCCTTCGGTAAAGTCCTACAGTAAACTGCACTTAATCTTCTCTTGCTTGTCGGGAATTCCCTACACCCCTGGTGAAGTGTCTGCACGGGCCCGCCTTGAAAGGCCAGAGGGCTTTCCTCTACCGTAACTGCCTGTCTCTTCTGTTACGGAACTGCCATGTCCTTGGCTTGCTCACGCTTCTTGTTTTTCATGGCTTTCATCGCCGCCGCCCTGGTTTTGGGTATCGCCTGTTATCTTGAATATGCGGTAGGTCTGACGCCCTGCAGCCTTTGTGTTTTGCAACGGTTGTGCCTGACACTGTTTTTGATGAACTGCCTGGCCGCCTGTCTGCATGGTCCTGGTCAGAAGGGCAGCATCTTCTACGGGGTGCTGGGGCTGGTTTTCGCGTCGGCTGGTTTGACGCTGGCATGGCGTCAGGTCCTGGTGCAAAGCGATGCGCTCGAGCAGTTGCCCGATTGTATCGCTCACCTGAAGGCGGTGAATTCGTGGTGGGGCGCCGTGCATCGTGTGCTCGACGGGGCGACTGACTGCGCGAGCATCACCTGGACCCTGTTCGATCTGAGTCTTCCCGAATGGAGCCTGTTGTTTTTTCTCGCCGTGTCTTTTGTGATGTCCTATCTGCTGTTGCGCCTTGTCTGGAAGGCTCTGATACGACCGCTCAGCGGCACAACGTCGCAACTGGCCCGGGCCATGGATTAAACACTTGTATGAACTTTATCTCCTGCGTACCTTGAAGCAGTTGTCGTGCGGGCATAATCTGGCCCGCACGTGTTATCGGAATTATGCCGCTCGATCATGTTGTGTCTGGCCTGTCCCTGATCATTTCAGGCGCTGCGCAGGCTGCGAGGGGCATGACTCACAAGGGAAGAAATCACCATGCTCGAAAGTTGTCAGAATGCTCAGGAACGCTGGGGTGGGGTGCATCTGCTGATCGACCGCTGGTTGCAGGAGCGTCACGAACTGGTTCGGGCCTATGATGCTCTCGGCGACAGGCCTGAAGCGCTCAGTGAAAGCCGCAAGCCGTTGCAGGAGTTCTGCGGTGTGCTGGTCGATTACGTGTCTGCCGGGCATTTCGAGATCTACGAACAACTGACGAGCGAGGCCAAGGCCTTCAACGACAAGCGTGGTCTGGAGCTCGCCGAGCAAATCTACCCGCGCATCGACGTCATCACCGAAAAACTGCTGGCCTTCAATGATCTGTGTGATGAAGGCAAATGCGTCGCGGAAAAATTCAAGGAACTGGGTGGCTTGCTGCACGAGCGTTTCGAACTGGAAGACTGCCTGATCGAAGTGCTGCACAACTCCCACAAGGAAGAGGCTCCAGCCCAGGCTTGAGGATTTTGCGGTGTTAAAAGAACGGTGCGCATTGCGCACCGTTTTTCGTTGGGGGTCGCGTCAGGTCGTTGCGCCCAGCAACTCGATTTCAAACACCAGCGGTGTGAACGGGGGGATGACATCCCCGGCTCCTTCGGCACCGTAGGCCAGGGTCGAAGGAATCACCAGCCGCCACTTTGCGCCCACCGGCATTTGCGGCAACGCACTGCGCCAGCCGTCAATTACGCTGTCGAGACTGAACCATTGGGCCTGGCCGTTGGAATCAAATACGGTGCCGTCCGGCAATCGACCGACATACAACACCTGGACCTTGCCGTGAGGACCTGCCTTGGCGCCATGGCCGGGTTTGAGTTCGGTCAGCAGAATTCCATCTGCCAGCTGTTGCGCGCCGGGCCGGGCTTTTTCCTCATCAAGAAATTTCTGCTCGTTTTTCAGGGCCGCTTCGATCTGCGGCGTCGCTGGTGACGACGTCAGCTGTGCCTGATGGTCGGCCAGTATCTGTTCGATGCGCTCATCCTTCAGGGCCAGCGGTTTGCCCAGGTAGGCCTGTTGCAGGCCCTCGACCAACGCCTGGATCTGCAGGTCGGGCACATCCTGGCGCAGACGTTCACCCAGGCTTGCCCCCAGGCTGTAGGCCAGGTCATGAGCGTCGTTTGCGCTGGTTTTTTCTGCGGCCTGAGCCATGGAGCAAACCATGCACAGGAATAAAAACAAGTGACGCGACATGCAGTGCTCTCCGGCCTCGAATCGAGGGGATTATGCCAGTGCCGATATCGGCCAGGGTGGTTTGCCCCGGCCGCGGCGTAGAAGTTTTTTTGTCCCTTGCAACGCAACGTCTTGTGTACTGTCAACATGCCCTAGCGGCGGTTGCAGCAGAGGTCTAGTATGAGCCGCACTCACGTCAGTCAGGAGGTAAACCATGTCGGCCACCAAGAAGCCAGTAAACACTCCGTTGCACTTGCTCCAACAACTTTCGGGCAGCCTGCTCGAGCATCTGGAAAACGCCTGCTCCCAAGCCCTGGCTGATGCTGAAAAACTGCTCGCCAAACTGGAAAAACAACGCGGCAAAGCGCAGGAAAAACTGCACAAGTCGCGCACCAAACTGCAAGACGCGGCCACCGCTGGCAAGGCCAAGGCACAAGCCAAGGCCAAAGACGCTGTGAAAGAACTCGAAGACCTGCTCGATGCCTTGAAGGATCGTCAGTCCGAAACCCGCGCCTATATTCTGCAACTCAAGCGTGATGCCCAGGAAAGCCTGAAACTGGCCCAAGGCGTCGGTCGTGTGCAAGAAGCCGTGGGTAAGGCACTGAGCCTTCGTGCTGCCAAGCCTGCCGCTGTATCGGCCAAAAAGCCGGCCGCTAAACCTGTCGCGACAAAAACACCGGCCAAAGTAGCTGCCAAGCCTGCCGCAAAAGCGCCGGCCAAAGCGGCGAGCAAACCAGCCGCCAAACCCGCTGCGAAAAAACCGGTTGCGGCCAGCGCTGCAAAACCCGCTGCGAAAAAAACCGCCGTCAAAGCTGTCGCCAAGCCGGCAGCCAAAGTGGCGGCCAAGCCAGCGGCTAAACCTGTTGCCAAGAGCGTCGCCAAGCCAGCCGCTAAAACAGCCGCCGCCAAACCCGCCGCGACAAAAACCGCTGCGGCTAAACCGGCTGCCAAGCCAGCTGCTACAAAAACGGCGGCTGCCAAGCCCGCCGCTGCCAAAGCGCCCGCTAAAGTTGCAGCTAAACCGGCTGCCAAGCCAGCCGCTGTCAAAGCGCCCGCCAAAGCTGCGGCTAAACCGGCTGCCAAACCGGCTGCTGCCAAACCCGCCGCCAAGCCTGCCGCCGCCAAGCCTGTGGCCAAGCCCGCTGCGAAACCCGCCGTGAAAAAGCCTGCTGCCGCCAAACCTTCGACTGCTCCGGCGGCCAAGCCTGCGACATCGACTCCGGCTCCTGCAGCGACCCCTGCGCCAACCGCCAGCACTGCGGCCCCGGCGCTGAACCCGGCCGCCACCCCGGCACCGAGCAGCAACACCCCAACCCGCGCTTCCTAAGTGCCGGACGCCGCGACGCGTAGCTGATGCAGCGCGTCGCGGTTCCCTTGGTCGCCGCTCGCCGCTAACCCTTGCAACCACTGCGCTGTATCTGTGGGTTGTGCCTCAGGCCAGTCCTGGGTCGCAGTCTCCAGTCGTTCCAGTAATTGTCGCTCGGCTTCCAGCTCCAGTCGTTTGACCTGCTCGCGCAGGCTATCGAGTGCCGGGTCTTGAAGGGCGCGGGCTTTCCATTGGGTACGAAGGGTGCGCAATGGCTGCACGACTTCGGTGTCCCAGGGGCCAAGCAATTGCTGAAGCTGTTGCAGTCTTTGTTCAGTAAAGGCTACCCCGCGCTGTTCCAGCCACAGCCCGCAAAGCAGCAGGCAAACATTGCCGCCGGCGTTCTGTAGCGTCAGACAGGCTTGCTCCACGCCAGGCTTGGCGTAGAGGTCGAGGGAAAAGCTCCATAGATCAGAGGACATCGTGCTACTCGCGCCAGTTGCGAGCGAAGCTGGTAGACTCCGCCGCCATTATGATTCGACTTCAGAACCTGACTTTACAGCGTGGCCCGCAACGTCTGCTAGAAGACGCCGAGCTGACTCTGCACGCCGGCCACAAAGCTGGCCTCATCGGTGCCAACGGCGCTGGCAAATCGAGCCTGTTCGCCCTGCTTCGAGGTGAACTGCACCCGGACTCGGGTGATTGCCTGCTGCCCGCCGATTGGCGTATCGCCCACATGCGCCAGGAGGTCGACACCCTTGAGCGCCTGGCGGTGGACTATGTGCTGGACGGCGACCTGCGCCTTCGTCAGGTCCAGCGCGACCTGGCGGCGGCCGAGGCGGCCCACGACGGCGCCGCCCAGGCCCGTCTGCACTCGGAACTCGACAGCGCCGACGGCTACACCGCCGATGCCCGCGCACGCAAACTGCTGGCAGGCCTAGGCTTTACCAATGAGCAGATGGACCGTGAGGTCGGGGCCTTCTCCGGTGGCTGGCGGATGCGCTTGAACCTGGCCCAGGCGCTGATGTGCCCCTCGGACCTGCTGCTGCTCGATGAGCCCACCAACCACCTGGACCTCGACGCCATCATCTGGCTCGAAGACTGGCTCAAGAGCTATCCCGGCACACTGCTGCTGATTTCCCATGACCGCGATTTCCTCGACGCGGTGGTGGATCATGTCGCCCATGTCGATCAGCGCAAGCTCACCTTGTACCGCGGTGGCTACAGTGCCTTCGAGCGGGCCCGTGCCGAACGCCTGGCCCAGCAACAGCAGGCCTACGAGAAGCAGCAGGCGCAGCGTGCGCACATGGAAAGTTACATCGCCCGCTTCAAGGCCCAGGCCACCAAGGCCCGTCAGGCCCAGAGCCGGATCAAGGCACTGGAGCGGATGGAAGAACTCTCGGCGGCTCACGTCGATTCACCGTTCGATTTTGTCTTCCGCGAATCGACCAAGATTTCCAGCCCGTTGATCGACCTGTCCGATGCGCGCCTGGGTTATGGCGACAAAACCGTGCTGGAAAAGGTCAAGCTGCAACTGACCCCTGGCGCGCGCATTGGCCTGTTGGGCCCGAACGGTGCCGGTAAGTCGACCCTGATCAAAAACCTCTCCGGCGAGCTCGAACCCCTGGCCGGGCGGCTGACCCGGGGCGAGAACACCGTGGTGGGTTACTTCGCCCAACATCAGCTCGATTCTCTCGACGCCAAGGCTAGCCCGCTGCTGCATTTGCAGCGTCTGGCACCGAACGAACGCGAGCAAACCCTGCGTGATTTCCTCGGTGGTTTCGACTTTCGTGGTGCGCGCATCGACGAGCCGGTGTTGAATTTCTCCGGTGGCGAAAAGGCCCGCCTGGCGCTCGCCCTGATCGCCTGGGGCCGGCCGAACCTGTTGCTGCTCGACGAACCGACCAACCACCTCGATCTGGAAATGCGCCTGGCCCTTACCATGGCCTTGCAGGAATTCAGCGGCGCGGTGCTGGTGGTGTCCCACGACCGGCATTTGCTCAAGAGCACCACGGACAATTTTTTCCTGGTGGCCGACGGCAAGGTCGAAGAGTTCGACGGTGACCTGGAAGACTATGCCCGTTGGCTGGTGGAGTACCGTCAGCGCAACGCCCCGGTCAGCACCACGCCGGTGAACCCGGACAAGACCGACAAGAAAGCCCAGCGCCAGGCCGCCGCCGCATTGCGTCAGCAGTTGGCGCCCCACAAGCGCGAGGCCGACAAGCTCGAAGTCGAACTGGGCAAGCTGCATGAAAAACTGCAGAAGATCGAAACCAGCCTCGGCGACAGCGGTCTCTACGAAGCGGCGCGCAAGGATGAGTTGCGTGATCTGCTGGCCGAACAGGCCAGGCTGAAGGTTCGGGAAGCGGAGCTTGAGGAGGCGTGGATGCAAGCCCTGGAACTGCTGGAAAACCTGCAAGCGGAGCTGGAGGCGCTGTCCTGATGGAAGCCTTGGCTTTGCCTATACCCGTCATGTGGGTCGAGCCGATCTGGCTCGGTGTGCAAATACTGCTGATCCTGCTGGCCGGTTATATTGCGCAACGTTGCGTGGCGCGGGCCCTCACGGGCCTTGCCGAGCGCTACCCATTACCGTCCCAGTTGGTGATCATCCTGCGGGGTGTGCTGCGCTGGCTGATCATGGGCAGTGCGGTGCTGGTGGTGCTGGAACGCCTGGGTGTCTCGGCCACAGTGCTGTGGACGGCGCTGTCGGGTTTCGTCGCGGTGGCGGCGGTGGCGTTCTTTGCCATCTGGAGCGTGCTGTCGAATCTGTTGTGCGCCATCCTGATCTACACCGTCGGGCCATTTCGTCTGGGCGATGTGGTTGAACTGGTGGAGTCCACCGACAAGCCCGGCATCAAGGGGCGGGTGGTGGCCATCAACCTGCTTTACACCACCTTGATCGAACCCGAGGAGCTCGGTACGGGCAGTTCCATGGTGCAAGTGCCCAACAGTCTGTTCTTCCAGCGTTCAGTTCGACGCTGGCGCGGCAACGAGGCGTTTCCAGTCGGTGGCTTCGTCGAGTAAGCGGATCGCGATCATTAAATATCTGTGGTCAACTGTCCGGCGGCGCATTAGCTTAGTGACTTCAACGAATCTGAGCCGAGGTGTGCAATGCTGCTGGAAACATGGCTGGCGTTTTTCGCCGCTTGCTGGGTGATCAGTCTTTCGCCGGGCGCCGGTGCCATCGCATCGATGTCCAGTGGTCTGCAATACGGTTTCTGGCGCGGCTACTGGAATGCCCTGGGCCTGCAATTGGGCCTGGCGTTGCAAATCGTGATTGTCGCCGCCGGTGTCGGTGCGATCCTCACCGCCTCGGCGACCGCGTTTTATGCGATCAAATGGTTTGGTGTGGCCTATCTGGTTTACTTGGGCGTCAAGCAATGGCGAGCCATCCCGGGTGATATCAGTGACGATGCGGCCGTGCGGCCGATCGGCAAGCCCTTGGCGCTGGTGTTTCGCGGCTTTCTGGTCAACATCAGCAACCCCAAGGCATTGGTGTTCATGCTTGCGGTGTTGCCACAATTCATCGACCCCCATGCCCCGTTGATCAAGCAATACCTGATCCTGGGCGTGACCATGGTTTGCGTCGACCTCATCGTCATGGCCGGGTACACCGGGCTGGCATCCAAAGTCCTGCGTCTGCTGCGCACTCCGAAACAGCAGCGTCGAATGAACCGCACCTTTGCCGGGTTGTTCATTGGTGCGGCAGGGCTGCTGGCGACGATTCGCAAAGCCTCGGTGTAACCCGACGGTTCTGATGTGGCGGGGAAATTCCCTCGCCACACAATAATCGCTGAACCGCTTAGCGCAAAATGACCGGCGCGGTATCCCGTGGCAGGTTATTGCGCGGCGCCGGCTCGCCGGCTTGTTCGTAATTCGGCCCACCGAGTTGTTCGCTCAGTTGCCGTGCCACGTCCTCACCCAGAGCCTTGGACACCTCGCGCACGACCCGCGGGCGGTTGAGGTTGATGCGCACGTCCCGGTGATTCAACAGCTTGGTGTCCTGGCCTTCACCCATGGCGGTAAAGGCCGAGGTGATTTCGTAGGTCTTGGTGTTGATCAGGCTGAAGTCCGCCACCAGGGTCAAGGCGAGCACCGCCGAGTAGCTGTTGGTATTGGCCAGTTCATTGATGTCGCGGGTGAAGTCGATGTCCGATACGGTGCCGAACAGCACGTAATCGGCGCCCTTGAAGTGCCCGGCCTTGATTCGCTTGATCACGTCATAGACGTCGCCCGTGGACGAAGCGGTGTGGGGCGTGCCTTGCACGAGCTGGAACATCCCGCTGCGCAGGATTTCGCCCTTGATGTCGCCGGTGAATTTGCGCAGTTCGCCCTGCTCGATATAGCTGGTGGTGGCTTCCATCTCGTCGTAGCTCGACGAAGCGCTGGCGCTATAAGGATTCGCCTGGAAGTTACTCTGGGCCGAAACGGTGTGGATGTATTCCTCCACCCGTTGCTGGTACGCGAGGTCAGTGACCGCGACTTTCGGGGCCGCCTGCGCGCTGAACGCGCAGGCCAGGGCCATGATGCCGATCCATGTGCGCATGGCTTAGCGCTCCGTGGTCTTGCGGATTTCTTTCTCGTCCATCCATTCGGCCAGACCGCTTTCGACGTCGATCAATTGCAGGCTGAATTTGTAGAAGACGTCCTTGTAGTCGCTGCTGCGCTTGACGATCGAACTGATGGAACCCTCGAGGCGGTATTTGGCCGCGATCATGTTGCCGGTCTTGGCCACGGTGCTTTTCTTGTACAGGCCGCTCTGGTTTTGCAGCTTGAGCTGGTCAACCTGGCTGTCCATTGCGTTGTTGTCACTGGCGAAACGTGCCGCACCGGTCTTCATCAACTGAGTCTTGATGCTGGTGGTGATCTCGCGGGTATCGATGTACTCGCTGGTCTTGTTCTTCACGTCATAGACCTGAACCACCGGGCGGCCCTGCAAAATGCCGGACTGGGCCAGGGAGCGGGTCATGGATTCGGCGATCATTTGCAGGTCGGTGGAACCGAATTCGTTGGTTACGGTTTCCACGGCCTTGGTGTCGCCGTAGCTGATGTTCTTGCTGCCCAGGACTGGAGCGTTGTTGGCGCAGCCGCTGACCAGTAGGGCGGCCAGGGCGAGGGAAGAGATGCGTAGGAACATGTGGGGACTCTCAAATTGCTGCATAAAGGGTTTGTGTGGCGAGGGGATTTATCCCCTTTGGGCTGCGCACTGTAGGAGCTGCCGAAGGCTGCGATCTTTTGATTTTTCGCTTGCGACTCAATTGTCTAGGACAAGATCGCAGCCTCGTTGCACTCGTCAGCTCCTACATCAGCGCCTATGGCCCAGCGGTGCGTGGCTCAAGGCGTATTGATTTCCAACCGGAAATCCACAGCCTTGGGTGTCGGTGCAATGGCCGGCAGGAAACTGGTTTGTTCGCCGTACAGCGTCAGGCTTTTCCAGGTTTCTGGCTCGGCGATCGGAAAGCCTTCCGGCCCCAGCCAGGCAAAGCGGTAGTACATCGTCTTGTTGTTGAAGCTGGTGTTGCTCAACTGCACATTGACGGTCAGGTAGCCGTTTTCCCGGGCTACGCGCATGGCGCCGACCACGATGTTTTTCTGTTTGCCCATGGCCACGACTTTGCTGGCGGCGCTGCCCGGCTCCGGCGGCGGTGGGGTGGCGCAACCGGCCAGCAAGGCCAGGACACCGACGGCGATCAGTTTTAAACGCATTTGAACAAGACTCCGTTCTTAAGGTTGCTTGATGCTGGCGACGGCGGTCGGGTGGGTGCTCGGGATCACTTGGGCGGCCAGGCCACCGGCGAAGACCTGATTGCCCACCGCCCGCAGGCTGATGACCTGGTAGCGCTGATCGACGGTGACCTTGACCACCGAGCCGCCTAATGCACTCGGCAAGGTGACCTGGTGCTCACCTTTTTTCAGGCGCAGGCGCACCACTTGGGTGTAGTCCGGCAGGGTGCGCCAGGTCCGGGTGTCCGCGCCTTCGAGCACGGCCGAGGTCAGGCCCACCGCGAGGCCGGCCAGGGGATTGGTTTCGTTGATCTGTTTTTGCGCCACGCCACGGGTGATCGCACGCACGGTCGTGCGCAGGATGATGCCGGGCATGTCGTCACGCAGGGCGCGGCGGGACATGGCTGTGGTGCTGTTGAGCTGGGTCAGGTCCAGTTGACGACCGTCGATACCGATTTGGGTGAACGTGGCGGTGGAGGTGTCAGGCTTGATCAGGGGAAAGGAAAGTGGCGTGATCACCACATTGCCGCTGATGGGCAAGGGCAGGGGAATGCGGATCGAGTCCCGGGACGGCGCCAGACCGCTCTGCACCACAATCAGGATGTCGCTTTCATCCTTCTTGTCGGCAGGCTTGTCGAGATTGATCAGTGCCTGCTCCAGCAGCGGTGTGTTCGGACGCAGTTCGGCGGCTTTGCGATAGCCCGGCGCGGCCAGGTCTTTTTCGCCCAAGGCTTCATAGACGAACCCGGCCAGATAATGGCTGAACGCACTTTGATAGCTGTTTTTCAGGCTGACCACTTCCGGCGCGTCGAGGCTGGCCACCGGGTAGCCCTGCAGGTCTTTGTACTCGGTCTTGACCCCTTGCTTCTCGGCGTCTTCCTCGCGCTTGAGGTACTCCTTGTCCCGCAGGTCGGCAATCACCGCTTCGCGCTCGTGGGTCTTCTTGATCTGCATCCGCGCGCCGTCGAAGTCGTTCACGGCCAGCAGGTTCAGGGCCATCTGGGTGGTCAGCATGACCTTTTCATAGTCGTAGCCTTCGTAGCGCCGAACTTTATCGTTGACCAGAAAGCTGCCGAACTGCGCGAGATACTTGCCTGTGTCGAGTTTGACCGCATCTTCCCACTGGCCCACCTGCTGGTCAGCGCTGGACCAGGCAGCCTGGCTGCCGGGCAGGTCGCCCTTGGCGCGCAACAGCTCGCCTTTTTCAAAGAAATACAGCAGGTCTTTGTCTTGGCTGGTGTTGTTTTTCTCCAGCAGGGTCAACGCCGCGTCGACATTGCCGGAAGCCAGTTGCTGATTGGTCTGGGCCAATTCACTGTCGTAGTTGCGAAACGCAGAGCAGCCAGACAACAAGGTGACCGCGCCGAGGGCGATCGAAAGAGCGGCACGGGATGCCATGAATACTTCTTCCCTGAGGTATCAGCCGGGGGTGCGGGTCGGGCTGGGACGATCCACGGACGAGCGCCAGGCGCTGTCGGTTCCTCATAACTGGAGGAGCTTTTATGCCATCGAACAATAAGAAGGCGGCGCGATTATAAACATGGCCGCTGGCCATGTAATGGCTTTTTAATCTCGCAATGCCTTTTTTGTGGCATCACTTCCTCAGCATGAAAATCCAATGAAATTTGCTTCATAAACACAACAGCCCTTGAGCCCAGGTCATTGGAAGTGAACAATGTGTTACTTCTTATTTCCAATTGAGAGTCATTCATGTCTGCCCCGTACCGTTTTCTGGCCTGGCTTGCACTGCCGTTTTTGGCCCTGTGCAGCGCCAATCTGTTGGCCGAAACCCTTGAAGGCGCCCCTCAGGCGCTGCATTTGCTGGATTACATTGGGGCGGATTATCCGGCGACGGTGCAGGCGGGGCAGGTTGTCGACGAGTCTGAGTACCGTGAGCAACTGGAATTTACCCAGCTCCTGGAAGGGCTGATCGTTGCGCTGCCAGCCAAACCTGAGAAAGCAGAATTGACACAAGGCGTCGGCGCCTTGCGCAGCGCCATCACCGAACATCAGGATGGCGATGAAGTCGCCCGCCTGGCGCGGCAGCTGGGGGCCAGGCTGGCGGTGGCGTATGAGGTCAGTCAGGCGCCGGTCATCACCCCTGACCCGGCCCGCGGAGCGCCACTGTATGCGCAGAATTGCTCGGTGTGCCACGGTGACAGCGGAGCCGGCGACGGTCCCGCCGGTGTCGGTCTGGAGCCAGCGCCCGCCAACCTTCGCGACGGTGCGCGCCTGGATCATCTGAGTCTCTACGCGATCTACAACACACTTGGCATGGGCATTGAGGGCACTGACATGCCGGCCTTCGCCGATCAGCTCGATGACCGTCAGCGCTGGGACCTGGCGACGTACATCGCCAGTTTCAGCGCCGATCCGGCGGCCGCTAAAAGCGCACAGACCTTCAATCTCGCTGATCTGACTCGCCAGACTCCGGCCGAAATCCTCGCGGCGCAGGGCCCTGAAGCGGCTGCCACCTTTCGCGCTCAGCGTGCCCAGCCGCCACAGGTGCAGCGTGGCCCGGCGCAGTTGCTCGACTACACCGCCACCACCCTGGACAAGAGCATCGCGGCGTATCGCGTCGGTGATCACGACCAAGCCTATGACTTGTCGGTAGCGGCTTACCTGGAAGGCTTTGAGCTGGTGGAAAGTTCGCTGGATAACGTCGACGCCAAGGTGCGCAAGGACACTGAAAAAGCGCTGATGGCCTACCGTCAGTCCTTGCAGGATGGTTTGCCGGTCGAGCAGGCCGAGCAGCGTCTGGACGCGGCCAAGGCCAAGCTGACGGAGTCGGCGGGTCTGCTGGGTGGCGACGGTTTGAGCTGGACGCTCAGTTACATCTCGGGCTTGCTGATTCTGTTGCGCGAAGGGCTGGAAGCGATTCTGGTGCTGGCGGCGATCCTGGCGTTCCTGCGTAATACCGGTCAACAGTCAGCGGTTCGCAGCGTCAACGTCGGTTGGGGGCTGGCGTTGCTGGCTGGCCTGGCGACCTGGGGGCTGGCCGCCTATGTGATTGACGTCAGCGGCGCCCAGCGCGAACTGCTCGAAGGTGCAACGGCATTGTTCGCCAGCGTGATGGTGCTGTGGCTGGGAGTGTGGATGCACGACCGGCGTCACGCGGCGGCCTGGCAGGATTACATCAAGAGCAGCCTCGTGGGCGGTGGCGGACGTTTCGGTTTCGCGATCCTGGCGTTTTTCTCGGTCTATCGCGAGCTGTTTGAAGTGATCCTGTTCTACGAAACCCTGTGGCTGCAAGCCGGCCCCGCCGGGCATGATGCCGTGTTGGCGGGCGGCGCCACGGCGTTGGTGCTGTTGGTCGGGTTGGCCTGGGTGATTCTGCGCGGCTCGGCGAAACTGCCCCTGGCGCTGTTTTTCAGCATCAATGCCGGGCTGCTCTGTGCGCTGTCGGTGGTTTTCGCTGGCCATGGCGTGAAGGCGCTGCAAGAGGCCGGGATTTTCGGAACCCGTCCGGTGGCGTTCTTCGATTTCGATTGGCTGGGCATTCATGCCGATGCTTATTCCTTGGCCGCCCAAGGGGTGGCGATCGTGGCTATTGTGGTGTTGTACGGGCGCAGTTGGGTGGCGGAGAAGCGTAGGGTGCAGGTTTCCTGAACAGCATTCGCTGCGCTCATAATCGCGGGCAAGGCTTGCTCCTACAGTCAGTATTCGCCTGTGGGAGCAAGGCTTGCCCGCGATGCTTTTAATTAGAGGAAAAACTCAATGCGTGTATGGATCGACGCCGACGCCTGTCCCAAAGCCGCGAAGGAACTGGTGGTCAAGTTCGCCTTGAAACGCCGCTTCGAAGTGGTGCTGGTGGCCGGCCAACCGCAGATCAAGCCGGCCCTGGCCTGCGTGAAGTTGATCGTGGTGCCCAGCGGGCCTGACGCGGCGGACGATTACCTGGTGGAGCATGCCGTACCGGGTGAGCTGGTGATCTGCAGCGACGTACCGTTGGCTGACCGGCTGGTGAAGAAGGGTGTCGCGGCACTGGATCCGCGGGGCAAGGAGTTCGATGCGCAGAACATGGGCGATCGGCTGGCGGTGCGCAACCTGTTCACCGACTTGCGTGAGCAGGGCCACATGGGCGGCGGACCGGCAGCGTACAGCGAGCGGGACAAGCAGGGGTTCGCCAATGCGCTGGATCGGATACTGACGCGGTTGGCTCGAACCTCCTGACTCTTTCCCGCACCCCTGTGGGAGCGAGCCTGCTCGCGATGGCGGTGTGTCAGCCAACAGATATGCCAACTGAACCGACGCTATCGCGAGCAGGCTCGCTCCCACATTGGGTGGACGGTGTTGCGGTCACTCATCGTTTTCGTGAGTCAACTCCAATACCCGGTCCACCAGTTTGTTGATCCCCGACGCCGCTTCACTGATGTTCTGCGCCAGCATGTAGGCCGGAGTACTGACCAGCTTGCGTGCAGTGTCTTCGACGATATCGGTGACAGCGCAGTCTTCGTGGATGCCGCCCATTTTGGTTACGGCGGCGGCAGTGTCGGTATCTGTGCCAATGGTGCAGGTCACCCCCGGTCCATAGATTTTTGCCGCCAGGGCGGGGGAAATGCAGATGAGCCCCACCGGCTTTCCCGCTTCGGCAAAGGCTTCGGTCAGCGCCAGAACCTGCGGCTGGACGGTGCAACCCGCGCCTTCAACGGCAAAGTTGGAGAGGTTCTTCGCCGTGCCGAAACCGCCAGGCACGATCAGCGCGTCGAAGTCCTCAACGTTGGCTTCGCGCAAATCCTTCACGTTGCCCCGGGCGATTCGGGCGGACTCCACCAATACGTTGCGGCTCTCGGGCATTTGCTCGCCAGTCAGGTGATTGATGACCTGCAACTGCGCGATGTCGGGGGCGAAACACTGCACCTGTGCGCCGCGCTGGTCGAGGCGCAGCAAGGTGATCACGCTTTCCTGGATCTCTGCACCGTCATACACGCCACAGCCGGAAAGGATCACTGCAACTTTTTTGCTCATGGGCTTTTCTCCAGATTCATGGCGTTAAATGTCCACTAATTTGTCACTCGTTGCCATAGGGTTATCGAGCAGCTACACCTAATCTGCCGACTATCTCCCTGCTTTGTCTGCTCGGGTCGCATCATGAATTTCATTCTGTATGCCGTGCCGTTTTTCTTTGTGTTGATTGCCATCGAGTTGCTGGCCGATCGGTGGCGGGGTGTGAGCCACTACCGCGTGGCTGACGCCATCAACAGCCTGAGCACCGGCGTGCTCTCCACCACCACCGGTTTGCTGACCAAGGGTGTGGGGTTGGTGACCTATGCCTTCGCGCTGGAGCATTTGGCCGTTATCCATTTGTCTGCCGACCAGGCCTGGGTCTGGGTGTTTGCTTTCGTGTTCTATGACTTCTGTTATTACTGGCTGCACCGCATGGGCCATGAGCGCAATATCCTCTGGGCGGCTCATTCGGTGCATCATCAGAGTGAGGACTACAACCTCTCCACTGCATTGCGCCAGACCAGCACCGGGTTTGTGTTGAGCTGGATTTTCTACCTGCCGCTGGCCGTGGCCGGCGTGCCGCTGGTGGTGTTCGTCAGCGTGGCGGCGTTGAATTTGCTGTATCAGTTCTGGGTTCACACCCAACACATCCCCAAACTCGGCTGGCTGGAGTGGTGTTTCGTCACGCCGTCCAATCATCGTGCCCACCATGCACAGAACCCTCTCTACATGGATCGCAATTACGGCGGGGTGTTCATTATTTGGGACCGTCTGTTTCGCACCTTTCAGGAAGAAGACGATAACGAACCGGTGATTTTTGGCGTGACCACGCCGCTGGCGAGCTGGAATCCGTTGTGGGCCAACCTGCAGTTCTATGCGCAATTGTGGGCAGATGCGCGACGGGCAGAGCGCTGGCCAGACAAGCTGCGGATCTGGTTTATGCCCACCGGTTGGCGGCCGGCGGACGTGGCGGCGCGATACCCACTGAGCAAACCGGATCTGAGTCAGTTCCGCAAATTCGAGGTGCCGCTGGACGGGCGTCAGCAGTGGTACGTGGCGTTGCAGTTCTGCACCTACATTGCGCTGGGCAGCTACTTGATGAACCTGGAGGGCAGCCTGTCGGTTGCTGCCCTGGTGTTGGGTTGGGGCGCGGTGGCGCTGGGTTTGTTTGTCTTGGGCGTGGCCCTGGAGAATCGCCCGTGGGCCCTGAGGCTGGAGCTGTTGCGGCTGGTCTTGAACCTGCCGCTGGTGTGGCTGGCGCCATTGGCGGGGTTGTGGCCGGCCAGTCCCGTGGCTTGGGTCGGGCTGCTCAGCTACAGCCTGCTCAGTGGTATCGGGTTGTATTGCTGTCGCAGTCGGGTCACTCGGCTGGCGTCGTAGGCTCGTGGGGCCTGGCTTGTTCCAGTCGTTCGGCTGCGAGGACTTTGCGGGCCAGGCGTGCATTCTTGATACGCCGACGCAGCCACAGGCACAGCCCCAGCACCAGCAGGGCACCGAGTACCCACAATTCATATTTCTTGATGCTGCCCAGCATGCCTTCGAGCACCGCGCCGAAGTGGTACGCGGCGGCGGCCAGGGCAGTGGCCCAGATCGCCGCGCCGATGCCGTTGAGCAACAGATAGCGGCCCGGCGGATAGCCTGACAGCCCGATGGCCACCGGCATTACCGTGCGCAAGCCGTAGACGAAGCGAAAACTCAGCACCCAGATATCCGGATGCCGACGAATGTGTTCCAGCGCCCGATCGCCCATCAACTGCCAGCGAGGTTTTCGCGCCAGTAGCCTGCGGCCGTGCTTGCGCCCCATGAAGTACCACAATTGGTCGCCCGCGTAGCTGCCGCAGAACGCCACCACCACCACCAGATTGATATCCATGTAGCCACGGAACGCCAGGAAGCCTGCGAGCACGAGGATGGTTTCGCCTTCGAAGAACGTGCCAATAAACAAGGCGAGGTAGCCGAAGTCATGGAGAAATTGCTGGAGCATTGTCTGGGTGCTGGCGAAATGAACGCGCAGCCTACCCCTTCAGGCACATTCAGGAAAGTATCGAGATGTGTCTCGACGTGAACATTTCCTGCAACGACAATGACTGCGACGACGGGACGCAGGTGCACATATCTGTCATCTGTTCGTCATAATGGCCGTCTATAACTGTCACGCTCGCCCGTCAGCGCGGGCTCAGGAGTCTGCCGTGAGCTTTACCCCCGCCAATCGTCTGTTCCCCGCTACCCGTCTGCGTCGCAATCGCCGTGATGAGTTCTCTCGTCGGCTGGTACGTGAAACCGTGCTGACCACCGATGACCTGATCCTGCCGGTGTTCGTGCTGGACGGTGAGAACCGCCGCGAGGCCGTGGCATCGATGCCCGGGGTAGAGCGCCTGACCATCGACCTGTTGCTTGAAGAAGCCGCCCAGTGGGTCGAGTTGGGCATTCCGGCGCTGGCGCTGTTTCCGGTCACGCCTGCCGAGCTCAAGTCCCTGGATGCCGCCGAAGCCTGGAACCCCGATGGCATCGCCCAGCGCGCGACCCGTGCCCTGCGTGCCCGTTTCCCTGAGCTGGGGGTGATCACCGATGTGGCGCTGGACCCGTTCACCACGCATGGGCAGGACGGCATTCTCGATGAAGAAGGCTATGTGCAGAACGACATTACCGTCGATGCCCTGGTCCGGCAGGCGTTGTCCCATGCCGAGGCCGGTGCTCAGGTGGTGGCGCCGTCGGACATGATGGATGGCCGGATCCAGGCGATCCGTGAAGCGCTGGAGGTGGCCGGTCATGTCAATGTGCGGATCATGGCCTACTCGGCCAAGTACGCCAGTGCCTATTACGGCCCGTTCCGTGATGCGGTCGGCTCGGCGCTGAACCTGGGCAAGGCCAACAAGGCCTCTTATCAGATGGACCCGGCCAACAGCGAGGAAGCCTTGCACGAAGTGGCGGCGGACTTGTCAGAAGGGGCTGATATGGTCATGGTCAAGCCGGGTATGCCTTACCTCGACATTCTTTGCCGGGTCAAAGACGAATTCAAAGTCCCGACCTTTGTCTATCAGGTCAGCGGCGAGTACGCCATGCACATGGCGGCCATCCAAAACGGCTGGTTGGGCGAAGGGGTGATCCTTGAGTCCTTGACCGCTTTCAAACGTGCAGGAGCTGATGGCATCCTGACTTACTTTGCTGTGCGCGCCGCCCAATTGTTACGAGAGCAGAAATAGCCTCCCAGGAACTTGCGATGAATACCGAAGGACTTTCTGAAGTTGCCGTAAAAGACGCTCAGCCCGTGGTCGAGCAGGTCGCCGAAACACCGCCGGAGCATGAGGCTGCGCCTACGCCGCCGGTGGTGGCCGAGGCCCCCGTGGCCCCTGCGATTGTCATTCCCAACCTGGATGACAGCAGCCTGTACATCCATCGCGAGCTGTCGCAACTGCAGTTCAACATCCGCGTGCTGGAGCAGGCGCTGGACGAGTCCTACCCGCTGCTGGAGCGGCTGAAGTTCCTGCTGATCTTTTCCAGCAACCTGGACGAGTTCTTCGAAATCCGCGTCGCCGGCCTGAAGAAGCAGATCACCTTTGCCCGCGAGCAGGCCGGTGCCGATGGCTTGCAACCGCATCAGGCCCTGGCACGGATCAGTGAGCTGGTCCACGGCCACGTGGACCGCCAGTACGCGATTCTCAATGACATTCTGTTGCCCGAGCTGGAAAAACATCAGGTTCGCTTCATTCGTCGGCGCAACTGGAACACCAAGCTCAAGACCTGGGTTCGCCGCTATTTCCGGGACGAGATCGCACCGATCATCACCCCGATCGGCCTCGACCCGACGCACCCGTTCCCGCTGCTGGTCAACAAGAGCCTGAACTTCATTGTCGAGCTCGAAGGCATCGACGCCTTCGGTCGCGACTCCGGCCTGGCGATCATCCCCGCGCCGCGCCTGCTGCCGCGCATCATTCGTGTGCCGGAGGACGTCGGCGGCCCTGGCGACAACTATGTGTTCCTGTCGTCGATGATCCACGCCCATGCCGATGACCTGTTCCAGGGCATGAAGGTGAAGGGTTGCTACCAGTTCCGCCTGACCCGCAACGCCGATCTGTCGGTAGACACCGAAGACGTCGAAGACCTGGCCCGCGCCCTGCGCGGCGAGCTGTTCTCGCGCCGCTACGGTGATGCGGTGCGTCTGGAAGTGGCCGACACGTGCCCCAAACACCTGTCCGACTACCTGCTCAAGCAGTTCAACCTGCATGAGACCGAGCTGTATCAGGTCAACGGTCCGGTCAACCTGACCCGACTGTTCAGCATCACCGGTCTGGACAGCCATCCGGAACTGCAATATTTGCCGTTCACGCCGCAAATCCCGAAGTTGCTGCAAAATAGCGAGAACATCTTCAGCGTGATCAGCAAGCAGGACATTCTGCTGCTGCACCCTTTCGAGTCGTTCACGCCGGTGGTCGACCTGCTGCGCCAGGCGGCCAAGGATCCCCATGTATTGGCGGTGCGCCAGACCCTGTATCGCAGCGGCGCCAACTCGGAAATCGTCGACGCCCTGGTGGACGCGGCGCGTAACGGCAAAGAGGTCACGGCGGTGATCGAGTTGCGGGCGCGCTTCGATGAAGAGTCCAACCTGCAACTGGCCAGTCGTCTGCAAGCGGCCGGTGCGGTGGTGATTTATGGTGTGGTCGGCTTCAAGACCCACGCCAAGATGATGCTGATCCTGCGGCGCGAAGCCGGCGAAATCGTGCGTTACGCCCACCTGGGCACCGGCAACTACCACGCCGCCAACGCCCGTCTGTACACCGACTACAGCCTGCTGACCTCCGACGATGCCCTGTGTGAAGACGTCGGCAAACTGTTCAGCCAGTTGATTGGCATGGGCAAGACCCTGCGCATGAAAAAGCTGCTGCACGCTCCCTTCACCTTGAAGAAGGGCATGCTCGACATGATCGCCCGGGAGACGCAGTTCGCCCTGGACGGTAAACCGGCGCACATCATCGCCAAATTCAACTCGCTGACCGATCCGAAGATCATCCGTGCGTTGTACAAGGCCAGCCAGTCGGGCGTGCGCATCGACCTGGTGGTGCGCGGCATGTGCTGCCTGCGTCCGGGCATCCCGGGGGTTTCCCATAACATCCACGTGCGCTCGATCATCGGCCGCTTCCTGGAGCATACGCGGGTGTTCTACTTCCTCAACGGTGGGGAGGAGCAGATGTTCCTGTCCAGCGCCGACTGGATGGAGCGCAACCTCGACAAGCGCGTCGAGACCTGCTTCCCGGTGGAAGGCAAGAAGCTGATCCTGCGGGTCAAGAAGGAGCTGGAAAGCTACCTCACCGACAACACCCACAGCTGGAGCCTGCAGTCGGACGGTCGCTACATCCGCAACACGCCGACCGGCAACCAGAATGCACGCAGCGCCCAGGCCACGTTGCTGGAGCGCTTGGGCAGCCCGTTGTTGACGGTTCGTTAAGGTTGGGGTGATGCAGTTCTGATGGTTTAGGGATATCTGTGGCGAGGGGATTTATCCCCGCTGGGCTGCGAAGCAGCCCTGAAACCTGCCAGCCAGTTGTGTCAGGTTGATTACCTTCCAACTCTTTGGGGCCGCTTCGCGCCCAACGGGGATAAATCCCCTCGCCACAGAGATCTGTGTTGTGGCGGGGCTCAGTGGATGTTCAGCGCAATCCCGACTCGGGTGAGCCATTCGGCTTCCTGGGCGAAGTCAGCCTGGGTCAGTTGGTTCTCTTGCAGCCAGCCTTCGGGAAACAGCACATCCAGCTCAGCTCCATCGGCGCGCAGGACCACCTGGGGCATTTCCTGGGTACCGCGGATGTGGTGGAACAGGATTGCAAAGCGCAGCAGCACGCACAGACGAATCAGTTTGATGCCGTCATTGCCGAATTCGGCGAATTTATCCCTGGGAATATTGCGCCGGTGACCACGCACCAATAGTGCAAGCATCTGCTGGTCTTCGCGGGAGAAACCCGCCAGGTCCGAATGTTCGATCAGATAGGCGCCGTGCTTGTGGTAGTGATAGTGGGCGATGTCCAGGCCCACCTCATGCACCTTCGCGGCCCAGCCCAGCAGCTCGCGCCAGACCCCGTCGTTCAGGTCCCAATCGTCGGCCACCTGGTCGAAAGCGTGCAGCGCCTTGCGCTCGACCCGTGCGGCCTGTTCCTGATCGACGTGGTAACGCTCCATGAGCGAGCCCAGGGTGCGCTCACGGACGTCTTCATGGTGATGGCGCCCGAGTAGGTCATAGAGCACGCCTTCGCGCAGGGCGCCCTCGCAGTGGTCCATGCGTTGCAGTTCGAGGGCGTCGAAAATCGCTTCGAGAATCGCCAGGCCCGCCGGGAAAATCGCCCGGCGGTCGGGCTTGATCCCTTCAAAATCGATCTTGTCCGAGTCGCCGAGCTTGAACACCTTGCGCTTGAGCCATGCCAGGCCTTCGGCGTTGACCTCGCCAGTGCCGTGGCCGCCTGCCTTGAGGGCCAGGCCAATGGCGCGAATGGTGCCTGAGGAACCGATGGCTTCATCCCAGGTCAGGCGGTGCAAAGCATGTTCGATGCTCATGATTTCCAGACGCGCCGCCGTATAGGCCTGGGCATAGCGCGCCGGGGTGATCTTGCCGTCGCGGAAATAGCGCTGGGTGTAACTGACGCAACCCATTTGCAGGCTTTCGCGCAGCAGAGGCTCGAAGCGCTGGCCAATGATGAATTCGGTACTGCCACCGCCGATATCCGCCACCAGGCGTTTGCCCGGGGTGTCGGCCAGCGTATGGGAGACGCCGAGGTAGATCAGACGGGCCTCTTCACGCCCGGAAATGACTTCCACCGGGTGGCCGAGGATCTCTTCGGCGCGGTGGATGAATTCACCCCGGTTGCGCGCCTCGCGCAAAGCGTTGGTGCCCACGATCCGCACCGCGCCCAGGGGCATGCCGTTGATCAGTTGGGCGAACCGCTTGAGGCAATCGAGCCCGCGCTGGATGGATTCTTCGCTCAGTTGGCGCTCTTCGTCGATGCCGGCGGCCAGTTGGACCTTCTCGCCGAGCCGCTCAAGAATTCGGATTTCCCCGTTCTGGGCCTTGGCAACGACCATGTGGAAGCTGTTGGAGCCCAGGTCTATGGCAGCGATCAGGGACAGATTCTTGGCTTGGGATGGCGGCATGTTCAAAAAGTCTCGGTCGATAACCTCGCCATCCTGCCACGATCAACCGCTTACGCCAACGCGCCTGATCCAAACCCTTGAGCCAGAGCAGCTTGCAGGGTGCCCTTGTGGCGAGGGGATTTATCCCCGCTGGGCTGCGCAGCAGCCCTAAAGCTGTGAACTCAATCATCCTGGCACGCCGAGTTGCCTGGTTTGGGGGCCGCTTCGCAGCCCAACGGGGATAAATCCCCTCGCCACAGAGTGTTCCTTGGCTGAGAAAATCAGGCGGGCTCGACCGTCCCAATGAAATTCGCCAGCTCTACGGTCTGCGGATCGGCGAACAACACCTTGGGATCCCCCGTCTCATGCACCTTGCCCTGGTGCATGAACACCAGTTTGTCCCCGACTTCCCGGGCAAAGCGCATTTCGTGGGTGACCATGATCAGGGTCATGCCGTCCTTGGCCAGCTGGCGCACCACGCCGAGCACTTCATTGACCAGTTCCGGGTCCAGGGCGGAGGTGATTTCGTCGCACAGCAGCACCTTTGGCGACATCGCCAGGGCGCGGGCGATGGCGACCCTCTGTTGCTGGCCGCCGGACAGGCGGTCTGGAAAGGCGTCGAACTTCTCCCCGAGTCCGACTCGCTCCAGCATCTGGCGTGCCAGTTCAGCCGCTTTGGCCTTGGGTACTTTTTGTACAACCTGCGGCGCGAGCATCACGTTCTCACCGACGGTCAGGTGCGGGAACAGGTTGAATTGCTGGAACACCATCCCGACTTTCTGCCGCAGGCTGCGCAGGTCGGCGCGGGCGGCGTCGAGGTATTCACCATCCACTTCGATCACGCCGTCGTTGATCGACTCCAGTCCGTTGAGGGTGCGCAGCAGGGTGGATTTGCCCGAACCGCTGCGGCCGATGATCGCCACGACCTGGCCTTCCTCGACGCTCAGGTCGATGCCTTTGAGGACATGGTGATCGCCGTAGTATTTATGCAGGGCGGAAATTCTAAGCAGAGGCATGCAGTCTCCTTTCCAGGTAGCGCGCACTGAGGGACAAGGGGTAGCAGAGCAGGAAATAACCGAGGGCGACCAGGCCATAGACCATGAACGGCTCGAACGTGGCGTTGGCGAGCATGCCGCCGGTCTTGGTCAGTTCGGTAAAGCCAATGATCGAAGTCACGGCTGTGCCTTTGACCACCTGCACGGAAAAGCCCACGGTCGGCGCTACGGCGATGCGCAGGGCCTGGGGCAGGATCACGTAGCGCAACTGCTCCAGTGGGTTGAGGGCCAGGCTCGCCGAGGCTTCCCATTGGCCGTTGGAAATCGAGTCGACACAACCGCGCCAGATCTCCGCCAGGTAGGCGCTGGTAAACAGCGTCAGGGCAATGGCCGCCGCCATCCACGGGGAAATCTCCACCCCGGCCAGGGCCACTCCGAAGAACACCAGAAACAGCTGCATCAACAGCGGTGTGCCCTGGAACAGCTCGATGTAGGTGCGGGCGATGTTGCGGGGCAGGGCGTTTTTGGAGATGCGCAGCACCATGACCAGTAAGCCGATTACGCCGCCGCCGATAAACGCCACCAGCGACAGCGCCAGGGTCCATTGCAGGCCGGTGAGCAGATTGCGCACCACGTCCCAGAAAGTGAAATCGCTCATTGGCTGCTCCTGGCAATGTAGCGGCGACCTACCCAATTCAGGAACTGGCGGATCAACAGCG
The DNA here is from genome assembly GCF_039581215.1 of Pseudomonas halotolerans. Lineage (NCBI taxonomy): Bacteria > Pseudomonadati > Pseudomonadota > Gammaproteobacteria > Pseudomonadales > Pseudomonadaceae > Pseudomonas > Pseudomonas halotolerans. The sequence continues at coordinate 97,686 of NZ_JBCNTJ010000007.1, forward strand.
CCATGCACAAGTAGATCAGCGTGGTCAGTGCATAGGTTTCGAACGCGCGGAAATTACGGGACTGAATGAAGTTGGCGGCAAAACTCAGCTCTTCGGTGGCGATCTGCGAACAGACCGCCGAGCCGAGCATCACGATGATGATCTGGCTGCTCAGGGCCGGCCAGACCTTGCCCAGCGCCGGCAGCAGCACCACATGACGGAAAGCTTCGAAACGGCTCATCGCCAGGGCTGCGGCGGCTTCCAGTTGCCCCCGCGGGATGGCCTGGATGCCGGCGCGGATGATCTCGGTGGAGTAGGCGCCGAGGTTGATCACCATGGCCAGTACCGCTGCCTGCCATTCGGATATCTGCAAGCCCAAGGACGGCAGGCCGAAGAAAATGAAAAACAGTTGCACCAGGAATGGCGTGTTGCGGATCAGCTCCACGTACACGCCGAAGATCGCCGCGAACGGACGAATATGCCACGCCCGCACCACGGCCCCGACGATGCCCAGGCCCACCCCGAGCAGCGCGCCGATGGCCGTCAACTCCAAGGTGAACAAGGCACCGCGCAACAGCAGCTCGGTGTTCTGCACCACCGGCATAAAATCGAACTGATAAGCCATGCTCAACCTCTCAAGCGACGGTCAGAGATCGGCCGGCAGCGGCTGCTTGAGCCAGGTCTGGGAGTTTTTCTCCAGGCTGCCATCGGTTTTGGCAGTGGCCAGGATCTGGTTGACCTTGTCCAGCAGCGCCGGCTCGTTCTTGTTCACGCCCACATACACTGGCGAATCCTTGAGTTTTACTTTCAGCGCCGGGACGCGCTTGGGGTTGCGTTCGCTGATCGCAACCATGACCACGTTGCCGCTGGCGATCAGGTCCACCTGACCGGCCAGATAGGCGGCGATGGTCGAGTTGTTGTCTTCAAAGCGCTTGATCGTGGCGCCCTGGGGAGCGACCTTGGTCAGCTCGATGTCTTCGATGGAGCCACGGGTGACGCTGATGGTCTTGCCCTTGAGGTCGTCCAGGCCATTGATGGCGGCGTCGGGCGGGCCGAATACGGCGAGGTAGAACGGCGCGTAGGCACTGGAGAAGTCGATGACTTTTTCACGCTCGGGGTTTTTGCCCAGGCTGGAGATCACCAGGTCGACCTTGCCGGTGGTCAGGAACGGAATACGGTTGGTGCTGTTGACGGGGGTCAGTTCAAGCTTGACCTTGAGCTGGTCGGCCAGCAGCTGCGCGGTGTCGATGTCCAGGCCGCGAGGTTTCATGTCCGGGCCTACCGAGCCGAACGGTGGGAAGTCCTGGGGCACTGCGACCTTGAGGGTGCCGCGCTTGACCACGTCTTCCAGGCCGTCTGCTTGAGCGGGCAGATGAGTGAGCATCAGGCTGGCGAACAAGGCGGTAAGCAGGGCGCTGTAACGCTTAATCATGGCGAATCTCCGCATCGGTGATGTGATTTCTGCGTTCGGACAGAGCACAGGCCATGCCAAGCTGGTTTTTAATCTGCCAAAGCCACGGTTTTACTGGCGGAATGAGGTCTTACTGGTCTGAACAGTTGCGCCGCGTTTCGCACCGTTATCGGGCGTCGGTATTTGCCGTCGAACCCAACTGGAGCACGACTTGCCGGGCGCCGCGTTTAGCTTTACAACTAGCCGCTCACTGGCCCGGTTCATCTGAAAAAATCATGAATTCCATCGCTCGCGCCGTTCCCGAAGTGGCCCTGCAAGCCATCCGTAAACTGATCGTCGATGAAGGCTTCGCTCCCGGGGATGCGCTGCCGTCACAACGGGACCTGGCGTTGCAACTGGGGGTGAGTCGAGCCTCGCTGCGTGAGGCGCTTTCATCGCTGAGTGCATTGGGAGTGATCAGCGTGCAACCGGGCAAGGGTGTGTTCGTGCAGTCGGCGGTGGAGGTTTCGCGCAGCGAGCTGGCCCCGGGTTGGCCGTTCGCGGCCCAGGCTTCGCCGGTGGATATCTTCCAGCTGCGTTATGCCCTGGAAGGTTTCGCGGCCGGGTTGGCGGCGGTCACGCTGAGCGCCGATGAACTCGACACACTGGAGGACAACGTCGAGGCCATGCGCCGGGAGCTCAAGTCAGGGGATTTCGATGCCGCAGCGCGGCTGGATTTCGAGTTCCATCGGCGAATCCTGCAGGCCAGCGGCAACCAGGCGATGCTGAGTATTCTCACCGCCAGCGCCGACATCTTTCTGGAAAGCCAGAAGCTACCGTTCATCCGAGCGGAACGGGCAATGGAAACGTGGCAGGAGCATCGCAAGATCCTTCGGGCCCTGGCCCGTCGTGCTTCGGGTGGGGCGCAAAAAGCCATGCAGGAACATGTACGTAACGCCGCGCTGCGCACCGGAATTTCCTTCGTGGCCCCGGCTGCTCCATGAGGGGCATCATACCCAAATACATCGGACACCATAGCGAGACTCAATCAACTGCGGCTTCCTGAACCCGGTAAGGGCAGCTATGATGGGCCACGTTTTTTTGCTGACAATCCCGGAGATTTCAATGAGCAGCGATCTGATCAAACACGTTACCGACGCTAGCTTCGACGAAGAAGTACTTAAGTCCGAAGGCCCGGTACTGGTCGACTATTGGGCTGAGTGGTGCGGTCCGTGCAAGATGATCGCGCCGGTCCTGGACGAAATTGCCCAGACCTACGAGGGCAAGCTGACCGTTGCCAAGCTGAACATCGACGAGAACCAGGAAACTCCGGCCAAGCACGGCGTGCGTGGCATCCCGACGCTGATGCTGTTCAAGAACGGCAACGTCGAAGCCACCAAGGTGGGTGCGCTGTCGAAGTCGCAACTGGCCGCGTTCCTCGACGCCAACATCTAAGCGCCGAATGCTGTTGAAAAAGCCCCGCTAATCGCGGGGCTTTTTTCGTTACTCGGGGCTAGACGCTCGCAAACCCAGGTGTTACATTCGGCCCCGCACTGGTTTCTCCTTTGCCCCCTGCAAGCCGTCGCCGACGCACTCCTTTCGAATAAGTACGCGATCCTGTCGCCTTCTCCGCGGCGCGGCCTCATTAAGCCAAAAGCTTAATTTCCCCCCTCCATAAATGATTACGTCATTCCTATATGAATCTGACTGAACTCAAGCAAAAGCCGATTACCGAACTGCTCGAATTGGCCGAACAGATGGGCATAGAAAATATGGCCCGTTCGCGCAAGCAGGACGTGATTTTCTCCCTGCTCAAAAAGCACGCGAAAAGCGGCGAGGAAATCTCCGGTGATGGCGTGCTGGAGATTCTCCAGGACGGCTTCGGCTTTCTCCGCTCCGCAGACGCTTCCTATCTTGCCGGCCCAGACGATATCTACGTCTCGCCGAGCCAGATCCGTCGTTTCAACTTGCGCACCGGTGACACCATCGTTGGCAAGATCCGCCCTCCGAAGGAAGGCGAGCGTTACTTCGCACTGCTCAAGGTCGACACGATCAACTTCGACCGTCCGGAAAACGCGAAGAACAAGATTCTCTTCGAGAACCTGACCCCGCTGTTCCCGACCGTGCGCATGAAGATGGAAGCCGGTAACGGTTCCACCGAAGACCTCACCGGCCGGGTCATCGACCTGTGCGCACCCATCGGCAAGGGCCAGCGCGGTCTGATCGTGGCGCCGCCGAAAGCGGGCAAGACGATCATGCTGCAGAACATCGCGGCCAACATCGCTCGTAACAACCCTGAAGTTCATCTGATCGTGCTGCTGATCGACGAACGCCCGGAAGAAGTGACCGAGATGCAGCGCACCGTGCGCGGCGAAGTGGTTGCCTCGACGTTCGACGAGCCGCCGACCCGCCACGTGCAGGTTGCCGAAATGGTGATCGAGAAGGCCAAGCGCCTGGTCGAACACAAGAAGGACGTGGTGATCCTGCTGGACTCTATCACCCGTCTGGCCCGTGCCTACAACACTGTGATCCCGAGCTCCGGCAAGGTGCTGACCGGTGGTGTCGATGCCCACGCCCTGGAGAAGCCGAAACGTTTCTTCGGTGCTGCGCGCAACATCGAAGAAGGCGGCTCGCTGACCATTATCGCCACCGCACTGGTTGAAACCGGTTCGAAGATGGACGAAGTGATCTACGAGGAATTCAAAGGCACCGGTAACATGGAACTGCCTCTGGATCGCAAGATCGCTGAAAAGCGCGTCTTCCCGGCCATTAACATCAACCGTTCCGGCACCCGCCGCGAAGAGTTGCTGACCGCCGACGACGAGCTGCAGCGTATGTGGATCCTGCGCAAGCTCCTGCATCCTATGGATGAAGTCGCTGCCATCGAGTTTCTGGTCGACAAGTTGAAGCAGACCAAGACTAACGATGAGTTCTTCCTGTCGATGAAACGCAAGTAATCGATCAGGCAGGGCAGCAAAGCCGGGGAAACCCGGCTTTTTGCTATCCGTGCATTCACTATTTTGAACGGGCGGCGTTAAACTCGGGCCCCCGACGCCCCGGCTACCATGAGGCTTTTGCATGCAGTATCGCGACTTGCGCGACTTTATCAGCGGTCTGGAACAGCGCGGCGAACTCAAGCGCGTCCAGGTGCCGGTGTCCCCCGTACTGGAAATGACCGAGGTCTGCGACCGTACGCTGCGAGCCAAAGGCCCGGCGCTATTGTTTGAGAACCCGACTGGCTATGACATCCCGGTGCTGGGCAACCTGTTCGGCACGCCGGAGCGCGTAGCGCTGGGCATGGGCGCCGAAGCCGTGAGCGAATTGCGCGAAATCGGCAAGCTGCTGGCGTTTCTCAAGGAGCCTGAGCCGCCCAAAGGCCTGAAGGACGCGTGGTCCAAGCTGCCGATTTTCCGCAAAATCATTTCCATGGCGCCGAAAGTCGTCAAGGACGCCATCTGCCAGGAAGTGGTGATCGAAGGCGACGATGTCGACCTGGCAATGTTGCCGGTGCAGACCTGCTGGCCGGGCGACGTGGGGCCGCTGATTACTTGGGGCCTGACCGTCACCAAAGGTCCGAACAAGGATCGTCAGAACCTCGGTATCTACCGTCAGCAGGTCATTGGCCGGAACAAGGTCATCATGCGCTGGCTGAGCCACCGTGGTGGTGCGCTGGATTACCGGGAATGGTGTGAAAAACATCCTGGGCAACCTTTTCCGGTGTCCGTGGCCCTGGGCGCGGACCCGGCGACCATTCTCGGCGCTGTCACGCCAGTGCCTGACAGCCTTTCCGAATACGCATTCGCCGGGCTGTTGCGCGGCAACCGCACCGAACTGGTGAAATGCCGTGGCAACGATCTGCAAGTCCCGGCCACGGCCGAGATTATTCTTGAAGGCGTGATCCATCCCGGCGAAATGGCCGATGAAGGTCCGTACGGCGACCACACCGGCTACTACAACGAAGTCGACAGCTTTCCGGTGTTCACCGTCGAGCGCATGACGCATCGGATCAAGCCGATTTACCACAGCACCTACACCGGCCGTCCACCTGATGAGCCGGCCATTCTCGGGGTGGCGCTGAACGAGGTGTTCGTGCCAATCCTGCAGAAGCAGTTTCCCGAAATCACCGACTTCTACTTGCCGCCGGAAGGTTGCTCTTACCGCATGGCCGTGGTGACCATGAAGAAGTCGTACCCAGGGCACGCCAAGCGGGTCATGCTGGGGGTCTGGTCGTTTTTGCGACAGTTCATGTACACCAAGTTCGTTATTGTCACTGACGACGATATCAACGCACGGGATTGGAACGACGTGATCTGGGCCATCACCACGCGCATGGACCCCAAGCGTGACACGGTGATGATCGAGAATACGCCGATCGATTACCTCGACTTCGCCTCGCCGGTGTCCGGCCTGGGCTCGAAGATGGGACTCGATGCCACGCATAAATGGCCCGGTGAAACCACCCGTGAATGGGGCCGGGTGATCGTCAAGGATGAAGCCGTTACCCAACGGGTCGATGCCATCTGGAATCAGTTAGGAATAGATTGATGCGTGTAACCTTGCAGCCTTCCGGGGCGGTGTTGGATATCCGGCCCGCCGAGCGGATTCTCGATGGCGCGCGACGCCTGGGCTATGAGTGCCCGCAAAGCTGCCGCAATGGCAACTGCCATGTCTGCGGTGCGCTGCTAGTGGAAGGCCGCGTGGAGCAGGCGGGAGAAGTGCGCGATCACGGTGAGATTTTCACCTGCATTGCCGAGCCTCTGGAGGACTGCGTGGTGCTGTGGGATGGCGTGCTGTCACCGGGTGAGTTGCCCGTGCGCAGCCTGGCGTGCCAGGTCACTGAATGCGCCGACGTGGGCGGTGATGTCTGGCGAGTACGCCTGCGCGCACCGGCGGGCAAGCCGCCGCGCTATCACGCGGGGCAGTACCTGATGATCGAGCGGGAGAATGGCGAGAAATCGGCGTTTTCCCTGGCCTCGGCGCCGCATTCGGGGCGCGAGCTGCAATTGCATGTATTAGTGCGCGAAAACAGTGCGCAGACGCTGTTGGAGCAACTTCAGCGTAACCCCAATGTGCGCATCGAAATGCCCTTTGGCGACACCCATTTGTCCGAGTTGCCGGAGGGTCCGCTGGTGTTGATTGCCGCCGGTACTGGCATGGCGCAGATGCACAGCCTGATCGAGCATTGCCGCGCAGCGGGTTTCAAGCACCCGGTGCATCTGTATTGGGGCGTGCGGCGCCCGGAAGATTTCTATGAAATCGAACATTGGGACGAGTGGAAAACGCTGCCTAACCTGTTCCTGCACAAAGTCGTCAGCGACTTGTGTGGCTGGGAAGGGCGCTGTGGGATGCTTCACGAAGCCGTGTGCGAGGACATCAGCGATCTCAAGGGCGTGCATGTCTACGCCAGCGGCTCGCCGGCCATGATCTATGCCACCCTCGACGCGTTGGTCGATGCCGGAATGGACGCCCACCAAATGCGCGCCGATGTATTTGCCTATGCACCGCGGGCGTAGGCGCTGTCGAGCGAAGCGAGGCTGCGATCTGTTGATCTTTCGCTTGAGATTCAACTGTCTGGGGAAAGATCGCAGCCTCGCTTCGCTCGACAGTTCCTACGCAATATCAGAATTCCCTCGTTCATGGGCATTCATGGCATTTAATTTGCCTTGCTCCTGACAAGCGTCAGTGTCATGACGGCGCATCATCCAGCTTCATGAACCGCGAGGAGCCAACCGCTACCGGCCATGACCGTTATCGAATCCGCCTTTACTTGTGCGCCATACCCGCCACGCCTCGACCTGGGGGCGCCGCTGACCCGTGAGCAATTGCTCGCCTCGATGCAATTGACCATGAGCCTGCATCAAGGCGGGCCGGTCTGGTTGTTTGCGTACGGTTCGCTGATCTGGCGGCCGGAATGCACGGCGGTAGAGCGGGTGCGCGGCCGGGTCCACGGTTATCATCGCGGTTTGTATTTGTGGTCTCACGAACACCGTGGCACCCCCGAGTTGCCGGGGCTGGTGTTTGGGCTGGATCGCGGCGGTTCGTGCAGCGGTTTTGCCTATCGATTGCCGCAGGACAATCTTGAGGATTCGCTGTTCGCCCTGTGGCAGCGCGAGATGCCTTTCCCGTCCTATCGTCCGCACTGGCTCAGTTGTCGTCTCGAGGATGGCAGCCGGGTGCAGGCCTTGGGGTTTGTATTGGAGCGGCACCTGCCCAGCTATGCCGGCAACTTGCCGGACCATGTGCTGAGCCAGGTGTTCGAAAGCGCCTGTGGGCGCTATGGCACCACTCGCGATTATGTCGAGCAGACCATCCACGCCCTGCGCAGCCACGCCATGCCAGACCGGAATCTGGAGGCGCGGCTCAAACGCTGCAAATCAGCCCTGGATCAGGCCACCGCTTCGCGGCGCTGACTGGCGATTTGCTTGTGCCACAAGGTTGGCGCGAGGAACGCCATCGCCAACAGGCAAGCACCCACTAGCAACACAAACCCACCGTCCCAGCCGAAATGGTCCACCGTGTAGCCCATGGCAGCACTGGCTGCGACTGAGCCGCCCAAATAGCCAAACAACCCGGTGAAACCTGCCGCAGTGCCGGCGGCTTTCTTCGGTGCCAGTTCCAGGGCCTGCAAACCGATCAGCATGACCGGGCCGTAGATCAGGAAGCCAATGGAAACCAGGGCGACCATGTCCACGGTCGGGTTGCCGGCCGGGTTCAGCCAGTACACCAGCGTCGCCACGGTCACCAGCGCCATGAACACCATGCCCGTCAGGCCCCGGTTGCCGCGGAAGATTTTGTCCGACATCCAGCCGCACAATAACGTGCCGGGGATGCCTGCCCACTCATACAAAAAGTACGCCCAGGAGGTTTTATCCACGGTGAAGCCTTTGGCTTCCTTGAGGTAAGTGGGCGCCCAATCCAGCACGCCGTAGCGCAGCAGGTAAACAAAGACGTTTGCCATGGCGATGTACCAGAGCATTTTGTTACGCAGCACGTACTTGACGAAGATTTCCTTGGCGCTGAACTCGTTTTCGTGACTGGCGTCGTAGCCTTCCGGGTAATCGTTCTTGTATTTTTCGATCGGCGGCAGGCCTACCGATTGCGGGGTGTCGCGCATGGTCGCGAAGGCAAACAGCGCCACCAGTAGCGCCACGGCCGCCGGTACATAAAACGCCGCATGCCAGTCATTGAACCAGCCCATCCCCAGCAGGAACAACGGCCCGATCAAGCCCCCGCCGACGTTATGCGCCACGTTCCAGACCGACACCACGCCGCCGCGTTCTTTCTGCGACCACCAGTGCACCATGGTCCGCCCACTGGGCGGCCAACCCATGCCCTGAGCCCAGCCATTGATGAACAGCAGGATGAACATCATGGTGACGCTGGAGGTTGCCCAAGGCGCGAAACCGAAAATGAACATCACCCCCGCCGACACCAGCAAACCGAACGGCAGGAAATAGCGCGGGTTGGAACGGTCGGACACCAGGCCCATCAGGAACTTCGAAAGCCCGTAGGCGATGGCGATGGCCGACATGGCCAGGCCCAACTGACCTCGGGTGTAGCCCTCGTCGATCAGGTACGGCATGGCCAGGGAGAAGTTTTTGCGCAGCAGGTAATACCCGGCGTAGCCGATGAAGATACCGGCGAAAATCTGCCAGCGAAGGCGTCGGTAGGTGCTGTCTATTTTTTCTTCAGGCAGGGGCGCCTGATGTACGGCAGGACGAAAGAAAGCAAACATTCAAGGGCTCCAGATTCTTGTTATGACTGCGGATGCGAATGTTACAGTTTCGTTACCGAAAATAGCACCGCTTCTCATCGTCAAAACAGTGGAAATTCCCCTTGATGAATGTTCTTAAATGAACATGTCGCTCAGGCATACGCTGATGGCGCTGTCGGAATTGCCTTGTGGCCAGGTTCAACGTGGCCAGGTTCAACAATCATGCGGTCCGCAGCCTCCGGCACCCGGACCGCTTGATTGGCTTCAACGCACCTGCACCACGACCTTCCCCACAGCCTTGCGCTGGCCCAGGTCGTTGATCGCCTGGGCGGCGTTGCTCAGTGGATACACCTGCGAGACCAGCGGCTTGAGCTTGCCTTCGGTAAACCAGTCGAACAATTGCTGGAAGTTGGCGGCGTTGTCCTGGGGTTGGCGTTGGGCGAAGGAGCCCCAGAACACACCCACCACGGCGGCGCCCTTGAGCAAGGCCAGGTTCACGGGCAGCTCGGGGATGCGCCCGCTGGCAAAGCCGACCACCAGCAGCCGGCCATTCCAGGCGATGGCGCGAATGGCCTGGTCGAACAGGTCGCCGCCCACCGGGTCGTAGATCACGTCGGCGCCTTGGCCGTCGGTGAGGCGTTTGATTTCATCCTTGAGGTTGGTTTCGCTGTAGTTGATCAGTTCGTCGGCGCCGGCGGCCTTGGCCACGGCCAGTTTCTCTGCGCTGCTGGCGGCGGCAATCACCCGGGCGCCCATGGCTTTGCCGATCTCCACCGCCGCCAGGCCGACGCCGCCGGATGCGCCGAGCACCAGTAGGGTTTCGCCAGGTTGCAGGTTGGCCCGTTGCTTGAGGGCATGCATCGAGGTGCCATAGGTCATGCTGAAGGCGGCAGCGGTGTTGAAGTCCATGGACGCCGGGATCGGCAACACGTTGTAGCCAGGCACCGCCACCTGTTCGGCAAAGCTGCCCCAACCGGTCAGCGCCATCACCCGGTCACCGACCTTCAGGTGGCTGACTTTTTCACCCACCGCGCTGACCACGCCCGCTGCTTCGCCGCCAGGGGAAAACGGGAAGGGGGGCTTGAATTGATATTTGCCCTCGATGATCAGCGTGTCAGGGAAGTTCACCCCGGCGGCATGCACGTCCAGCAGCACTTCGTTCTTCTTCGCGACGGGGCTGGCGACGTCTTCCAGCACCAGCGATTCGGCAGGACCGAATTCTTTGCACAGCACGGCTTTCATCAGGGCTATTCCTTTGGGAGTGATGGCCGATAAGTGTAGGTGTGAGAGTCAACGGGTCAACGAGCATGCCCCGCCCTGATAGCCGGCCATAAGCTTGTGCTTGAACGGCGGGTCGGTATGCTGGGCCGCAAACCGTATGAGGAGTCGAATGTGAAAGCGTGGATCATGTTGATGCTGGCTCTGTCGTTGCCTGTGACGGCGATGGCCGAAGAAGCCAAAGAAGGCGAGGCGCCGAAGGTCAGTTACATCACCCTCAGCCCGCCGTTCGTGGGCAATTATGGCCTGGACGGCTCGGCGAAGCTGAGGGTGTACAAGGCCGATGTGGCCCTGCGTGTGACCGGTGACGCAGCCGCTGCGGCAGTCAAGGCCAACGAGCCATTGATCCGCAACCAACTGGTGGCGTTGTTCGCCCAGCAGACCACCGAGGCGATGAACAACCTCGAAGCCAAGGAAAAACTGCGTCAGGAAGCCTTGAAGCAGACGCAGCAGGTGATGAACGACGAGACCGGCAAGCCGATGGTGGATGATCTGTTGTTCAATAACCTGATCATTCAATAAATCGGCTGGATCGTAGCCCCGACAGCGCCACGAATCGGTAGGCGCTGACGAAGGCTGCTTTTTATCAGGACGCCAGGCTTTTGCGAAACCGTCCCAGGGCGATGAAAAAGAACAAGAGCCCGATTGCCGCCAGTGCCAGCAGGTCTGGCCATACCACGCTAACGCTCGCATCCCGGAATAGAATCGCCGCGCTGAGGCTGACGAAATGGGTCGAAGGCGAACCTTGCATCACCCATTGCAACCATTGCGGCATGCTATCGAGCGGCGTGCTGCCGCCCGACAACAGCAGCATCGGTATGATGACCGGGATCGACAGTAGACCGAACTGCGGCGTTGAGCGGGCCAGGGTGGCGAGAAAAATGCCCAGGGCGGTGCTGGCGAACAGGTAGAGCGCGGTCACCAGCAGAAATAGCAACATGGAGCCGGCAAGCGGCACGCCCAAGGCGACCTTGACGATTATTTCCAGCGAGGCCCAGGTGCATAGCACCACCACCAGCATGTTGCTCCAGATTTTCGCCAGCATGATTTCCAGTGCTGTCAGCGGTAGCACCAGCAGGTGATCGAGGGTGCCGTGCTCGCGCTCGCGCAGCAGCGCGGTGCCCGTCAGGATGATGGCCAGGATCGTGATGTTGTTGACGATCTGGATCACAGCCAGAAACCACCCGCCCTCAAGATTGGTGTTAAACAGCGCTCGGGTGGTCAGCTTCACGGGCGTTTGTGCGCTTGCTTGTGCCTGCCCGCTGTAGGTCAGCAGTTCCTGTTGGAAAATCCGCCCGATGTAGCCGGCGCCCATGAACGCCTGGCTCATGGCTGTGGCATCAACGTTGAGTTGCAGCGCAGGCTCTCGTCCGGCGAGCAGATCGGCCTGAAAGTTGGCGGGCACATTGATGACGAAGGTGTAGCGGCCACTGTCCATGACCTTGTCCAGCTCGGCATAGGGCAAGGCCACTGGGCTTTGGAATTCCGGCGGTTGCAGCGCCTGGATCAATTGACGTGAGAGATGGCTTTGGTCTTCATCCACCACCGCCACGCTGGCGTTGTGGACGCCGATCACCGAGCCTGCGGCCGGCATGTAGATCGCCACGGTGAATGCGTAGCCCAAAAACAGCAGCAGGACGGAGTCATACCGCAGGCTGGTCAGTTCCTTGAGGCCAAGACGCCAGATATGCGAAAACTTGTGCATCAGGCCTCCTGTTTTTTCAGCATGACCAGGCTGAGCCCGGTGAACACCAGAAAAAAGCCCAGTAGCGCCAGGCATTGCGGCCATAGCTGGCGCAGGTCCAGGGCCTTGGTGAAAGTGCCGACGGCGATGTCCAGGAAATAACCGGCGGGAAACAACTGGCCCATCACCGAGGCTGCCCCGTCCAGGGATGAGCGCGGTACGATCAGCCCTGAGAACTGGATGGTCGGAAGACTGGTGATGATCATGGTGCCGAGGATCGCTGCGATCTGGGTGCGGGTAAACGCCGAGATCAACAACCCCATGCTGGTGGTTGCCAGTACGTAGAGCAGCCCGCCCAACGCCAGCGTCAGGCCGCTGCCTTTGAATGGCACGCCGAACAGCCAGCGATTCATCGCCGTCAGCAGGGCCAGATTGATCAGGCTGACCGCCAGATAGGGCGCCTGTTTGCCCAGCAGGAACTCCAGGCGGGTCAACGGTGTGGCGTAGAAATTGGTGATTGAGCCCAACTCCTTTTCCCGCACGATCCCCAGGGCCGTCAACATGGCCGGAATGAACGCGAGGATCAACGCCATCACGCCTGGACCGATAGCGTTCACGCTGACCACGTCCTGGTTGTAGCGGAACCGGGTCTCCAGGCTGGCTGCGCTTTGCTGGTTTAGCGCCGAGCTGCTCTGTTCAACCCGTTGTTCGAGATTGGCCTGATGCACCGCCTGGACGTAGTTGCGACTGGTTTCGGCGCGAAACGGCATGCCGCCGTCCAGCCAGGCGCCAACGGTGGGTTGCCGACCGGCATACAGGTCACGGCCGAAACCGGGTGGGATTTGCAGGGCCAGTTTGATTTCCGAACGTTGCAAGCGCCGATGCAGCGCGTTCGCGTCCTGGATAACCGGCTGCTCCTCGAAATAGCGCGAGCTGCGAAAAGCTTCCAGATAAGCGCGACTTTGCGGGCTTTGATCCTGATCGAACACGGCGAAGGCGAGCTTTTCCACGTCCAATGAAATGCCGTAGCCGAAGATCACCATCATGAACAGGGCTCCCAGCAAGGCGAAGGCCATGCGTACCTTATCTCGCAGCAGCTCCTTGCCTTCCCGGCTGGCGACGGCCCACAGGCGCCCGAGGCTGAAGCCGTGCCGGTCCTGCGGCGTGCCGGCATTGTCGAGGGGCACGGGGGCGGTGTCTTGCTGTGCTTCACCCTGGGCCTGTTCCAGGCAGGTGACAAACGCAGCCTCCAGCGTCTGACCGTTGAACTGCGCCTGTAGGGCTGCTGGTGTGTCGCAGGCCAGGACTTTGCCGGCGTGCATCAGCGAAATGCGATCACAGCGTTGGGCTTCGTTCATGAAATGCGTGGAAAGAAATATCGTCACGCCCTGTTCGCGGGACAGCTCAATCAGCAGTCGCCAAAAGTCGTCCCGCGCGGCCGGGTCAACGCCTGAGGTCGGTTCATCGAGGATCAGCACTTCCGGGCGATGCAGCACCGCCACGGCGAGGGACAAGCGCTGACGCAGGCCCAAAGGGAGCGCGCCGCAAGGTTGGTCGGCGAGGCTCTGGAGATTGAAGCGCTGGATCAGCTCGTTGATGCGCGCGTCGCTTTCGGCCTTGGGCAGATCGAACAGCTTCGCATGCAAGGCCAGGTTCTGGCGCACGCTCAGTTCGCCGTACAGCGAGAAACTCTGAGACATGAAGCCCACCCGTTTGCGGGTGGCCAGGTCCTTGGCGTTGACCGGGTTGCCCAGCAGCCGGGCACTGCCTTCGCTGGCGGGCATCAGCCCGGTCAACACCTTCATGGTGGTGGTCTTGCCGCAACCGTTGGAGCCCAGAAAGCCAAAGATCTCACCGCGACCGATCGCGAAGCTGACCTTGTCGACTGCGGTGAAATCACCAAAGCGCAAGGTGAGGTCGTGGGCCTGGATGGCGATGTCGGCGTTGTCAGTCCTGGGGGGGATCGTCAGTGGCGCGGTGTTGTGGCCGCTGTCACCCTGGAAATAGGTAAAAGCCGAGTCGAGCTTGCCGTCGGGGGTGACGCCAGCCAGTTCGGCGCTCAAGCCCTTGGCGATCAAACGGCCGTTGTCGAGCATCAGGCAATGCTCGAACTGTTCGGCTTCCTCCATGTAAGCCGTGGCGACCAGCAGGGTCAGTTTTGGTCGTTGCCGGCGCACGTCTTCGATCAGCTCCCAAAAGCGCCGGCGCGACAACGGGTCCACGCCGGTGGTGGGTTCGTCGAGAATCAGCAGGTCCGGCTCGTGGATGAGCGCGCAACACAGGCCGAGCTTTTGTTTCATGCCCCCCGACAGTTTGCCCGCCGGACGTTCGGCAAAACGCTGCAGGTCGGTCGCCAACAGGAGCTTGCCCATGCGCTGTTCGCATTCAGCCCGCGAAAGCCCGAACAGCGTGGCGAAAAACCGGATGTTCTCGCTTATCGACAAATCAGGATAAAGATTGCCCCCCAGCCCTTGGGGCATGAAGGCGATGCGTCGATAAAGCGTATTGCGATGACGTCGATCCTCGATTGACCCCCCCAGCACCTGTAACTCGCCTGTCTGGTGTTTCTTGACCCCGGCAATCAGCCCCAGCAGGCTGGATTTTCCCGCCCCGTCCGGGCCGATCAGGCCGCAACGAGTGCCGATGGGCAGACTGAACGCGATATCGCTCAAGGCTGTCAGCTGGCCGTAATGGTGCTCAAGGCCCCTGACGTGCAGGGCTGGTTCGCCAACAGCGGCGCTCATTGCAAGTTGGCCGGCCAGTCAATGGGGGCCGTGCGCACGTAGCCGGCGCCGGGCATGCCCGGTTTTGCCTGGGGCACTTCGCCGGGCCGCGTCAGGCGTATCTTGACGCGGAACACCAGTTTCTGGCGCTCGTCACGGGTTTCGACTTCTTTGGGGGTGAACTGGGATTTGGCCGCGACGAAGCTGACCGTTGCCGGCAATGGTCGATCGGGCAGGGCGTCGAGCAGCAGACGCGCCTGATCGCCCACCGCCAGTTTCCCGGCCACGGACGCCGGCAAATACAGGTTCATGTATTGATCGTTCGGATCGATCATCAGCAATACCCGGCCACCGGCGCCCAGCACTTCGCCCGGCTCGGCCAGGCGCAACTGAATCACACCGTCAATGGGGGCGCGCAGGCTGCTGTCGTCGATTTCGCTGGTCAGTTGGGCAACCTGGGCCTGGGTCGCACCGATGGCTGCGGCCGCTGCCGACACCTGGGCCTGGGCAGCATTGACCGCGGCGTTAGCCGTGTCGAAACGGGCTTGTTGTTGGTCGATCGCCTGGGCACTGGCGTAACCGCGCCTGAACAGTTCCTGGGTGCGTTTGAGTTCTTGGTGGGCGAGCAATTGTTCGCTCTGGCGCAGTTGCACATTGGCTTGGGCAGCGGACAGGTTTTCCCGGGCACGCGTTACTTCGGCTTCGGCCTGGCTTCGCTGGGCCTCCAGGGTGCGGGTGTCCATGCGCGCCAGAAGTTGGCCCTTGCTGACGACATCGCCTTCGTCAACATGAACGTCGGCCAGGCGCCCGGGTGTCTTGCTGGCGATTTGGACTTCGGTGGCCTCCAAACGCCCATTGCCCATGCTTAGGCCTTCGGGCAGGCGATCCTGGCGCGACTTCCAATAGCCAAACCCTCCGGCGGCCAACAACAGCGCCATCAAGGCGAGGGCGAAAAAGCGAGAGCTACGGTGGTTTGTCGACATGTCCGGCATCCTGCGGCTGTAGCGTTGCAGTCTGCTGGATCCGTTACCGGCCCAGCTTGATATCCATCAACTCATGGAGGATCAGCATAAGGCAATTACCGCCTCCCACTGCTCAGCCGTCACCGGCATCACCGACAGTCGCGAGCCTTTTTGCACCAGCGGCATTTCAGCCAGGGCGGTTTGCTGCTTGAGATAGTCGAGCTTGAGCACGCGGGGAAACGTTTGGACATGGGCCACGTCGATTGCAGTCCAGGGATTTTTATCCGGGCTGGCCTTTGGGTCGAAGTAATGACTGTCAGGTTCCAGGGCCGTGGGGTCGGGATAGGCGGCCTTGACGATTTTGCCGATTCCGGCGATGCCGGGCTCGGGACAGCTGGAATGGTAAAAAAAGAACTGATCGCCCACCGCCATGGCCCGCAAGAAGTTGCGCGCCTGGTAGTTGCGAACCCCGTCCCATCGCGCCTGACCGAGCTTTTCCAGACCCTGGATGGATAATTCGTCGGGCTCGGATTTCATCAGCCAATAGGCCATGATTTCTACTCCTGGGCGGTAATAATAAAAAAAGTTCAGCGATCTTATGACAAACCGACAGTCGGTTGACGCCAGAGTTTGCGTGTTGATGCCGGTTGCCGCAAAATGCCGGCCTTCCAAGCTTTACGCTGCTGCACGGCCAATAAGAAAACCGCTGCTGTCATCGTGTGTGATATGCCTTGAGGGGGGCAATCGATGAAACGCAAACCGGATTTGTTGTGGATCTTGGTCATTCTGTTCGGCCTTGGGGTCGTTACCACGGGTTACGCCCAGAGTTTGTGGGCCAGCAAGACCGATACACCGATGGAAATCACCCAGCCGGCGCCTTCGCTCAAACGCTGAGCCGGTCTGCCGGACGCCGCTGTTTGCCTGCGGCGTCTACCCCGCGATATACCAATGCCGGTCGCTGACCGTTCCCTGCAGCGGCACGTCCCAGCTCGCCTGCGCCAGCCGTTCGACTTTCTGACATTCATGGGCCAGCCCCAACAGCGTCGGCTTGCGCCATTGCTGGCGTCGCGCCAGATACGCCAGGCTGCGGTCATAGAAGCCCCCGCCCATGCCCAGCCGACCTCCCGCCTCGTCAAACCCCACCAGCGGCAATAGCACCAGGTCCAGCGTCCAGACCTTGCGTTGCCGGGCGATGTTCATCTGCGGCTCCAGAATACGAAAACGATTGGCTCGCAGCTTTTCGCCGGGGCGGATGCGTTGGAACACCATCTTGGTCTGCGGCCACGGGCTGAGTACCGGCAGGTAAGTGGCCTTGCCCCGACGCTGAGCGGCGCGCAGCAACAGGCGCGGGTCGATCTCGCCATCGTTGGGCAGGTACAGGGCGATGTGTCTTGCCCGGCGAAACAGCGGATGCTGCGCCAGTTGCCTGTAGAGCCCGCGAGCGGCTTCGCGCTGCTGAGCAGGTGTCAGTGCGCGACGAGCCTGGCGTAGCAGGCGGCGGAGTTGCGGGCGCGGCAGCAGCGCGGGTTCAGTCATATCGATATTTCACGCAATCGGTGGCGACAGCACAGCGTAACCGCAAAACAGTGTGCTCAGAAATGCCTGCGCCAGACACAACAATGCCAGTCTTGATGACTGGCATTGTGAGAATCAGGCTCCCCGGATGAACCGCTGTCGGCTTAGCCCTTGAACCCGAAAGTTCAAGGTGGAAGTTGCAGGGGGCGTTAAGGCTTTCCGTCAAGCGGACATGCACACCGGCCCCAACGTGCAACTCCCGTGGTTGTGCGTATCGGCTCAGGGACATCACCAACTGGCAAGCACCCCAGGGAGTGACGCAAGTATACCCCAGGCAGCCTCGCGAATCAGCCTTTGCTGACGTCCGGATCGGTGGCCAGTACCAGATCAACCCGATCGAGCAGGTCGCGCACCTGTTCACGGGTCGAGCCGCTGACTTGCACGTCCGGCGTATCCTGGCGGTGCAACAGCTCGTGGGTGATGTTCAAGGCAGCCATTACAGCAATGCGGTCGGCGCCGATGACTTTGCCACTGCTGCGGATCTCGCGCATCTTGCCGTCCAGGTATCGGGCGGCGCTCACCAGGTTGCTGCGCTCTTCCTGGGGGCAGATGATCGAATATTCTTTATCGAGGATCTGCACGGTTACGCTATTGCTTGAACTCATGAGTCTTGCTCCAGGGCCTTGAGGCGCGAAATCATCGATTCGACCTTACGCCGGGCGATTTCGTTTTTTTCAATGAGGTGCGCGCGTTCCTCGCGCCAGGTCTTTTCCTGAGCTAATAGGAGTCCGTTTTGGCTCTTAAGTTGCTCGACCCGCTCAATTAGCAATTCGAGTCTGGCCATCAGCGCTTGCAGGTCGGTGTCTTCCATTGTGTCCACTGAAGATTGTGTCTGATGGGAATAGGGTCGCACAGCCTCTGATAGTCTTGGCGAGTCTGTCGATGTAGGATACAAGGCCTCCATTCTAGACATAGCGCCGTCTGGCGCCTAGCTGCCCATGCCCATTCAGAATTCCCCGTATCAAGCGTTTGCCACCCTGCTGAGCACCAGCGGTCATCCTGTCTCGCCTGCTGAACTGCATGGCCTGTTGCTGGGGCGCAGTTGCGCCGGCGCCGGCTTCGATGCCGACGGCTGGCTGGCTGACGCCGCCGAGTTGCTGGAAGGCGAGCCGGCGGACAACGTGCGCAATGCGCTCATCGGCCTGCAGGAAATGGTCAAGGGTGAGTTGACCAGCGATGACATGACCGTCGTCCTGCTGCTGCCTACCGATGACGCTCCGCTGGCCGAACGCGCCGCTGCGCTGGGCCAGTGGTGCCAGGGCTTCCTCGCCGGCTTCGGCCTGACCCGCCGCGAATATGCGTTGAGTGACGAGGCCAAGGAAGTGTTGCAAGACCTGGCGGCGATCTCTCAGGTCCAGGACGCTCTGGAAGAGTCCGATGACGGCGAAAGCGACTACATGGAAGTGATGGAGTACCTGCGGGTCGCGCCCTTGCTGCTGTTCACCGAAACCAAGAAAACCGCTGAACCGGCCGCCAAGCCGTCCTTGCACTGATTGCTTGAAAGGGAACACCGTCTGCCCATGATTCATATCCCGAAATCGGAATACAGTCGTCGCCGCAAGGCCCTGATGGCGCAGATGGAACCCAACAGCATCGCAATCCTGCCCGCCGCCGCCGTTGCCATTCGCAACCGCGACGTCGAGCACGTTTACCGCCAGGACAGCGACTTTCAATACCTCAGCGGCTTCCCCGAGCCGCAAGCGGTGATCGTGCTGATGCCCGGGCGGGCTCATGGCGAATACATCCTGTTTTGCCGCGAACGCAATGCCGAACGTGAGTTGTGGGATGGCCTACGAGCCGGCCAGGAAGGCGCGATGCGTGACTATGGCGCCGACGATGCATTTCCCATCACCGACATCGACGACATCCTGCCGGGCCTGATCGAAGGCCGTGACCGGGTGTACTCGGCCATGGGCAGCAACCCGGAATTCGACCGGCACCTGATGGAGTGGATCAACGTGATTCGCTCCAAAGCCCATCTCGGAGCCCAGCCACCGAACGAATTCGTTGCCCTGGATCACCTGCTGCACGACATGCGCCTGTATAAATCGGCGGCAGAGGTGAAGGTGATGCGCGAAGCGGCGCGGATTTCCGCCCAGGCGCACATCCGGGCCATGCAGGCTGCGCGCGCGGGGCTGTACGAATACAGCCTGGAGGCCGAGCTCGATTATGAATTCCGCAAGGGCGGGGCGAAAATGCCGGCCTACGGGTCGATCGTCGCGGCGGGTCGCAACGGCTGCATCCTGCATTACCAGCAGAACGACGCAGTGCTCAAGGACGGCGACCTGGTATTGATCGACGCCGGTTGTGAAATCGACTGCTACGCCAGTGACATCACCCGTACCTGGCCCGTCAGCGGCAGGTTTTCGCCCGAACAGAAGGCGATCTACGAAGTGGTGCTGGCCGCCCAGGAGGCCGCGTTTGCCGAAATTGCGCCGGACAAACACTGGAACCAGGCCCACGAAGCAACCGTGCGGGTCATTACCGAGGGGCTGGTGCGCCTGGGCCTGTTGGAGGGCGAGGTGGACGAGTTGATCGCCAGCGAAGCCCACAGGGCCTTCTACATGCACCGCGCTGGCCACTGGTTGGGCATGGACGTACACGACGTTGGCGAGTACCGGGTCGGTGGCGAATGGCGGGTACTGGAAGTCGGCATGACGTTGACCGTGGAGCCGGGCATCTACATCGCCCCGAACAACCGCAACGTAGCGAAAAAATGGCGCGGCATTGGCGTGCGCATCGAGGATGACGTGGTAGTGACCAAAACCGGTTGTGAAATCCTGAGTCACGGCGTACCCAAGACGGTCGCTGAAATCGAGGCCCTGATGGCCGCCGCCCGGGCGGATGCGGCATGAGCCGGGTCAATCTGGCGATCGTCGGCGGTGGCCTGGTGGGCGCGAGCCTGGCCCTGGCCCTGCAAGCCGGTGCCAAGGCCCGGGGTTGGAAGATCATGCTCATCGAACCCTTCGCCCCCGGCGATGCCTGGCAACCGAGCTACGATGCCCGTTCCTCAGCCTTATCGTTCGGGTCCCGGCAGATTTATCAACGCCTGGGGATCTGGCAGGAAGTTTCTCGTCACGCCGAGCCGATCAAGCAGATCCACGTGTCTGATCGCGGGCGATTTTCCACGGCGCGGTTGTCGGCCATGGAAGAAGGGGTGCCGGCCCTGGGTTATGTGGTGGAAAACGCCTGGCTCGGCCAGTGCCTGTGGCAAGGGCTGGACACCGAGGTGGTCAGTTGGCACTGTCCGGCACAAGTCACCCGGATGGAGCCCATGGTCGGCGGCTATCGCCTGACGCTCGATGACGAAACCACCCTGGAATGCGACCTTGCCGTGCTGGCTGACGGTGGCCGTTCCAGCCTGCGCGAACAGCTGGGTATTGGCGTGCGCAATCGACCTTACGGCCAGAGCGCGCTGATTGCCAACATCACACCCGGCGAAGCCCACAACGGCATGGCCTTCGAGCGCTTCACCGACGATGGCCCGATGGCCTTGTTGCCGCTGCCGGAAAACCGTTGCGCGTTGGTCTGGACCCGTCAGGGCATGGATGCGCAACGTCTGGCGGCCCTGGATGAGCGCAGCTTCCTCAGCGAATTGCAGGGCGTGTTCGGTTATCGCCTGGGCACCCTGAAACAGGTAGGCGCTCGACATCTATATCCGTTGGCGCTGGTGGAAGCCGAAGAGCAGGTCCGCCCGCATCTGGCGATCCTGGGCAACGCGGCCCACAGTCTGCATCCGATTGCCGGCCAGGGGTTCAACCTGTCCCTGCGCGATGCCCAGGCCCTGGCCGACGCCTTGCTCGACAGCGACAGCGCACCGGGGGATTTCGCCGTGCTGCAAGCCTATCGCGAGCGTCAGCGGATGGATCAGACCCTGACCGTCGGGTTTTCCGATCAGGTGACGCGTCTGTTCAGCAGCAACCTGCCGCTGGTGTCCCTGGGCCGCAACCTGGGCCTGCTGGGCCTCGACCTGTTGCCGCCGGCCAAGCGCTGGTTTGCCCGCCAGGCCATGGGGCTGGGGACACGTCCCGATGCGTAGGGCTGGGTTTGGTTATTTTTCTCATGGGCGACTCATGTCGCCAGCACAACAGGCTTAAAGCATGGAATTGCGCGCAGATCTGCTGATTGTCGGTGCCGGAATGGTCGGCAGCGCCCTGGCGCTGGCGTTGCAGGGCAGTGGCTTGCAAGTGCTGTTGCTCGACGGTAGCCCGATGAGCGTCAAACCCTTCGATCCCCAGGCTGCCTTCGAACCCCGGGTCAGTGCCTTGTCGGCGGCGAGCCAGCGGATCCTTGATCGTCTTGGAGTCTGGGACGGCATTATCGCCCGGCGAGCCAGTCCTTATACCGACATGCACGTCTGGGACGGCAGCGGCACCGGGCAGATCCATTTCTCGGCGGCCAGCCTGCATGCCGAGGTCTTGGGCCACATCGTCGAGAACCGCGTGGTGCAGGATGCCCTGCTGGACCGCCTGCATGACTGTGACCTGGGCCTGCTGGCCAATGCGCGGCTTGAGCAGATGCGCCGCTCCGGCGACGACTGGCTGCTGACCTTGGCCGATGGCCGCACCCTGCGGGCGCCGCTGGTGATCGCCGCCGACGGGGCGAACTCCGCCGTGCGTCGCTTGACGGGTGTCGCGACCCGGGAATGGGATTACCTGCATCACGCCATCGTGACCAGTGTGCGCAGTACCCGGCCTCATCGAATGACGGCATGGCAGCGCTTCACGGACAACGGACCTTTGGCATTCCTGCCACTGGAGCGCGACGGCCAGCAGGACTGGTGCTCAATCGTCTGGTCCACCACCCCTGGCGAGGCGCAGCGGTTGATGGCACTTGATGAAGCGGATTTCTGCAACGAACTGGAGCGGGCCTTCGAGGGGCGGCTGGGGACGGTGCTCAGCGCCGATCCGCGCGTGTGCGTACCGTTGCGCCAGCGCCATGCCAAGCGCTACGTGACCGAAGGGCTGGCGCTGATCGGCGATGCGGCTCACACCATCCATCCGTTGGCCGGACAGGGGGTGAACCTGGGTTTCCTGGATGCCGCTGTCCTGGCCGAAGTGCTCCTACAGGCGGCCGGGCGCGGTGAACGGCTGGCGGACGTGAAGGTATTGAGCCGCTACGAACGCCGACGCATGCCCCATAACCTGGCGCTGATGGCCGCGATGGAAGGGTTTGAGCGGTTGTTCCAGGCCGATCCGTTGCCGGTGCGCTGGCTGCGTAATACCGGGCTGAAGCTGGTGGACGGTCTGCCCGAGGCCAAGGCGCTGTTCGTGCGTGAGGCGCTGGGGTTGACCGGGGATTTACCGGATTTGGCCAAGGCCTAGATTTTTGTCGGGGCGAAAGGCCTCGTCGCGGGCAAGCCATGCTCCCACAGGGGGCAATGTGGGACGAGCTTTTGTGGGAGCAAGGCTTGCCCGCGATGGCGGACGCAAAAACACAGCACATCTCATAGTTGCAACATTTTGAAACGTGTCTGGACAGTGTTCGATTGAGAAGCTAAATGTGAGTCCTTATCATTTGCGCACTTACAACAATCGAGAGACCGCCCCCATGTTGGCATCCAAGCGTCTGCTGTCCGTCCTCGCCCTGGCCCTGATCGGCTCCACCGCCGCCCAGGCTGCCGATGAGGTGGTGGTCTACTCCTCGCGTATCGATGAACTGATCAAGCCGGTTTTCGATGCGTATACCAAGAAGACTGGCGTCCCGGTGAAGTTCATCACCGATAAGGAAGCGCCATTGATGCAGCGGATCAAGGCCGAGGGTGAAAACGCCACCGCCGACCTGCTGCTCACCGTCGACGCCGGCAACCTCTGGCAGGCCGAGCAGATGGGGATTCTCCAACCGTTCACTTCCAAGGTGATCGACGCCAACATCCCGGCCCAGTACCGTGCGTCTTCCCACGCCTGGACCGGCCTGAGCCTGCGGGCGCGGACCATTGCCTACTCCACCGACCGGGTCAAACCGGGCGAACTGACCACCTACGAAGCCCTGGCGGGCAAAGAGTGGGAAGGCCGCCTGTGCCTGCGCACCTCGAAGAAGGTCTACAACCAGTCCCTGACCGCCACCCTGATCGAAACCCATGGCGCGGAAAAAACCGAAGAAATCATCAAGGGTTGGGTCAAGAACCTGTCCACCGATGTGTTCTCCGATGACACGGCATTGCTGGAGGCCATCAATGCCGGGCAGTGCGACGTCGGCATCGTCAACACTTACTACTTCGGGCGCCTGCACCAGCAGAAGCCGGACCTGAAGGTCAAGCTGTTCTGGCCGAACCAGGCCGACCGTGGCGTGCACATCAACCTCTCGGGCATCGCCCTGACCAAGTACGCACCGCACCCGGAAGCGGCGAAGAAACTGGTGGAGTGGATGACCACGCCCGAAGCTCAGAACATCTTTGCCGACGTGAACCAGGAGTTCCCGGCCAACCCGAACGTGGAGCCTTCCAAGGAAGTCGCCGCCTGGGGCAAGTTCAAGGCCGACACCCTGCCGGTGGAAGTGGCGGGTAAACGCCAGGCCGAAGCTATCCGCTTGATGGATCGCGCTGGCTGGAACTAAACACTCAAGATCGCAGCCTGCGGCAGCTCCTACAGGGATTCGCGTTCCAATGTAGGAACTGTCGCAGGCTGCGATCTTTTTTTTGCGGTTTAATAGGCGTTTGCTGTCAGCCCTGAGACTCCCCCTTGACCCACCCCGTCCAACGCCGCTGGTACCCTCTGGTTTTTGCTATCGCCGCGCTGGTGCTGTTGCCCTTGAGCGTCCTGCTGCTGTCCTGGCAAAACATCGACCAGCAGATATGGTCCCACCTGTGGGATACCCAGATGCCACGCTTGTTGGGCAACACCCTGACGCTGATTGTCGGCGTGGGTGTCGGAGTAACGTTGCTGGGCGTCAGCCTCGCCTGGCTCACCAGCCTGTGTGAGTTCCCTGGCCGACGTTGGCTCGACTGGGCGTTGATGTTGCCGTTTGCGATTCCGGCCTACGTGTTGGCGTTTGTCTTCGTGGGCCTGCTGGACTTTGCCGGTCCGGTGCAGACATTGATGCGCGAATGGTTCGGCAGCGACCTGCGCCTGCCCCGGGTTCGCTCCACCGGCGGGGTGATCCTGGTGTTGGTCCTGGTTTTTTACCCTTACGTTTATTTGCTGGCGCGAAGTGCATTCCTGGCCCAAGGCAAGGGATTGATGGAAGCGGCCCGGGTGCTGGGGCAGTCGCCGTGGCAGGCGTTCTGGCGAGTGGCGTTGCCGGTGGCCCGACCGGCCATTGGTGCCGGCGTGGCGCTGGCGTTGATGGAAACCCTGGCGGATTTCGGCGCGGTCTCGGTGTTCAACTTCGACACCTTCACCACGGCCATCTACAAAACCTGGTACGGCTTCTTCAGCCTCTCCAGCGCCGCGCAACTGGCCAGCCTGTTGTTGCTGGCGGTGATGCTGGTGCTTTACGGCGAACGCCGCGCCCGAGGTGCCCAGCGGGCCAGCAACGAGCGACCCCGCGTCAAGGCGCTTTATCACTTGCGTGGCCTCAAGGCTGTGGCGGCCAGTGGCTGGTGCGCGCTGGTATTTGCCTGTGCTTTTGTTATTCCGATGCTGCAACTGGCGGTGTGGTTCTGGCAGCGCGGCCGGTTCGATCTGGACGAGCGTTATGCTGGGCTGATCGTCCACACCCTCTACCTGGGTGGGCTGGCGGCACTGGTCACTGTTTGCGTCGCTTTGCTGTTGGCCTTCGCCCGCCGTCTGGCGCCGACCCGTCCCATTCGCGCCGGCGTCGGCCTGGCGAACCTGGGCTACGCCTTGCCCGGTTCGGTGCTCGCGGTATCGATCATGCTTGCCTTCAGCTATCTGGACCGCGAGTTGGTCATTCCTCTGTCAACACTACTTGGCGGCGCTGGCAAACCGTTGCTGTTGGGCAGCTTGTCGGCGCTGCTGCTGGCCTATCTGGTGCGCTTTCTGGCCGTGGCCTACGGGCCACTGGAAAGCAGCCTTGCGCGAATCCGCCCTTCTTTACCAGAAGCGGCCCGCAGTCTTGGGGTCAGTGGGCCGCGACTGTTTTTCAAAGTGTATCTGCCATTGTTGTTGCCGGGCACCTTGAGTGCGGCGTTGCTGGTGTTCGTCGATGTGCTCAAGGAAATGCCCGCAACCCTGCTGATGCGCCCGTTCGGCTGGGACACACTGGCGGTGCGAATCTTTGAAATGACCAGTGAAGGGGAGTGGGCCCGGGCCGCGTTACCGGCACTGACCCTGGTGCTGGTGGGGTTGTTGCCGGTCATCGGATTGATACGACGCTCGGCCCATCGAAACAGCTAGGTGTCAGTCCTACATCATGCGGCTACAATGCGCGGCATTCGGTGCGGTCCGTCTGTCGGACCGGGCAACTGATAGCGTCTGAGAGCGTTTTTGGCGTTCACGCTGTGCAGTGCTCGTCCGCACCTTCGCCAAGCCCGGAAGGAGACACCCATGGGACAGCGTACGCCTCTGTATGACCTTCATCTCGCCCTTGGCGCGAAGATGGTCGATTTTGGCGGTTGGGATATGCCATTGCATTACGGCTCGCAGGTTGAGGAGCACCATCAGGTGCGTCGCGACTGCGGTGTGTTCGATGTATCCCACATGACCGTTATCGATGTCGCCGGACCCCAGGCCAAGGCCTGGTTGCAGCGTTTGCTGGCCAATGATGTCGATCGCTTGCAGGACACGGGACGTGCCTTGTACAGCACCATGCTTAACGAGCGCGGCGGTATCGTCGACGACATGATCATTTACCGTGTCGAGGACGGCTATCGGCTGGTCTTCAATGCCTCGACCCGCGATCAGGACCTGGCCTGGATGCAGGCGCAGCTCGGTGAATACGATGTGCAGTTGCTTGAGCGTCCTGAATTGGCAATGCTGGCGATCCAGGGGCCCCAGGCCCGGCACAAGATTGCCGAACTGGTCTCGCAATCGCGCGGCCAACTGATCCAGCAACTCAAGCCTTTCGAAGGCCGTGCCGACGGTGACTGGTTCATCGCCCGTACCGGCTACACTGGCGAAGATGGCCTGGAAATCGTCCTGCCTGCCCACGAAGCCCCAAGTTTTTTCAATGATCTGGTGGGCGCCGGCATTTCTCCCATCGGCCTTGGCGCTCGCGATACCTTGCGCCTGGAAGCCGGCATGAACCTGTATGGCCAGGACATCCACCAGGACGTTTCGCCGCTGGCCTCGAACATGGCCTGGAGCATCGCCTGGGAACCGGCCAGCCGTCAGTTCATCGGGCGCAGTGCTCTGGAAGCCGAGCTGGCCGGCGGTGTACAGCAAAAGCTGGTAGGCCTGGTGCTGGAAGAACGCGGCGTTCTGCGCGCTCATCAGGTGGTCCGCATCGCCGATGTTGGCGAAGGGGAGATCACCAGTGGTAGTTTTTCTCCTACGCTTAGCAAGTCAATTGCTTTGGCACGCGTTCCGATGGCCACCGCCGATCGTGCCGAGGTGGAAATTCGTGGTAAGTGGTACCCGGTACGAGTGGTCAAGCCGACCTTCGTCCGCCATGGCAAAACCCTGATCTAACCTTTTGCGGCGGGCCGCTGGCCGCTGACACTTCTCTTGAGGACACTGAATATGAGCAACATCCCTGCTGAACTGCGTTTTGCCGAAAGCCACGAGTGGGCGCGTCTGGAAGCTGACGGTACGGTCACCGTGGGCATTAGCGATCATGCGCAGGAAGCTCTGGGTGATGTGGTGTTTGTCGAATTGACCGAACTCGGTAAGGTTTTTTCCGCGGGTGACCAGGCCGGCGTGGTGGAGTCGGTAAAGGCTGCTTCCGACATCTACTCCCCGATCAGTGGCGAAGTGATCGCAATCAACGAAGACCTGGGCGGTTCACCGGAACTGCTGAACTCTGATCCTTACGGCGCGTGGATTTTCAAGCTCAAGCCAAGCAACGAGGCCGAGTTGGACAAGCTGCTTGATGCGGCAGGCTACAAGGCTGCTATCGGCGAATAACCCGCTCCCACACGGGATACTGCGTACAGCCTGATAATATTTTCGGGCAAAAAAATGCCGCTCCCATCGAGCGGCATTTTGTTTATGGGTCTGGAATCAGTCCTGGGCGACGGCGTTTTTTGCCAGGATCGCGTTGGCCAGTTCCATGTCGGTGGCTTGCAGGTCTGGGTTGTCGGCACGGACTTTCTGCATCGCAGCTTCCAGGTAAGGACCACGGATACCGCCGTCGCTGGCAACGAAGCTACCGGCGTCGTCCTGGGCGGCAACGATCAGCTTGTTATCCTTGAAGGTCAGGTAGGTAGAGCCGGTGGTCGCACCGGATGAGAGGACGTTACGCCAAAATGTGTCGGCCATTACCGAGCCAACAGGAATAGACAGCAAGGCCAGGGTCGCGACAGCAAGTTTGAGACGCATGATAGGTGACTCCACAGGGTTAACTATGACTTTGGATAGCCAACCTCTCGATTCAGTTCCATGACCCTTCAGTCATCCCGTTCCACCCTCAATACCGCCCCTTCCTGTGCAACCACTCGGACCCGCGTACCCACTGGCGATTCGGGGCCTTTGACCAGCCACACCCCGTCAGCCACCTTGATCTTGCCGCGTCCGTCGATGATTGCTTCGTGCACCTGGAAAGTTTTGCCGATTAGTTCCTGTCCACGCAGGTTCAGGAGAGGCTGATCGCTTTCACGGACGGCACTGCGCTGACGTCGCCACCAGTACAACGCTGTCGCCATGGCGAACAGCCCGAACAGCAGGAACTGCATCTCCCATGACAACTGCGGCAGGATGAATGTCAGCACGCCGACCGCAGCTGCGGCCATGCCGATCCATAGCAGGTAGCCACCGGCACCGAACACTTCCAGGATCAACAGGATGACGCCCAGCGCCAGCCAGTCCCAATACGACATCTGTTGCAGGAAAGTCCACATACCCGAGCCTCAGCTTTTCTTGCTGTCGAAAGTGGCCTTGACGATCTCACCGATGCCGCCGACTGCCCCGATCACCTGGCTGGCCTCCAATGGCATCAGGATGACCTTGCTGTTGTTGGCCGAGGCCAGGCGGCCCAGGGCGTCGATGTATTTTTGTGCGACGAAGTAGTTCACCGCCTGGACATTACCATCGGCAATCGCTTCGGACACCACCTTGGTGGCCAGGGCTTCGGCTTCTGCCTGGCGCTCCCGGGCTTCGGATTCCAGGAACGCGGCCTGACGGCTGCCTTCGGCCTCGAGGATCTGCGCCTGTTTCTTGCCTTCGGCGGTCAGAATCGCTGAGGCGCGCAGGCCTTCGGCTTCCAGGATCTGGGCACGCTTGATCCGTTCGGCTTTCATTTGTCCCGACATGGCAGCCATCAGATCCGCCGGCGGGCTGATGTCCTTGATCTCGATCCGGGTGATCTTGATACCCCACGGTGCCGTGGCTTCGTCGACAGTGCGCAGCAGCTTTTCGTTGATGCCATCACGCTGGCTCAACATCGCATCCAGCTCCATGGAGCCAAGCACGGTACGGATGTTGGTTTGCAGCAGGTTGCGGATGGCGTGTTCGAGGTTGTTGACCTCATAGGCCGCCTGGGCCGTGTTCACCACCTGGAAGAAGCACACCGCGTCTATCTGCACCGTGGCGTTGTCGGCGGTAATGACTTCCTGTGGCGGGATGTCCAGTACGCTTTCCATGACGTTTATCTTGCGACCGATACGGTCCATTACGGGGATGATGATGTTCAGGCCCGGCTTGAGGGTGTTGGTGTAGCGCCCGAACCGCTCGACGGTCCATTGGTACCCCTGGGGCACGACCTTGAAGCCCATGAACAGGATGGCGATCACCAGCCCGACAAAAAGTAAAAGTACGCTACCGATCTGCATAACTGTTCCTTGTTTAAGTGAGATGATCCGTGAGTGTAAGGCAAGCGGCCATTATCTGTGGCGAGGGAATTTATCCCCGCTGGGCTGCGAAGCAGGCCCCAACTGACAACGTGGTGTTTCAGACGGATTCTGTTGTGTGTAATTGGGCTTGCTCCGCAAGCCAATGGAGATAAATCCCCTCGCCACAACTACTTCTGCTCACTCTGCGGCGTCACACGCAGGACTTCTTCAACGGTGGTCAGCCCCGCGGCGACTTTTTGTGCGCCCGATAACCGCAAGCTGCGCATCCCTTCCTTGAATGCCTGGCGACGCACTGCCAGCAAGTCGGTGTCGGGGTGAATCAAGCCTTTGACGCTGTCGGTCAATTGCATGATTTCGTAGACCCCGGCACGACCGCGATAGCCGGTGTCACGACACTCCAGGCAGCCGACGGCCTGTTGGGCATTGCCCGGCAACGGGGCCTGCCAGGGGCGTGTCAGGGTTTGCCAATCATCGTCATCCAGGGTCAGGGGGGCCTTGCAGTGCGGGCACAGCGTGCGTACCAGACGCTGGGCCATGACACCGAGCACCGTGGCTTTGATCAGGTAATGGGGCACGCCGAGCTCCAGCAGACGGCTGATGGCGCTCGGCGCATCGTTGGTGTGCAGGGTCGAGAGGACGAGGTGTCCGGTGAGCGCCGCCTGAATCGCCATTTCGGCGGTTTCCAGATCGCGGATCTCGCCGATCATGATGATGTCCGGGTCTTGCCGCATCAGCGCACGTACTCCGGCGGCGAAGGTCAGGTCGATGTTGTGCTGCACCTGCATCTGGTTGAAGGACGCCTCGACCATTTCAATCGGGTCCTCGATGGTGCAGAGGTTGACCTCCGGCGTCGCCAGCTTCTTGAGGGTGGTGTAGAGGGTGGTGGTCTTGCCCGAACCGGTGGGTCCGGTCACCAGGATGATGCCGTTGGGCTGCCGGGTCATGTCTTGCCAGCGGCGCAGGTCATCGGCGGAAAAGCCGAGCTGGTCGAAGTCCTTGAGCAGTACTTCGGGGTCGAAGATCCGCATGACCATTTTTTCGCCAAACGCCGTGGGCAACGTCGACAGGCGTAATTCCACTTCGCCTCCGTCCGGGGTCTTGGTCTTGACGCGACCGTCCTGGGGCTTGCGCTTTTCCGCGACGTTCATCCGCCCCAGGCTCTTGAGGCGGCTGATGATCGCCATCGTCACCTGCGGCGGGAACTGATAGACGGTGTGCAGCACCCCGTCGATGCGGAAGCGCACCGTCCCCTGCTCGCGGCGTGGTTCGATGTGGATATCGCTGGCGCGTTGCTGGAAGGCGTACTGGAACAGCCAGTCGACAATATTGACGATATGAGCGTCGTTGGCGTCCGGCTCCTGATCGCTGGCGCCCAGATTGAGCAGTTGTTCGAAATTGCTCAGGTTGCTCGGTTGCTGGTCGACCGTCGTGGCGCCGCTGACCGATTTGGCCAGCCGATAGAACTCTACGCTCAGGCGCTGGATGTCCACCGGGTTGGCAACGACCCGCTGGATCGGCAGCTTGAGTACATGGGTCAGGTCTGCTTCCCAACTGCTGACGTAAGGCTGCGCGCTGGCCACCGTGACCGCGTCGCGGTCCACAGCCACCGCGAGAATCTTGTGGCGCTGGGCAAAGGCGTAGGACATCAGCGGCGTGACGGCCGCCACGTTGATTTTCAGCGGATCGATGCGCAGGTAGGGCTGGCCGGCCTGCTGGGACAGCCAGAGGGTCAGGCTTTCCAGGTCCAGGCGCTTGCCGGGGCGGCTGAGGTCGTCCAGATGCTGGTTGGCGATGAACTCCAGTGGGTGCAGCTGGGCGCTGGCGCTATGGCGCCGGCGCGCATTGAGTGCGGTTTCGGCGCAGTCCTGGCTGATGAAGCCCTGGGCGACCAATTGGCGCAGCAGATCATTGAGGTCCAGCCAGCGGTCCTGAGTGGCGTGTTTGGTGGACATGGGGGGTTCCTATTGGACAATTGCAGCAAAGCCGCGATACAGACGCCTCGGCGTCCTCGCTCGGTGTGCAAAAGAATAGTCCCGACCTGATAGACCGTTGGGCCACTACCCGACCAATGCGTTTCGAATTCTTGCCAGCCGGCCTTCAGCCGGCCGCCTGGGCCGGCTCAAGGCACGCACCGTCAGCGTCTTGCAGGTCCACGGAACACACGCTGATCAGGTTACGTAATTTTTCAGCGAGCACTTGGGCACGGTGCCAGCTCAAGCCGTCCATGAGGAGCTCCATCGACAGCAGATCGTCGTGGCGTTCGACGAGGACCTGTCGGGGTGTCAGGCCCTGCAAGGCAAATAGATTCAGCGCTCGGCACAGCAGATCCGGTTCAGCTTCGGCCAGCAGATGGTAGCGAGCGCGACAATGGGCGTTATGAGCGTGCCAGACATCGGTGCGGGTGGGGATGACGGCTTCGAGAGGGGGCATGGACAGTCTCCGGGGATATGGAGAAATTTTTACATGCGCGAAGGGGTATTTCTTATCTAATATGGATGATTATCCAAGTCAGATGAATCATATGATTCTTGATTAACTCTAAACGAGGTTTATTTATGCAGGGCGAGTTGGACGGCTACGACCGCAGGATCCTGGCGTTGTTGCAAGAGGATGCCTCGCTGTCCAGTGCGCAGATCGCCGAGCAGGTGGGCTTGTCCCAATCCCCCTGTTGGCGGCGGATTCAACGGATGAAGGAGGAAGGGATTATCCGCAGTCAGGTGACCTTGCTCGATCGCAAGAAAATCGGCCTCAACACGCAGATATTCGCCGAAATCAAACTCAATGCGCACGGACGTTCAAACTTCACGGAGTTCACCGAAGCCATTCGCGGCTTCCCCGAGGTGCTGGAATGCTACGTGCTGATGGGCTCGGTGGATTTCCTGCTGCGCATCGTCACGGCGGACATCGAGGCATATGAGCGCTTCTTCTTCGAAAAGCTGTCGATGGTGCCTGGGATCCAGGAAGTGAACTCGATCGTGGCGCTGTCGGAGATCAAGTCGACGACGAGTTTGCCGGTACTGCGCTGAGCTGGCATTTGCGGTGAATGTGCTGATCCCTTCGCGAGCAAGCCCGCTCCCACATGGGGTCTCTGTCGTACACACATTTTGTGTTCGCTGAAGATCCAGTGTGGGAGCGGGCTTGCTCGCGAAGGCGATATTCCAGACGCTGACGATATCTCGGTTACAGCCGCAGCAAAGTCTTCCAGGCCCGATTCTGATAGACCGCAATCGCCTGTTGCTTGCGCGCCTCCAGGGCTTCGTCGGTAATCGGTTGGTTGGCCAGGTGCGCCAGTTTGTTCAGCTCTCCGTAGAGGCGGTCCATTTCCGGGATTTCCAGCACATGGCGAGCATGGTGCAGCCAGGCCTGGATGCGTTCGATGCGCGGCAACTGCTCGGCCAGGTCTTCCGGCTGTTGCTGATAGCGTTGCAGTTGCAGCGACGACGATTCCTCGCCCAGCAGACGGGGCAGCCAGCTACCCAGTTGGGCCGCGCCCTGGCGATTGCCGCGGGTGTTGCGCTCGGCAGCCCAGCTACGGGCCAGCAGCCAGCGTGAAGTGTTGAGGGAGAATTGGCCCCAGCGCGGGTCTTGCAGCTCTTCAAGGAACTGTTCCGGCGCTGCCTTGCGCACGTCTTCGTCATCCAGGCCGGCCTGGACCAACGGGCGCCAGTCTTCCAGCAGTGCGTCCAGGGCGACGCGCAGGTCATGGGTCGATTGGCGTGGTGCGGCCTGGCCAAGGCTGCTGAGCAGGGCGCGCAGTTCGGCCAGGTTTTCCACCCAGTCCTGCAGCAGGCGCCAGTGGCCGTTAAACCGATATTGCTCGGCCAGACGCTGGCTGCTACCCAGCAAATGCCAACTCAGCGCGGCAAAGGCATCATCGAGTGGCATCTCGGCGGTCAATTGCGGGGCCGGCAGGCTCAGGGCATAGCTGCTTGCATCATGCAGGCGATAGCCACGCTCGGCCTTGCTGATATCACACGGCATCAGGGGCAGGGTCGCGGCCAGTTCGGCGGCCAGTTCCAGCAGAGCGGCGGGCTCGCCTTCGCGCAATTCCAGCTCCAGCTCGCAGATTTCTTCCTTCTGCTTGCCGACCACGACGTGGCCCAGGTCCAGGGCGGCTTCGATGACCACTTTGCTTTTGCCGCGGCCCCAGGCGATTTCTGCGCGTTCACGAACGAAGTCGGTGGTGAAGATGGCCTTGAGGGTTTTCTTGTCCAGCTCGGCCAATGCCTCGGGCCAGCATTCGCCGTCGAGTTTCTTCAGGTCGAGCTTGGCTTTGGCCAGGTGCCAGTCGTATTCGTTGCGCTCGGACAGGCCGGCGATGCTCTGGCCGCGCGTCTTGAGGGTCTGGATCACCTCTTCACCGTCGCGACGCAGGCGCAGGGCGACCTTGGCCCGGGCCAGGTCCCGCTCTGGTGTGTCGAAGTACTGGTTCATCAGTTCACGGCGCTCCCAGCCACTTTTGTTGCGTTTTTTCAGCAGCGGATGCTCGCGCAGGGCTGCCAGGGTCTCGCGGCTGACGCGGAGTTTGATTTCGGTTTCTTTCTGCATGGCCGGAAAATCCAGGGATCGAGTGCGCAGCCGGGGGAAGGTGTGGCTGCCAAGGTCGTGCAGTGTACAGGACTCATCCGTCCTACGCGCCGCGACGGTTTCTTCCTTGCGCCGGATGGTTCTATGATGAACGTCAATTTGTAAGTCCGGAGCCAGCGATGCCTTTGCCTACCCTGAAAGATCAGTTCGCTGCCCTGATCGCCGCGCCTTCGGTCAGTTGTACCCAACCTGGGCTGGACCAGTCCAACAGTGCCGTGATCGAGCTGCTGGCGGGCTGGCTCGCCGACCTGGGGTTCTCCTGCGACATCCAGCAGGTCAGCCCCGGCAAGTTCAACCTGCTGGCCAGTTTCGGCAGCGGGCCTGGCGGCCTGGTGCTGGCCGGGCACAGCGACACGGTGCCGTTCGACGGCGCGTTATGGCAGACCGACCCGCTGAAACTTACCGAGGTTGACGGTCGTTGGGTGGGCCTGGGCAGTTGCGACATGAAGGGTTTTTTCGCCCTGGCCATCGAAGCGGTCAAGCCCCTGCTGGACCAGCCCTTCAAGCAACCCCTGCTGATTCTCGCCACCTGCGACGAAGAAAGCTCGATGTCCGGGGCCCGGGCCCTGGCCGATGCCGGCCGGCCCTTGGGGCGCGCGGCGGTGATCGGCGAGCCGACCGGCCTCAAGCCGATCCGGATGCACAAAGGCATCATGATGGAGCGCATCGACATCCTCGGGCGCAGCGGCCACTCCTCCGACCCGAGCCTGGGCCACAGCGCCCTGGAGGCCATGCACGATGCCATGGGTGAACTGCGCGGCTTGCGCCTGCAATGGCAGCGCGAATTTCGTAACCCGCAATTCACGGTGCCACAGCCAACCCTGAATTTCGGCTGCATCCACGGCGGCGACAACCCCAACCGGATTTGCGGCCAGTGCTCCATGGAGTTCGACCTGCGGCCATTGCCCGGCATGGACCCGAATGTCTTGCGGGCTGCGATCCAGCAGAAACTCAATCCCATCGCCGAGCGCCATAAAGTCAAGATCGACTACGCACCGCTGTTCCCCGAAGTGCCGCCCTTCGAACAAGCCGAGGACTGCGAACTGGTGCGAGTGGCCGAGCGACTCACCGGCCATCGTGCCGAAGCAGTGGCGTTTGGCACCGAAGCGCCTTATCTTCAGCGTCTTGGCTGCGAAACCCTGGTACTGGGCCCCGGCGATATCGCCTGTGCCCACCAACCGGGCGAGTACCTTGAAATGTCACGTTTGCAACCTACCGTGCAGCTATTGCGGCAACTGATTGAACATTACTGCCTGACACCGGCCACGGCCGGCTAAATTGCCCACATCCGGGCCCGTATTCATGAGGAGAGCGCGCGTGTCGCCAAGCCTGTTCCGACGATAACCATCAGCCCGCTGTGCGTTCCGTTTCGTCTTTTTTCGGCTGCTATTTATTACAGGCCCAGGTTCATGCCCGAATACGTCAATTGGCTTCGTCACGCTTCGCCCTACATCAACGCCCACCGCGATTGCACCTTCATCGTCATGCTGCCCGGCGATGGTGTGGAACATCCGAACTTCGGCAACATCGTCCATGACCTGGTGTTGCTGCACAGCCTGGGTGTACGCCTGGTGCTGGTTCATGGTTCGCGCCCGCAAATCGAAACCCGCCTCGCCGCGCGGGGCCTGACGCCCCATTACCACCACGGTATGCGCATCACCGACGCTGCAACCCTGGAGTGCGTGATCGACGCTGTCGGCCAGTTGCGCATCGCTATCGAAGCGCGCCTGTCGATGGACATGGCGTCCTCGCCGATGCAGGGTTCGCGCCTGCGTGTCGCCAGCGGCAACCTGGTGACGGCACGGCCCATCGGCGTACTGGAAGGCGTGGATTATCACCACACCGGCGAAGTCCGTCGGGTCGATCGCAAGGGCATCAATCGCCTGCTGGACGAGCGCTCCATCGTCCTGCTGTCACCATTGGGCTATTCGCCGACCGGGGAGATTTTCAACCTCGCCTGCGAAGACGTCGCGACCCGGGCGGCCATTGACCTGGCAGCCGACAAACTGCTGCTGTTCGGTGCCGAGCAGGGGCTGATTGGCGAAGATGGTCGTTTGGTGCGCGAGTTGCGCCCGCAACAGGTCCCGGCCCACATGCAACGGCTGGGCGGTGACTACCAGGCCGAACTGCTGGATGCGGCGGCGCAGGCTTGCCGCGGCGGTGTGGCTCGCAGTCATATTGTCAGCTACGTCGAGGATGGTGCGTTGCTGGCCGAACTGTTTACCCGCGATGGTAGCGGTACGCTGGTGGCCCAGGAGCAATTCGAAGTCGTCCGTGAGGCGGCCATCGAAGATGTTGGCGGATTGCTGGACCTGATCAGCCCGCTGGAAGAACAGGGGATTCTGGTGCGTCGTTCCCGCGAAGTGCTGGAGCGTGAGATTGAGCAGTTCAGCGTGGTCGAACGCGAAGGCATGATCATCGCCTGCGCGGCGCTGTACCAGATCGCCGATTCAGATGCCGGGGAGCTGGCGTGCCTGGCGGTGAACCCGGAGTACCGCCACGGCGGACGTGGCGATGAGCTGCTGGAGCGGATCGAAACCCGGGCACGGGCCAAAGGGCTCAAGACGCTGTTCGTTCTTACCACCCGTACGGCCCATTGGTTCCGCGAGCGGGGCTTTGAGCCCAGCAGCGTCGAGCGTCTGCCAGCGGCGCGGGCATCGCTGTACAACTATCAGCGCAACTCGAAAATCTTCGAAAAAGCCCTCTAGGCGCCCTGCCTGGGGAGCCGTCCATCGGAGTGAACCGCGTAGCTGCGACCTTCTTGATTCCAGACAATGATCCGTCAGGCTGGAATCTATCAAGATCGCAGCTACGCTGTTTTGTCCATGAGTGCTGCAGTTGGAAGGCTTGGGAGCCTGCTGCGTTTCCCTGGATCGCCAAAGTGCAGAAGCGCTATCAATAAAACATTCAGTAATTCCCAGACTGGCCGATATGCCATGTCACGGTTGGATGACGCTTTGATGGCGGTGATATTTCCAAATGAGCTGAAAAATTATGAAACAATTCTTTTTGGATTTATAAACAAACCATTATTCTGCCGGCCGGTGTCGCTGGGTTAGACCTTGGTCGTAATCACAAATGGTTACGATTGACTTGCCAGTCACAGACTGGCGCTAATCAAGCATCCGCGGATTCCGGGCGTTCGACCGGAAACCAAAGACACACAAGAATTAGAAAACGAGAGGAGCGAAGCATGAACAAGTCCACCTTGGCCCTGGCCGTGGCCGTTGGGGTTCTGGCGCAGCAGGCAGGCGCCGCCGGTTTTATCGAGGACAGCAAGGCGTCTGTCAATTCTCGTACGCTGTACTTCAATAACGATAACCGTGAGGGCGGTGAGGACCTGCGCGAAACGGGCACGGGCCTCAAGTTCGACTACAAGTCTGGCTTCACGCAGGGTGTTGTCGGTTTTGGTATCGACGCTCAGGCACTGGTTGGTATTCGTCTCGATGGCGGCAGGGGTCGTAACGCCGGCTCCTACATGCCAAGTGATACGGATGGTTCGGCGGTACATGAGTGGAGCCGTTTGTCCGGTAACGTAAAGGCACTTTTCTCTAAAACCGAAGCTCACGTGGGCGGCGCTCTGGCACCGAACCTGCCGATTCTGGTTGCCAACGACAGCCGTCTGCTGCCACAGACCTTTGAAGGTGGCACCATCACCTCCAAGGAAATCGACAACGTCACCATTAATGCCGGTCAGCTGGAGCACGCCACGGGCCGTGCATCGAGCAACAGTACCGGTCTGGCGATAGCTGGCGGTACCGAGGAGAGCAACCAGTTCCGTTTTGCCGGTGCTGACTGGAAGGTCACCAAAGACCTGACCCTTCAGTACTACTACGCCAACCTGCAGGACTATTACAAACAGCACTTCCTGGGTGCCGTACACGTATTCCCGATCAGCGAAGGTCAATCCTTCAAGACCGACCTGCGTTACTTCGATAGCAGCTCGGATGGCCGTAACGGTGACGCTGGCTATCAATTTAACAACAACAGCGGTTATGCCAAGACCCCGGGCGAGGTCGATAACAAGACCTGGAGCGCGATGTTCACTTACACCCTCGGCGGCAGTGCCTTCCTGTTGGGTCACCAGCAAGTCGGCGATGACGGTGGATTTGTCTACCTGAACCAGGCCAACGTAGTTGATGGCAACGGTCGTAACGAAGGTGCTGGCGGCGCGAGCTTCTACCTGTTCACCGACAGCATGATCAACGGGTTTGTCCGTGCTGGTGAAAACACCACCTTCGGCCAATACTCCTACGACTTCGCTTCCTTGGGCGTGCCGGGCCTGAAAGCCTCGGTTTCCTACCTGCGTGGTGACGACGTCAAAACCGTCAGCGGTGCAAGCGATTACTCCGAGTGGGAACGCGACATGCGTGTGGATTACGTCATCCAGCAGGGCGCGTTGAAAGGCTTTGGTACCACCGTGCGTCACGGTACCTACCGCAGCAGCGGTGTTGGCGATGATCAGGATCAGACTCGCGTGATCTTCAACTACACTTACAACTTCATGTAAGACGTAGAGCTATAAAAAAAGCCCCGCCCGGCAACACACCGGACGGGGCTTTTTGCATTTTCGAGTCGGGCCCACCCCTGTAGCCTTTCTCGAAGCTTCTCCTCTTTTCAGCAAATCGAGGCCTTCTCGAACCTCACGGCCATCCTGGCTCCGATGGTGCTCCGGCGCCAGTGAACAGTTTTTTAATATTTGAAAACGTTATAAACAAATCGACATTCGGTCTTTCTAAGCCGAGTCAAACGCAGGCACAGTTGGGCTCCCCAAGCACCCCCATCAGGAGCTGCACATGAGTCTCAGACTGGGCGACATCGCCCCCGACTTCGAACAGGATTCCAGCGCGGGCAAGATCCGCTTCCACCAATGGCTCGGCGATAGCTGGGGTGTGCTGTTTTCCCACCCGGCGGACTTCACCCCGGTATGCACCACCGAGCTGGGCTTGACCGCCAACCTCAAGGGTGAATTCGACAAGCGCGGCGTCAAGGCCATCGCACTATCGGTGGACCCGGTGGACTCGCACCAGAAATGGATCGAGGACATCAACGAAACTCAGAACGCGGTCGTCAATTTCCCGATCCTGGCTGACGCTGACCGCAAAGTCTCGGACCTGTATGACCTGATTCACCCCAACGCCAGCGACACCCTGACCGTGCGTTCTCTGTTCGTGATTGACCCGAACAAGAAGATTCGCCTGACCATCACCTATCCGGCCAGCACCGGGCGCAATTTCAACGAGATCCTGCGGGTGATCGACTCGTTGCAACTGACTGACAACTACAAGGTGGCCACCCCGGCCAATTGGCAGGACGGCGATGAAGTCGTGATCGTGCCGTCGCTCAAGGATGAAGACGAAATCAAACAGCGTTTCCCTAAAGGCTATCGCGCGGTGAAGCCCTACCTGCGCCTCACCCCGCAGCCCAATCGCTAAGGCAAACGCAAAACCTGTGGGAGCGAGCTTGCTCGCGATAGCGGTGTATCAGCCATCAATGCTGCTGGATCCGACGCTATCGCGAGGGCGCCCACCGCATGATGAGGTTGCGTCAGACGCGCTCACGTTTGGGCAGGTACGGCGGCAGATACAACCCCAGGTAAGCATCGAACACGCGCATGCCTTCTTCGGCCATGCGCGGGGTGATCTGGCCATGTTGCTGCACCGAGCGGGCGTAGACGCGGTCGCCCAGCTCCATGGCCAGGGCGAACACATCAACGTCATTTGGCAGTGTCGGCAGTTCGAAATGTCGGGCGAAGAGCTTGTGCAACAATTCGCCGAGTTCGAGATCGTGCTGACGGTCGGCCTGAATGACTTCGGTCAGGCCATGCTGGGCCAGGATCAGTTGGCGGGCGGCGGCGTCCTGGCTGTAGATGGAGAGCATGCGCTGCTCCACCAGCCGCGACAGATCGTGCCAGTGGTTCAGTCGCGCATGGTCGATCGGCACTTGCAGGCAGGCGCGAAAGGCGGCGTGGACGTCGGCGGTCAGTCCTTGAAGCAGGGCCGGGACGCTGGCGAAGAAGTGATACACCGAGGAGGGCGGGATGCCGGCGCGCTCGGCGACGCTGTAGATCGACAGGCTGGCCACGCCTTCGGCAGCAAGCAGCGTGCGGGCGGCATCGAGAATCGAGTCGATCCGGGCCTGGCTGCGTGCGCGAGGCTTGCGAGGGGTGGCGGTGCGCGTCATCGGTGTCTCCTGCGGGGCTGCCGGGCATTGTACGCAGAGCGGGCGGTGGGTCCATAGCTTGTGCTTGTGGGGAAAGGAATTCCTGTGGCGAGGGAGCTTGCTCCCGCTGGGCTGCGAAGCAGCCCCGAAGTCAGTCACTGCGGTGCTTCAGGTTGACCGATTTAGCTTTATTGGGGCTGCTGCGCAGCCCAGCGGGAGCAAGCTCCCTCGCCACAATGGGTGTTGTGAACAGCCAAAAAAAACGCCGCAGCCTTTAAGGGCCGCGGCGTCATTTTTACTGCAACCATTTACACGGTATGCAGGTACCAGTTGTACTCAAGGTCGGAGATGGAGTGTTCGAATTCCTCCAGCTCGCTTTCCTTGCAGGCCACGAAGATATCGATGTATTTCGGATCGATGTACTTGGCCATGACTTCGCTGTCGTCCAGCTCGCGCAGGGCATCGCGCAAGTTGTTCGGCAGGCTTTGCTCGTTCTGCTCGTAGCTGTTGCCTTCCACCGGCGCACCGGGTTCGATCTTGTTGACCAGGCCATGGTGTACGCCCGCCAGTACGGCGGCCATCAGCAGATACGGGTTGGCGTCGGCGCCGGCCACGCGGTGTTCCAGGCGCACCGCATCGGCGGAGCCGGTGGGTACAC
Organism: Pseudomonas halotolerans; assembly: GCF_039581215.1. Taxonomy (NCBI): domain Bacteria; kingdom Pseudomonadati; phylum Pseudomonadota; class Gammaproteobacteria; order Pseudomonadales; family Pseudomonadaceae; genus Pseudomonas; species Pseudomonas halotolerans. The sequence continues at coordinate 138,246 of NZ_JBCNTJ010000007.1, forward strand.
GCAGGGCCACGGTGCGGTTGTCCAGGCCCCAGGTCGGCGAGTTCGGCACGTAGAATTGTGCGCCGAAACGACGGTAGGAGTTCACGTTCGGGCAGAGGAAAGCCATCTGCGCCGGTAGGGTCTCGAGCACACCGCCGATCGCGTGACGCAGTGCGGCGTTCTGCTCGGGATCCTCGCTGGCAAAAATATTCTTGCCATCTTTATCCAGGATCGAAATGTGAACGTGCAGGCCGTTGCCCGCCTGGCCCGGATACGGCTTGGCCATGAAGGTGGTGTCCATTTCATGGTCGTAGGCGATGTTCTTGATCAGGCGCTTGAGCAGTACCGCGTAGTCGCAGGCCTTGATCGGGTCGGCCACATGGTGCAGGTTCACTTCGAACTGCGCCGGGGCACTTTCCTTGACGATGGCGTCGGCGGGAATGCCTTGCTCCTTGGCCCCTTCCAGAATGTCCTGGAGGCAATCGACGTATTCGTCGAGATCGTCGATCAGGTAGACCTGTGTCGAGTGCGGGCGTTTGCCGGAGATCGGCGAGCGGGGCGGTTGCGGGCGTCCATTCACGTTCTCCTGATCGATCAGGTAGAACTCCAGCTCGAATGCCGCGCAGATGGTCAGGCCCAGTTCATCGAACTTGGTCACGACCTGGCGTAGCACTTCGCGAGGGTCGGCGAAGAAAGGGTCACCTTCAAGTTCGTGCATGGTCATTAACAGTTGCGCGGTAGGGCGCTTCTGCCAGGGCTCGTTGCATAGGGTGTCAGGGATTGGATAACAGATCCGGTCAGCGTCGCCGATGTCCAGGCCCAGGCCGGTGCTTTCCACCGTGGAGCCATTGATATCCAGGGCAAATAAAGAGGCCGGCAGGTTGATGCCTTTCTCGTAAACCTTGTGGAGGCTGGTGCGTTCGATGCGCTTGCCGCGCACCACACCATTCATATCCGCAATCAGAAGGTCAACGTACAGAACCTCAGGATGTTCCTTAAGGAACGCGTTCGCTTCGTTAAGCTGAACGGCACGCGGGGGTACCGACATGATGCAACACCTTTGTTGTTAAAAATATCAATCATTGATCTCTTCTAAACCCAGTCAACCCGAACGGCATGCCGAAGTCAAGCTGGGCCTTTTTTGCTCTAAAAAAGCACCTCCGGGGCTTTTTTGAGGCAATTTGGGGCGTTTTTTCCCTTTGGGGGGCGGTGGCGCCCGCAGGTTTGAGCGGGCCGTGTTGTATTTTTTACGGGGGTGTTGTGTAAAAAAATGAACAAGGCTAAGCTCGATTCAAACCCATAACAGCAATAATACCGGGGTGCTCCATGTCTCGCCTGCCGTTAATCGGCGTCACCACCTGCTCCAGGCAGATTGGCCTGCATGCGTATCACATCAGTGGCGACAAATATTCCCGGGCTGTCGCGACAGCTGCCAAGGGCTTGCCAGTGCTGATTCCGTCCCTGGCGGATCTGTTCCCGCCGTCCGATATTCTGGACGCCCTGGACGGTATTCTTTTTACCGGTTCTCCTTCCAATATAGAACCTGTTCATTATCAAGGCCCCGCCAGTGCGCCGGGCACTGCTCATGATCCTGCACGCGATGCCACCACCCTGCCGATGATCCGCGCTGCTGTCGATGCGGGCGTTCCGGTGCTGGGTATTTGCCGGGGGTTCCAGGAAATGAACGTTGCCTTTGGCGGCAGCCTGCATCAGAAGGTTCATGAAGTCGGAACCTTCATCGATCATCGTGAAGACGACACTCAAGCGGTGGATGTCCAGTACGGCCCGGCTCACGCCATGCATATCCTGCCCGGTGGCATCCTGGCAGGCCTGGGACTGCCGCAGGTGATTCAGGTCAATTCGATCCACAGCCAGGGTATCGAGCGTCTGGCGCCTGGGTTGCGGGCCGAAGCGGTGGCGCCGGATGGCCTGATCGAGGCTGTTTCGGTGCCAGGAGGCAAGGCTTTTGCTTTAGGTGTGCAATGGCACCCTGAATGGGGGGTAAGCTCCCATCCGCACTACCTTGCGATTTTTCAGGCATTTGGCGATGCCTGCCGGGCAAGGGCAATACAACGCGACGCCGATGCGTCAAACAACGCCTGACTACTAAATAGCAGCCAGGAAACTCACGCCTAGAGGCATTTATGAGTAACAACCTCGACCAGCTCACCGATTGGTTGAAAGACCATAAGATCACAGAAGTCGAATGCATGATTGGCGATCTGACCGGTATCACCCGGGGCAAGATCTCGCCGACCAACAAGTTCATTGCCGAAAAAGGCATGCGCCTGCCCGAGAGCGTTCTGCTCCAGACCGTTACGGGCGACTATGTCGAAGACGACATCTATTACGAACTGCTCGACCCTGCCGACATCGACATGATGTGCCGTCCGGACGAAAACGCAGTGTTCCTTGTGCCCTGGGCCATTGAGCCCACAGCCCAGGTTATCCACGACTCGTACGACAAACATGGCAATCCCATCGAACTGTCGCCGCGCAACGTGCTCAAGAAAGTGCTCAAGCTCTATGCCGACAAGGGCTGGCAACCGATCGTCGCGCCGGAAATGGAGTTCTACCTGACCAAGCGCAGCGACGACCCGGACTTCCCGTTGCAGCCGCCCATTGGCCGCTCCGGTCGCCCGGAAACCGGCCGCCAGTCATTTTCGATTGAAGCGGCCAACGAATTCGATCCGCTGTTCGAAGACGTCTACGACTGGTGCGAACTGCAGGAGCTGGACCTCGATACGCTGATCCATGAGGACGGCACGGCACAGATGGAAATCAATTTCCGTCACGGCGACGCCTTGTCCCTGGCCGACCAGATCCTGGTGTTCAAGCGCACCATGCGCGAGGCGGCGCTCAAGCACAACGTAGCCGCCACCTTCATGGCCAAGCCCATGACCGGCGAGCCCGGCAGTGCGATGCACCTGCACCAGAGCATCATCGACAAAGAAACCGGCAAGAACGTCTTTTCCAATGAAGACGGGACCATGAGCACGCTGTTCCTGAACCACATCGGCGGGCTGCAGAAGTTCATCCCCGAGCTGCTGCCGCTGTTCGCCCCCAATGTGAACTCGTTCCGCCGCTTCCTGCCGGACACGTCGGCGCCGGTGAACGTGGAATGGGGTGAAGAGAACCGCACCGTGGGTCTGCGCGTACCGGAAGCCGGGCCGCAGAACCGTCGGGTAGAAAACCGTTTGCCGGGTGCCGACGCCAACCCGTACCTGGCCATCGCCGCCAGCCTGTTGTGCGGTTACATCGGCATGGTCGAAGGCATCAACCCGAGCGCGCCGGTGGTGGGACGAGGGTATGAACGTCGCAACCTGCGCCTGCCACTGACCATCGAAGATGCCCTCGAGCGCATGGAAAACAGCGCCACCATCGAGAAATACCTGGGCAAGAAATTCATCACAGGCTACGTCGCGGTCAAGCGGGCCGAGCATGAAAACTTCAAGCGCGTCATCAGTTCGTGGGAGCGGGAATTCCTGCTCTTTGCCGTCTGAAGCGCCGGGCGGGGCTGCTTCGGGCAGTTCCGTCCCCACCGATATACAAGGAGAATTCGCATGACCGGCAACAATCCGCAAACCCGTAAATGGCAGGCCCTGAGCAACGATCACCACCTGGCGCCATTCAGCGACTTCAAGCAGCTCAAAGAGAAAGGCCCGCGCATCATCACCCACGCCAAGGGCGTTTACCTGTGGGACAGTGAAGGCAACAAGATCCTCGATGGCATGGCTGGCCTCTGGTGCGTGGCCGTCGGCTACGGCCGTGACGAACTGGCCGACGCCGCCAGCCAACAAATGCGCGAGCTGCCGTACTACAACCTGTTCTTCCAGACCGCTCACCCGCCGGTACTGGAGTTGTCCAAAGCCATCGCCGACATCGCCCCTGAAGGCATGAACCACGTGTTCTTCACCGGCTCCGGCTCCGAGGGCAACGACACCATGCTGCGCATGGTCCGCCACTACTGGGCGATCAAGGGCCAGCCGAACAAAAAAGTCATCATCAGCCGCAAGAACGGTTATCACGGTTCGACCGTGGCCGGCGCGAGCCTGGGCGGCATGACGTACATGCACGAGCAGGGCGACCTGCCGATCCCCGGCATTGTCCACATCGCCCAACCTTACTGGTTCGGCGAGGGCGGCGACATGAGCCCGGAAGAGTTCGGCGTATGGGCCGCCAACCAGTTGGAAGAAAAGATCCTGGAAATCGGCGTCGACAATGTCGGTGCCTTCATCGCCGAGCCGATCCAGGGCGCGGGCGGAGTGATCGTGCCGCCGGACAGCTACTGGCCGCGCATGAAGGAAATCCTCGCCAAGTACGACATTCTGTTCGTGGCTGATGAAGTGATCTGTGGTTTCGGTCGCACCGGTGAGTGGTTCGGTACCGATCACTACGGGTTGAAACCCCACATGATGACCATCGCCAAGGGCCTGACTTCCGGTTATATCCCCATGGGCGGCCTGATCGTGCGCGACGATGTGGTGGCGGTGCTCAACGAAGGCGGCGACTTCAACCACGGTTTTACCTATTCCGGTCACCCGGTCGCCGCTGCGGTAGCCTTGGAAAACATCCGTATCCTGCGCGACGAAAAGATCATCGAACGCGTTCACGGCGAAACGGCACCCTATTTGCAACAACGCCTGCGGGAACTGAACGATCATCCGTTGGTGGGTGAGGTGCGCGGGGTCGGTTTGCTGGGGGCGATCGAACTGGTCCAGGACAAGGCCACGCGCAAACGTTACGAAGGCAAGGGTGTGGGCATGATCTGCCGACAGTTCTGTTTTGATAACGGGCTGATCATGCGTGCCGTGGGTGACACTATGATCATTGCGCCGCCGCTGGTGATCAGCAAGGGCGAGATCGATGAGCTGGTGACCAAGGCGCGGCATTGCCTGGACCTGACGCTCAGTGCGGTGCAAGGCTAAGTGCTAGGCTCTGAGCGAGGCGCCCGTACGGGTCTCGCCCGGCGTGAATAAAGGCAGGGCTTTTGTTGAAAGCCTGGCCCTTAACTTGCCAGACTACCGGCTGTTCAAGTTGCCCGCGAGCCGGCTACTGAACGACGGCTAAGAAGAATAACTGGAGCATTTTTCATGAAGGCATTAGGCATGAAGACATTAGGTATGAAGATGGCTGGCAAGACCCTTCTCGCCATGTCCCTGACGGGCGTGATGGCGAGTGCTGTTCAGGCGGACGACAAAGTGCTGCACGTCTATAACTGGTCCGATTACATTGCACCGGACACGGTCGCCAAGTTCGAGAAAGAGTCGGGGATCAAGGTCGTCTACGACGTGTTCGACAGCAACGAGACCCTGGAAGCCAAGTTGCTGGCGGGCAAGTCCGGCTATGACATCGTGGTGCCGTCGAACAACTTCCTGGCCAAGCAGATCAAGGCTGGCGTTTATCAGGAGCTGGACAAGTCCAAGCTGCCGAACTGGAAGAACCTGGACACGGACTTGCTCAAGGCCGTGGGCGACGCCAGCGACAAGGGCAACAAATACGCCTTCCCCTACATGTGGGGCTCCATCGGTATTGGCTACAACCCGGAGAAGGTCAAGGCCGCGCTGGGTATCGACAAGATCGACTCGTGGGACGTGGTGTTCAAACCGGAAAACATGGCCAAGCTCAAGAGCTGCGGCGTGAGCTTCCTCGATGCGCCGACCGAAATGATCCCGGCGGCACTGCATTACCTGGGCAAGCCGACCGACAGCAAGGACAAGGCTGACCTGAAGGCCGCTGAAGACCTGTTCCTGAAGATTCGTCCTTCGGTTGCCTATTTCCACTCCTCCAAATACATCTCGGACCTGGCCAACGGCAACATCTGCGTGGCCGTGGGCTACTCCGGTGACCTGGAGCAGTCCAAGGAACGCGCCAAGGAAGCAGGAGACAAGGTCAAGCTCAGCTACGTCATTCCCAAAGAAGGCGCCGGCACTTTCTATGACATGGTCGCTATTCCGAAGGACGCCGAGAACGTCGAATCCGCCTACAAGTTCATGAACTTCCTGATGCAGCCGCAGATCATGGCTGAAATCACCAACGCCGTGCGTTTCCCGAACGGCAACAAGGCGGCCACGCCACTGGTGGACAAGGACATCACCAGCGATCCGAGCATCTACCCGTCTGACGAAGTGAAGAAGCAGCTGTATGCAATCAGCGATCTGGATGCCGGCACGTTGCGTTTGATCACCCGCAGCTGGACCAAGATCAAGTCCGGTAAATAAGCCGGTCTGAAGCATCTTCCTGTTGCCGCCGGCCCTGCGGCGGCGGCAACGGGAACAATTAAATGACTAAAAGTTTTGCTGGATCGGTTTATCGAGGGTAAGTTGCGCGCCGGTTTTGTTGCAGGGCACATCGCTGCCAGGTAACGGGGGCAACTTGGGCCCAACTATTTAAGAGGACCTCCACGTGCCTGTTTTTTCTTTGCTACGCAATGCCATGCTGATCGGTGCCGGATTGACGCTTGCCGTCAGCGTCCAGGCTGCCTCCACCGTGCATATTTATAACTGGTCGGACTACATTGGCGAGACCACCCTGGCGGACTTTGAAAAGGCCACGGGGATCAAGCCGGTGTATGACGTCTTCGACTCCAACGAAACCCTGGAAGGCAAATTGCTGGCCGGTCGTACCGGTTATGACGTGGTTGTGCCGTCCAATCATTTTCTGGGCAAGCAGATCAAAGCCGGGGCGTTCCAGAAACTCGACAAGTCGCAGTTGAGCAACTATGCCAACCTGGACCCGGTGCTGCTCAAGCGCCTGGAAAAGAATGACCCGGGCAATCAGTACGCCGTGCCTTATCTGTGGGGCACCAACGGCATCGGCTACAACGTCGAGAAGGTCAAAGCGGCGCTGGGCGTCGACAAGATCGATTCGTGGGCCATGCTGTTCGAACCGGAAAACATCAAGAAGCTGTCCAGCTGTGGCGTTTCGTTCCTCGATTCGGGCGACGAGATGATTCCGGCGATGCTCAATTACCTGGGCCTTGACCCCAACAGCCAAAACCCTGAGGACTACAAGAAGGCCGAGGCCCAGTTGCTCAAGATTCGGCCTTACGTGACCTACTTCAACTCCTCCAAATACATCTCCGATCTGGCCAATGGCGAGATCTGCGTGGCCGCCGGTTTCTCCGGCGACATCTTCCAGGCCCGCGAACGTGCTGAAGAAGCGAAAAAGGGCATCGAGATCGCTTATGTGATCCCTAAAGAGGGCGCCAACCTCTGGTTCGACATGCTGGCGATCCCGCGCGACGCCTCCAACGCCAAAGAAGCCCACGCCTTCATCAATTACTTGCTCAAGCCCGAGGTGATCGCCAAGGTCAGTGATTACGTCGGCTATGCGAACCCGAACCCCAAGGCCGGCGAGCTGATGGACCAGGACGTGCGCACCGATGAAGCGGTTTACCCACCGCAGGCGGTCGTCGACAAGCTGTATGTCAACTCCGAACTGCCGCCCAAGATCCAGCGCGTCATGACCCGCAGTTGGACCAGGGTCAAGTCAGGCAAATAGCCTCAGCGCTTTAACTATTCCAAGGCTCGTCCGCGCAGGGCGAGCTGCAAATTTTGTGGGAGTTTCGTAAATGGCAGTTGCCTCCGGCGCCTATAAGAAAGCCCTCGAGGGCGACCAGACACCCAAGCAGGTGTTGGTCAAAATCGACCGGGTCACGAAAAAGTTCGACGAGACGATTGCCGTGGACGATGTGTCCCTGGAAATCAAGAAAGGCGAAATCTTCGCCCTGCTCGGCGGTTCGGGATCGGGCAAATCCACCTTGCTGCGCATGCTGGCGGGTTTCGAACGGCCCACGGAGGGGCGCATTTTCCTCGACGGAGTAGACATCACCGACATGCCGCCCTATGAGCGGCCGATCAACATGATGTTCCAGTCCTACGCCTTGTTTCCTCACATGACCGTGGCGCAGAACATTGCCTTCGGCTTGCAACAGGACAAGATCCCGAAAGCCGAGATCGACGCCCGTGTGGCCGAAATGCTCAAGCTGGTGCAGATGAGCCAGTACGCCAAGCGCAAGCCGCACCAGCTTTCTGGCGGCCAGCGTCAGCGTGTGGCCCTGGCCCGTTCCCTGGCCAAGCGGCCCAAGCTGTTGCTGCTCGACGAGCCGATGGGTGCCTTGGACAAGAAGCTGCGCTCGCAAATGCAGCTTGAGCTGGTCGAGATCATTGAGCGGGTTGGCGTAACCTGCGTCATGGTGACCCACGACCAGGAAGAGGCCATGACCATGGCCGAACGCATCGCGATCATGCACCTGGGCTGGATCGCCCAGATCGGCAGCCCGATCGACATCTACGAAACCCCCACCAGCCGGCTGGTCTGTGAGTTCATCGGCAACGTCAACATCTTCGAGACCGAGGTGGTCGAAGACGCCGAAGGTCACGCGGTGCTGACCTGCAAGGACCTGGACCGCCACATCTACGTGGGCCACGGCATCAGTACCTCGGTGCAGGACAAGTCCGTCACCTACGCCATCCGCCCGGAAAAGTTGCTGGTCACTGCCGAGCAGCCGGATTGCGAGCACAACTGGTCCAGCGGCAAGGTCCATGACATCGCCTACCTGGGTGGCCATTCGGTGTTCTACGTCGAGTTGCCGAGCGGCAAGCTGGTGCAGTCTTTCGTCGCGAACGCCGAACGCCGTGGCCAGCGCCCGACCTGGGGCGACCAGGTATTTGTCTGGTGGGAAGACGACAGCGGCGTGGTGCTTCGCTCATGAACATGCGCAAATTCAAACGCCGACTCGACCGAATAACGCCCGGTGGCCGTCAGCTGGTCATCGGGGTGCCCTTCATCTGGCTGTTCCTGTTCTTCATGTTGCCGTTCTTCATCGTCCTGAAGATCAGTTTTGCCGAAGCCGACGTGGCCATTCCGCCGTACACCGAGATCTACAGCTACATCGACCAGAAGCTGCAGGTACTGCTCAATTTCAGTAACTATGTGCTGCTCAGCGAAGATGACCTGTACATCGCCGCCTACCTCGGCTCGCTGAAGATCGCGTTGATCAGCACCGTCTTGTGCCTGCTGATCGGCTACCCGATGGCCTACGCCATCGCCAAGGCCCGCTCGGACCTGCAAACGGTGCTTCTGCTGCTGATCATGATGCCGACCTGGACCGCGATCCTGATCCGCGTCTACGCCTGGATGGGCATCCTCAGCAACAACGGTCTGCTCAACGGGTTTTTGATGAGCATGGGCTGGATCAGCGAACCGCTGCAGATCCTCAACACCAACCTGGCGGTGTACATCGGTATCGTCTACTCGTACCTGCCGTTCATGATCCTGCCGCTCTACGCCAACCTGGTGAAGCACGATGCCAGTCTGCTGGAAGCAGCGTCCGACCTGGGATCGAGCACCTTCAACAGTTTCTGGAAAATCACCGTGCCGCTGTCCAAGAACGGCATCATCGCTGGCTGCATGCTGGTGTTCATCCCGGTGGTGGGCGAGTTCGTCATCCCGGAACTGCTGGGCGGCCCGGAAACCCTGATGATCGGTAAAGTGCTGTGGCAGGAGTTCTTCAACAACCGTGACTGGCCGGTGGCGTCCGCGCTGGCAGTGGTGATGCTGGCGATCCTGATTGTGCCCATCATCCTGTTCAACCGCAGTCAGGCCAAAGAAATGGAGGGCAAGGAATGAAGCGCTTCAGTTTTTCAAGCCTGATGCTGGTGCTGGGTTTGCTGTTCATCTATGCGCCGATGCTGATCCTGGTGATTTACTCTTTCAACGCCTCGAAACTGGTGACGGTGTGGGGCGGCTGGTCGGTCAAGTGGTACGTCGGTCTGCTGGACAACAGCCAGTTGATGGGTTCGGTAGTGCGTTCGCTGGAAATCGCCTGCTATACGGCGATCGCCGCGGTGGCCCTGGGTACACTGGCGGCCTTCGTGCTGACGCGCATTACCCATTTCAAGGGCCGCACGCTGTTCGGCGGCCTGGTCACCGCACCGCTGGTGATGCCGGAAGTGATCACCGGTCTGTCGCTGTTGCTGCTGTTCGTGGCGATGGCGCAGATGATCGGCTGGCCCCAGGAGCGTGGCGTCGTCACGATCTGGATCGCCCACACCACGTTCTGCTCGGCCTATGTGGCGGTAGTGGTCTCGGCACGCTTGCGTGAGCTGGACCTGTCCATCGAGGAAGCGGCCATGGACCTGGGGGCGCGGCCATGGAAGGTGTTCTTCCTGATCACCATCCCGATGATCGCGCCATCGCTGGCGGCAGGTGGCATGATGTCGTTCGCCTTGTCGCTGGACGACCTGGTGCTGGCGAGTTTCGTCTCCGGTCCGGGCTCGACCACCTTGCCGATGGAAGTGTTCTCGGCGGTACGCCTGGGGGTCAAGCCGGAAATCAACGCCGTGGCGAGCCTGATCCTGTTGGCCGTGTCGCTGGTGACGTTCCTGGTCTGGTACTTCAGCCGCCGCGCCGAAGAAAACCGCAAGCGGGCAATCCAGCAAGCCATCGAAGAAAGCGCCGCCGACTCCTGGAAACAGCCAGATCCGCGCCGGGCCGAGACCGCGCCGGTCTGACCGGCCGCTGAGTCACTGTGGGAGCGGGCTTGCTCGCGAAAGCGGTGTGACAGTCGACGGAGATGTTGAATGTCAGTCTGCCTTCGCGAGCAAGCCCGCTCCCACAGGTCTTTTTGTTGCCCACAAATCCGGGGTCAGGCCCAAGTCCAATGTGGGAGCGAGCCTGCTCGCGAAGCCGTGTATCAGTCGATGAAAGGGTGGTTGGATTACGAACTCCAGGGTGAGGAACGGATGATTTCGACAAAATTCACCGGCCTGAAGCCCGGCTCCTGATCTACCAACACATCGGTTTTGACATTGCCGAAGGTGGTCTGCGGGCGATGACGCAACCCGTCGGCGAATGCGCAGATGATGCATTCCTTGAACCCTTCGCCCCGCGGATGTGCGTGCACCACAGCATCACGTTGCCAGGCGGGGAAAGCGGCGTAGTCCATGCCCAGGACGTCCATCTCCACGCCGGCGGTGACCAGGGCGACGGTGGGGCGCAGGTGCTTAGGTATGCCTGGCGTGGTGTGCAGGGCAATGGAGAGCCACACCTGTTCAATGTCGTCATCACTCAACCCGTAGGGTTTGAGGAAAGCGGCGGCGGCATTTGCGCCATCCACTTCGAAACGTTCGCCGTCACTGCGGTGGCCATCCATCAGTCCCAAGTCATGGAACATCGCGCCGACGTAGAGCAATTGCGGGTCGTAAGCCAACTGCTGTCGTTCGCCGCTCAAGGCACCGAAAAGAAACACCCGGCGCGAGTGGTGGTACAACAGTTCGGACTCGATATCTCGGATGTATTCGGTGGTAGCGCGAGCAAGGGCGCTGTCGGGGATGCTGATGCCGGCGATGCTGTTCATGCTGTTCTGCTCCAGACGTTGCGCCTTGATGGCGCCGAAGGTTTGAGTCTGTTCGCAGGCGGACATCGGGACAATCGCGCCATGGCTGCGATCCCGGCCAATGATCCTGGGTTTCGTGCCAACTGGCTTCTGATCAGTGGATTGGCTAGGGTGCGGGTGGTCAGTCTGCAAAGGTGAGCAAGTCCATGCAAAGAACCGTTGCCATCGTGGTGTTCCCGGGCGTCCAGTCACTGGATGTCACTGGCCCCCTGGATGTGTTCTGCGAAGCCAATCGTTTCCTCGCTCCGAAGGATCGCTATGGGCTGGAAGTGATCGGCGTCGAGCATGGAGCGATGTCCTGCTCCAATGGATTATCCCTCAATGCCCACCGACATTTCGGCCAAGCGTTACAGGCCTATGACCTGCTATTGGTCGCGGGTGGTCCACAGTTGCCGTCGATGAGTTTTGGTGCAGCGTTCGACGCCTGGCTGCGCGATGCCTGCGCTCTGGCCCGTCGTTTTGGCTCGATCTGCAATGGTGCGTTCCTGCTCGCCCGGGCCGGACTGCTCGAGGGACGCATTGTCACCACCCACTGGAACGACGCCGCGGCGCTGACGCAGATGTGTCCCTCGACACGGGTCGAAGCGGATCGTTTATACATCCAGGACGGTAAGCTCTGCACCTCGGCCGGGGTCACGGCGGGGATCGACCTGTCGTTGTTCTTGCTGGCGCAGGACCACGGCCCGGACGTGGCACTGAACGTCGCCAAGCGCCTGGTGGTCTTTACCCAGCGCTCGGGCGGCCAATCGCAGTTCAGCCCCTTTCTCGTCCCCCACGCCGAACCGGCCTCGGCGGTGGCCAAGGTTCAGTCGTATGTCCTGGCGAATCTCAACGGTGACCTGACCATCGCCGACCTGGCCACTGCGGCGAACATGAGCCAGCGCAACTTCTCGCGAGTGTTTGCCCGGGAAGCGAAGGTCACGCCGGCACAATTTGTCGAACAGGCCCGGGTGGATGCGGCGCGGGTCATGCTGGAAAGCACCCGTGCGCCGCTCAAGACCGTGGCTTATCAATGCGGTTTTCGTGATGCCCAGCACATGCGCAGCGTATTCAATCGCAGGTTGGGCGTGACACCGCAACAGTTCAGGCTGAATTTCGGCGCGATGGTATAGGCACCGCTGCCCTTATTTTTTCAACGCATCATGCGCTTCCAGCGCCCGCAGGGAGTAGATATACGCCGCGCCGGCATTCAGCGAAACCGCGGTGGCCAGGGTGGCGGCGATCTCTTCGCGGGTGGCGCCGGCCTTGATGGCCGCATCGGTATGCACGCCGATGCAACCGTCACACCGGGTCGTGATCGCCACGGCGATGGAGATCAGCTCCCGGGTCTTGGCATCCAGCACGTTGTTATCGGCCGCAGCTTCATCCAGGGCCATGTAGGCCTTGACCATTTTCGGATTGCTTTTGCCCAGGGCGCCGAAGGCACTTTTGATGGTGGGCAGCAGTTCGGACCAGTTGATGAACATCGGGTTGACTCCATAAAGAGGGTGGTTTGTTAAACCCTTCCAGTCTTGACCATAAATAACGCCCAAGCCTGTTAATTGATGAAAAGCGCTGCCCGCCATTGGGCTCAGGGCTCGACCCCGACCGGCAGCAGCTTCAAGGTGCTGCGGGTATTGGCCGTCACTTCTATTTCGGCCAGATGCGCCTGGTAGTACAGCCCTTCGATGTAAGCCTCGGCCTGATCCTCGTAATGCTTGTCGAACGGCACGCCGCTTTGGCCGACGGGGTTGATGGTGACGCTGTGGGCCGGATCGGCGAAGTCGATGATGCGTCGGGTGGAAGGGCCATAGGTCACCGGCCACGGCGCCGGGCCGATTTTGGCCGAGAGGTTGTTGGGCACTTCATGGGTGCCGGGTGCGGCAAAGGGGCCGACGTTGAATATTCGGTCCAGTGGCTTTTGCAGGCCCAGCGGATGGCCATGGGTCAGGGTATGCGCCTTGCCCCATTGCCATTGGCTGGCATCCTCGCCCAGGGTGGCCTTCAAGTGCGCCAGGCTCTTGCTCCAGGCGCTCATCACCGTGTCGGCACGGGTCTCCTTGCCCGGGGTTGTGCGATCGTCCCACCAGGGCGAATTCTCTGATGCTGCCAGGCGCGGCAGCGCGGCGTCGATCACTCGGGTCGACAGCGCGGTTTCGAAGAGCCCGTCGCCCAACTCATCGTGCAGGGCGGCGTCGGCCAGATTGAACAGGAACTGGTTGAACAGCGTGGCGCTGATGGAGTCCAGCGGATAGTCGCCCTGCCATTGGGCCAGTTGCTCCACCCATTTGCGTTCCTGGGGGTCGCTGACCTCGTTACGCAGCACCGCCAGCAAAGGCGCGAGCAAGCGCGGGCCGTAGGCGGTGGTGGTGCCCAGTTGCAGTTTGCGGGTGGTGTCGATGTCCCACTTGGCCTGCTTGTCGCCGAGCTGGAGGTTGAGTTTCTGGCCGCGGTCGGCAAGGTTGTAATAACCCGGAATTTCCATGCCGCTGGCCGAGACCGGCTGGAAATTGGCCGACACGATGTAGCCTCGGGCCGGGTTCTCTTCCTGGGGGTTGCTGCTGAACGGGTAGAAGCCTTCCTTTTCCGCTTCCGGGCTGCTGCCATCGAGGATGAACCCGGGTTTCACGCCGGCCGGCCGCTTGGGCAACTGCGCGGCGGCCCACCAGCCGATATCGCCCTTGGCGTTGGCCCACACGACGTTCAGGCCCGGCGCGTGGATCTTGGCCGAGGCGCCGCGGGCCTTGGCCAGGGTATCGGCGCGATTGAGCTGGTAAAAGGCGTCGAGGATCGGATTGCGACTTTCCAGAAAACCCCACCACATGGCGATCGGTGTCTTGCCCGCGTTTGCGCCGAGAGCATCGTTGACGATCGGACCATGGGGCGACTGGCGCAGCACCAGCGTCACCGGCGCCTGGCCCTTGACCGCGATCTGTTGTTCGCTGCGGGTCATGTCCACCCATTGGTCGCGATACCAGACCTGTTCGGGATTCTCCGGGTTGACCTTCTCGGCGATCAGGTCCAGGTCGTCGTTCTGGAACATGGTGATGCTCCAGCCAAAATCCTTGTTCATGCCCAGCGTCGCAAACGGCATCAATGCCTGGTAGTGACCGTAGAGCTCGAAACCCGGCGCGGACAGATGCGCTTCGTACCACACCGATGGCGCGGAAAAGCGAATGTGCGGGTCGCCTGCCAGCAGCGGCTTGCCACTGTGAGTGCGGCTGCCGGAGACCGCCCAGGCATTGCTGCCTTCGAACTGCGGCAAGCCGTTTTCAGCCAGGGCCTGTTCACTCAGGCGGGCCAGGGCGTTGAGGTCTTTCCAGTCGGCGGCGGCCAGGGGCAGGCCGCTCTGGTGACCTGCGGCCAGCACGCCCTTGGGCTGCCAGTCGAGGTCGAAGATATCCAAGTAGTCGCTGCCCAGTTGGTCGCGCACATAGGTCAAAAGCGGCTCGGTGCGAAACGCCGCCGCAAAACTGTAGGCCATGTAGCCGGTAATGCTCACGGTGTCCTCTGCTGTGAAAGGACGCTTGGGGATGCCCAGCACATCGAATTCCACCGGCCTGGCGTGGGTTTCCTGGTAGCGGTTGATGCCATCCAGGTACGCCTGCATCGCGATCCAGGCCGGCGATTGAGGGTCTTGTTCGGTCACATAGGTCGCGGCGCGCTCGCGGATGCGCAGGCTGCGCATCAGCTTGTCGGTGTCGAGCAGCTTTGGCCCCAGCACCTCGGCCAGTTCGCCACGGGCGAGGCGGCGCATGATCTCCATTTGAAACAGCCGGTCCTGGGCATGGACATAACCCAGGGCGCGGTACAGGTCGGTTTCGTTTTCGGCGCGAATATGCGGCACGCCGCGTTCGTCATAGCGCACGGTCACCGAGCCCTGCAACCCCTGCAGCTGCACCGTGCCCTGGCGGGTGGGCTGCTTGCTGTAGAGGTAGCCCCCCGCGACGATGATGGCGGTGACGACCAATGACAGGAAGGCGATGAGGGTGCGTTTCATGCTAAATCCTTATTCTGATGACAGCGGTCCCATGGCCTCGCTGTTGATTCCCTGTTTAGCATACGGCCGCTTCCCGGCGCATCGTCCGTCGGAGGGATTTTCTCCAGGCTGCTTCATGGGCCGGAGTATAAGCGGTGCAAGATATCGGGCGGCGGCTGGGCTGGGGGGCTGGCGCATAAAATCGCAAGGCTATCGTTGATCGGCACAACAATCACGTCTGCCGTCGTCGAAGTGCAAGGGCTGTAAGTCGGCGTGTGTCAGGGGGCGCGGCCGCAGGAAGCTCCTGCGACCGGTGATGGGAGGGGAGGTTTAAGCCGGTGACCGTCGAGCCATCAAAGAATGGTCCGACGGGTCATCAGCTTGGCCGGGTAGCCGGTGCCGATTCGGTGGACGGCCCGCTCTGGGGTGGCGCTTCGCCTCGTTCGGCCAACTCCATCGTGTTGCCAGCCGCCGTATCCTTAGGCCGTACTACCACGCTCTTGACCCACTCGGCACCCAGGTTGAGCCCAGCGACCGTGGCTTGCGGAACCAGTTGAGAAGCACCTCGAGTGCCGTGATAGACGTTCTCGCCTGCGCGCCTCCAACCGGGGGGCTGGGTATGGGGCAGGCTGTCCCGATTTGCATTCGTGAGGTTCTGCCATGGAACGTTGGCGCGTGCGGTCAGGTCGTCCTTGCCGTCGTTCAACGCTTTGTTTTCCAGCGGTGCCGCTACGCTGTTGGCGAAGAACGGAAGCAGGGTCAGGCCCGAGGAGAAGAAGGTCGTGATGATCTGCTGCATTTTTTCCAGTGTCTCGGCATCTTCGCCTGGCGCGGCGGCGTCTCCCACTGCGGTGCGCATGGTAATACCTGCACCGACGCCAACGATTCGGTTGGCATAGTCACTGATATTGGCCATGTTGGTCGGGAGTACTTTGCTTGATTCGGCAAAGGCCTTGGGCAGGAGCTCTTTCCATTCGCGCGTTTCGTTTTTGACCCGGTAGGTTGGGATCTTCTCGTCACCGTGGGTTTGTGAGTATTTGAACACTGCCTGACCGCCGGCCATAAGCGTGCCACCGACTGCGGACGCCAGGCTGCGGGCACCGATGCCCGAAGCGTTCACGCTGGTGAATTGATTCAGGACTTCTCGTACCGCATGAGCCGCACCGAAAGCGATGTAACCGGTGAAGTCGCCGCTGATGGTGCCAAAGTTATTGGCGTTTTGTTTAAGCAGGAAATCAGTGCGCTTGTCTTGCTGCGTCTTGTCGAGCGCCTCGCGGTTAGGATTGGCGACCCGCCGCCCATTCATCGTCACCTCTTGCAGGGCCTTGGGGTACACCGACAGCGGATCGACCTTCTCCAGGCCACTGCCGATGGTTTTATCGACGATGGTCTGGATGATGGGGCGGGCGCTGTCGCTGACCACTTTATGGGCGGCCCCCAGGACGGCCGAGGTCCCAGCAGCGTGGGCTGCGAGGTGCGTACCTTCCAGCTCATCGTCGATTGCCGCGGTGCTGGCGCCGAAGTGAGTCGAGGAGGCGAAGCCTTGCGGGATGCCCGCATCGGCAAATACCGCCAGCCCCGTCCGGAATCCACTGTGGGTCTTGAGGTCAGCGACATAGTCCTGGCGACCGACGTTTTTGAGTGCCGTGTCCAGCACCTCGTTTTTCTTCGTCGCCTTCGTCAGCTCGCTGGGCTTGTCGCCCTCCTTGTCCACTAATTCCTCAAACTCCACCTGAACCTTGATCAGTTGGTTCAGTTCAGAGGTCGCCTGGTCTCGTTCGGGCTGGGAAAGGCCCTCGTTGTTCATCACACTGCGTGCGTGCTCGATGCGGCTTTCCATAAAGGTATTCAAGCGATCGGGCAGCTCTTGCGTCATGGCTTGCATGACGCCTTTGGCATAACCGCGGAAGGCATCATGGCTGCTTTGCAGATCCGTACGTTCATCCCCTTCCGGGGTGCTTTCGATAACTTCCTGGCACAACGAATGATAGGCGCCAAGGGTATTACCCATGCGCTCGCAGTGTTTGTCCCAGACGGCTTTGAAACCGCCGTCTTCTTTCCTGTCATCCTCGTTCTTGCCCAGATACTCATTGAAGTCCTTGACGAATGCTGCGGTTTCTTCGTGGCCCGACAGCATCGGGTGCGACGTGCCGCCGAGTTCGGCCAAGTGCTTCTGTACATCTTGATAGCTTGCCCCTGGCGCGTAGCCCAGTACTTTGCCTTCCAGGCTCATGTGCTCGCGTGCATAGCCGATGGGATCGTTTTCAGGGTTTTTCTTGCCGAGGCTGTTGACCAGCCCTGTCAGGCGCTGCTGTCTGGTCTTTAGGGTTTGCTGAGTCTTGTCGGTTGGTTTTCCTTCGAAGTGATAAGGCACCAGGGGATTTGTGGAGGGACGAACCTGCCCGGACAGGCTGGTTCCCACCGGTGTGATTCGATCGTCCTGCTGGTGCAACGCCGCCGAGCTGGTGCTTCGTCCTACTGATAATTCTGGCATGTCGTGCTCTCCTAGATTGACAGGGCGCTGTTGAGCCCGGTGCTACGGGGGGTGGGTTTGGGTTGGGTGGTCTTGGCGGCGTCGTTTGCGCTGGCGCCGTCGAAGAAGTAGCCCTCTCGCCAAATCAACGCCATGTCGGCGGCACCGCCCATCAGCCCGAGCAGGCGCTCGGCGGTGAGGTTTTCCAGGGGGACGTGGCCGATCAGGATCACCTGTTCGTTGTCGCGGTTGTAAGACAGGGAGGGGCAGAACGCCCCGCTCAGCAGGTACAAGTTGGTTTCCAGCAGCCTTTGCAGGACCGCTTCGCGATTCGCCACAGGCAATGGCCCGAAGCTGCAGTAGATAAAAACGTCTCCCTCACCCACGCCAGGGGTGTGTTTCAGGGAAAAGTCGACCTCTTTGACCGACAGGTTCGCCTGCTCGTAGAACGCTGACGGGGTGGGAATCATCGTGAGTTCGCACAACTGATCAATCAACTTGCAATAGGTGGGTGACGCCATGATGGGCCTCGCATAGTCGTGCAAGCGCCGACGAGCGCCTGCTGGCCCATGGTGAGTGACACCTGCGGCATTTCAGTTCCAGCCCGCCGGCGCGCGTGGAACCGCTGGCATGTGATCTGCCACCCAATGGCGCCACCTCATTCAAGGTTGACCGCCCATGTCCCGACCACTAGCACGTTCGCCGGCCCTTCGACTTTTTCCCAAAGGGGTGTCCATGCTGGCCATGGGTACCTTGCTGTATGGATGTCAGCATCTCGAACCGCAGTTGACCATTGGCGATCCTTTCGCCAACGAGCCTTACCGTTCCCAACTGCGTTGGCTTGAACCAGCGCCTACCGACACGATCGTTCAGATCGGCGAGTTAACCGCACCAAGCGACGGCAGCCTGTGGGCGCGTATGCGCCAGGGGTTTTCTTTGCAGGCCAAGACTCAGGGGGTGGCGCGCATCGATGAGCAGCGCCGCTGGCTGATGGCGCGTCCGGGGTTTCTCACCCAGACCGGACGTGCCGGCAGCCGTTACTTGCACTTCATCGTGGGTGAATTGAACAAGCGCAACATGCCGCTGGAGCTGGCGCTGTTGCCGGCCATCGAGAGTGGGTTCAATCCGAATGCACAATCGTCTGCCCAGGCCATGGGCCTGTGGCAATTCATTCCGGCCACGGGGCGCCGTTACCAATTACAGCAGCGAAGCGACTACGATGAGCGCCGGGACATTCCATCATCCACCCGGGCCGCCCTGGATTACTTGTCCTACCTGCACGAGTACTTCGACGGTGACTGGCTGCTGGCGCTGGCCGCCTACAATGCCGGAGAAGGGCGGGTACGTGACGCCATCAAGCGCAATCGCGCCCGCGGCCTGGCGACCAATTATTGGAACCTGCCGTTGCCCGGTGAGACGCAGAACTATGTGCCGCGACTGCTGGCGCTGTCGCAACTGGTGAATGCACCCGCAGACTATGGCGTGAGCCTGGCGCCCATCGCCGACCAGCCGTACTTCCGGATGGTCGCCTTGGCGCAGCCCGTGGACCTGGCACACCTGGCGCAGTTGTCCGGTGTTCATGAGCGAGAGTTGCGCATGCTCAACCCAGCCGCGCGTGGCCGCGCCAGCGGACGCTTGCTGATGCCCATGGAGGCATCGCGCAGGTTGCTGGCGCAGCCGGACATGATCGCCAAAGCGGCGCGGCCCCGTGCGGCCAGTCGCGAGGAACAACTGATCGCCTCGCCCGAGACCGGTACGGCCGAGCCCCAGGTGGCGGACGCGGCCGTGCCGCCAGGAGGATGAGCGAGCGCACACCCGAACCTGGACGAGTCGATTACAGACAGCCCATGGCAACGTTAGCCAGGCTCCGTGCGCGTGGATCCATCAAGACGTAGGAGCCAATGGTGTTGCAGGCGAAGCCGAATGCCACGCCGCGCTCAGGATCGGCAAAGCCGATGGTGCCCCCGGCGCCCATGTGGCCGAAAGTTTCGGCTCCCATGCCATAGCTGCCGTTTGCCACGTGCGGTTGGTTGAGCATGACGCCCAGGCCGAAGCGCGTAGGGGTCTGGATGGTCGGGTCGTAGTCGGCGCTGTGTTCGCGCAACATTTCGTTGAGCAGCGGCGATTCCAGCAACTGTCCGTTGAGCAGCCCGGCGTAAAACATCGCCAGGCTGCGTGCGTTGCCGTGTCCGTTGGCCGCGGGCTGGGTCATGCGCTTCCAGCCGCTTTCGTTACTGCGCCCCAGCACCATCGGCGGGTTGGCGAAGGCCAGTGAACTCATGGCGGTCGGTTCGGTGAGCACGTATTGAAGCACCCGGCCAAAGGCTTCGTCATCGACCTCGTCTTTGGTGCGCGCCATGTAGGCGCATCGGGCGATGGTCGCGTCGTCCAGGCCGAGGTGGAAATCCAGTCCGAGTGGCTCCGCCACCCGTTGGCAGATGCTTTGCGCCGGCGTCAAGCCATCCACCCGGCGCAGCAGTTCGCCGAGGATCCAGCCGAACAGCAAGGGCGAATAGGTCTGCTGTTCCCCGGCGATGGCCCAGGGGTGCTCATTGGCGATCAGGTCCGTCATGGCGCCCCAGTCGTACAGGGTTTCCGGCGCCAGCGGCGTGCGCAGCGCCGGGAGCCCGGCGCGGTGGCAAAGCACCTGGCGCAGGGTGATCCGCGCTTTTCCGGCGTTGGCGAACTCTGGCCAATAGCGACAGACCGGCGCATCCAGGTCCAGGCGTCCTTCGCCTACCAGTTGCATGATCGCCACCGCAGTGAAGGGTTTGGTGCAGGAGAACAGATTGAGCAGCGTGTCGCGCTGCCAATGGCTCCCTGGCTCTGGGCCGGCAATGCCGGCCCAGAGGTCGATAACGGTTTCGCCGTCAATCTGAATGCACAGGGCAGCGCCGCGTTCGAAGGGCCCTTGCATCAGTGTGGTAAAAGCCGCTTTGACCGGTTCGAAACGAGGGTCGCATTGGCCCTGGATTGCAAGTGCATGCGTCATGTCAGCTCCACGCGGGTGTGTGTCCTCCCTAAGTGACCGTGGCGGTGAAAACGGTTCATCGCCTCAGGTGATGTCGCTGCAATGGGATCTTTTCTGCGAGCCATGCCACTCAAGGGCAACGATTCATGCCTTTGGAGAGTGTTCATGGCTTACGAGCGTACCCTTGACTGGAATAGCGACGCGTTTCGCGGCGAGGCTTATCGGCACTATGCGGCGCTGCGCCAGGCATCTCCGGTATTCCTCAGCCAACCCGAAGGGCAGGTGCCGATCTGGTATGTCACCGGCGCCCGGGAAGTCGAGGAGGTCCTGCTGGACAGTGACCGCTTCGCCCGTGACCCGTCACGGATTGACGCGCAGTTCGCGGCGATGCTCGGTGGCGAGCAATCCATCGCGTTTCTTAACGACCACATGCTCAACCGCGACGGGGAGAGCCATCGCAGGTTGCGTCGTCTGGTGAACAAGGCATTCACATTGAAGGCGGTAAACGCCATGCGGCCGCGTATCGAGCAGATCGCCGAGACGTTGCTGGACGCAGCGGGACCGAGCGGGCGAATGGACGTGGTGAGCCAATATGCATTCCCTTTTTCGATTATCGTCATCG
Source organism: Pseudomonas halotolerans (assembly GCF_039581215.1). Lineage (NCBI taxonomy): Bacteria > Pseudomonadati > Pseudomonadota > Gammaproteobacteria > Pseudomonadales > Pseudomonadaceae > Pseudomonas > Pseudomonas halotolerans. The sequence goes on from NZ_JBCNTJ010000007.1 coordinate 159,650, forward strand.
CCGAACTGCTCGGGGTCCCCGCGCAGGACCGAGACGATTTCCGACGCTGGTCGCACATGATTGTTCAGCAGGTTGGCCAGGACTTGAGCGAGTTGCAGCGGTGCTACAGCGAGTTCGCGGCCTACATGCTCGCACTGATAGACCAGCGTCGGGCGCAGCCGGCCGACGATATGATTTCAGCGCTGGCCCAAGTCGAGGAAGAGGGCCGGATGCTCAGCCGCAGTGAGCTGTGCAGCATGATCGCGCTGCTCATTATCGCCGGGCACGAAACCTCGGCGTCGATGATCGGCAATGCCGTCCACATGCTGTTGCAGCACCCTGCGACGCTGGCGCGATTGCGTGACGAGCCGGCATTGATGCCCAACGCCGTCGAGGAGTTTTTGCGCTATGACTCGTCGGTGGAGCGGGCAATGGTCCGCTTTGTCACTCAGGACACAACACTGGCCGGGCAGCGCTTGCAGCGCGGGCAGCTGTTGATTGCGGTGGTGGGCTCGGCCAATCGTGACGAAGCGCTTTGTGCAAATCCTGGCACGCTCGACATCGCACGTCCTGTCTGCCCACACATGTCTTTCGGCAAAGGTATTCACTATTGCCTGGGCGCCTCGCTGGCCAGGCAGGAACTGGAAATTGCATTGAACACCCTTCTTCGGCGCTGCCCTGGGTTGCAGTTGGCCGTTGACCCCGGCGCGATACGCTGGCGCTATGTCCCCAACTTCAGGGGGCCGGACGCACTGGTGGTGAACTGGTCGGTGGACTGAGGTGATCGCAAAACGTGGGTGGGCGAGCAGGAACACTTCAAAGCGCCCGTCGTAAAAGCGTCAGTGAGCGTTGTTCAAGCAGGGCAGGGGGCGAATGAGCCGGCGCTCATAGGGGAAGGAAAAGTACGGCTCGCCCGACCACCCGGCCGGGCGAGCCGCAGGTTCACGCCAGGCTGGCGTCCGCGTTTAGCCTCTGCGCTGAGGTCGTGACCGGCACCGCGTCGCTTGGCGTCAGTTGCAGACCGTAGAGGACGACGTCCGCGCGGGTGTCGGCGAACCGGGCAATGCCGGGAAAGCGGCCCCACTGCGTCGCGCCCAGGCCTTGCACACCGCGTTTGCTGGCCTCGTTATGCTCGATGATCCAGGCCACCAGCGTCTCGAAACCATACCGTTTGGCCAACGTGACCGCGGCTTGACCGAGGCGAATGCCGACGCCGCTGCCAATATGGTCGTTACGTACGTAGATCGACACTTCGCCGGTCAGTCGACAGGCCTGGGCGCCCCAACTGAAGCGGTTGACGATCAACCAGGCGACAACTTCGCCAGCGCGTTCGAGCACGTAGATCGGGTCGCCTTCCTTGACGAAACAGTCGACGAAGAAGGTCATTTCCTTCAGGGAAAACGCTCTAAGTACGGGAGAGCTGGTCCCCCCCAGAGCGCTTTCGTTGAAGATATCCGTCATCACCGGCAAGTCGTCGGGGGTGTAACGGCGTACACCGCGTGGCAGGTCAAGCCGGCTGTTCAAGCGTTTGCTGGTCATGGCTGCACCTCTCCATAGACGCTTCGCTTGAGCTGTTCGCGCGCGCGAAACAACCTTGAACGCACGGTCCCGATGGGGACGCCGAGTCGTTTGGCGGCGTCGCGGTAGCTGCTCTCGGTGTCCACGGCGGTCCACAGGGTATCGCGCATATCCTTGGGTAGCGCATCCATGGCCACCAGCGTGCGGTCCAGCAGCCGTCGGTGCTCGCACTGCTGACTCAGGTCGATGTAGTCACTGGACTCGTTGAACTCACTTTCGTCGAACGAACTGAGCGGCGGTTGTGCGTAGAAGCGGCGGAAATGGTTGCGGATCAGATTGAGAGCGATGCCGCACAGCCACGTATCCAGTTTTGCCAGCCCTTTGAATTTCTCCTGATTACGCCAGGCTTCCAGGTACGTGATCTGGATGATGTCGTCGGCATCGTCTTGATTGAGCACACGCTTTTGCACGAACAGACGCAGTTTACGCTCCTCGCCAAAGGCAAAACCTGGCGTGCGGGCACCTGTTCGGGCGGTCGCTGGGGGTGTCATGAGGTTCAGACTGCTCATTGATGTATCCCTCTGAATGGATTCCATAGCGTCGATCCGTAAGACCGACATACCCCATCAGCAGGACCTGTGCCAACCCTGATAAATATCGTATCTATATGATAAATAATGATTTTATTTGTTGGGCGGACTGCCTTCGGTGCAAGGGGGTGCGCAGCGGGTACGAGATCCACTGCATGAATTTGCACGGCGCTGGCTATCGAAAAGGCGGGTGATGTCGCCGTCTCTGAACGCATTCAGAAAAGGCCTTGGCCATTGATGGAACTCAATAAGGAATCGCGCCACCCACTGAGCGTTCCCCACCACGCTCACGGCCATCATGAAAGTAGAAGCACCGACCCATACGCGCATTGCCGTCAACCTTGCCCAGGCCGCTTCGGCTGTGGCGGGCTTGGGCAGGCCTGGCGAATCGTTGCAGAGCGTGCAGTCCAATTCGATGGAGGAGGTCGGCATGACCTTCAGCCATCATGTAGAGCGCAACACCAAGGCCCTGAGCAACCGTCGCATTCGCAACGCCCGCAGCGAGGTGGGTCAAACCCGGGTCGAGACGCGCGAGCAGTTGGAGGAGTGGTTCGACCAACTCGGTCACTCAGGTAAGCAGAGCTTGGGTGCAATGGCCGCGCAGGCGGGTATGTTGCTGTGTGGCGAACCGGTGCTTGAAGAGGTGGTGCAGTCCACCGGTGGCGATCCGGCCCGTACCGACCTGATCCTGCAGCAAGTGCTGCGCGATGCCGAGACGCAAGGTCGTCTGGTCGATGCCAAGCGCGCTCGAGATTACCTGCAGCTATTGCGCGAGCGGTATGGGGCGCAGATTCAGGCGGGCATGAACATCGCCGAGGCACTGCGCGCTGCGGGCGGTGATCCGGAACTACGCCAGGCTGTACGGCGACTCTATTACGACACGGTGGTGCTCAAGCAGTCATTGCCCACCATGATGCAAGCGTTGCTGGGTCTGTTCGGTGAAGCGGCTTTCGTGTCGGGGCTGGACATGATGCGTCGGGCACTGGCGCACGACATCGCCGCGCAGACACCTTCGCGGCCTACCGCCTTGCTGCGCACGCTGCTGATCGGCCTGGCAGCATCGACTCAACTCAGCAGTGTCCTGCAAAGCTGCCGCCAGCTGCTGGAGCAGTTGGCCTACAGCTGTCCGGCAAGCCAGCTCACGGCTGTGCTGTTACTTCAGCGCATGTTGGGGTTTGTCACCAGTGGCTTGTCTTCGGCAGAGGTGCGCCGCATCGCCCGTGAATTGGGCGGCGACCAGGAGCGCAACCAACTGGTGTCCCTGAATGGGCTGTATCCGGTGCTCAAGCGCTTGCCGCTGGTGCTCTGGCGGGATGGCAAGAGCCGTCAGACCGCGCTGAAGAATTTACTGGTGCTGCTTGATGAGCGTTCCCAAGGTGAGCCTCGAGGCCAGACCGCCACCCCGGTCATCGGAGCGCACTCATGATCGGCCTGTTGAACAAAGTCGCTAACGAAGCGGCGCGTGGCATTGAGGTGGCCGGGGCGTTCGTGGTGCTTGGCATCGTGTTCATGCTGATCTTGCCCATGCCGACCTCGGTGGTTGATGCGCTGATCGCGATCAACATCTGCATCTCCTGTCTGCTGATCGTGCTCTCGCTTTACCTGCCACGGCCGTTGGCGTTTTCCTCGTTTCCGGCGGTGCTACTGCTGACCACGCTGTTTCGGCTGGCGTTGTCGGTGGCTACCACCCGATTGATCCTGCTTCAGGGGGACGCCGGTCATATCGTCCAGGCGTTCGGCGATTTTGTGGTGGGAGGAAATCTGGCGGTCGGGCTGGTCATCTTCCTCATTCTGACGGTGGTCAACTTTCTGGTGATCACCAAAGGGTCTGAGCGTGTCGCCGAAGTGGCGGCGCGGTTCACCCTGGATGCGCTGCCAGGCAAACAGATGTCCATCGACAGCGACTTGCGCGCAAACCTGATCGATGTCAGCGAAGCCCGCCGGCGTCGCGAGGAGTTGAACAAGGAAAGCCAACTGTTCGGTGCGATGGACGGGGCGATGAAGTTCGTCAAGGGTGACGCCATCGCGGGCCTGGTGATCGTGGTGATCAATCTTGTCGGCGGTTTCTCGGTCGGTATGCTGCAGCACGACATGGGCGCGTCCGAATCGATGCACTTGTATGCCGTGCTGACCATCGGTGACGGTTTGATCGCGCAAATTCCGGCACTGCTGATTTCCCTCACCGCTGGCATGATCATTACTCGGGTATCGCCGGAAGGGCAGCCGGCGGGCAGCAGCATCGGCAGGGAAATCGCCAAGCAGTTGACCGCTGAACCGAAGGCCTGGGTGATCGCTTCGGTAGGGATGCTCGGCTTCGCTGCCTTACCCGGCATGCCCACGCTGGTGTTCATCGTCATCGCCCTGATCACCGGCACCGCCGGCATCGTTCAACTGCATGCTCGTGCACGAAAGGCACGCCAGGGCGAGCAACCCACCGAAGCCGTGGCCCCTGAGCAAAACGGCGCCGAAGACCTGCGCAGTTTTGACCCGACCCGCGCCTATCTTTTGCAGTTCTCCAAATCGATGCAAGGGCACGGGGCGGCCGAGGAGGTCATCCAGGCAATTCGAAAAAAACGCAATGGACTGGTGGCCGGTTTTGGCCTGACCTTGCCGCCCTTCGAGGTTGAGTACAGCGCGCTGCTGGAGGACGACGAGTTCCGGTTCTGCGTGCACGAGGTTCCGATGTTACGGGCCACATTCGGTGAGCGTGTCGCCGTGGCACGCGGGCCGCTGCCGTTCGAACCGCGCGACGCGCAGTTGGGGAGTGAAGTCCGTGACGAGCATCAGTGGCTATGGCTGACGCCCGACGACCCGCTGCTGGTGGACGAGCGCGTCGAGGCGGTGTCGGCAGCCGAGTTGCTGGTGGAACGGATGAGCCGCGCCATGTTTGCCACGGGGCCGCAATTCCTTGGGCTTCAGGAAAGCAAGTCGATTCTCAGTTGGCTCGAAGCGGGTCAGCCAGAGCTGGTGCAGGAACTGCAGCGGACCATGCCCTTGGCTCGTTTTGCCGCGGTGCTGCAGCGTCTGGCTGGCGAAGGCGTTCCGCTGCGCGCGGTGCGCCTGATCGCCGAGTCCCTGGTCGAGCATGGGCAGCACGAGCGTGACGTCGGTGCGTTGACCGACTACGCGCGCATCGCCCTGAAGTCGCAGATATATCACCAGTACCGCGACGAAGACGGCCTGCACGTGTGGCTGTTGATGCCGGAAACCGAAGGCCTGTTGCGCGACGCGCTGCGCCAGACCCAGACAGAAACCTTTTTTGCCCTGGAAAGCCTGCACACCCGCGCCTTGGTCATGCAGTTGCGCGAAGGCTTCCCGTTGCGCGCCAAGCGCGTGGCCGTGCTGTTGGTGGCTCAAGACCTGCGGGCACCACTGCGTGATTTGTTGCGCGACGAGTTCAATCACGTGCCGGTGCTCGCCTTCAGCGAATTACACAGCAACGCCCAGGTAAACGTACTGGGTCGTTTTGATATCGAGCAAGAACAACTGCGGGTGGAGGATGCCGCGTGACGAGCATGTCTCGGCGCTCCAGGACCTGCACCAGTGCGTAACGATGCAAATCCAGGTGCGTTCAACGGCCTGGCTGTGACAGAGGGCGGGTGCCGCAAGTGCCCCCGTACAACCGGATTGAGGGCGAAGATCAGTCGCCCCTTGAGGACTTGGCCATGTTCGAACTGCGTGTATTGAGTGGTCTGCACCGAGGTGCGGCGTTGCCGCTGGTTGGCGGGCAATGGGTTGTCGGGGCGGCGGAGGATGCCGACCTGGCGCTCTACGATCCCGGTATCTGCGCTCATCACGTACGTCTGAGTCAGAGCCAGGATCAGTGGATGCTGGAAACGCTGGAAGGCGCGGTTTGCGATGCGCAAGGCCAGCCCTGGACGCCGAGCGAACCTCTGCAGAGCCATGTCCCTTTTGCCGTGGCCGGTATCTGGTTGTGCCTGGCTCCGGCCGATCAGCCTTGGCCAGCCGAGGCGGCGCAGGACGTCAGGCATCCGGAGGCGAGTCGGGATACCCTCAAGCCGGCGGCGCGTCCGTCGTGGCCCAAGCGCTTTGCGATCGCCGCGGCAGTGATCACCGTTGCCTCCAGTGCCTGGGCCTTTACCAGCCAACCGACACAGGCGGTGGTGCACAGCCCGGCCCAGCAGCTCAAGCGCCCGAAGGTGACGTTGGAAAACGTCGAGGCGGTCCGCCAGGAGCTGGACCGCATGCTGCAGGAACGTGATTTGGGGGCCGGCGTGCGGGTCGAGGCCCAGAACGACCGGCTCGTGCTGGTGGGTGAGCTGCCGCGCCAGCGTCTGGCGGTGGTCGAGCGACTGATCGAGCGTTTCAACGACCGCTACGATACGCCGGTCGCGATCACGGCCAACGTGAAGGAGCATCTGACGCAGTTGCCGTTTCAAATCGCCCAGATCGTGGGCGGTAAGCGTGGCCATGTCGTCACGTCCGACGGGCGCCGGTTGTTTCTGGGCGACCAGATCGATGGCCTGCGCTTGACCGCGATCGACAGCGGTAAAGTCATTTTCGAGGGCGACCAGCGCTATGAGGTCACGTGGTGATGCCGCCAGCAGTCATCGCGCGACTTGAGGCCTGGGAAGCCGGGCAGCGGGCACACTTGCGTCGGTTCGCACCGGTCATGGTGCGCGGGCGGGTGCAGCGGGTCAGTGGCATTTTGTTGCAATGCCGACTGCCTGGGGCGCAGATCGGCGACCTGTGCCGGGTTGAGCGCGACACCCGCGAGCCGTTGCTTGCCGAGATTGTCGGCTTCGATCAGCACGATGCCTTGCTCAGTGCCTTGGGCGGCCTGGAAGGCGTGCGCGTCGGTGCGGCGGTGGAGCCGCTGGGCATACCGCACAGGGTGCGCGTGGGACCCGAGTTGCTTGGCCAAGTGCTGGATGGATTCGGTCGGTCCCTGCTGGACGGCGGTGCGGGTGCGTTCGCCGATGCGCACGTGCTGCAAGCGGCGGCGGTGATTGGCGAGGCCCCTGCACCCACCGCACGGCCGCGCATTCAGCGCGCCTTGAAGACCGGCGTACGGGCGATCGACGGCCCGCTGACGCTTGGCGAAGGCCAGCGTGTAGGGCTGTTCGCGGGCGCCGGTTGCGGTAAAACCACGCTGCTGGCGGAGATTGCCCGCAACGTTGACTGCGATGTCATCGTTTTCGGTCTGATCGGCGAACGAGGACGCGAACTGCGCGAATTCCTCGACCATGAGCTTGATGATGAGCTGCGTGCCCGTGCGGTCCTGGTGTGCGCCACCTCCGACCGCTCGAGCATGGAGCGCGCCCGCGCGGCGTTCACCGCCACGGCATTGGCCGAGGGTTTTCGTGCCCGGGGCCAGCGCGTCCTGCTGCTCATCGATTCGCTGACCCGGTTCGCCCGGGCCCAACGTGAAATCGGCTTGGCCGCGGGTGAGCCGTTGGGTCGCGGCGGTCTGCCGCCATCGGTCTACAGCCTGCTGCCACGCCTGGTCGAGCGGGCCGGGTTGTCCAACGAGGGCGCCATCACTGCCTTCTACACGGTGCTCATCGAACAGGATTCGATGAACGATCCGGTGGCGGACGAAGTGCGCTCACTGCTCGACGGTCATATCGTGCTGTCGCGAAAGCTTGCCGAGCGCGGTCACTATCCGGCAATCGACGTGCTGGCCAGCCTGTCGCGAACCTTGGCCAATGTGGCCGAGGCGGAGCACCTGCGGGCGAGCATCAATCTGCGTCGGTTGTTGTCGGCCTATGACCAGATCGAACTGATGTTGCGCTTGGGTGAATATCAGGCTGGCGCCGATCCCCTGACCGACCTGGCGGTGGAGTCGCGCGGTGCCCTGGACGTCTTCCTGCGCCAGGATCTGCGTGAGCCGGCGCTGTATGCCTCCACGCTCGCGCATCTCCAGCAGTTGACCGCTTATGTCCCAAGCTGATCTGAGCGCCTTGGCGCCTGTACGTCGTCACCGGGAAGCGCAAGCCGAGCGGGCGTGGCGTCAGCAGCGCGACCTTTTACGCGAGCGAGAAGCGGCGGTTGTCGCCGCGCGCACGCAATGGCAGGCAGCGTGTGAATGGCAAGCGGCGCAACGCGAGGCGCTGTACTGCCAACACCGTGGTCGTGCGCTGAGTGTGTGTGAATTGAACGCCTGGAGTGCGCAAGAACGTCGCTTGATGGGGGAGCTGGCCGAGCAAGCACGTGCGTTGCAGGCCCTGGATGATGAACAGGCGCAACAAGCCCTGAACACGGAAACCGCCCAGCAGCGGTTACAAGGGCGCCGGCGTGATCTGGAAAAGCTCAAGGTGTTGATGGAGCAACTGGTGGAGCCCCCCTGCGATGAATGAACGCACCGTACGCCATGGGCCACCGCGTCATGAGCCCTCGACTGTCCCGGTTCGGCACCCGCTTCGGGCCTCTGAGCAACCGCCCGCTCAGGTGAACCGGGTGGCGCGTTCGGCGGCGCGCGAGCCTGCGACCGGAACCGAGCGCGACCCCGACGTGATGGCTGAGCGCAGTGACGGCTACTGGTTTCGCCAGTGGGTCGATGCGCCACGGGGCGGTTCGCACGATGACACCGCAGGCACGGGTTCGCTGTCGGGCCTGGTGAGCCAGCAGAACGGCGATGTGGAGGCTTTTGTCGATCAGCTCACACCACGCTTGCGCGCCACGCTCGACCAGCAATTGGACCTGCTGCTGCACCTTCCGCATTTGGGTCGTATCAGGGTGTCTGCACGACGCTTGAGCGGGGCGTCTGGATGGGACATCGGCCTGAGCGGCGAAAGCGACGAGGCTCAGGCGCGGTTATCGAGTCGGTCCGGCCATCTCGAAGAGGCGTTGACGCAGTGTTTGGGCCAACGGGTCATCGTGCGCGTAGACCGAGAAAAAGAGGGGGGGCGGGCATGACCGTACGTGCATTGTCGTTGCCGTCTGTTGGCGTCGAGGAGGTCAGCGCCCGGCGACTATTGGGGGGGGGCGTCGGCTTGCCCTTCGAGGTGGCGGGTCAGACGGGGCTGTTGGAGCTGACCTTGGGCTGCGGCCCCGAGGGAGGAGCGCCGTGTGTGCTGGAGTGTGCACAGGGTGTTTTTACCCTGAGCGAGCCCGGCGCGGCGCTGAGTTTATTCGGTGAATGCCCGGTGGTATTGCCTGCCGAGCCTGGACCGGATGACGAGTGGTTCTGGTCACTGTTTCATCAAACCCTGAGCGAGTCCCTGCGCCTGGCATTCGGCTTCCTCAAACCGCTGACCGTCCCCAGGGTCCCGGGTATTGCCTGTCGGCTCGACGTGAGGTTGGGTGCGGCCTGTGTCGTGAGCCATCTGGAGATTCCCGGCGCGACCCTGCTCGGGCTGCTGCACGCCGCGCCCTGGCAGCGGCGTGCAGCGCCGTGGGTCGAGCGTTTTGCGCTGTGTGTTCCGCTGCTGGTGGGGGAACTGGCGCTTCCTCCCGGGCTGTTGGCGACGTTGCGCCCAGGTGATGTGTTGATGCCTGAAACACCATTGTTCGACTCATCCGGTCACGGGCTGATTCGCCTGGGCCGGCAATGTGTGCAGGTGCGCGTGCAAAGCCGTACCGCGCCGTTGCGTCTGATCGTACTCGCTCTGGAGGAGACCGTTATGAGCCCCACTACCGACACTGACACCGACATCCTGACACCCGACTGGGACGATACCAGCCGATACGAGCCCGACGCTCAAGCCCCCGAGGCCGCCGACCAGCCGGCGTCTGTCCATGCCGACGCTCAAACCCAGGTGCCGTCGATGGCTGAACAGGTTGCTGGCGACGTCACCGAGCGCTTCGACGACCTGCCGCTGGCGCTCACGGTGCGCTGTGGTCACTTGAGCCTGACCTTGGCCGAACTGCGCAACCTGGCGCCCGGCGTCGTGCTGCAAGTGCAAGGTGTGGCACCGGGGGCCGGGGCGCTGTTCTATGGTGAGCGTGCCCTGGCCCATGGCGAGCTGGTTGAAGTCGATGGCCAGTTGGGACTGCAAGTCGCCCGCGTGGATGTGGCTGGATGAGTTTCCAGGGGGTCGACCCCTTTCTGCTGGCGCTGTTCATCGGTGGGATGTCTTTGGTCCCGCTGTTGCTGATCATCTGCAGTGCCTTTCTCAAGGTGGCCATCGTGTTGACGATCACCCGCAACGCCATCGGCGTGCAGCAGGTGCCGCCCAACATGGCGCTGTATGCCATTGCGCTGGCCGCGACACTGTTCATCATGGCGCCGGTCGGTCACGACATCGCCGAAACGCTGAAAGAGCAGCCGCTGGATTTCAGCAACACCGAGACGTTGCAAGGTTCTGCCTTGAACGCGATAAAACCGTTGCAGGCGTTCATGTCGCGCAACACCAACCCGGACATCCTCGCCCATCTGCTGGAGAACACCCAGCGCATGTGGCCCAAGGAGCGTGCCGAGCAGGCCAGTCGCGACGACCTGATGCTGCTCATCCCGGCGTTCATGCTGTCGGAGCTTGAGGCAGGTTTCCAGATGGGATTTCTGATCTACATCCCCTTCATCGTCATTGATCTGATCGTGTCCAACCTGCTGCTGGCGCTAGGCATGCAGATGGTCGCGCCCATGACCATTTCGTTGCCGCTCAAGTTGCTGGTCTTTGTCCTTGTACAGGGTTGGACGCAGTTGCTCGACAGCCTCTTCTATTCCTACCTTTGAGGACGAGCAATGGACGCGCTGACGTTATTTAAGGAAGGCATGTTGCTCGTGGTCCTGCTCTCCGCGCCGCCGTTGATCGTGGCGGTGATCGTCGGCGTGCTGACCTCGCTGGTGCAGGCATTGATGCAGATCCAGGATCAGACCTTGCCCTTCGGCATCAAGCTGGTGGCGGTCGGGCTGACCTTGATGGTCACGGGCCGTTGGATCGGTGTGCAGTTGCTAGGGTTGCTGCGCAGGGCGTTCGAAATGATGGCCAACACCTGATGACCGCCTCGGCTTTTCTTCCCTATTTCGACTTGCTGCTGTCGATCGCGCTCGCTATGGCGCGTATTTACCCGATCGCTTACCTGGTTCCGGTGTTCTGCTTCCAGCATCTGCGAGGCCTGCCGCGCCATGCCATTGTGTTTGCCCTGAGCATGTTGCCGGCGCCCGGGATTCGCCAGGCGCTGATCGACGCCAAGGTCAACTGGTTGTCGCTGGGCGGGTTGATGTTCAAGGAGCTGGTGCTGGGCTTCTTGCTCGGGGTGCTGTTGGCCATGCCGTTCTGGTTGTACGAATCGGTAGGCGCCTTGCTGGATAACCAGCGCGGCGCGCTCATCGGCGGCCAGTTGAACCCGGCCCTGGGCGCCGATACCACGCCCCTGGGTCACCTGTTCAAAGAGATGACCATCCTGCTGTTGGTTGCCACCCTGGGCCTTGGCACGCTGACGCAGGTGATCTGGGACAGCTACATGGTGTGGTCGCCCACCGTTTGGTTTCCACTGCCTGGAGCGGATGGCTTCGGCGTGTTCCTTGGGCTGATCGCTGAAATGTTCATGCACATCATGCTGTACTCGGCGCCGTTCATTGGCTTGCTGTTGCTGGTGGAGTTCAGCCTGGCGCTGCTTAGCTTGTACAGCCCGCAATTGCAGGTATTTGTCCTCGCCATGCCGGCCAAGAGCTTGATCGGCCTGGCGTTCCTGCTGGTGTACCTGCCCACGTTGTGGGACGCGATGACCGGCCGTCTCGGTGAATATTCGCAAATCCAGCACCTGCTCCATCTACTGTTGCAGGCGCCCTGAAGGAGGGCTTCGCTCATGAGCGGAGACAGCGGCGAAAAGACCAAAAGCGCGACGCCGAAAAAGGTTCGCGACGCGCGCAACAAAGGCCAGGTCGGCCAAAGCCAGGACTTGAGTAGCCTGCTGGTACTCACTGCCATCACCGAGGTGGCGTTGACGCAGGCCGAAAACAGCATGCAGACGCTGGAAGAAATGGTGGCGTTCCCGCTGCACCGGCTGGATGTCGGGTTCGTTCGTGCCTTCGAGGAAACCCTGTCGCACGCCGGCGGCGTGCTGCTCAGTTTCACATTGATGACCGTGGGATTGGCAATCGCCACGCGCCTGGTGGCCGGTTGGCTACAGTTCGGTTTCCTGTTTGCCCCCGAGGCTCTTCAGCCTGACCCGAACCGCCTGAACCCCGTGAACCAGGCCCAGCAAATGCTCTCCGGCCAGGCGCTGATCAGCCTGTTCATGGGGTTGGTGAAGGCGGTGTTTATCGGGACCGTGCTTTATCTGGTGACCATGCCCGCACTCGGGTCGTTGATCAGTCTGGTCAATAGCGATCTGCACACTTATTGGCGCGGGTTGGCCAGCTTGTTTCGGCACATCATGCACATTTGCCTGGGCGTATTGCTGGTGCTGGCGGTGCTCGACTTCGGTCTGCAGAAGTACTTCTTCGCCAAGCGCCTGCGCATGAGCGAGGAAGAGGTGCGCAAGGAGTTCAAGGAAATGGAGGGCGACCCACACGTCAAAATGCATCGCCGCAGCCTGGCCCGGCAGTTGATCGACCAGCCCGCCAGCAAAGAGACCCAGCCGGTGGAAGACGCCGACATGCTGGTGGTCAACCCCACCCACTTTGCCGTCGCGCTGCGGTATCGGCCCGAGGAAACCGCGCTGCCGCAACTCATCGTCAAAGGCGTCGACGCCGAGGCCCGGGCGCTGATCGAGCGGGCCAAGGCTGCGCGGGTTCCGATTATTCAATGCATCTGGCTGGCGCGCACTATCTACCGCGAAGACGTTGGTGGCTATATTCCCCGCGAAACGCTTCAGGCGGTTGCGCACATTTATCGGGTGTTGCGCGAACTGGATGACGAGGCCAAGGGTGAGGTGATCGAGATTCCGGAATTGAACCAGCGCTGAGCCCGTCGGATGGAACTGATGCACACGCTGGCGCCACTCAGGGATGAGCCAGACTCGTCCGGCTATGCCGGCTTGCCGACAGTGCCCACCACACAGACATTGACTCGTGGAGGTTTCCCATGCCCCGTTCCAGTTCCCTGACGAACCCCTTAGGGCGCGCAGGTGCCCTGCACGGCATCGACAGCTTATCGCCATCGCGCTCCCCCTCGCTGAGCCAACGACCCCGCGAGGCGCAGCAGCGCCAAGGCACCCAGAGCCTGCATGATCGGGGCCGTTCGTCCTCGGCGCCACCTGCGGTGCATCAGCGTGAGCGTGGCCGTTCACGAACGCGGGACGCCAACCACGCGGCGGCGCGCAATGACACTCAACCGTTGGATGACGCGCAAACCCCCAGCCCCACTTCGGCATCTCGCACTCCGGACTCTTTCATGAGTGAGATGAAAACCAGTCAACAACAGTTGATGGAAAGGCAGTTCAAGATACAAATGGACATGGAAGAGCGCCAGAGCACCATGATGGCCATTAAAACCTCTGCCGACATGGCCAAGTTGATGAGCGATACGGTGACGGAGGTCACCAAGGGCTTCATGGACAGCGCGAGGAAAGTCATGCAGGAGGGTGGCGAGGCGATGAAGCTTCGATAAGCATCTTCAATGCTGACTTTCACCCTGTAGGAGCTGGCGAAGCCTGCGATCTTTTGATCTTTCGCTTGAGATTCAAGTGTCTGGGGAAAGATCGCAGCCTCGTTGCACTCGACAGCTCCTACACAGCTCCTACACAGCTGCTACACAGCGCCTACAGGCCCAGCGGGGGCAGGTGCTGTGGTATTTGCGTCATAGTCGGGTGCGGCTCGTATTGAGTGAAGCCGGACGCGGGCCACTGGGTGTTGCGGGCACCATCAGGCGTGTACGAACCTCGGTGACCTGGGCGATGAAACCCACGATCCAGTGGCAGAACTGCGCCTCGTCGAGCATTGACAATGGGCAGTGGGCGCACAAGCGAACGCTGCCTTTTTCGTCCAGGGCCAGCCAGCTGCCGCCGAGCAAGTCCAGGCGAAAGTTGAGTTCCAGCAAGCGCTTGTGCAGGCCGGGTGCATGGACCGGCACATCGATTGAGCAATGCAGGATGGCGACATTGCCGTGATCGGGCAGCTCGATGACCACCGCTTCGCGGTTGCTCGTGTCATACAGCGCGCATACGCCACCTTCCAGTTGCAAGTCCGCATGCAGATGTTCCGCGAGGGCCGAGATCAAGCGTTGGGCAAGCGGTGCGACGGTCATGGAAAATCTCCCTCAATAAGTGGGCGAGTAGTCGTCAAGGTCTTCCAGGCCCAGCAGCGATAACTGCCGGGACTGAATCTGATCGAGCAGTTCAGGGGATATCGACGAGTCAGGCAGCGCGTGCCAAACCACGAGCGCTCGCTGCGGATCAAGAAACACGAACAGTTGGGCGTAGTCCGTCGGGTTGGCAAAACGCCGCTCCAGCGCATGCTGGATCTGGTTTGTGCGCAGCGCCTGGCTTTGTATCTGTAAGGCGAGCCCCACGCTGTGAGGCTCGCGTCGCAGACAAAACTCAATGCCTGGAGCTATTTCCCAATACGTCGCGATGCCGGCAATGATGTTCTTCTGGAAGGCCTGGCGAGTGCTTACGCTGTGTACCGAAAAAGACATAGCGTTTCAGTTCTCCAATGGAACGACCGTATGGTCAAGCGGGTGTTCAGGGGAGCCAAGGCCACCGCGCAAACCGGGTGACCACCAGATCACCAGCCGACCGTTGTCGGGCTCGGCGCGCTCACAGGCGTCGCCCTGGCAGCCCGAGCGGTTCGCGCAGCCGGCGAACACCGGCAGGCTCAGCAATAAAACAAGCAGCAGTGGTGTGCGACTCATGGCGTGGTCCTCGTGCTGGTTTGCAGAAGGGAGGGGCGCTCGCCGCCGGGCGTGCGAGTGGGTTGTTTCATGACCACAAACACTTCGGTTTCCTCGCCGGGCTCAAGCCACACCTTCGGCCAGGCGGAGGCGGCCATGGACCAGCGGCTGCCGCAGCTCGCCTCGTCGAAGCGCAGCCGGTGACGGCCGTCGTTGCGTACCACGCCCACGGCGATTCCATAATCGGGGCCGGCGAACCATTGAGCCCGTGCAGCGTCCAGGGACAATCCGGGTTGCAACGCGCAAAGTGTGTCCGGCGAGTAGGGAATCGATGCGGCCTGCTTGAACGCGGCCGGAATATTGCCGTCGGCGAGTTGGGCAAGTACGTCGCTGATCTCCAGGCGTCCGATCGGACGGGTGCCGTTGCGCCGCTCTTCCAGGCGCGCCATGGCGCTGTCAACCTGTTCGCGGTCAAGGGTAGAGATATAGCGGGCCGGATCGACCTGGTCACCGATCAGGCGCGGCGTCAGGATGAATACCCGTTCCCGGCGGCTGGTCTTGCGCGTGGTCGAAGAAAACAGCAGCGGCCCGACCAGCGGGATGCGACCCAGCCACGGCACCCGTTCGAGGTTATCGCCAGTCTCTTCGGTATGAAAACCCCCCACAACCAATGACCGGCTTTCACCCATTACAGCCTGGGTGCTGACGACTCCCCGCCGCACGCTGGGTGTCTGCTGGCCGACCGTGGAAGTTTCGATGCGTCCGTCTTCAATCTCCAGGGACATTTGGATCTGGTTACGGCCCCCGGTTTCGATGGCATGGGGCACGACCTGCAAGCTGGTGCCCGCGGTGATGGGCTCGATGTTGGCCACGCGTTCGCCGATGGCGGAAATGTATTCGGTACGGCTGAAGTCAATGACCGCCGGCTGGTTTTCCAGGGTCAATACCGACGGGTTTGCCACCACCGTGGCCAGGCCGCGCCCCTCCAGCGCCCGCAGTTGCGCGGAAAAATCGCCGTAGTCCTGAATGAACACCGTCGAGCTGGCACCCGGGCGAATCATCGAGGCTCCGCCAATCAGATCGCCGCTTTCGACGTTCCAATTGGAGGCCAGTTCGGCCAGTTGGGTGCGGTCGATGTCCAGAATGATCGCATCGATTTCCACCAACTTGCGCGGCACGTCCACGTCGCGAATCAGCGGCGTATAGATTTCTCGCCGCTTGGGGGCGTCGTAGATGAGCACCGCATTGTTGCGCACGTCGGCTTCGACGCGGATCTTGCCCCGGTTGCCGCCACCGCCGCTACCGCCGGACGGCACTCGGCTGGTGTTCGGGCGGCCCATGCCGCTGAATGCCAACTGTTCGATATTGCCCATCGCCAGGGACTGATGGCCCTGCATGTTCTGGAGCGACGCTTGCGGCGACATCGTCTGCATGCCTGCCGACGCGTCGCTGCGGGTTTCCAGCAGGCCTTTGAGAATGCTGGCGACCCCGGGAATGACCAGCGTCTCGCCCCGGTATTTGACGTTCCGGTCGGCGGCGGTGGCGTAGCGCAGCGGGAAGCTGATGACTTCCTGCTTCTCTTCGGGGGTCTTGCGTACCTCGGCAAACTGCGCCACCAGACGCACGTAGCGCTCCGGGCCGGAGACCAGTACCACGCCTTCGTCGGGCAATTCACCCCAGCCGAAACGCGGGTCCAGCAGGCCGATATCGGTCAAGGCCTGTTTCATGTCCGGCCCGGCATCGGCGGACACTTCCAGGCGCGTGGAGTCCTGGTTTTGCAAGGGGCTGACGTACAGGGTGTTGCCGTACACGAACCACTGGAACCGATTTTCCAGGCCTAGCCTGTCGAGGAATGCCTGGGGGTTTTCAGCGCGCATCCGGCCTTCGACGGTCCCTGTCACGCTGCCGTCTATCACCAGCTGCACCGCGAAGGTATTGGCAAAGTCGTCGAGTACCTTGGCCAGGGGCGTGGCTTGGGCATCGTAGGCATAAGGGGTGTTCTTCCAGTCGGTCGGAACAGCCGCCTGTGTCGGTACACCCAAGCCAAGCGTGCCGGTTAACACTAGCGCGATGAGTGCAGGTTTCGCCCCGCGGCGTGCGATCAACTGGTGAAAGCGTGCCTGGCCTTCGGTCATCAAACGGTACGGCGTAAGCCACCTGTTAGGCATGTCGGATTCCTGTTCCGAGGAGGTGAGCGTGCGAGGGGCGTCGCGCCATGGGCGTCGCAACGGCACGTTGGTCTTTATTGAGGATCGATTGCCAGGTATCGCGCTGGTTGAGCAGCGCTTCGAGCATCTCCATCAGGTCGTCGATGTGCCAGGCCAGTGTCGGTTGCGCCAGCAGCCATAACCGGCCGTCTTGCGGCGAGCGGGCCAGTGCACCGGGAAACCGTGAGAGGCTTGGGTGCGCCAGCCGAAGAATGTCTTCCAGCAACACCTCATTGGCCAATGGGATGATCAGCTCGACCGATACCAGCAGATCGCCTTCGGGCTTGCTGAAGGTCGCTTCGCCATCGTCGACGACAATGGTGAAGTGCTCCGGGGCGTCGGCACGGGTGCTCCAGCGCATGAGCTGTGATCGCAGCTCATGGCATTGCATCAATGATCGCCTTGGCGAGGTTGTGGTGGGCAGTGGTTTGTTGATTCACTGCGTTCACTGCGACTGACATGCCGTTCATGCTGGTTACGAAGGTGTGCATATCGTCGAGTGACTGACTGTCCGCAGCGTTCATGGCCGCGTTGTTGACGTTATCGGTCGCGCGCTGGAAATAGGTGTCGAGTCGGCGCTGGACGGCATCGATAGAAGACATGGGCGGTTCCTCAAGGCTGGGCATATTCACGGTGTGAGTGGTGGATATGCCCGCAGCGGTTCCGCAAAAAAGAGGGAAAAAACTGCCCGGTTACGACTGCGGTTCGGGCAGGCGTAGCGCCTGGACGGCGGTGGCCCAGTCGAGCAGGAAAGTGCCGCCTGGGGTTTCCAACTTCAGTTGATGTCGCGCCATGTTGACGTCTGCCCCGGGTGTCCAAGGGCGCCCGCCATCCGTGCCCAAACTCTGCGTCAGGCTCGCCAGGTCCTCGGGATGACAGCGAAGGCTGGCGCTGACCGTGTCGTTCTGACAATACACAAGCTGACGCACAAGCGCGTCGATGCGTGCCTGATCCGGAACATTGTCCAAAAGTGTCCCCAAGGCCTCATTGACCAGCTGCGCGGCACTCGCCTCGATCCGTTCCCACATGGCTTGACGCTGGGCCTCCCACGCGGCGAGCAAGGCTTCGGCTTTCTTCCAGAATTGGGCTTGAGCCTCAAGCACCACCGCGTCGGCCTCTATGGCAGCGCGCTCAAGCAACTGAGCGGCCTGGGCCTGGGCCTGTTCAATGACCATTTGCGCACGCGCGCAGTCGACCAGGGTTTCGCGGGCGATATAGGGCTGCAGCAGGCCCTGGCCATCGGGGCGCAGTTCAAGCGAACGCCGAGCGAGCATCGTGCATCTCCGTTTGGGCAGGGGAAGGGGGTGTCAGGCTTTGCTCGGCTTTCCAGCACGCCGACAGCCACAGGGTGTTGAGCTTGGAGGCCGGCGGTTGCGGGGCCGGCAGGGATTGGAGGGCAATAATTCTGCTGCGCGCAAAAGCCAGGCGCGCACGTTGCCAGATCGGTTCGCTCAGCCAGGCGCGCAGTAAGGCGAGCGGATCCTGACCGGGTTGGAGCCAGTGTCCTGGGCGCAGTGCTTTGGCGGTGCGCTCGCACCAGGCTCGATCCTGTACCGAAAGCGCAGCCGTTGCCGTTAACGGCGAGCAGGTGTTCGCCACCAGTTCGCAGGCAAGGGGCAAGGTCCGGGCGTCGCCGCAGAGCAGCGACTGCACCGCCGGGCTGGGCGCTGGTGGCAGGCAGGGGGTTATACCGAAGTGGCGCGCCAGCGTGGCATGGTGGCCCCTGGCAAGGGCGTCGAGGTGTGCCGCGCTCAGTTGGCAAAGCGCCGGTGGGTACCAGTCACTGTTTGCTTCGCGCCACGCATGGCTCCACCAGCGAACCCACTCAAGCGATCCGCTCATGCGGCGGTCCCCTTGCTATCGGGCTTGGCTGCGGGGTTTTTCACCGCAAAGAGGGGAGACGCCGTGCTGCTCTGCGGTGAGGTGGCGGGCACGGTCGGCTTGGCGAGCTTTTGATCGAGAAATCGGGGCAGCACCCAAACACCTTGGTGCCATAGCCGGTAGAGGCCGAACGCAGCGCCCAGCAGAATCGCCAACAGTGTGATGCCCGTCACCGCTGTCACCGTCCGCCAATAGCCAACGTCGCTGGCCTGCATGAGGAAGGGGCCGAAATACGCCATTTTGCGTCGCTCCTGATAACGCGCAGTAGGCACGAATACCACCGATAACTTACTCGTGTTCTGGGCCGCATCGGCCATGCCGGGGAGCCCGCTGGCGACCAGATTGCGCACTCGCGGGGTAATGCTGTCGGGATCCAGGCCACCGGTGTGCTTGATGAATACCGAGGCCGATGCGGGCTGGACCGGCTCACCAGGGGCGACCCGTTCCGGTAACACCACATGGACGCGGGCAAGCACCACGCCATCGATTTGTGAAAGCGTCGATTCGAGCTCCTGGGACAGCGCATAAATGTAGCGGGCTCGTTCTTCCATCGGCGTGGAGATGATCCCCTCTTTGCGGAAGATCTCACCCAGGCTGGAGCGGGAGCGACGAGGCAGGCCGGCGGCTTCGAGCACGTGAACAGCGCTGTTCATGTCGGCGGGCTCGACCAGCACCGCCAGCCCATTCTTGTCGGCCTGCTTGCTCGCCTGGATGTTTTTGTCCGCCAGTTCAGCGATCACTTCATTGGCGTCCTGTTCGGAAAGGCTGCTATGCAGCGCCGCCCGTTCATCGCAGCCGGTAAGCAGCAGGCACAGCAACAGTGTTGGGAACGCGCGCATGAACATGACCGGCCTTCCCTTTACTGGAGATTGGTGAGCTTCTCGATTGCCTGGGAGCCCTTGCTGACCATTTTCGCGGTCATCAGGCTTTCCAGGTGGAAGGATGACAAGGACCGGTTCGACTGCAACATGTCTTGCGGGTCGGCGGTGCGGATGGCCTTGAGCATGTCCCGGTTGGCACGATCATCCAGGCGCTGCAGTTCGCCGGAGCGGCTCGACAACGAATCGATGATTTTCGCCGCGACATTGTTTTCGCTGTCAGGGGCGGGTGGCTTGTCGCGCATCTGTGCGTTGAACCAGCTGACATCACTGGCCTCGGCGCTCGCCTGCGGCTTGGCGGCGGTTTTGGCAGACGTTGAGGCGAGGTTGCTGGCATCAATGGCTTGTATGTCCATGGGGGCTCTCCAGTTTCAAAAAAGGCTCATTTCAAAGGGTGGATGTCTTCAGGCGCACATCAGCCTCAAGACGTTGCGAGCGCTACCGGTGACGCTCAGGTGGAACTCGGTTTCTTCCCGGCTGCGTGTGCCGCGCCGACGTATCGTGACGTGCTGGCCGGCCAGGCGGGCCAGGGCGAAGTCCAGCTGTTCCAGGGCGAGTTGGAACAGCCGTGTTTCGCGAGCATCCAGCCATGAGCCGTGGGCAATACGTTGCGTCCATGTCCACACTTCTGCGTTGAGGGGCGAAGGTGGGGGATAGCGCGCGGGGTGTTGATCCATGAATTGTGCAATCTCGAACAGCAGGTCCTGGTCGTCCGGTTCATAGCGCGCCTGGCCGTCATCTTTGTTGATGTCCAGCAGCGTCAGCAATTTACGACGGCCCAAAACGGCGATGAGCTTGAGCAGCAGTAACAGGCTCGCGTTGTAACGATCGCGCAGCGTGGCGAGGTCGCCCTCCATCTCCCAGGCGGCGAACAGCACGCCGCAAAAGGGGTTGTTGGTGCTACCGAAATCGCTCTGGCTGCCGACATCGTTATCGCCAATGGGCTGCCGGCGCTGGGCGAATATTTGCGCTAGGTCGTGAAACAAATCTTCATGGGTATAGGCGTCGTCAACCTCGACGTTAAGATTGGAGCCGGTACCGCCGTTGATCTCTTCGATAATGTCTTGCAGTACCAGATGCAAGGGGCTTCCGGCTGCTGCGCCCGCGCTGTTCTGGGGGCTCGGCCAACCGTGTTGTGACTGTCCGCCCGTCTTGCCGTGTTCACTGCCCCATTGGGCGAGCGACGCCTTCAAGCGGTCGCTGGTCGAATGATGGGTCAGGTGCTCGACGACCATGCTTGCCAAACCTTGGGAGATGGGTGCCTGGCGCGGCTTCGGATCGTCATGCGACAGGTCCCTGGGCGTACGAAGGCTGTTCAGCAAGTCGATGTGCATAGGGCCTCCTCTCATCGCGCTTGAGGTTACCCCGCCGGAGCGGGGCTTGTAGCGAGAGGGTCAGAATCGTATGTTTTTCGACGCCTCCCCCATGGCGGTGATGGCTTTGGTTGCGGTGTCCATGGATCCTGCCGCGATTGCATTCATGGTGTCGGCGACCAGTTTTTTCTGGTCGAATTGGGATTTCATGGTTGTCATCGCAGCCGAGGTAGCGTCCATCTGCGCCATGGCGGCCGTGGAGGCCGCAAGAGAAGCTCCACCAAAACTCATAGTCGTATCTCCGGATTGTGGAATGGCGAGACGATCGTGAGCGTCTCGACCGTTGAGTGGTGGTGGGGGCCTAAACGGTTCCACACCGATCCGCATGCCCCGTCGATATTTGCAGGCACTTCATCCGGTAATACAGCGTGCGCCGGGCGATACCCAGTTCAGCGATGACCTTGTCGATGCAGTGATGGTGACGGTGCATGCAATCCTCGATGAGGATTTTCTCGAAATGCTGCAGATGCTCTTTCAACTTGAGCGTTGAACTGGTGTGCTCCAGTTGTTCGGCGCGAGGCAGCGCCGGCAAGCCCAGCACGTATCGCTTGGCAGCGGATTGCAGCTCGCGGATGTTCCCGGGCCAGGCGTAGCCGAGCAGATGACGCAACAGCTCTGGCGGCGGTGTGACATAGGGCCGATCCAGCGCCAGGGCCTCCCGACGCACCAACGACTGGAACAGCGGCACGATGCGCTCCTTCCTGCTGCGCAGCGGGGGCAGCTTGAGGCTGATGATGTTCAGTCGGAAATAAAGGTCCCTGCGAAACTCACCACGCTCGACCATTTCCCCTAGCGGGCACTGGGCGGAGGCGATCACGCGCATATTCACCGGGATATTCTGGGTCGAGCCCAGCCGCTGGACCGTTCTGGATTCCAGGACACGCAGCAGTTTGGCCTGCAGCGACAAGGGCATGCTGTCTATTTCGTCCAGATACAGCGTGCCGTTATGCGCGGCTTCGACGAACCCCGCGCGATTTTGGCTGACCCCGGTAAACGCACCGGTATTGGCGCCGAAGAGCTGGCTCTCGGCCAGGGTTTCGGGAATGGCGGCGCAGTTGATGGCCACGAACTTGCCGGAGCAACCGGACATCCGATGGATCTTCTCTGCTAGCGTATCTTTGCCGGTGCCGGTCTCACCACGCAACAGCACGTCAATCATGAGCGGCGCCACACTTTGGATAAACGCCTCGAGGTTGAGGGCGTCTTCTTTGTGAGTGGTGGAAAGTGCAGCGCATAGCAGCTTTTGCATCACTGACGATTCCATTTTTTGTTTGGTTTAGGAGAGTCGACAAGTTGAAAGATGAAAAAGTCGTGTAAAGCTCCCTTGATAGAGCGTCGCCGCGCGGCTGCTCTGGAAGTCACATTTTGCTGGTGTCGAGGTTTAGAGAAGAGATTAAAAAAAAGTTCATGCGTGACGGCCGTTGTTAATCGATTCAGCCAAGAGTCACGAAACCGCGATAACCCCTGCACCGCCCGCGTTCTATGGGGAACGGGCCGTTAAGGAAGGGCGTTGGCACCCCTGAGGAAAAATTGGATCCGACAAACGGTTCAGCACCGGGTCAGCAATTGAGCAGCAGCTCTAAAAGTGAGTAAGTGCTCTAATCGGGTGCCAGTAAACCTGATAAATCCCGCGATGACGGCACCCGGCTGAACGAGCGGATTTATCAGTTCGAAATCGACCACGGGCAATAACAACCGACCGCCAGTGTATGGGTCGCATCCACCGCCCGGCCAACGCTCAATGCCTCGAGAATCGGCTCGATGAAGCTGTTGCTCGAGTTGCAGGTCAGGCCTTCGCTGTAGGGGCCGAAGTACGCCAGTTTGCCGCTGCGATCCCAGATCGCCACCGCCGGGCTGGCGGGAATCTGGTTTGAGCCGGGGAGTACCGAAAGGGGTTTGAGGCTGCTCAGCGTGGTCGGCAATTGGCCCTGGCTGCCGGTTTTTTGGACCGCATAAAACTCGACACCTTGCGGTCCGTATTTCTCCACCAGCTCGGAAAGGTGCTGTTGATTGCCGACGTTGCACGGGCAGGCCGGATCCCAGAAATGCACCAGGCGGATCGGGCCGGGGCCGGCCAGGCCGGGGGGCAGGCGCAAAGGGTCGCCGGAAAATACCGCCGTGTGTTCGCTGAATGCTCGCAGAAAACGGCCCTGGAACCAGTCGTAGGCGATCCACAACACGGCGGCGCACCCGAGGGCAAGCAGGCTGGCAAGCAAGGTCGTGCGGTGGGACGGGCGCATGGAGTCGATCCTCTGAGGCCGCGTAGCTTGCCATGCCTGGCGCGACAGATGAATATCGCAGGCCTACAAAGTCTGTTTCGCGCTTTGCGCTTTTGCCTGGAAATCCTAATGCCCGTCAGTTTCGACCCCGATCACCTGCGTGCCAGCCTGCAACCTTTGGCTCAGTGGCAGCCGCTGTCCGCGCAGGCGCTGGCTTATCAACGGTTTTACGGCGTGGATTTCCCCCACCACACGTTGCGCAAGGGCCTGGGGCGTTTCGAGATAGACGGGTATGAGCTGGTCGGTCAGGTCTGGTGGCCGGAGAAAGCTGTAGCGACGCTGTTTCTGTTCCACGGCTATTACGACCACATGGGGTTGTACCGGCACTTGATCGAGTGGGCGCTGGAGCAGAAATTCGCCGTGATCGCCTGCGACCTGCCGGGACACGGCCTGTCCAGTGGCGAACGCGCCAGCATCGGTGATTTCGCCGAGTACCAGGCCACGTTGCAAGGCTTGCTGACCGAGGCCGGGACATTGGACCTGCCGAAACCCTGGCATCTGTGTGGGCAAAGCACCGGCGGAGCCATTGTGGTTGATCACGTGCTCAACCAGGGCGCACACAGTCCGGCCCAAGGTCAGGTCATCCTGCTATCGCCGCTGGTGCGGCCGCGGGCCTGGGGCTGGTCGCGCTTGAGTTATTACTTGCTCAAGCCCTTTGTAACCGGCATCGCCCGACGTTTCAGCGAGAACTCCACCGACCCGGACTTCCTGCCGTTCCTGCAAGCCGACCCGTTGCAACCGCTACGCCTGCCCACCGCCTGGGTGGGCGCATTGGGGCAATGGATCAAGCGTATTGAAGCCGCCCCGAGCAGCCCGCGCCAGCCCTTGATCGTGCAGGGCCAGGCGGACATGACGGTGGATTGGGCGCATAACCTGCAGGTGTTGCGCAGCAAGTTTGATCGGCCTCAGGTGTTGATGTTGCCCGAAGGCCGGCATCACTTGGCCAATGAATCGCTGGCGATGCGTCAGGAGATGTTTGGGTTTCTGACGAAGCGGATGAGCCGGGTTCGGCGGTGACTGATCAATTGCTTTCGCGAGCAAGCCCGCTCCCACAGGGGATCTTCGACGGTCGCAGAACTTAAGTTCACTCCAAACCCTGTGGGAGCGAGCTTGCTCGCGAAAGCGGTATGGCTGGCGCTGAAGATCTATCTATTGCCCGAGAGTCTGCCCCACCGCCAACCCCGCGCGAATCGCTGCCAAGGCCGCTTGATAATAGGCCTGGCCCTCCGCCGACTCGGCGAAGGTGGCGAACTCTTCCAGCTCGGTGTCTGTCAGGTCGCGGTAGACGTACAGCAATGTGTTGTTCAGGTCTGCGCCGATCTGTTCCATCAGACGCTGGCGCTGACCGTTCAGCATGCCCTGGGCCTGGCCGGCTCCCAGAAGGCCAGGGATCATTGCGCTCAGGCTGTCCGCCGCCACGCCGGCGATCGCCAGGCTGACTTCGGCGCCAGCCTCGCGAGCGGGCAGGGACTGGGCCAGATGGCCGATGATCAACAGGCGGTTATCGCTGACTTGCATCTTGGGCAGGCCCTTGGCGTTCTTCGCCAATTGATCGCGACGGGTCGCCAGCAACTCGGCTGCCACGACTTTGCGGCCCAGGGGTGACTGGAAAAAGGTCAGGGCCGGGTTTGGGTCGGTGAGGTTCTTGCGCAACTGCGCCTCGGCCCGCTGGTCCATGGCCTGGGGGGCAAAGCGCTGATTACTGTTGTTCACCAGCGCCTGGAATACCGCCGGTGGCAGGCTGTTCTGGTAACGCTGCTGCGCGGCGTTCAAGGCGTCGTTGAAATGCGCCCGTTGTTCCGGCCAGCCGGCAACCTTGTACAACTGGTCGTAGCTGTCTGCCCAGGCGGGCAACGCACAGAACATCAACAATGAGAAAAGCAAACGGCGCATAGGGACTCCTGTCAGCAGCCGACTATTCTCCGTGGGGTGTAGGGACTTGTCGAGAATTCGTATCAAGTTACTGCACCTGCGGCGTCAAGCGTGACAAACCCGCTGCGCGGCGCTGTCGGTTTTGCAGGCACAGGAATACTATGCGCGCCATGCAAATACCTTCTGATCACCCACTGCTGTTGCGTATCATCGACGACCTGGCCGAGCGCGGCTGGTCGCAGCAGAATATCTTCCTGCCCGATGCGCTGACCCGCGCGCTGGCAGCCGAATGTCGCCAGCGCGCCGCCCAAGGCGAACTCGCCCCGGCCGCGGTCGGGCGCGGGCCGTTTTCGGAGATTCGTGAAGGGATTCGGGGTGATCATATCCAATGGATCGAGCCCGGCCAGGCGCAAGCGTGCGACCGTTACCTGGGCTTGATGGACAGCCTGCGCGAGGCGATCAATCGCGGATTGTTCCTGGGGCTGGAGGATTTTGAAAGTCACTTCGCGCTGTACCCTCCCGGCGCCTTCTACCTCAAACACGTCGACCGCTTCCGCGATGACGACCGACGCATGGTGTCGGCGGTGCTTTACCTCAACGACGCCTGGTTGCCGGAGCATGGCGGCCAGTTACGCATGTACCTGGACGAGGGCGTGGAGCACGACGTGGTGCCTACCGGCGGTTGTCTGGTGGTGTTCCTCTCGGGGGACATCCCCCATGAAGTCCTGCCGGCCACGCGCGATCGCCTGTCCTTGACCGGCTGGTTCCGGCGCCGCAGTACTGAGTTGTTCTGATCATGGAAAAGATTCTGGTCAGTCGTTGCCTGCTTGGGCACCGCGTGCGCTACGACGGCGGTGCCAGCGGCCCGTTCGATCAGCTTCAACGCTGGCTCGATGAGGGCCGGGTCGTGCCGCTGTGCCCGGAAGTGGCCGGCGGCTTGCCCACGCCTCGGGCGGCGGCGGAAATTCCCGGTGGGCAGGGTGGGCAAGTGCTCGATGGCCTCGCCCCCGTGATCACTGCCGACGGCGAAGAGGTCAGTGCGCAGTTTTTGTCAGGTGCGCATCAGGCGCTGGCCTTGGTGCGCGAGCACGGCATCCGGATCGCCGTGCTCAAAGCCAACAGCCCATCGTGCGGCAATCTGCTGACCTATGATGGGACGTTCAGTGGCGTGAAAGTCAGTGGCGAAGGCGTGACAGCGGCCTTGCTCAAACGCCATGGGGTGCGGGTGTTCAGTGAGTTGGAGTTGCCAGAAGCGGCTTTGGCGCTCAAGGGGTTGATCAACGACTGACGATTGGCGGCGCTGCCTTTTGTGGCGAGGGGATTTATCCCCGCTGGGCTGCGTAGCAGCCCCAAAACCTGACACCCCGGTTCCTCAGATTAATAGCGTTCAACCATTTTGGGGGCGCTTCGCACCCCAACGGGGATAAATCCCCTCACCACAAACTGTGTCCACCCTATCCTCGGTTCAGGTAGGGGGTGCCTAGAGTTCCTCGGCCAACCGCTCAATCTGCTCCTGCCGCTCCGCCTGGCTCAACCGCGCCTGCGGATTAAGCGACGACCATTGTGGATACGCCCTGGCCTTATTCAGCGCCTCGGGCAGCTTGCCCTCGCGCCAGGCCTTGTCCTGAGGCGGGGCGATGTGGATGCTGTCCATTGCCGCATGGCCGCGCTGGTTGAGGGCGTGCAACAGTTGCCGTTGCCGCAGGGCCAACAGGCGAAGCACGCTGTCGTCCACGGTCAGCTCCCGTTGGCCCTTGAGCTTGCCCATCAACCGATTGCCATAGCTACGGGCGGTTTGCAGGGCGCCACCGGCAATGGCGCCGGCCAGGGCGGCGGCGCCGAGGGTCAGACCACCCACCAGCAAGTCCACGCCGGCACCGGCCGCTGCGCCCGCCGCGATCCCGCCACCCACACGCACGCCCAACTGTTTGAGGGTGTCGGGATTGAACAGGTCGTCGCCCCAGCGGCCGTCGAGTAGGGGCAAATCGCTGGCGGCGGCGTCTTGGGGGCGGAAGGCGTAGAGCTTGAGCAAGGCTTCGACGCAGCGCTGCTCCCGCTGACGCACCGCGTTGCGCAACTCGCTGATGGCCTGTCGTTCCAGCTCGGCATCGCTGGCTACGCTGCGTCGGCAAGCGGCGCAATCGATCAGCAGTTCGGCGATCAAGCGCTGCGCGCTCCGTTGACGGGCCAGGCGTTGGGCTTGTTGATCGGCGACCAGTCGTTCCAGTTGCCCACGGGCGCTTTCCAGCAACAGCGCGAGGCTTTCATACAGGCGTCGTTCGCCATCCTCGGGTGGGGCGACGCTGTCGAAACGCACCAGGGCGTGCAGCCCCAACCGGGCCAGGGCTTCGCGCCAGTCGGGCTCGCGGTGGCTGGCGCTGCTGACGAAATTCAACACCGGCAGCAGCGGTTTGCCGCAACTGGCGAGCACCTGAAGCTCATCCCGGTACTTGGCCAGCACCGGCTCTCGCGCATCGATCACATAGAGTCCGGCATCGCTGGCGAGCAATTGCCGCAGCACTTTGGCTTCCTGTTCGAAGCGTTGCCGTGCTTCGCTGCCGTCCAGGAATCGCGCCAGGCGTGCCGGCCCGTCCAGGCGTTCACCAGGACGCTCCAGGCGCTCGAGATAATCGAGCAGGGCGATGGCGTCTTCCAGGCCCGGCGTGTCGTACAGTTCCAACAGCGCTTCGCCGTCCACCGACAGGCGCGCGCCCTCGACGTGTCGGGTCGTGCTCGGGCGGTGGGAAACTTCACCGAAGCCGACGTCCCGGGTCAGGGTGCGCAGCAAAGAGGTTTTGCCCACATTGGTGTGGCCCACCACGGCCAGTTTCAGCGGTTTGCTGGGTTCAGTCATGGCCGGTCTCCAGCCAGTTCAAAGGCGCGCAGTCAGCGAAGGGCAATTGCAGCTGTTGCAGGGCGTTGTGCCAATCGCCCAGGCGTTCGGCGTCCAGCGCTTCGCCGGGCGGTGCCTGCAACAGCCAGATGCGGGTGGCACTGGCGTTGCGGGCCAGCTCGGCGATCAGCGCCAGGCTGCCACGATCCGGGGAACGCCGTGGGTCGCAAGCAATCGCCAGTCGC
The DNA here is from genome assembly GCF_039581215.1 of Pseudomonas halotolerans. Lineage (NCBI taxonomy): Bacteria > Pseudomonadati > Pseudomonadota > Gammaproteobacteria > Pseudomonadales > Pseudomonadaceae > Pseudomonas > Pseudomonas halotolerans. The sequence continues at coordinate 187,985 of NZ_JBCNTJ010000007.1, forward strand.
GCGGGAGGAAAGCGCGACAGTTGCTCAAGCAGTTTGTGGCGGGATTCGCGGTTGTCGAGCACGCCGGCGTTTTTCACGGTGCCTGGCAGTTTTGGTGGCCAAGGCCGGTCGTCCAGTTCGATCGCCACCAGCAGCGCACCGTCGCTTTCCAGCGCGCCGACGTTACTTTCAATGGGGTGCAATTGCGCGGGCGCAGCATCGTTGATGCCCAGGCGCTCACTGCTAGGCATCAGCCGCTCGCGCAGTTGGGCATAACCTGGCAGGGTCAAGTCCAGGCGCAGCGTGGCGCGGCCGCGACGCCAGCGCCACAGGCACAACAGCGCCAGACACAGGCGCGGCAACACGCCGTAGACCAGCGTCACGCCCACCAGCCAGGCGGCCCAGGCCTGGCGGGCGCTTTCGATATTCAGCGCAGCGTCGCCACTGGCGCGAATCATCTCTTCGGTGGGTCCGCTCAAACCGAGCAGGGCGGGCAGGGCGCCGAGGGCCTGGGTCATGACGACGAAGGTCTCGCCGCCGAGAATGGTGGTTTCCCATACAAAACCGTAGCGCCGGGTGGCCATCAGCATCAGTACGATGACCAGCGCGCTGAGCATCGCCAGCAGCCACAAACCATTGACCAGCGCACCGAGGGCCCAGCGATTGAGCTTGTGCCGTTGCAATAACAGCAGCAGGGCTGGCGCCAGTTGCGCAGCTTTGGCATCGCGGGCGAGTTTTTCGCTGAGCCACAACCACAGACGCCCCAGCGCTGCACCTTGCTCACCCGCAAAGATCAGGCCCAGGGCCCAGCCGATAAGCAAGATCAGGTTCAACGCCAACAGGCTGCCCAGGGCCCAGAACACATTGACCGGCGTTTGTCCGTCGCCGAGTGCGGCAAACCCCAGGCCAGCGCCACTGATGATGGCGAGTACAGCCATTATGATCAGCGCCAAGCGCGCCCCTTGCAGCCAGTGATGCAAGGCCTGGCTGAGGCCGTCGCGCTCGGCCAGCCAGCGGGCGCGGTGGCGGATACGGCTGGATAAATCGCCACCGGCCGCGCGGGCCAGGCGATTGGCTTCCTGATCTTCGAGCGGGCCGGCGTGTTCTTCACGCAGGCGTACCGTCTCGGTCAACCAGAGGTCGTGCAGCTTTGTCAGGGGTTCAGACACGGGCGTTTCCGTTGCAAATGAGGGTTGAGCATAACCGCTGTGGCCTCTGGTATCCTCGCCGTCATGAAAAAAACACTTCCCTTAAGCCTGATCGCAGCCCTCGGTGAAAACCGTGTGATCGGCGTCGACAACAGCATGCCCTGGCACTTGCCGGGGGACTTTAAATATTTCAAGGCTACCACCTTGGGCAAGCCGATCATCATGGGCCGCAAGACCTGGGACTCCCTGGGGCGGCCGCTGCCGGGGCGCTTGAACATTGTGGTCAGTCGTCAGCCGGATCTCGTGCTGGAGGGCGCGCAAGTCTTTTCCACGCTGGAAGCCGCGGTGGAACGGGCCGAGGCGTGGGCGCTGGAGCAGGGCGTCGATGAGTTGATGTTGATTGGCGGCGCCCAGCTGTACGCCCAGGCCCTGGAACAGGCGGATCGGCTGTACCTGACCCGCGTGGCGTTGAGCCCGGATGGCGATGCCTGGTTTCCGGCGTTCGATTCGAGCCAGTGGAAATTGGTGTCGACCCAGCCGAATCCGGCAGAAGGAGACAAGCCGGCCTACAGCTTTGAGGTGTGGGAAAAGCTGTAAGTCATGTGGGAGCAATCAAGCCTGCACCAGCTCCCCATGCTCCTCTGCATCGAGCAAAGCCTTGTCGGTCTGCTGCATCACCTGGCTGGTGATGGCCCCGGCGGTGATTGAGCCGCTGACGTTCAACGCCGTGCGGCCCATGTCGATCAGCGGCTCGACGGAAATCAGCAGCGCCACCAGGGAAACCGGCAAGCCCATGGCCGGCAGCACGATCAACGCGGCAAACGTTGCGCCGCCACCGACACCGGCCACCCCGGCCGAACTCAAGGTTACGATCGCTACCAGCGTGGCGAGCCACACCGGATCCAGCGGGTTGATGCCCACGGTCGGCGCGACCATCACCGCCAGCATGGCCGGGTAGAGCCCGGCGCAGCCGTTCTGGCCGATGGTGGCGCCGAAGGACGCGCTGAAGCTGGCAATGGCCCGTGGAATGCCGAGGCGGCTGGTCTGGGCTTCGATACTCAGCGGGATGGTCGCGGCGCTGGAGCGGCTGGTAAAGGCGAAGGTCAGGACCGGCCATATCTTGCGGAAAAAGCGTAGCGGGTTGATTCCTGCGGCGGACACCAGCAGACCATGAACCACGAACATCAGGCCCAGCCCCAGGTACGACACCACCACGAAACTGCCGAGCTTGATGATGTCCTGCACGTTGGAGCCGGCCACCACTTTGGTCATCAGCGCCAGCACGCCGTACGGAGTCAGCTTCATCACCAGCCGCACCAGGCGTGTCACCCAGCTTTGCAGGGTGTCGATGGCGTTGACCACTTTCTGACCTTTTTCCACATCATCCTTGAGCAATTGCAGGGCCGCGACACCCAGGAAGGCCGCGAATATCACCACGCTGATGATCGAGGTCGGCTTGGCCCGGGCCAGGTCGGCAAAGGGGTTCTGCGGAACGAACGAGAGCAGCAGTTGCGCAATGTTCAGGTCAGCGACCTTGCCGGCATAGTCGCTCTGGATCACCTGTAGGCGCGCGATTTCCTGGGTGCCGGCCACCAGACCTTCGGCAGTGAGACCGAACAGGTTGGTCAGGCCGATACCGATAAGCGCGGCGATGGCGGTGGTGAACAGCAGCGTGCCGATGGTCAGGAAGCTGATCTTGCCTAGGGAGGAGGCATTATGCAGGCGCGCCACCGCACTCAGAATTGAAGCGAAGACCAGCGGGATCACGATCATCTGCAGCAACTGCACGTAGCCGTTGCCCACCAGGTCAAACCAACTGATCGAGGCTTTCAACACCGGGTTGTCGGCGCCATAAATCGTGTGCAGGACGGTGCCGAACAGCACGCCCAGCACCAGTGCCAGCAGCACTTTTTTGGCCAGGCTCCAGGTGTTGTGACGGGTTTGCGCCAGACCGAACAGCAAGGCGAGGAACACCAGCAGATTGAGGATCAGCGGCAGATTCATCAAAAAACTCCGATAGGACGTGTGCCAGTCGCCTGAACCCGCGACTGCGAGGCGGGAAGCCTAACAGCCTGATATCTAATGAATTAATAATAAAAAGGTATGTAGATTGTCGTTTATGGAATAAGGCAATGACGTTTATGGGCACGCCGCTGGCGCTATCAAGACGTACACGGTCGCGGGCAGGAGAGAAACGTCACACACATTTGTTAGCGTCGAACTCTTTGAACCTTGGAGAAACGCCGATGAAGCTTGCACCTCACCTTCTCGTTGTCGCCTTGAGCCTGGGCTTCGTTGGCCAGGCGCTCGCCACTGAGCTCAAGCACTGGCCGGCGGAACAGGCCAGGGCGCTGGACGCGATGATTGCGGCCAACGCCAACAAAGGTAACTACGCGGTGTTCGACATGGACAACACCAGTTACCGCTACGACCTGGAAGAGTCGTTGCTGCCGTTCATGGAGAACAAAGGCCTCATCACCCGTGAAACCCTCGACCCATCCCTGAAGCTGATGCCGTTCAAGGACACCGCCGAACACAAGGAAAGCCTGTTCAGCTACTACTACCGTTTGTGCGAAGTGGATGACATGGTCTGCTACCCCTGGGTCGCCCAGGTGTTCTCCGGCTTTACCCTCAAGGAACTCAAAGGCTACGTCGACGAATTGATGGCTTCTGGCAAACCGGTCCCGACCACGTATTACGATGGCGACAAGGTGGTCAACTACAACGTCAACCCGCCGAAGATTTTCACCGGCCAGGTCGAGCTGTACAACAAGCTGATGGAAAACGGCATCGAGGTCTATGTCATGACCGCCGCTTCGGAAGAACTGGTGCGCATGGTCGCCGCCGATCCGAAGTACGGCTACAACCTCAAGCCGCAGAACATCATCGGTGTAACCACGCTGCTCAAGGACCGCAAGACGGGCGAACTGACCACCGCCCGCAAGCAGATCACCAATGGCAAATATGACGAGAAGGCCAACCTGAGCCTTGAGTACACACCGTATCTGTGGACCCCGGCGACCTGGATGGCCGGCAAGCATGCGGCAATCCTGACGTACATCGACGAATGGAAAAAACCGGTGCTAGTGGCTGGCGACACGCCCAGCAGCGACGGCTACATGTTGTTCCACGATGTGAACGTGGCCAAAGGCGGCATTCACTTGTGGGTCAACCGCAAAGACAAGTACATGGACCAGATCAACGGCATGATGGCCAAGCACGCCGCGGCCCAGGCCAAGGAAGGACTACCAGTGACGGCGGACAAGAACTGGGTGATCGTCAAGCCGGAAGATATCCAGTAGGCGCTGGCGAAGCCTGCGATCTTTTGCTCTTTCGCTTGAAACTCAAGCGGTATGGAAAAGATCGCAGCCTGCGGCAGCTCCTACAGGCATTTTGCGGTTATCGCGCTTACAACCCGTCGAGCATCGCCTTGTTACGCACCGCGCCCTTGTCGGCGCTGGTGGCGAGCAGGGCGTAGGCCTTGAGGGCGGTGGTGACTTTACGCGGACGCACTTCTACCGGCTTCCAGCCTTTGGTGTCCTGTTCAACACGGCGCCCGGCCAGTTCTTCATCGCTGATCAGCAGGTTGATCGAGCGGTTCGGAATGTCGATCAGGACTTTGTCACCGTCGCGCACCAGACCGATGGCCCCGCCAGCCGCGGCTTCCGGTGAAGCATGGCCGATGGACAAGCCCGAGGTGCCGCCGGAGAAACGGCCATCGGTCAGCAAGGCGCAGTCTTTGCCCAGGCCTTTGGACTTCAGGTAGGACGTGGGGTAAAGCATTTCCTGCATGCCCGGACCGCCTTTTGGCCCTTCGTAGCGGATGATCACGATATCGCCGGCCTTCACTTCGTCGGCGAGGATCCCGCGCACGGCGCTGTCCTGGCTCTCGAAAATCTTGGCGTTGCCTTCGAACACATGGATCGATTCGTCGACGCCGGCGGTTTTCACCACGCAGCCATCCAAAGCGATGTTGCCGTACAGCACGGCCAGGCCGCCCTCCTTGGAGTACGCGTGTTCGACGCTGCGAATGCAGCCGTTCTCACGGTCATCGTCCAGGGTTTCCCAGCGAGTGGACTGGCTGAATGCCGTTTGCGTCGGAATGCCTGCCGGGCCGGCCTTGAAGAAATGATGCACGGCTTCGTCGGTGGTCTGGGTGATGTCCCACTTGGCGATGGCCTCGGCCATGGTTTTGCTGTGTACGGTTGGCAGGTCGGTGTGCAACAGGCCACCACGGGCCAGGGAGCCGAGGATGCTGAAGATCCCGCCAGCGCGGTGCACGTCTTCCATGTGGTACTTCTGGATGTTCGGCGCGACCTTGCACAACTGCGGCACGTGACGGGACAGGCGGTCGATGTCGCGCAGGTCGAAATCGATCTCGGCTTCCTGGGCAGCGGCCAGCAAATGCAAGATGGTGTTGGTGGAACCGCCCATGGCGATGTCCAGGGTCATGGCGTTTTCGAACGCCTTGAAGTTGGCAATGTTACGCGGTAGCACCGACTCGTCGTTCTCGCCGTAGTAGCGTTTGCAGAGCTCGACGATGGTCCGGCCGGCCTGCAGGAACAGTTGCTCGCGATCGCTGTGGGTGGCGAGGGTCGAACCATTGCCCGGCAGGGCCAGGCCCAAGGCTTCGGTCAGGCAGTTCATCGAGTTGGCGGTGAACATGCCGGAGCACGAACCACAGGTCGGACAGGCGCTGCGCTCATACTCTGCGACCTTCTCGTCAGAGGCACTGGAGTCGGCGGCGATCACCATGGCGTCGACCAGGTCAAGGCCATGACTGGCGAGCTTGGTCTTGCCAGCTTCCATCGGGCCGCCGGAAACGAAGATCACCGGGATGTTCAGGCGCAAGGCAGCCATGAGCATGCCGGGGGTAATCTTGTCGCAGTTGGAAATGCACACGATGGCGTCGGCGCAATGGGCGTTGACCATGTATTCGACGGAGTCGGCGATAATCTCGCGACTGGGCAGCGAATAGAGCATGCCGTCGTGGCCCATGGCGATGCCGTCATCCACGGCAATGGTGTTGAATTCCTTGGCTACGCCGCCTGCGCGTTCGATTTCCCGGGCAACCAGTTGGCCCAGGTCCTTGAGATGGACATGGCCTGGCACGAACTGGGTGAAGGAGTTGGCAATGGCGATGATCGGCTTCTTGAAGTCGTCATCCTTCATCCCCGTGGCGCGCCACAATGCACGGGCGCCGGCCATGTTGCGGCCATGGGTGGATGTTTTCGAGCGGTAATCAGGCATGGAGCACTCCGGGCGGCAAATCAGGTACGTATCAGGTATCAATGGGAAGTGAGCTTCTGTCGACGTCTGGAACACCCGGTTTTGGTCGTGTGTCCGGAAGTGGCCGATGACTTTGCAGGATCACTGCGCGCCTGGGCATGAGCTCATAAACCCGCCGGGGATGAATGGCGATGAATCTCGCGATTCTACACCGCTGGCGTCAGGATGAAATGACGCAAAGCGCTGATCGGGCGCCAATGTCGCGCTCGGGATGACGATTGGTAACGTTCAGCCCGTCAATAGCTCCCTGTGACGATGCCGGAGCAGACCATTGAGTGCCAGCCCCAAGAGGCTGAGCAATATCAGGCACAGGGCCAGCGTGGTTTGCAGGTCCAGCCGGGTGAGGCTGAGCACAGCACTGGTCAAACCGCCGACAATGAAAATCAGCACGCTGCCTGCCGAGGCCGATGTACCGGCTTGCTCGGGGAATATGTTCATCGCGCGGGTGTGGGCAGCCGCACGGGCAATGGTCGTTCCGGCGGTGCATACGATCATGGGCAGCAACAGGGTGGTGATCGACAAGCCGCGGTGGCTGGAGAGCCCAAGCATCAATACGCCCGCCGTCAGGATCAGGCCCAGCCCCGTGAGGATTTGCGTCTGTGGGTCGATCCTGTTGCTCAGCACGGTCGCGACCGCGCCACCGCCGATATAGGCCAGCCCGTAACCCAGCATCGACAGCGCAAATGCCTCGGGCGACAGCTGCAACTGATCGATGAGAACCAGCGGCGAGATGACGATGAAAGAAAAATGGCAGGAAAAAGCCAACGCCGACGTCAGCCAGTACGCCATGAAGGCGAAGTCACTGCATACCTTCCGGTAGGACGCAATGAAGTGCGGGCGCCTGGGTTGGCTATCCGTGGGCAAAGGCTTGAGTAGAAAACTGGCGCTCAAGAACACACTGACAGCCAGGGCAATGAATACCAGGAAGCTGCCGTGCCAGCCCATCCAGCTTTGCAGGCCGGTGCCGGCCAAGGGCGAAATGGAAATGAAAACCCCGCCGCAGGTGACCAGGAAAATTCGTAATCGCTGTTGCTCCTGGCCTGTAAACAGGTCCTGGATCAGTGCCTGAGAGAGTACGAAACAACCGCATCCCAAGGCCTGGATGACTCGAAAAAGCAGGAAGGACCAGTAATCATTGGCAACGACGCACCCGGTTGCGCCAATGGCCGAGACGATGATCCCGATCAGCAGCAGGTTCTTTCGCCCCATGGCGTCGGAAAGCGGCCCGACCAGCAGTTGGGACACTGCGATCCCCACTGCGAACAGGCTGATGGACAAGGCAATATCGGACGAGGGGCGCTCGAAGTGTTCCGACATTGCCGGAAACGAGGGGAGCACCACATCGATGGGAAATACGCCGAGCAAGGTCAGCGTCAACAGTAAACCGACAGTGGCCGCTTTGCGTGTGGCGAGATCTTGAGTGTCAGTCATCGATAAACCCCGCCTGGAAGAACATCTGCCGATTGGCGCCGTCGTCGAAGAAACCTGCCTGCTGCATGGCGGTGAAGGTCGATACTGCCCCCGAGCGAACCCGTCGGGCGTGAGCGTCCGGTTGCAGGAGGCCTGCAACGATCTTCAGGGAGTCCTGTTCGTCGAAACCGACGCTGGCGAGGCTGCGCATTAACCAGGCAGTGTCGGGTTCGAAGTAAAGACCGATGATGTCCAGCAGCAACCTTGCGGCCAGGGCGCGCTGCTCAGGGGCCAGGGCGGACCACAGGTACTGGAACACCTCGCTGAAATAGCGGCTATGGCGTGCCTCGTCCTCGAGATGATTCCTGAGCATCAGGTAAACCGTGGAGACCAGGGTGTCGCGGGTAATGGACAGCAACTCCTTGGCGATGATCGTTTCGGAGACGAACCCCAGCAGAAACCACGCCAAAGGGCGATCCGGGGGGCTGGCGGCAGCGATCACGCCCAGCAGGCGGTCGATGCGCCTGGGGATCGCTCGGTCGCGGATGTCGTACAGGGCGGCGATCTGTTCGGCTACTTCATTGGAAAACAGCGCGTGATAACCCTCGTCGGTGTAGAGCTGCAGGGCGGCGGTTTTCATCTGGATTGGGATGGGGACGGCCAGTTCGCCATGGACGATGGTTTCCACCGCGCGATTGACGACCCGGTGTTCGAGCAAGGTGGTGTAGTCGAGGAAATACACCAGGTGATTGGCGGCCAGGCGTTGGGCAATGGAGCGCCCTGCTTTGTTGATCAGCGGGTGTTCGATATAGGGTATGAAGGCTGGCGCGAACCAGTCCCGACTGGCGAGTTGTTGCTCCAGATCGTCGGGCAGGCGGTAGCCGTTTTTCCGCACGCGCACCGCAGCCTTGTTATCCCAGTCGCCCAAGGTATAGCGAGGCGTGTGTATAAAGCTCGGACCGGTCATGACGCAGTGTCCTGACTATTGACCAGCGCCATCAGTTCCTTGCAGTGCACCTGCCCGTCGCCATGGCCGCAGCCGACAAAAAACAAAGGCTGCTCGGGGGTGTCTTCAAGGCCAAGCAGCCGCTCCACCTGGCGGTCGCTCAACGCTCCGGTCAACCAGGTATTGAGGCCCAGGGCCGTCGCCACCAGCAAAAAGGTCTGGGACACGTGGCCCGTTTCGACAAAAGCCATTCGATAAGCGCGCGAGTGTTCGTACTTCCACCAGAGCTTGTCGAAGCGCGAAGTGATGAACAGCCCGAACGGCAACGGATTAATAAAGTGCTGCCCGCTTAGCAATTGGCCCAAGGGGCCTTCTGGAAGCGACCGGATCAGGCTCAAGGCATGTTCGGCTGGATGGTAGGCGTAGATCCCCGGTTCCAGCCCGGCAACGTGACGCACGTACACGTAACCTTCGCAGGCATTCAGGCCGCCGCCCGAGGGGCTGCTGCGTCGCGCACCCAGCCCTGCGGGATGACCGGTCTCATGAACGGAAGGGCGCTCTTTCAGGTAACCCAGGGTCAGGTACAGGAGGGTGCTGACCTGCTCGATTGAAAGGGCTCGTTCGCTGAATGAGCGAGAGGTGCTTCGACTGACAAGCGTCTGCCCCAGCGAAACATCCGCCATGTCGATCAGGGAGCAGGGCGTCAAGGCAATCCGGTCAACCGGGCAGGGTTTTATGCGTGAGGCCGGCGGCGGTGATGATAGAACCTCGTTGCAATGTTCCAGATACAGGGTTGCCCATTCATGGATATTTTGGGGAACACTTTCGCAAGGAATATTTTTTGTGCCGATATGAAATATTCTGGATAACTCGTCCCACCGCCATTCGCGGGCTTTGTGTGGCGCTGTAGTCAATATGCCGGCGTTCAGGAATTCGATATCAATGGGGTTGCAAGTGTCGAAGTTTGAAGGGTCGTCGATCAGTTGCGCCAGTCGGGTCGAATAATGAAGGTTGAGTTCGAACTGAGTGTGCTGCTCATAGTTCCATACAATCTGGTGCGGCGGGCGCGCAAGTATGAAAACGCACGGATTTATATGCATTAAGGTTTTCCGCTGAGGGGCGAGCATGGATGGGCTGAGGCGCCGGCACTCCTCAGCGCCACCCTTTACTTACTTAGCGGCCTGTTGGAACGATCAGACCGGCCAGGTTTGCGATTTTGTTAGCTTCCAGACGGATTGCTTTCATGATGCAGCTCCTTTGCTTGAAAAAGTGGGTTGAGTAAGTGTTGTGCTTTTCGAAAACCATCACTTGCGAAGTGACAGTTCAATCATAGTTTTTAATGAGTGCTTGGCAAGAGGATATTGAGTAGGAAAGTTCCAGTAATAATGTGGGATGACTCATACAAAAAAATTGTTTTGTAGGCTTTTGCTTAAGCGCTTGGTAACTTTTCGCACGTGCAAAAAAAAACGCAGCCAGGGCTGCGTTTAATAAAGGTCCGTGTGCGGGGCAGGAGCCTTGGCGCCAGCCCTGCAAATGATTCAGCTGTTGGGCAACAACCGGCAGGTGATGCTCTTGATATAGCGGGTTTCGGCGATGGCTGGGTGTACTGGATGATCCGGTCCCTGGCCCCCGCGTTCGAGCAGTTGGATGTTGCGATCCAGGTGCCGGGCGCTGGTCAGCAGGATGTTCTGCAGGTCGTCTTCGGGCAAGTGCATCGAGCACGAAGCGCTGACCAGGATGCCGTCCTTGCTGAGCAGGCGCATGGCTTGTTCATTGAGGCGGCGATAGGCGCCTTCACCATTCTTCAGGTCTTTCTTGCGCTTGATGAAAGCCGGCGGGTCGGCAACGATGACGTCGAAACGCTCTTCGCTGGCCTTGAGTTCCTTCAGGGCTTCGAACACGTCGCCTTCAATGCAGGTCAGCTTTTCGGCAAAGCCATTCAGCGCGGCGTTGCGCTCTACGCCATCGAGGGCGAAGGCCGAGGCGTCGACGCAGAATACTTCACTGGCACCGAACGCTGCGGCTTGCACACCCCAACCGCCGATGTAGCTGAACAGGTCGAGTACGCGCTTGCCCTTGGCGTACGGCGCCAAACGTGCGCGGTTCATGCGGTGGTCGTAGAACCAGCCGGTTTTCTGGCCTGCCATGACCGGTGCTTCGAACTTCACCCCGTTCTCTTCCAAGGCGACCCACTCCGGTACGAGGCCGAACACCGTCTCGACGTAGCGGTTCAGGCCCTCGGCGTCGCGGGCGGCGGAATCGTTCTTGAACAGGATGCCGCTGGGCTTGAGGACCTGGGTCAGGGCGGCGATCACGTCTTCTTTATGAGCTTCCATGGTGGCGGAGGCGATTTGCACCACCAATATGTCGCCAAAACGGTCGACCACCAGGCCGGGCAACAGATCGGAATCGCCATAGACCAGGCGATAGAACGGCTTGTCGAACAGGCGTTCACGTAACGACAACGCCACGTTGAGACGATGTACCAGCAGGGATTTGTCCAATGGCAGCTTCACGTCACGGGACAACAGGCGGGCGCAGATCAGGTTGTTGGGGCTCATCGCGACGATGCCCAACGGCTTGCCGCCAGCGGCTTCGAGGATGGCCTGGTCGCCAGCCTTGAAACCGTGCAGCGGGGTAGCGGCTACGTCGATTTCGTTGCTGTAGACCCACAGGTGGCCGGCGCGCAGGCGACGGTCGGCGTTGGCTTTGAGGCGCAGGCTGGGCAGGGACATGACGTCGCTCCGGAAAAAAGAGCGGGAGTATAACGTGTTGGAGCTTGTACGGGGCTCGTGGTGGACATATGGCGCGATGTGCCCGACGGTGTATCGGATCCCTCTTTAAGGGTTAGAATCGCCGCCTGACCCAGAGTGTATGCCCATGTCCCAAGAGCTTTCCGCCGAACAGATCCAACAGTCCCTGCAAGGCATCAGTGTGCCACCCCAGCCGCAGATCATGGTGGATCTGCAGATGGAGCAGTACATGCCTGATCCGGACCTGGAGACCATTGCCAAGCTGATCTCCCATGACCCGGGCCTCTCGGGTGCCTTGCTCAAAATCGTCAATTCGCCGTACTACGGCCTGCGCAACAAGATCACTTCGATCCAGCGCGCGGTGAACCTGCTGGGCAGCCGTTCGATCATCAACCTGATCAACGCGCAGTCGATCAAGGGCGAGTTGCACGATGATGCCATCGTCACCCTCAATCGCTTCTGGGATACGGCCCAGGACGTGGCGATGACTTGCCTGACCCTGGCCAAGCGTGTCGGCCTGGAGAACGGTGATGAAGCCTATGCTTTGGGGCTGTTCCACGATTGTGGCGTGCCGCTGATGCTCAAGCAGTTCCCCAACTACATGAGTGTGCTGGAGCAGGCCTACGCCAATGCCAGCGCCGAGTGCCGGGTGGTGGACACCGAGAACCGCGAATTCAACACCAACCATGCGGTGGTCGGGTATTACACTTCCAAATCCTGGCGCCTGCCGGACCATGTCAGCCAGGCCATCGCCAACCACCACAACGCCCTGGCGATTTTCAGCGATGAGACGTCACGCAACAACAGCCCGCTGAAAAACCTGCTGGCGATCCTGAAAATGTCCGAAAACATCTGCGCATCGCACCGGGTCCTGGGCAATCAGGCTGTAGACCATGAGTGGTCCTGCGTCGGGGCGCTGGTGCTCGATTACATCGGTTTGTCGGAATACGACTTCCAGACCCAGAAGCAGGAAATTCGCGACCTCGCCACTCGCTAAGCGTCGAAAACCAGCACCAGGTCATCGTCTTATTCGAGAACCCCATGCCAGAACTGCCTGAAGTCGAAACCACCCGCCGCGGAATTGCGCCCCACCTGGAAGGTCAGCGGGTCAGTCGCGTGGTCGTGCGCGACCGGCGCTTGCGCTGGCCGATTCCCGAAGACCTTGACGTGCGACTGTCGGGGCAGCGGATCGTGCTGGTGGAACGGCGGGCGAAGTACCTGCTGATCAACGCCGAAGTCGGCACGTTGATCAGTCACTTGGGCATGTCCGGTAACCTGCGCTTGGTGGAAGTCGGCATGCCCGCCGCCAAACATGAGCATGTGGACATTGAGCTGGAATCCGGCTTGGCCTTGCGCTACACCGACCCGCGCCGCTTCGGGGCGATGCTCTGGAGCCTCGACCCGCTCAACCACGAACTGCTGATTCGCCTCGGACCGGAGCCGTTGACCGACCTCTTCGATGGCGAGCGTCTGTTTCAGCTTTCACGAGGGCGCAGCATGGCGGTCAAGCCGTTCATCATGGATAACGCGGTGGTGGTTGGGGTGGGCAATATCTATGCGACCGAAGCGCTGTTCGCTGCCGGGATCGACCCGCGTCGCGAGGCCGGGGGCATTTCCCGGGCGCGCTACCTGAAACTGGCGATCGAGATCAAACGCATCCTTGCCCATGCCATCGAGCGCGGCGGTACAACGCTGCGTGATTTCATCGGGGGAGACGGCCAGCCGGGTTACTTCCAGCAGGAACTGTTCGTGTATGGCCGGGGCGGTGAGTCATGTAAGGTCTGCGGCACGGGGCTGCGGGAAATCCGCCTGGGTCAGCGAGCCAGCGTCTGGTGCCCACGCTGCCAGAGCTGATCCGTCCTACGGTCTATAGTCAGTAGTCATACTGCTAGCCGAAGGATCGCCCCATGAATCTGCTTCGACCTGTCGTCCTCGCGCTGCTGTTGTGTCTCGGTTTGCCTGTCCAGGCAAACAGCGGCAGCGGCGACCCGCGCTACACCATCCAGAATCCGCCTGCCTACGCCATGATCGGCGACCTGCTGATCGCCCGCCCATTGCTGCTCGCCGCCACGGTGATCGGTACCGGGGCATTTGTGCTGTCGTTGCCCTTCACTGCGTTGGGCGGTGGCGTTGGGGATGCGGGGAAGGCGTTGGTGGTGGACCCGGCGAAGGCCACGTTCGTGCGGTGTCTGGGGTGCGTTGGGGAGGGGTTTGAGCGGCAGGAGTGAGGCCGGCAGTTGAATCTCTGGGGTTGCTGATGGCCCCTTCGCGAGCAAGCCCGCTCCCACAAGGGATTTGCTTAAGACACAGATACTGTGGACATAGCCAATCCCTGTGGGAGCGGGCTTGCTCGCGAAGAGGCCCGCACAAGCGCTACAGCGTCTTCTGGCTCAAGCCTTGCCCGTAATCTTGCGATATTTCGCCATCAACTGTTCTTCCGTTTCCGGATGGGCCTCGTCCAGCGGAATGCAATCCACCGGGCAGACCTGCTGGCACTGGGGTTCGTCGTAGTGGCCGACGCACTGGGTGCACAGGTTCGGGTCGATGACGTAGATCTCTTCGCCTTGGGAAATGGCCTCGTTCGGGCACTCAGGTTCGCAGACGTCGCAATTGATGCAGTCGTCGGTGATGATCAGGGACATGCAGGCTCCTGCCGGGGCATTGAGCCCGGGCATCTGAAAACGAATGCGCAATTGTGCCGCATTGGCGAGCGCAGTGCACGCGGGTGCGATGGACTGCGCTTGTGTCAACTGCGACGGATCGCAGCCGGCGGGTTATTTCTTGAAGCGCAGGGTCAACGCATCGGCCACGGCCGGGTGGACAAACTTGGTGATATCACCGCCCAGGGCCGCGATCTCCCGCACCAGGGTCGAAGAAATGAAGGAGTAGCGCTCCGACGGCGTCAGGAACAGGCTCTCGACGTCCGGCGCCAACTGGCGGTTCATGTTGGCCAGTTGGAACTCGTATTCGAAGTCCGAGACCGCACGCAGGCCACGCAGGAACACATTGGCGTTCTTTTCCTTGGCAAAGTGCGCCAGCAGCGTCGAGAAGCCGACCACTTCCACGTTGGGCAGATGTTTGGTGACCTCGCGGGCCAGCTCCACACGTTGCTCCAGCGGGAACAGCGGGTTTTTCTTCGGGCTGGCGGCGACGGCGATGATCACATGGTCGAACAGGCGCGAGGCGCGTTCGACCAGATCGCCATGGCCCTTGGTAATAGGGTCGAAGGTACCTGGGTACAACACTCGGTTCATCGCGTCGTCCTGGCGGGTGTCCGTTGGGGAGTCGGATGGTATCGCAGCCTACTCGGTCGGCCAAGTCGGCTGTAAGGTAAGTAAGCACTATAGACAGTGCGAATAATCCATATATTCATGATTTTTTCAGACGTTCGGCCAGCGCTGTCGCCAGTTGAGCGGTCAGGCCGTACACCGATAGCTGGGGGTTGGCACCGATGCTGGTGGGGAACAGCGAGCCGTCATGGATGGAAAGATTACTCAATTGATGATGGCGCCCAAGGCTGTCGGTGACGGCGCTTTTCGGATCTTCGCCCATGGCACAACCACCCATCACGTGGGCGCTGCCCAGGCGGGTGCGGTACAGGGCGAGGTCCAGGCCGTCGATTAGCGTGCGGGCTTCGGCCAGGGTTTTCACGTAGCGGGCGTCGCTGTGCATCGGCATGACTGCCCTGGCGCCGCCGGCGAACTGAATCTCGGCCATGCTGTGGAACGCTCGGCGCAAACCGTCCCAGGCGTAGGGTGACACCGCGTAGTCGAGCACAGGCGTGCCGTCGCTGCGCAACTGAACGTTGCCGCCGCTGCTGTCTGGGTGAAAACCATCACGCATCAGCGCCAGCATGGCGTGGGTGTGGGGCAGTTGCGCCATATGTTCGGCATTCTCGCTGCCAAACCCGCCCAGTAGCGCGGCGGCGAGGGCCGGGTGCAGGGGCGGGACTTCCAGTTTGTAGGACATCTTGCCGGTGGCACCGTCCTGCCACTGGAAATGATCTGAATAAATCGATTGTGGTGCGCCGTAGAACGGATTGATCACTTCGTCGAATTGCCCGGCCGACATGTTTACCAGGTGCAGGAAGGTGCGTTTCCCCAGGCGCTCGTGCGGGTCCGGCGCTTCGGAGCGCAACAGCAAGGCCGGGCTGTTGATGCCGCCGCCGGCCAGCACGTAGTGCCGCGCCTTGACCGTGACGTGCCGCCCTGTCGGCGCCACGCAGCGCTCGTCCATGGCCAGGCATTCCAGGCTGACAACCGCATCGTTTTTGATCATTAGCCGTTCGGCCCGTGCCAGGTAAAGCAGCGCGCCGCCCTTGTCCAACGTGGCCGGAATGGTGGTGACCAGCATCGACTGCTTGGCGTTGGTCGGGCAGCCCATGCCGCAATAGCCCAGGTTCCAGCAACCGCGCACATTGCGCGGGATGACGTGCCAGCTATAGCCCAACTGTTCGCAGCCTTTGCGGATCACGTCGTTGTTGGCATTGGGCGGAACCTGCCAGAGCGCCACACCCAGGCGTCGCTCCATCTGTTCAAACCAAGGCGCCATTTCTGCTGGGCTGTGACCCTTGACGTTGTGCTCGGTCGCCCAGTGGTCGAGGGTCTGGTTGGGCGTGCGGAAGCAGGAGGTCCAGTTGATCAATGTCGTGCCACCCACCGCGCGACCCTGGAGAAGGGTGATGGCACCGTCCTTGCTCATGCGTCCGAGGCCTTCCTGGTACAGGCTGGTATAGGCCTGGTCCTCAAGCAGCTTGAAGTCATGGCTGGTCTTGAGCGGACCCTCCTCGATCAACAACACCTTGTAGCCGGCGGCACTGAGGATTTCGGCCGTGGTGCCCCCGCCGGCGCCGCTGCCGATGATCGCAACGTCCGCTTCCAGGGTCAGGTCCTGGGTCAACTGCGCGCCGTTGTAGGTGGTCCAGCCGCGGGCCAGGCCTTCGCGGAAGGGGTCGAGTACGGGCATGTTCGGGGTCTCTTGTTGTGTCTGAGTGGGGGCGGCGTGCTTGAGTCAGCCATCGCGAGCAAGCTTTGCTCCCACAGGTGCTCGGCGATCTACTGTGGGAGCAAGGCTTGCCCGCGATAGAGCCCGCTCGGTTTCAAATCTTCGGCGGCCCCGGGTATCCGCAATGCGCCCAGGCCTCGGCCCGGCTGTACCACGCCATCATGACCAGTTGCAGCAGTGAGCTGTGGCCCTGGCGCAGAAGGTCCAGCGCGCTGTTTTCCCACCGTTCGAGAAACTTTTGGATGTCATCGGCGTTGGCGTTTTCCCACGAGCCCCAGACCCCGGTCAGCGGTCCGCGGGTGATGCCCAGCGTGAGCACGTCGAACAGTTGGCGGGTGAGTTTGAGCATGGCCGGAGACAGATGCGCCAGGCTGATGTCGAGGTTTTGCAAGGTGGCTGCAGCGGCGGCGGGAATTTTCTCAGCGACCACGGCACCGTTCAGCATCACCGGGATGACGGCGCGCAAGAACGGTAAATCGCTGTTACGCAGGGCCGCCAGACCGCTGGCCGGTTGGTTGGGCGAGCAACCGCTCAGGCTGGCACCCAGCCCGACGGTGGCCAGGAACGCGCTGGCGCCGAGGCTGAACTTCAGCAGGCCACGTCGTGACAGGGCGGGTGTATCGATCAGGCTTGGATTCATTATTGTTATTACCCAAAAGACTGCTGCTAGCGGATAAACAACTTCTGGATCAATTTCTGAAGTGGCTTGCCGTATGGCGGGTAAATGAGTTTCGCGGCATTGAACCGCTGTTTGGTCAGTACGCCCTTGGCCTTGCTGAACGTCAGGAAGCCTTCGTGACCGTGGTAGTGCCCCATCCCCGAGGCGCCAATGCCGCCGAAGGGCAGGTCGTCCTGGGCGACGTGCAGCAGCGTGTCGTTCAAGCACACGCCGCCGGAATGGGTCTCGTTGAGCACGCGATGGTGTTCGGCCTTGTTGTAGCCAAAGTAGTAGAGCGCCAGCGGGCGAGGCCGCTGATTGATATAGGCAAATGCCTGGTCGAGGTTCTGATAAGGCACGATGGGCAGCAGCGGGCCGAAGATTTCGTCCTGCATGACGGTCATGTCATCGCTGACGTTGAGCAACAGGCTGTGGGCCATGCGCCGGCCCTGGCCTCGATCGAACAACTCGATCAGCAATGCGCCCTTGCTGGTGGCATCGCTGATGTAGCCGTTGAGCCGCGCCAATTGTCGTTCGTTGATGATCGCGGTGTAGTCCGGATTGTCAGTCAGGGTCGGATAAAACCCGCGGACCGCTTCGCGATACGCTTCAACAAATTCACCTACACGGTTCTGCGGCACCAGCACGTAGTCCGGTGCGACACAGGTTTGCCCGGCATTCAGGGTTTTGCCGAATGCGATGCGCTCGGCGGCGTCCTTGAGGGGCACATCCGCAGATACGATGGCGGGCGATTTGCCTCCCAGTTCGAGCGTGACCGGGGTCAGGTTCTCGGCGGCGGCGCGCATCACGTGCTTGCCAATGCTGGTGGCGCCGGTGAACAGCAAGTGGTCGAAGGGCAACCTGGAAAACGCCATGCCGACCTCGGCTTCGCCGAGCACCACGCACACCAGATCCTGAGGGAAAATTCGCGCCAGCAATTGCTTGAGCAGCAATCCGGTAGCAGGGGTCGATTCGCTCAGCTTGAGCATCACCCTGTTGCCCGCCGACAATGCCCCCACCAGCGGCCCGATGGCCAGGAACAGTGGGTAGTTCCAAGGCACGATGACCCCCACCACGCCCAGCGGTTGGTACACCACTTTGGCTGACGCCGGCTGGAAGGCCACGCCCACCTTGCGCCGGGAAGGTTTCATCCAGCCCTTGAGGTGTCGGCTGGCGTAATGGATGCCGTGCAGGCTCGGCATGAGCTCGGCCAGCAGTGTTTCGTCCGCGCTGCGGTGGCTGAAGTCCTGGCTGATAGCGTCGATCAGTGCTTGTCGCTCGTTGCTCAGTAACTCGCGCAACGCCTTGAGCCATTGCCGCCGCTGCTCGGCAGGTGGCATGGGGTGGGCGGCATAGGCCTGGCGCTGGGTGTCGAAAAGCGCTTGCAGTTCGCCCAGGTGCTGTTGGGATTCGCGCAGGTAAGCAACGTCGGCAGGCATGGGCGGGCACCGATTGTAGGGGGGTGAGTGTTTTCTAGAGCTTATACTCTAAAAAGTCAACCGACATCCGCGACGCCTTTGGGTTTTTCCCGTGACCGATAGGTCGTAAGATGCCGTTCAATGCTTTCCTCGAATTAAAGCTCAAGCCATGGCCATACGAATAAAAACCAGTGAGCGCATCGTGCAAAACAGCCTGGAGCTGTTCAATCAGCAGGGTGAGCGCAGCGTCAGCACCAACCATATCGCCGCCCATATGGACATGTCTCCGGGCAATCTTTACTACCACTTCCCCAACAAGCAGGCGATCATCGCCGTATTGTTCAGTGAATACGAAAACCTGGTGGACAGTTTCCTGCGTCCGCCCCAAGGCCGTGCGGCGACCGTCGAGGATAAGCGCTTCTACCTGCAGGAATTGCTCTCGGCGATGTGGCGCTACCGCTTCCTGCACCGAGACCTGGAGCATCTGCTGGACAGCGACCCGGACCTTGCCGCGCGCTATCGTCGGTTTTCCCAGCGTAGCCTGATTCACGGCACGGCCATCTACGAAGGTTTCGTAGCCGCCGGTATCCTGAAAATGGACCGAGTGCAAATCGAGTCCCTGACCCTCAATGCCTGGATCATTCTCACGTCCTGGGTCCGTTTCCTCTGCACCACGCGGGACAACTCCAACCACTTGAGCGAGCAGGCGATTAAGCGCGGGGTCTATCAAGTGCTGGTGCTGGAGGCTGGTTTTGTGACTGATCAGGCCCGTGAATCAGTGGATGCCCTGTTCAAGGAGTTCTATGTCCCCCTGGCCCAGACCCTGGTGGAAGGGCCTTAGGATTCAAATTCGATCGAGTCACAGGAGCCCTTATGCCCATTGCGCAACTCATCAGCCCCCAAGCCCTGGAACACAGGAGGTCGCAGCCGGGACTGGTGATCCTCGATTGTCGTTTTGCCCTGGAGGACCCGGACTACGGCCAACGCAGTTACGCCGAAGGCCATATTGCCGGGGCATCCTTCGCCGACCTTGAGCGGGACCTGAGTGGGCCGGTCACCAAAGGCGTGACCGGCCGCCATCCACTGCCGGAGCCTGAGGCCTTGATGAAGCGTTTGCGGGCCTGGGGGATCGGCAACGACAGCGACATCGTTCTGTACGATGACGGCCCTGGCGCCTATGCCGCCCGGGCCTGGTGGTTGCTGGCCTGGCTGGGTAAGCGCGATGGCGTTTACATCCTCGACGGCGGGCTCAAGGCTTGGCATGGTGCCGGTTTGCCCTTGAGTCTCGATCCACCGTTCAACGGCCCCGGGACCTTCAGTGGTTCTCCCGACGCGACCCTGCTGCTCAGTGCCGAGTCGCTTGAGCAGCGCCTCGGTGAGCCGGACATGACCCTGCTCGATGCCCGGGCGTTGCCGCGCTTCAAGGGCGAAGTCGAACCGATCGATCCGGTGGCCGGACATATCCCGGGCGCGCAGTGCGCAGCGTTCACCGAGAACCTGGGTGCTGACGGGCGCTTTCTGCCAGTCGACCAGCTCAAGCAGCGCTTTGCCGAGAAATTGGGAGAGCGCTCACCGACGGAACTGGTGGCCTATTGCGGTTCCGGCGTGACGGCATGCCATAACCTGTTTGCCTTGTGCCTGGCGGGGTATCCGTTGGGGAGGTTGTACGCCGGTTCGTGGAGTGAGTGGATCACCGATTCGCAGCGGGGCGTGGCGAAGGGCGAATAGCGGTCAGTCCTGAGTCAATGTGGGAGCGAGCTTGCTCGCGATAGCGGTGGGTCAGCTTGCATCGATGCCAAATGTTCCACCGTAATCGCGAGCAGGCTCGCTCCCACGGGGATTTGGTGTTTAACCACAGTCATCCATGGCCCAGGCTGGCCAGCCAGTGGGGAATCCGCCGCTCCAGGTAATACCCCGGACGGCGCAAGCTCCCTTCGACAAAACCCACATGCCCGCCTTGTGCATGCAGTTCAAGGCAGGTAGAGGCTGACAGCTCGCCAGGTTCGGGCAAGCTGTGGGGAAACACGAAGGGGTCGTCGGCGGCCTGGATGACCAGGGTCGGCGTGCTGATCTCGCCAAGAAAGTAACGACTGGAGGCGCGACGGTAATAGTCGGCGGCGTCAGAGAAGCCGTGCAGCGGCGCCGTCACCCGCCCATCGAAGTCCCAGAAGGTGCGCATGTTTTCCAGAGGGCCCAGCGCCGTGAGGGTCGCCAGCCCTTCGTGGCGTCCATCGTGCTGAAACTGGCGTTGCTTGTTGCGCACGTAGGCCACCATCTCGCGCATGAAATGGGCCTGATAAAACCTGGAAAAGCCCTGTCCGATGCGATCGGCACACTGGTCGAGGCGAAACGGTACCGACACCGCGACCGCGCCTTGCAACTGACTGTCGCCACCTGTTTCCCCCAGGTGCTTGAGCAGCACGTTGCCGCCCAGTGAATAGCCCACCGCAAACAGCGGTGCCAACGGGCGGCGGGCCCGCAGATGGGTGATGGCGGCGGCGAGGTCTTCGCTGGCCCCCGAGTGATAGCTGCGGGGCAACAGGTTGGGTTCTCCCGAGCAACCACGCCAGTTCAGCGCTACGCTGGCCCAGCCTTGTCTGCCAAGAGCCTGTTGCAGACCGGCCACGTAGGGCGAGTTGGAAGAACCGGTGAGCCCGTGAAGCACCAACACCAGTGGCGCATCGACTCGGTGGGGGCCATGCCAATCGAGATCGAGAAAGTCGCCGTCTTCCAGCCACAGGCGCTCCCGTTCCCGAGCGATGTGGAGGGTCTTGCGCCACAGCGGCCCCCACAAGGTTTGCAAGTGCGGGTTGCCAAGGCCCAAGGCCGGGACGAAACGTTCAGATGCAGCAGACACGATCATTTCTCGATGCGCTGGCCAGCCGTTCAGTCAACGGCCTCTGCCACACGTTGCCACAACGCGTAATACACCCGTCCGGATTTCTGCTCGCGATGCAGGCGCCAGTTGCCCGGCAACCCCACGGTGGACGGGGCGGCTTCGCTTTCAGTGTAGACCCAGGCATCGTCGGCCAGCCAATGACGTTCTTCGAGCAAGGTGCAAACGGCTGGCAGCAGGTTCTGATTGAAAGGCGGGTCAAGGAACACCAAGTCGAAAGGCGTCGCTGGCTGGCTGTCCAGATAGCGCAGCGCGTCGGCGGTCTGCACCTGACCGACGGTACAACGCAGTGTGCCCAGGTGCTCTTTCAGGCTGGAGACCGCCAGGCTGCTGGCGTCCAGCGCCTGGCCCATGGCGGCGCCACGGGACAACGCCTCAAGAAACAATGCCCCGCTGCCGGCAAACGGGTCGAGGACCCGAGCGCCGGCCACGTAGGGCGCGAGCCAGTTGAACAAGGTTTCGCGCACCCGGTCCGGGGTTGGGCGCAGACCCGGCGCGTCGGGGAAGCTCAAGCGCCGGCTGCGCCACTCGCCGCCGATGATGCGCAACTGGTTCACACCGTTGTGCACGGGTTTCTTGCTGGAATTGGATGGGCGGGCCATTAGTGCTCCGGAACCCCGAGCGGTTGCTCGGCAGGTTTTTCAGTGGGGGCCGGCAGCGGCTGTTGCGGCACGGTCGGGCCGGCGGTGACGATGACCATTTTATCCGTGCTCAGGTGTTTGTTCAGCGCGGTCTTGACCTGTTCGACGGTCAGTTCCTGGGACTGACGCATGAAGTCTTCCAGGTAGCTGAGCGGCAAGTCATAGAAACCCATGGCGCCGAGCTGGCCGACAATGTCCTCGTTACTGGCGGTGGACAGCGGGAAACTGCCGGCCAGCTCACGCTTGGCATCATCGAGTTCTTTTTGGGTCGGGCCGTTCTTCAGGTAATCGGCGAACACATCCTGCACCAGTTTCAGCGTGCCTTCGCTCATTTCGGCGCGTGTCTGCAGGTTGATCATGAACGGGCCCCGGGCCTGCATCGGCGAGAAGCCGGAATACACGCCGTAGGTCAGGCCACGCTTTTCCCGGACTTCGGTCATCAGTCGCGTGCCGAAACCGCCGCCGCCGAGGATCTGGTTGCCCAGGGACACGGCCGCATAGTCCGGGTCGTCCCGATCGATCCCCAGTTGCGCAAGCATCAGGTTGGTCTGCTTGGACGGGAACTCGATGTGACCGATGCTCGCCTTCGGTTCAACCGGTTGCACGGTCTTCGCCAGCGCCGGGCCCTTCGGCAGCGCGGCGGACACCTGATTGGCAATGGCTTCGGCTTCGGCACGGGACAGGTCCCCTACCAGCGCAATCACCGCGTTGCCGGCGGCATAGGCCCTGGCGTGGAAAGCCTGGACCTGGGCCAGCGTGATCGGTGGAATGCTTTGGGCGGTACCGTCACTGGAATGGGCATACGGATGATCACCGTACAGGCGCTTCATCAGTTCCAGCCCCGCCAGCTTGCCGGGGTTCTGCTTCTGGTACTCGAAACCGGCCAGCAACTGGTTCTTGATGCGCGCAAAGGAATCGGCGGGGAAGGTCGGTTTGCCAACGACATCGGCGAACAGCTTCAGCGCCGGCTCTCGCTTGTCCACCGCGCTGAGGCTGCGCAGTGACGCCAGGGCCATGTCCCGCAGGGCACCGTTGCCAAAGTCGGCGCCGAGGCTTTCGAACCCTTGGGCAATCGCGCTGACATCCTTGCCGGCTACGCCCTCATTGAGCATGGCGTTGGTCAACAGCGCCAGACCGGGTGTATCGCCGTCCTGGCTGCTGCCGGCGGCGAATGTCAGGCGCAGGTCGAACATCGGTAATTCCCGGGCTTCGACGAACAACACCTTGGCGCCGTCAGCGGTTGTCCAGGTTTTTACGTCGAGCTGGCGACGGCTGGGTGCCTTGCCGTCCAGCTCGGCCAACGATTGCAGCTTGTTGCTGGCCTTGGCTTTGTCCAGCGCCTGGCTGGCGTTGGTGTCATTGGATGGCGACAGGTAAAAGGCCAAGGCGCTGATCAGGGCGATCAACACCACACCGATCAGCACCAGACGCGGTGATTTGCGCTCACTCATGAGCTTTCTCCTCGGGCAGGACGTGCGCGACGCTCAGGCGCGAGCGGGTGAAATACAGCTGGGCTGCCTTCTGGATATCTTGGGGGGTCACGCTTTGCAGTTCGGCGAGCTCGGTGTCCATCAGTTTCCAGGACAAGCCGACCGTTTCCAGCTGGCCGATGGCGGTGGCCTGGCTGGTGATCGAATCGCGCTCGTACACCAGGCCGGCGATGACCTGAGCGCGGACGCGCTCCAGTTCCTCGGCGGTCGGGGCGGTGGTTTTCAACTGTTCGAGCAAGCGCCACAAACCGGCTTCGGCCTGGGCCATGGTTTTGTTTTTCTGGGTGTTGGGCGTGGCCGACAAGGTGAACAGCGTGTCGCCACGGGTAAAGGCGTCGTAGCTCGACGAACCGCCGGACACCAGCTCTTCGCCGCGCTCCAGCTGGGTCGGGATCCGCCCGCTATAGCCGCCGTCCAACAAGGCCGAGATCAGCCGAAGGGCATTGACCGAGCGTTTGTCGGTCGCGGTGGCGATGCTTGGCACGTTGAAGGCCAGCATCAGGCTTGGCAGTTGGGTCTGCACATGCAGGGTAATCTGCCGCTCGCCAGGTTCGGCCAGTTCCAGGGGGATCTTCGCCGGCGGCACATCGCGCCGGGCAACCGGGCCAAAGTAACGCTGGGCCAACGTCTTGACCTCGTCGGGCGTAACGTCGCCGACCACCACTAGGGTTGCGTTATTCGGCGCGTACCAGGATTCGTACCAGTGGCGCAGTTCCTGGACTTTCATCCGCTCCAGGTCGGCCATCCAGCCGATGGTCGGGGTGTGGTAGCCGCTGGCCGGGTAAGCCATGGCCTTGAAGCGCTCATAAGCCTTGGACATCGGCTTGTCGTCGGTGCGCATGCGGCGCTCTTCCTTGATCACCTCGATCTCGCGGCTGAACTCCTCCGGTGGCAGACGCAGGCTGGCCATGCGGTCGGCTTCCAGTTCGAAGGCAACGCCCAGGCGATCGCGGGCCAGTACCTGGTAGTAAGCGGTAAAGTCATCGCTGGTGAAGGCGTTCTCTTCGGCGCCAAGGTCGCGCAGGATCAGCGAGGCTTCGCCAGGGCCGACTTTCGAGCTGCCCTTGAACATCATGTGTTCCAGGGCGTGGGACAAACCGGTCTGGCCTGGCGTTTCATAACTGGAGCCAACCTTGTACCAGACCTGGGATACCACCACCGGTGCGCGATGATCTTCGCGCACCACGACCTTCAGGCCGTTGTCGAGGGTAAATTCATGGGTGGGTTGTGGATCGGCAGCCAAGGCTGAAAAAGGCAGACAAACTGTGCTGAGCAGCAGGCCTGCAGCACGGCGGGCAAGAGCATTCATTCGTTTTTAAACCTGTTGGGCTGCCCGCTAGGTCTTAGCGTCGGCGGGCGAGAGGGTGCTAGGATACTGATCCGTTTTACTGGCGGCCACGCCTATCGGGCCTTTTCTCGGTCCGGGGTTGTTTGGGTTCTCGGAAGAAACCCTGGGTTTGTTCGTTGATCCCAGCGTTTTCGCCGATGATGCCGCGCCAGTCCTTCGAAAAAATCGACCTTGAGCTGTCCTGGGGACAACTCGACAAAATGTTGCGCGTGAACAAGCTGGGTGAAACGCAGTCTGTTCAGCATCGAATATTTATCACCGAGGCGCCCTGATGGCGCGTCGCTACCGTGAGATAGCCGTCCTCCATGTTTGGTTCCAACGACGACAAGAAGACCCCAGCTGCGGCTGGTGAGAAAAAAGGCCTGTTCGGATGGCTGCGCAAGAAGCCGCAGGAAACCGTCGTCGAACAGCCGCAACCGCTGCCTGAGCCCGACGCCGAGGCGGTGGCCGAACAAGCTGCCCCGATTGTCCTGCCGATTGCCGAGCCGGTGTTGCAACCGGCCGAGCCTGCGCCTGACTTGGCCGCGGAGCCGGTGGCCGAGCAACCGCTGACCCTGCCCGAAGGGCAAACCCCCTGGCTGACCTTGCCCGTGGCGGAAGAACCGGTAGCGTTGGTGGAAGACGCACAGGCATCGCAGGTCGCTCCGCCGATTCCGGCACTCACCCCCTCCGTCGCGGCCCCGGCCGTGGAGCCGACCGTCGAAGTGCCGGTGCCTGCCATCACGCCTGTCGCAGCCCCAGTCCCAGCCGCCCCTGCACCGGAGCCCGTTGCAGTTGAGTTGCCAGCTCTCGCAGAGCCCGCGCCTGTCGCCGAAGAGAACAAGGTCGGTTTCTTCGCCCGCCTCAAGCAAGGCCTGTCCAAGACCAGCGCCAGCATCGGCGAAGGCATGGCCAGCCTGTTCCTGGGCAAGAAAGTCATCGACGACGAATTGCTGGAAGACATCGAAACTCGCTTGCTGACCGCCGATGTGGGTGTCGAGGCGACGTCGGTGATCATCCAGAGCCTGACTCAAAAGGTGGCGCGCAAGCAGCTCACCGACGCCGATGCTTTGTACAAGTCTTTGCAGGGCGAGTTGACCAACATGCTCAAGCCGGTGGAACAGCCGCTGGTGATTGCCTCGCAGAACAAGCCGTTCGTGATTCTGGTGGTGGGCGTCAACGGCGCCGGCAAGACCACGACCATCGGCAAACTGGCGAAGAAGCTGCAGTTGGAGGGCAAGAAAGTCATGCTCGCCGCCGGCGACACCTTCCGCGCCGCTGCGGTCGAACAGCTGCAAGTGTGGGGCGAGCGCAACAAGATCCCGGTGATCGCCCAGCACACCGGCGCTGACTCCGCTTCAGTGATTTTCGACGCCGTGCAGGCCGCCAAGGCCCGTGGCATCGATGTGCTGATTGCCGACACGGCCGGTCGCCTGCACACCAAAGACAACCTGATGGAAGAGTTGAAGAAGGTTCGCCGGGTGATCGGCAAGCTCGATGCCGACGCGCCCCATGAGGTGCTGCTGGTGCTGGACGCCGGCACCGGCCAGAACGCTATCAACCAGGCCAAGCAGTTCAACCAGACCGTCCAACTGACCGGACTGGCCCTGACCAAGCTCGACGGGACCGCCAAGGGCGGGGTGATTTTCGCCTTGGCCAAGCAGTTCGGTCTGCCGATTCGCTACATCGGCGTGGGTGAAGGCATCGACGATCTGCGCACCTTTGAAGCCGAGCCCTTTGTCCAGGCACTGTTTGCCGAGCGGGAGCACTCATGATTCGTTTCGAACAGGTCGGTAAACGCTATCCGAACGGACACGTCGGCTTGCATGAGCTGAGCTTTCGGGTCCGTCGTGGCGAGTTTCTGTTTGTCACCGGCCATTCTGGCGCCGGTAAAAGTACCTTGCTGCGCCTGCTGCTGGCGATGGAGCGGCCCACCACCGGCAAACTGCTGTTGGCCGGCCAGGACCTGAGCACCATCAGCAATGCCCAGATTCCTTACTTGCGTCGGCAGATCGGCGTGGTGTTCCAGAATCACCAGTTGCTGTTCGATCGCACGGTGTTCAACAACGTGGCGTTGCCCTTGCAGATCCTTGGCCTGTCCAAGGCCGAGATCAACAAACGCGTGGATTCGGCCCTGGAGCGTGTGGCACTGTCGGACAAGACCGATTTGTACCCGGGCGACTTGTCCACCGGCCAGCAACAGCGCGTCGGCATCGCCCGCGCCATCGTCCATCGCCCGGCCTTGCTGCTGGCGGATGAACCTACCGGTAACCTGGACCCGCGTCTGGCGGCGGAAATCATGGGCGTATTCGAAGACATCAATCGCTTGGGCACCAGCGTGCTGATTGCCAGTCACGACCTGGCCCTCATCGCGCGCATGCGTCACCGCATGCTCACCTTGCAACGCGGTCGACTGATCGGTGACGGGGAGGCTGGCGTATGAGTGCGACCCGCAGCCCCAAGGTGGCCGAACGCGTGGCCCCGAAAGCCTCCGATCCGCAGCCGCCAAAGAAGAAGCGCGACGATGATGACGGTCCGGATTTCGCGACATTGTTTCACGCCTGGGTCGAAAGCCATCGCGCCAGTCTGCTGGATAGCCTGAAGCGCCTGGGCAAGCAACCGATCGGCAGCTTTTTTACCTGCATGGTGATGGCGGTGGCCCTGAGTTTGCCCATGGGCCTGTCATTATTGTTAAGTAATGTGGAGCGTCTGGGTGGCTCCTGGCAACGTGCGGCGCAGATTTCCTTATACCTTCAGTTGGACGCGAGCCCTGCTGAAGGCCAGGCGTTGCGCGAGCAGATCAAAGCCATGCCGGGCGTGGCCGACGCCGAATACATTGGTCGCGAGCAAGCCCTGGAGGAGTTCCAGCAGCAGTCCGGCCTGGGCGATGCCCTCAAGGAACTGCCGGAAAACCCGCTGCCGGGTGTAGTGCTGGTGACGCCGGACGAAGTCGACAAGCCGACACTTGAAGCATTAAGACAAAGACTTTCCGAGTTGCCGAAGGTACAACAGGCGCAACTTGATCTAGTCTGGGTCGAGCGTCTTGCGGCGATCCTCAAGCTCGGCGACCGGTTTGTCTTCGGTCTGACGGTGCTTCTGGTTTCTGCATTACTTTTGGTGATAGGCAATACCATTCGTCTTCATATTGAAAACCGCCGCACCGAGATAGAAGTGATTAAACTGGTCGGCGGTACGGACAGTTATGTGCGCAGGCCCTTCCTTTATATGGGGGCTCTGTATGGCTTCGGTGCCGGGATTCTGTCCTGGGGCGTATTGGCATTTGGCCTGGACTGGCTGAATGATGCGGTTGTGGGGCTGGCCGGTTTGTACGGCAGTGATTTTTCCCTGGCCGGAGTGCCAGCCGCCGACGGTCTGTCGCTCTTGCTTGGCGCGGTGCTGTTGGGTTATATCGGTGCATGGATTGCGGTAGCACGCCACTTGCGTGAGCTTGCTCCAAAATAGTGTTTTTTGCGCGTATTGACCTTTCGGTTTTTGTGGGAACTTGTCCTACGGTTCCCGGTCAATTTTCGCAGTGCTGAACTGCACGAGTTATGTGAGTCGGAGGTTTTTTCGTATGACCACTTCTTTGCAACCTGCTTATGCTCTGGTCCCGGGTGCGAACCTGGAGGCCTATGTGCACACGGTGAACAGCATCCCTTTGCTGACGCCCGAGCAGGAGCGTGAACTGGCCGAGAGTCTCTATTATGAGCAGGATCTTGAGGCGGCTCGGCAGATGGTGCTCGCCCACCTGCGTTTTGTTGTACATATCGCCCGCAGCTATTCCGGCTACGGGCTGGCCCAGGCCGACCTGATCCAGGAAGGCAACGTCGGCCTGATGAAGGCGGTCAAGCGTTTCAACCCGGAAATGGGTGTGCGCCTGGTGTCGTTTGCAGTGCACTGGATCAAGGCGGAAATCCACGAGTTCATCCTGCGCAACTGGCGCATCGTGAAAGTCGCGACCACCAAGGCCCAGCGCAAGCTGTTCTTCAACCTGCGCAGCCAGAAGAAACGTCTGGCCTGGCTGAACAATGAAGAAGTCCATCGCGTGGCCGAGAGCCTGGGCGTCGAGCCGCGGGAAGTGCGTGAGATGGAAAGTCGTCTGACTGGCCATGACATGGCCTTCGACCCGGCCGCCGAAGCGGACGACGACAGCGCTTTCCAGTCGCCGGCCAACTACCTGGAAGACCACCGGTACGACCCGGCGCGTCAACTGGAAGACGCCGACTGGAGTGACAACTCCAACACCAACCTGCACGAAGCCCTCGAAGTGCTGGACGAACGCAGCCGTGACATTCTCTACCAGCGCTGGCTGGCCGAGGAAAAAGCCACACTGCACGACCTGGCACAGAAGTACAACGTGTCGGCCGAGCGGATTCGCCAGCTTGAGAAAAGCGCGATGAACAAGCTCAAGACGTCGATTGCTGCCTGACCGCAGCAGCCATAAAAACGCCCCGATCATCAGTGATGGTCGGGGCGTTTTTGTTCGGGCGGGCAAAATCCCTGTGGGAGCGGGCTTGCTCGCGAAAGCGGTGTGTCAGTCCACATCAATGTATCCGGTACACCGCATTCGCGAGCAAGCCCGCTCCCACAAGGGGTGTTCAGTGCCCCGGCTATTGCGCCCAAGGCGCCCGTCGCGAGTCATTGAGCCCCAGCAGGTAGCTGTCGCCCCCCAACTGGCTCATCTGCCGGCGAATCCAGTTCGCGCGCCGCAGTACATAAGGACTTGGGCGGGCGGCGTTCCATACCCGGGGGTTGGGCAGGACTGCCGCCAGCAGGCTGGCCTGTTGCCGGGACAATGCATCGGCGCTGACCCGAAAGTGATGCCGCGCCGCAGCTTCGGCGCCGAACACACCGTCATCCCACTCGACGCTGTTGAGGTACACCTCGAGAATCCGCTGCTTGGGCCAGAATATTTCGATCAGCGCGGTAAACCAGGCTTCCAGCCCCTTGCGCAGCCAACTGCGGCCCGGCCACAGGAACAGGTTCTTGGACACCTGCTGGCTGAGGGTGCTGGCACCGCGAATCGAGCCGCCACGTCCGTTATGGGTAAGCGCGGCCTGGATCGCACCGAAGTCAAAGCCCCAGTGCTCGGGAAATTTCTGATCCTCGCCGGCGATTACCGCGATTTTGAGGTTGTCGGAAATCTGATCCCAGGGTTGCCAGGTACGCTGCAGGTCGATCGGTTCGCCACCGAACCAGGATTCGACTTTGCGCTCGATCATCAGCGCGGTGAACGGCGGCGGCACCACGCGAAACAGCAGCACCAGCACGACGCTGCCAACGGCGAACCAGAGCAGGGCTTTAACGAATCGTCGAAACAATGAACGCAACATAGAGATGGCTTGGCCGAACCCGTCGAGCGGGCCATTATACAGACCCTGTCCACCGAGTCTGACTGGAGTTCTCATGCTGCGTAGTTTTCTGATGCTGGCTGCTTTTTTCGGCTTCACCGGCGTGGCACTGGGAGCGTTTGCCGCCCACGGCCTGAAGAATCGGTTGAGCGCAGATTACCTGGCGATTTTCCATACCGGCGTCACCTATCAGTTGGTACACACCCTGGCGTTGCTGGGCGTCGCGCTGCTGGTCACGCACATCCCGGGACGCATCGTCACCTGGGCCGGGATTTCGTTTGTGATCGGTATCCTGCTGTTCTCCGGGAGTCTCTATCTGCTGACGCTCACGGGCATCAGCAAACTGGGGATTATCACGCCGTTCGGTGGCGTAGCGTTTCTGATCGGTTGGCTGTGCCTGGGGCTTGCCGCCTGGCGGTTGGGCTGACCGCACGGTCCAATTCATGACGAATGGCTTGGGTCGCCCAGACTGATCGGGCTAGAATGCCAGCCCCTAAAAATGATGGCGGCATCCGGCATGCGCATTCAGTTGAACGGCGAACCCCTTGATCTGCCTGACGGTGAAACCGTTGCGGCCCTGCTGACCCGTCTGGAACTTACCGGACGCCGCGTCGCGGTGGAGCTCAATCTGGATATCGTCCCGCGCAGCCAGCATGCCGACACCACGTTGAACGACGGCGATTCGGTCGAAGTGGTCCATGCCATCGGTGGCGGCTAGTCGCCTCGGTTTCGCAGCATTTCGCAAGAACCTCACCCCAACAGAGGATTTCCCATGAGCATCGTTCGTAGCGACAAGCCCTTCGTCCTGGCCGGTCGTACTTACCAGTCGCGCTTGCTGGTAGGTACCGGCAAGTACCGCGACATGGAAGAAACCCGCCTGGCCATCGAAGCCTCGGGCGCTGAAATCGTGACCGTTGCCGTGCGCCGGACCAACATCGGCCAGAACCCGGGCGAACCGAATCTGCTGGATATCCTGCCGCCGGATCGCTACACGATCCTGCCCAACACCGCCGGTTGCTTCGACGCCATCGAGGCTGTGCGCACCTGCCGTCTGGCCCGTGAACTGCTCGACGGCCACAACCTGGTGAAGCTGGAAGTGCTGGCGGACCAGAAGACCCTGTTCCCCAACGTGATCGAAACCCTCAAGGCCGCCGAAACCCTGGTCAAGGAAGGTTTCGACGTGATGGTCTACACCAGCGATGACCCGATCATCGCCCGTCAACTGGCGGAAATTGGCTGCATCGCGGTGATGCCGCTGGCCGGTCTGATCGGCACGGGCCTGGGGATCTGCAACCCGTACAACCTGCAGATCATCCTGGAAGAAGCCAAGATTCCGGTGTTGGTGGATGCCGGTGTCGGCACGGCGTCCGACGCCACTATCGCCATGGAACTGGGCTGTGAAGCCGTGCTGATGAACTCGGCCATTGCCCATGCCCAGCAACCGATCCTGATGGCCGAAGCCATGAAGCACGCCATTGTGGCTGGGCGTCTGGCGTACCTCGCCGGCCGCATGCCGAAAAAACTTTACGCCAGCGCCTCTTCGCCGCTGGATGGTCTGATCAAGTAAGAGCCATTGATGACTGAATCGAACGACACGCCTGTCCTCCCGGAAGAAGGCGAAGAGCGCCAGCACCGCCGCATCAAGAGTTTTGTGATGCGCGCCGGGCGCATGACCGAAGGCCAGCAACGTGGTCTTGAGCAGGGTGCGCCACTGTTTGTCCTGCCCCTGGCCGATGCGCCGGTGGATTTTGATCAGGTGTTCGGCCGCTCGGCGCCGCGCTCGCTGGAAATCGGCTTCGGCATGGGCCACTCGCTGCTGGAAATGGCCGCCGCGGCGCCGGAGCAGGATTTCATCGGTGTGGAAGTTCATCGTCCCGGTGTGGGCGCGCTGCTCAACGGCGTGTTGACCCAGGGGCTGACCAACCTGCGGGTCTACGACTGCGACGCCATCGAAGTGCTTAACCGCTGCGTGGCCGACAACAGTCTCGACCGGCTGATGCTGTTCTTCCCGGACCCATGGCACAAAAGCCGTCACCACAAGCGCCGCATCGTCCAGGCGTCGTTCGCTGAGTTGGTGCGCAGCAAGTTGAAGGTCGGCGGTGTGCTGCACATGGCCACCGACTGGGAACCCTACGCCGAGTACATGCTGGAAGTGATGAACGTCGCCCCGGGTTACCGCAACCTGGCCGAAGATGGCAAATGCGTACCGCGCCCGGCCGAACGCCCGATCACCAAGTTCGAACGCCGTGGCGAGCGTTTGGGGCATGGAGTCTGGGATTTGAAGTTCGAGAAGGTGGATTAGGCATCACGCGATACCCAATGTGGGAGCGAGGCTTTGTGGGAGCAAGGCTTGCCCGCGATAGCAGCGCCTCGGTAGCCACTTGAACCCCGAGTCGCCTGCATCGCGAGCAAGCTCAGCTCCCACAGAGGCCCGCTCCCACTTTTGTTTTGTGGTGTCTGTGGAATCAGCGTCGATCCGCCACCACGCCAATCAACACCAGCACCACCAACAGCACCGGCGCCAGGCTGTAGTTGTTGAATTGGCTCAAGCCCCGGACAATCCATGGCGTGGCGTAGATCAGGGCCGCGCCGCTGCCGATCATGCACAGCAGGGCCATCAGCGGGACGCGCAAGGCGCCGGCGATATTGCCAAGACGTTGTTCGACCCAACCCTTGATGTCGGCACCAAACAGCACCAGCAGGCAGCCTACCAATGCCAGGGAGATTTCCGATAGGTTGCTGCGACTCCAGCGGGACACGGTGGCGAGCAGGTCGAGTACCAGATCCATGGGGTTTCCTTGTGTGATTAGCTCAAAAATGTCTGCAACAGGTCATTGAGAAACAACTGTCCGCGCTCGGTGGCTGCCAGACGTGCCGGTTCGACCCGCAACAACCCGCTTTGTTCGGCCTCGCGTCGGCCTTCAGCCAGGCTTTGCAAGGACAAGCCGGTGCGCTCGGGGTAAAGCCGCGCGTCCACGCCTTCGGTCAGGCGCAGCGCGTTCATCAGGAACTCGAAGGGCAGTTCTTCATTGCTCAGGGTTTTCTCGCCGGCCAGGAAGCGTTTGGCCGGGTTGAGGTAGTCCTTGGGCAGGCGGGTTTTCCAAGTGCGCACGATGCGCCCGTCCGGATGGCTGAGCTTGCCGTGGGCACCGGCACCGATACCGATGAAGTCGCCGAAACTCCAATAGTTGAGGTTATGCCGCGCCGGGCGACCGGCTTGGGCATAGGCCGAGACTTCGTATTGGGCGTAACCGTGGGCGGCCAGCAATGACTGGCCCGCCTCCTGGATGTCCCACAGCGTGTCGTCTTCCGGCAACGTGGGCGGCTGGTTCCAGAACACCGTATTGGGTTCCAGTGTCAGTTGGTACCAGGACAAATGCGTGGGCTTCAACGCAATGGCCTGGCGCAAATCGCTCAAGGCGTCGTCCAGGGACTGATCGGGCAGGCCATGCATCAGGTCCAGGTTGAAGTTGTCGAACCCGGCCTGACGGGCCATGCCAGCCGCGCGCACGGCTTCGTCGCCGTTATGGATCCGCCCCAACGCCTTGAGCTTGTCTTGCTGGAAGCTCTGGATGCCAATGGACAGACGATTGATGCCCAGTGCCCGGTAAGCGACAAATTTCTCTTGTTCGAACGTCCCCGGGTTGGCTTCCAGGGTGATTTCAATGTCATGGGCAAAGGGTATCCGCGCCTCGACACCCTTGAGCAACCGGCCCAAGGCTGGGGCGCTGAACAGGCTTGGCGTACCGCCACCGAAAAAGATCGAGCTCAGTTCCCGGCCATGAACCCCGTGCAGGTCCTGATCGAGATCGGCCAACAAAGCGTCGACGTATTCCTCTTCGGGCAGCTGCGGGCTGGCGGTATGGGAGTTGAAATCGCAATAAGGGCATTTGCGTACACACCACGGAATGTGAATGTACAACGCCAGGGGCGGCAGCACTGGCAGCGGCGCCCGAGGCGTTTGCGCACCGCCATGGATCAGGGGTGCAGGGGACTCATCGATCATTGCAGACCCAGGCGTTGACGCAGCAGGGCCATGGCGCGGGCGCGGTGGCTCAGTTGGTTCTTTTCCACCGGGCCCAGCTCGGCGCTGGAGCAGTTGCGCTCCGGCACCCAGAACAATGGATCGTAGCCAAAACCGTGCTCACCGCTGGCTTCAGTGAGAATGCGCCCGTGCCACAAGCCTTCGCAGAGGATCGGCAGTGGATCGTCGGCATGACGGACCAGGGCCAGCACGCAGACGAACTGCGCGCCGCGCTCGGCTTCGGGCACATCCTTGAGGGCCTCGAGCAGCTTGGCGTTGTTCGCCGCATCGCCTTTGCCATCTGCGTAGCGGGCTGAATAGATGCCCGGCGCACCGCCGAGAAAGTCCACCGCCAGCCCGGAGTCGTCGGCCAGTGCCGGCAGGCCGGAAATGCGCGCGGCGTTGCGGGCCTTGAGGATGGCGTTCTCGACGAACGACAGGCCGGTTTCTTCAGGCTCTACCTGACTGAACTCGCCAATCGAGCGCAACTGCACCGAGCCGCCGAGCATGGCCTGGAGTTCCTTGAGTTTGCCGGCGTTGTGGCTGGCCAATACGAGTTGGGTGAAATTCATCATTGACCGGGGAACAGTTCCTGGTTGAAGTTGATGGTGTTGATCTTGTCGCCCGTTTGCACCTTGATCTCGAAGGTGCGGGTTTCCTGCTGGGGCACTGGGTATTGGGCGATGTAGTAGATCGCACCTTGTTCGGTCACCTGCTTGAAGTTCAGCGCGATACTCTGGCTGGTGAGGTCTTTCACTGTGCCGCTGACCTGGGCCATCAGAGGCTTGCCATCCTTGATGACCGAGACGTTGATCACGCCCTGGCCCTTGCTGCGGATCAGCTCGGCATTCTTGGCGATGTCCGGCGTCAGGAAGGTCGAGTTGAAGGTGTTGTAGTGCACGGTGATGTCACCGAACACTTCCTTGCGCTCGGCCTTGATGACGTCGGCGGCCATGGCGCCGGCGCTCAGGCAGGCGGTGATGAGAAACAACGCGAGACGTTTCATGTCGTGCTCCTGGTAAGGCCGGGGTTCACACCGCGACCTGATGATCGGCAAGGCTTGGGCTGCTGACCCGATAAATGCCTATTTCACCTAACAGATTAGGCCATAGCTTGCTGGCCCACCCGTGGCGGTGCTGCTGGTCCACCGCCAGGCGATCGATGACCTTGGCTTGGCGTTCGCGGCACAGCGCCTCGAAATCCTCGAAGGTGCAGAAGTGGATGTTCGGCGTGTTGTACCAGGTATAAGGCAGGAACTCCGACACCGGCATGCGCCCCTTGCTCGCCAGGTACCAACGGCAGCGCCAGTGACCGAAGTTGGGGAAGGTGATGATGCACTGGCGCCCGACCCGTAGCATTTCGTCGAGGATCTTGTCCGGGTAGTGCACCGCTTGCAGTGCCTGGGTCATGACCACGATGTCGAAGCTGTTGCTGGCGAAGTTGCCCAGGCCCTTGTCCAGGTCCTGCTCGATTACGTTGATGCCCTTGGCCACGCATTCGGCGATGTTGTCCGGGTCGTTTTCCAGGCCGTAGCCGGTGACTTGCTTGTGGTCGCGCAGCCAGGTCAGCAGTTCGCCGTTGCCGCAGCCCAGGTCGAGCACGCGGCTGCCGGCGGGGATCCATTCCTGGATGATGTCCAGATCGGCTCTCATGGCGTCCTCACAGCGTTATACGGTTCATGTAGTTGCCGAACGCCTGCAGGTAGCGCGGGATCGGGATCAAAAAGGCGTCGTGACCCTGGGGCGCGTCGATTTCCAGGTAGCAGACGTCCTTGCGGGCAGCCATCAGCGCGTCCACCAGCTCCCGCGAGCGGGCCGGGGAGAAGCGCCAGTCGGTGGTGAATGACATCACGCAGAACCTGGCGGTGGCGCCAGCAAAGGTTTTCGCCAGGTCATCGTCGAAGTTTGCCGCCGGATCGAAGTAGTCCAGGGCTTTCGTCATCAACAGGTAGGTGTTGGCATCGAAACGTCCGGAGAATTCTTCGCCCTGGTAGCGCAGGTAGCTTTCCACCTGGAAT
Source organism: Pseudomonas halotolerans (assembly GCF_039581215.1). Classification (NCBI taxonomy): domain Bacteria; kingdom Pseudomonadati; phylum Pseudomonadota; class Gammaproteobacteria; order Pseudomonadales; family Pseudomonadaceae; genus Pseudomonas; species Pseudomonas halotolerans. The sequence continues at coordinate 224,336 of NZ_JBCNTJ010000007.1, forward strand.
TCGACACTGTGAAAGTCGTAGTTGAGCTTTTCGCTCTTGAGACCGCGGCCGAATTTCTCACCCATGGAATCATCGGACAGATAAGTGATATGTCCGACCATCCGCGCCAGCATCAGCCCGCGTTTGGGGATCACGCCGTGTTCCTGGAACGAACCGCCATGGAACTCCGGATCGGTGAGGATCGCCTGGCGCGCCACTTCGTTGAAGGCGATGTTCTGCGCCGACAGCTTGGGGGCCGAGGCGATTGCCAGGCAGTGGCGCACGCGGTCGGGGTAAGTGATGGTCCATTGCAGGGCTTGCATGCCGCCCAGGCTGCCGCCGATGACTGCGGCCCACTGGGTGATACCGAGGCGGTCCGCCAGACGTGCCTGACTGTGGACCCAGTCTTCCACGGTCAACACCGGAAAGTCAGCGCCGAAGGGCTTGCCGGTGTCCGGATTGACGCTGCTGGGGCCGGTGGAGCCATTGCAACCGCCGAGGTTGTTCAGGCTGACCACGAAGAACTTGTTGGTGTCGATGGGCTTGCCCGGGCCGATGCAGCTGTCCCACCAGCCAGGCTTGCGGTCGTCGATGCTGTGGTAGCCGGCGGCGTGGTGATGCCCCGACAAGGCGTGGCAAATCAGCACGGCATTGCTCGCCGTGGCATTGAGGGTGCCGTAGGTTTCGAAAATCAGGTCATAGGCTGGCAACGAACGGCCGCAGGCCAGGGCCAGGGGCTCGCTGAAATGCGCCATTTGCGGCGTCACCAGACCAACGGAATCGGGGGGAAAGGCAGCTGGCATCGACCCTGCTCTCGTTGAAATGAGGCGTAAGTCTAAAGACCGCTGTGGCAAGCGGCAAGCAAAGGCGCAACCGGGGAATCCAACGGTTGCGAGGGGATTTATTTGTGGTGAGGGGATTTATCCCCGTTGGGCTGCGAAGCAGCCCTGAAACCTGAGTATGCGGAGTATCAGGCTGACCGAGTTGTCTGCTTTGGGGCCGCTTCGCGGCCCAGCGGGGATAAATCCCCTCGCCACAGACAGTTCCTTTGCCACAGAGAGTAGAGCAGGGGGCGTCAGATCAGCAGCCGCAGGATTTCCGGCATCATGGTCATCGCCGCGAGGTTGTTGATCACCAGCATGTCGATCAGCTTGAGCACCAGGAACGCCAGGATCGGCGAGATATCCAGGCCCCCCAGGTTCGGCACGATGCGGCGGAACGGTGCCAGCGCCGGCTCGCAGATCTGGTTCACCAGTTCGGCGCCCGGGTTGTGGCTGCCGGGAGCGATCCAGGACAGGATTACGCTGATGATCAGGGCGAAGAAGAAAATCTTCAGGAACAGCGCGGTCACGCCGATGATTGACCAGATCAGCAGTTGCAGCGGGTTGCCGGTGGTGCCGTAGGTCAGCAGCAGGGTCAGGGCCATCAGCGCCAGTTGCACGATGATCGCCAGTACCAGTGACGACATGTCCAGGCCGAACACGCTCGGAATGATCCGGCGCAGCGGCTTGAGCAATGGCTGAGTGGCCTTGACGATGAACTGGCACAGCGGGTTGTAGAAGTTGGCGCGCACCAGTTGCAACACAAAGCGCAGCAGTACGATCAGCAGGTACAGGCTGCCGAGGGTTTGCAGCACGTAGACCGCTGCAGTGTTCAATCCGATCATGAATGGCTCCTTATTGGCCCAGTTGTTCGGCCATTTCGGCCGAGCGGTGCGCGGCGGCGCCGAGTGCTTTTTCCACCAGGGCTTCGAAGCCCCCGGCCTGGAACGATTTGATGGCGGCTTCCGTGGTGCCGGCTGGCGAGGTCACGCGGCGACGCAGTTCGGCCGCATCGACATCGCTGGACACGGCCATGTGCGCGGCGCCCAGGGCGGTCTGCAACGTCAGCTGGGCGGCGGTTTCGCGCGGCAGGCCGAGTTTTTCACCGGCGGCGGTCATGGCTTCGATCAGCAGGAAAAAGTAGGCCGGGCCCGAGCCGGACACGGCCGTCACCGCATCCAGTTGCTGCTCGGTTTCCAGCCACAGTGCCAGGCCGACGGCCGATAGCAGTTGTTCGGCCTGCTGGCGCTGTTCGGCGGTCACTTGTGCGGTCGCAAACAGCCCACTGACGCCCTGGCGCAACAGCGCCGGAGTGTTGGGCATGCAACGCACGATTGGCTGGGCGCCGAGCCAGTTGTTCATGCTGGCGCAGGTGATGCCGGCGGCAATCGACACCACCAGTTGATGGGGCTTGAGGTTTGGGCGAAGGGTTTCGCAAACGCTTTTCATCGCCTGTGGCTTGACTGCCAGCACGACGACGTCTGCGCCTTCGATGGCCTGGGCGTTATCGGCGAACGTTTCGATGCCGTGCTCTGTGCTCACCCGGGCGCGGGTCTCGGCCCCCGGATCGCTGGCGCGGATCTGCGAAGCGTCCAGACCCTTGGCCCGCAGGCCGCCGATCAGGCTGGCGGCCATGTTGCCGGCGCCGATGAAGGCAATACGTGTGTTGCTCATGACAGGTCCTTGATTAGAGAGTTGAGTCAGCATGGCTTATGGCTAGCGAGCGCTGTAGTCGCGCGCACCAAACAGGGCTGTACCGATCCGCACCCAGGTGGCGCCCTGGGCAATGGCGGATTCGAGGTCATGGCTCATGCCCATGGACAGCGTGTCCAGCGGTAGCTTCAGATCGGCTTGCAAGTGTTGAACCGCTGCGAAAGCGGCATCCTGGGCGGCACGCTCCTCGGTCGGTTCGGGAATCGCCATCAACCCACGCAGCTTCAGGCGTGGCAATGCGCTGATGGCGCTGGCCAGAGCGGGCAGGTCCGCCGCAGTACAGCCGGATTTGCTGTCTTCACCGCTGACGTTGACCTGGATGCAGATGTTCAGCGGCGGCAGTTCGGCCGGGCGCTGTTCGGACAGGCGTTGGGCAATTTTCAAACGATCCACGGAATGCACCCAGTCGAAATGTTCGGCGATAGCGCGCGTCTTGTTCGATTGAATGGGGCCGATGAAGTGCCAGATCAAGGGCAGGTCGGTCAGTTCGGCCTGTTTGCCCAGTGCTTCCTGCAGATAGTTCTCGCCAAAGTCCCGCAGGCCGGCGGCATAGGCTTCACGCAGGGCCTGGGCGGGCTTGGTCTTGCTCACCGCCAGCAGTTGGACGCTGTGTTCGTCGCGGTGGGCGGCGTGTTCGGCTGCGCGGATACGCGATCTAACCTGAGCAATGTTGTCTGCTATCGTGGACATAAAGAAGCGCCAGCGGTGAGGTTCGCGGCATTCTACTGGAATTGAGGAGCGCTATGGATATCACTGAGTTACTGGCGTTCAGCGCCAAACAGGGCGCATCGGACCTGCACCTGTCCGCCGGGCTGCCGCCGATGATCCGCGTCGATGGCGATGTGAGGCGGATCAACCTGCCGGCCCTGGACCACAAGCAGGTCCATGAGCTGATCTACGACATCATGAATGACCGGCAACGGGTGGATTACGAGAAGTTTCTGGAAACCGACTTTTCCTTCGACGTGCCAGGTGTCGCACGGTTTCGGGTCAACGCGTTCAACCAGAATCGCGGCGCAGGTGCGGTGTTCCGGACCATCCCGTCGAAAGTCCTGACCATGGAAGACCTGGGGATGGGGGAAGTGTTTCGCAAAGTGACCGAGGCACCTCGCGGGCTGGTGTTGGTGACCGGGCCGACCGGGTCCGGCAAGTCCACCACGCTGGCGGCGATGATCGACTATCTCAACACTCACAAACACCATCACATCCTCACCATCGAAGACCCCATCGAATTTGTCCACGAACCGCGCAAATGCCTGATCAACCAGCGCGAAGTGCACCGCGACACCCAGAGTTTCTCCACAGCTCTGCGCTCAGCCCTGCGCGAAGACCCGGACGTGATTCTGGTGGGGGAAATGCGTGACCTGGAGACCATCCGCCTGGCCCTGACCGCCGCCGAAACCGGTCACCTGGTGTTTGGCACCCTGCATACCACCTCGGCGGCCAAGACCATTGACCGGGTAGTGGATGTGTTCCCGGGGGACGAGAAATCCATGGTCCGTTCGATGTTGTCCGAGTCCTTGCAGGCGGTGATCTCACAGACGCTGGTCAAGAAGATCGGCGGCGGCCGGGTCGCGGCGCATGAAATCATGCTGGGAACGTCGGCGATCCGTAACCTGATCCGCGAAGACAAAATCGCCCAGATGTACTCGTCGATCCAGACCGGTGGCTCGCTAGGAATGCAGACGCTGGATATGTGCTTGAAGGATTTGGTGAGCAAAGGCTTGATCAGCCGCGAGCATGCGCGGGAGAAGGCGCGTACGCCGGATAACTTCTGAGGCGGGGCGGCGGGGCGGGTAAGATTGTTGCAATCCCCTGTGGCGAGGGAGCTTGCTCCCGCTGGGCCGCGAAGCGGACCCCAATTAACTGGAGCACAGAAATCATTTGCCTGTTGGGGGCGGCTGCGCCACCCGACGGGAGCAAGCTCCCTCGCCACAGGGGCTCGCCTGGCCCGTGGATCAGCGCTGAACCACCTGCATCCCTTTCGGCTCTTTGGGCTGGACCCGTTTGGCAACCACGTAATGTTTGTTCCAGTACGGCTTGTTCAACGTGTCGATAGAGACCGACTTTCCACGGCGTGGAGCGTGGATGAAGCGGTCGTTGCCCAGGTAGATGGCCACGTGGTTGACCCGGCGGCTCTTGAGCTTGAAGAAAATCAGGTCGCCGGGCTTGAGGTCCTTGCGATCGACTTTCTGCCCATGACCGCTGGCCATTGCATTGGAGGTGCGCGGCAGGTCGAAGGAGGCATCGTTAAAGGCGTACTTCACCAAGCCGCTGCAATCGAAACCTTTGCTTGGGCTGCTGCCGCCCCAACGGTAAGGTGTGCCCAGGACGTTCACGGCACGACTCAACACATTGCTGGTCGCCTTGGTCGCCATGGGTGGAACCAACTTGCTGTTGGCAGTGCGCACGCGCTGGGCGTATTGCTTGTTCTTGCTCGAAGGAGCAGAAACATGGGATTTAGGGGTGTAGCCGTTGACGTTGGGCAGACGTTGCTCACGATTGGTGGCGTGGGCGGCCAAGGGCAATAATAGGCAAATGGTTAGCCATGTCTTGAAAAATGGACGCATTAGGCAGGGCTCTTGAAGGTAAGCGCGCAACTTTATAACAGCTTTTTTTACGGTTCCGAGGCCGTTTGTCGAATCGCAACCTGGGGTGAAACCCGCATAATTGCGACAAATTGCCCTGATGGTCCGACAGAACCCCGACAGCACGGGGGTTTCCCGGGTTCCGGAGGCTCGAGACCGCTTGTCGGCAATCCACAAAAAAGTCACAAATAATCCGAACAAATTTATCTATCGAGGCAAAAGAGGCGATTCATGAACAGCTATCAGCAGGACGCTTTACGCGATACCCACAGCAAAGTGATCGGCTATCTCTTGTGGATTTTCGGCTTTACCGGCGCCCACCGCTTCTATTACGGCAAGCCGGTCACCGGCACGATCTGGTTTTTCACCTTTGGCTTGTTGGGCATCGGCTGGCTGATCGACCTGTTCCTGATTCCAGCCATGGATCGGGAGGCCGATCTGCGTTTTACCCCGGGCCCCCTCGAGTACAGCGTGGCGTGGATTCTGCTGACGTTTCTCGGTGTGCTGGGTGTGCACCGCATGTACCAGGGCAAATGGCTGACCGGCATTCTTTACCTGCTGACCGGCGGGGTGTTTTTCCTGGGGGTGCTGTATGACTTCTGGACGCTGAACGATCAGGTCTCGATTCGTAATGCGCAGAAGCGCGGGGCTTTTCACTAAGTCAGTTAGACCGAGTCGCCTGCATTCGCGAGCAAGCCCGCTCCCACAGGGATCTCCAGTGGACACACAATTGTGTGAACACCCCAAATCCAATGTGGGAGCGGGCTTGCTCGCGAAGCAGGCGACGCGGTGTCAGGCCTGGTGAGTCATCCGCCCATCCATCAGCGTATAACGCACCACCCCCGGCAAACTGTGGCCAAGGAACGGGCAGTTGTCGCCCTTGGAGCGCCAGGCTTCACCCGCCACCGTGGACGCCGCCGGGTCGAACAGCACCAGGTCCGCCGCCGCGCCCACCGCCAGTTTACCTGCCGGCAATTGCAGCGCTTCGGCCGGACCGTTGCTCAGGCGTGCCAGCAAGGTCGGCAGGTCCAGTAATCCGTCTTCCACCAGCGTCATGGCCAGTGGCAGCAACAGTTCGACGCTGCTGATGCCCGGTTCCGTGGCGCCGAAGGGTGCCAGCTTGGCATCGCGCTCGTGGGGCTGGTGATGACTGGAGATGGCCGAGATCACCCCGGACTTCACAGCCTCGCGCAAGCCATCGCGGTCGGCGCGGGTGCGCAGCGGCGGCTGGACGTGATAAACGCTGTTGAAGTCGATCAGGGCTTCGTCGGTCAGGATCAGTTGGTACAGCGCCACATCGGCGGTGACGGGCAGACCGCGAGCTTGGGCCTGGGCGATCAGTGCCGCGCCGCGGGCGCTGGTCAACTGGCTGAAGTGGGCGCGTACGCCGCTTTGTTCCACCAGCAGCAGGTCCCGGGCCAGGGCCACGGTTTCGGCGGTTTCCGGAATGCCCGGCAGGCCGAGGAAGCTGGCGGTCGGGCCTTCGTGGGCCAGCCCACCTTCAGCCAGATCGTGATCCTGGGAATTGAAGATCACCGTCAGGCCGAAGGTTGCCGCGTATTCCAGGGCGCGGCACAGGGTGCGGGTATTGCGAAAGCTGTTGAGGCCGTTGCCGAATGCCACGCAACCGGCGTCGCGTAGCGCAATGAGTTCTGCCAGTTGTTCGCCATCCAGGCCTTTGCTCAAGGCGCCGATCGGGAAGACCTTGGTGTTGCCGGCTTCGCGGGCGCGATCGAGGATCAGCTCGGCCACGGCCGAAGTGTCCAGTACCGGCTTGGTCTGAGGCGGGCAGCACAAGCTGGTCACGCCACCGGCGGCGGCGGCCCGGGTTTCGCTGACGATACTGCCTTTGCGGCTGTAACCGGGTTCGCGCAGGGCGACGTTCAGGTCCACCAGCCCCGGAGCGGCCACCAGGCCTTGGGCGTTGAGGGTGTCGACGGCGGTAAAACCGGCCGGAGCGGCGCCAAGGGCGACAATTTTGCAGGCGTCGATATGGATGTCAGTCACTTGATCCAGGCCGCTGGCCGGATCGATCACGCGTGCGCCGAGAATGCTGAGCTTCACTGGGCGTTCTCCTGGTCGAATTGGCGCTGGGCCGTTTGCCCGCTCATGGCCATGGACAGCACGGCCATGCGGATGGCGATGCCGTAGGTCACTTGGTTGAGGATCACCGAATGTGGCCCGTCAGCCACTGCCGACTCGATCTCCACCCCGCGGTTGATCGGCCCCGGGTGCATGACGATGGCGTCCGGCTTGGCCCCGGCCAGGCGCGCGGTGGTCAGGCCGAACAGGCGGTAGAACTCGCCTTCGCTGGGCAGCAGGCCGCCGGTCATGCGTTCGCGTTGCAGGCGCAGCATGATCACCACGTCCACATCCTTGAGACCTTCGGTCATGTCGGTGTAGACCTTCACCCCGTATTGCTCGACGCCAATGGGCAGCAGGGTTTTCGGCGCGATCACGCGGATGTCCGGGCAGCCGAGGGTCTTGAGGGCCAGCATGTTCGAGCGGGCCACCCGCGAGTGCAGGATGTCGCCGACGATGGCCACCGAGAGGTTCTCGAAGCTGCCCTTGTGCCGGCGGATGGTCAGCATGTCCAGCATGCCCTGGGTCGGGTGGGCGTGACGGCCGTCGCCACCGTTGATGATCGCCACTTGCGGGCACACATGCTCGGCAATGAAATGCGCGGCGCCGGAATCACCGTGACGCACGACGAACATGTCGGCCGCCATGGCCTCGAGGTTGCGCAAGGTGTCGAGCAAGGTTTCGCCCTTGCTCGCCGAGGAGGTGGAGACGTTCAGGGTGATCACGTCCGCCGACAGCCGCTGGGCCGCCAGTTCGAAGGTGGTGCGGGTGCGGGTGGAGTTTTCGAAGAACACGTTGCACACGGTCTTGCCGCGCAGCAACGGGACTTTCTTCACCGCCCGGGCCCCGACTTCGAGGAACGAATCGGCGGTGTCGAGGATTTCCGTCAGCAGCTCGCGGCGCAGGCCGTCGAGGGACAGGAAGTGCCGCAGCTGGCCCTGATCGTTGAGCTGTAGTGCTCGCTTGGTTTCGAGAGGCGTCATCGCAATGGACTCTTACAAGGGCAGTTAAAGGGCAAGGTCTTGCAGTTCGAGTTGCAGCGGCGAGGGGCCAGACAGCTTGACTCGCTCATGGGCGGCCAGTGCCAGTGTCGCGCCGACCACGTTCGGGCGGATTGGCAGCTCGGCGGCGTCCAGATCCAGCAGGCACACCAGGGTCACGCTGGCTGGGCGGCCATAATCGAACAGCTCGTTCATGGCGGCGCGGATGGTCCGGCCGCTCATCAGCACATCGTCGATCAGGACCAGATGCTGGCCTTCGATTTCGAACGGCAGGGCCGAGGGGCGCACTTGCGGGTGCAGGCCGTTCTGGCTGAAGTCATCGCGGTAGAACGACACATCGAGGGTGCCCAGCGGCGCATCGCTGCCCAGTTCTTCGAGCAAGGCCTGGGCGACCCAGACGCCACCGGTGCGAATGCCAATGTAGCGCGGTTCGCTGAGGCCGCGTTGTTCCAGGTGCGCCGTGAGACGAATCGCCATCTGGCTGATCAGTTCGGCGGGATTGGGCAGGCTCATGCTGGCTCCTTCAGGTTCCCGGGCCGGTGGTCAGAGGCCCGGTTTATCGCTAAAAGAAAGCGCCCTGTCGGCGCTTTCAAAAAAATCAGGTTTCGAACAGGGCGGCGTTGGCGTCGAGCCAGCCTTGCAGCAGCAGGGCGGCCGCGATGGCGTCCACCGGGTTGTCGCGGTAACTGCCTTTTTGCCCGCCACGTACAAGGCGCTCGCCCTTGGCCTCGAACGTGGTCAGGCGCTCGTCGTGGGTGTAGAAGGGCAGGTTGTAGCGGCCATTGAGCCTGCGGGCGAATTTCTCCGCACGCACGCACATGTCGCTTGGGGTGCCGTCCATGTTCAGCGGCAGGCCGACCACCACGGCATCGGGCTTCCACTCCTTGATCAGGGCTTCGACCTGGTTCCAGTCCGGAACGCCGTTCTGCGCCTTCAACGTGCACAACTCGCGGGCCTGGCCGGTAATCACCTGGCCCACCGCCACGCCGATCTGTTTGGTGCCGTAATCGAAGCCCAGCAGTAAGCGCAGGGCCATCAGGCGTGTCCTGCCTGGCTGGTGAGCAGGCTGAGGTTGACCCCCAGCCGGCTGGCCGCCGCTTCCAGGCGCAGTTCGCTGCTGGTGTTGAACAGAATGTCGGCGTCAAACGGGCAGGTCAGCCAGGCGTTATCAGCCAGTTCGGCTTCCAGTTGCCCGGCTTCCCAACCGGCATAGCCGAGGGCGATCAGGCTTTTTTCCGGGCCTACGCCGTCGGCGATGGCGAACAGCACATCCTGGGAGGTGGACAGCGATACGCCATCCAGGTCCACGGTGGCCTGGTAGGACGGCCCTGTCGGGTGAAGCACGAAGCCTCGGTCGGTCTGCACCGGGCCGCCGATGAAAATCGGGACGTGCTGGCACAAAAGTGGCGGTTCTACATCCGGGCGCAACTGCTCAAGAATGTCCGCCAGGTTCAATTCCTGCGGCCGATTGATCACCAGCCCCATGGCCCCATTGGCCGTGTGCTCGACGATGTAGGTCAAGGTGTGGGCAAAGTTCGGATCGGCCATGTGCGGCATGGCAATCAGGAAGTGATGCTTGAGGTAGGTGGGGCTGACGTTTTTCATAGGCGCTAGTGTGGCGGCGCAGGGGCGAACTGACAAGCTGGGGATGTGCAGCAAATACCTCGAACTGGCTGGCGACAGCGATCAAATGTGGGAGCGGGCTTGCTCGCGAAGGGGGCAGTACATCCGACAGATCTCTTGTGGCAGGACTGCCGTCTTCGCGAGCAAGCCCGCTCCCACAAGGGATTTGGGTGGGGGATCAGTTGCTGAAGAGACGATCACCCCGGGCGAATTTCCAGGTGCGGATGATTTCCAGGCGGTCAATGTCCGACAGGTCGCCGGTAAACGGTGCGAACGGTGCGGCCAGGCGCACGATCCGCTGGGCGGCCTGGTCCAGCAGCGGCTGGCCGGAGGACTCCAGCACCAGCACTTCATACAACGAGCCGTCGCGATTGATCGAGACCAGCAGCCGCAGGTTGCCATAGATCTGCTTGCGCCGGGCTTCGTCGGGGTAGTTGAGATTGCCGATGCGCTCGACTTTCTTGCGCCACTCGTCTTTGTACCAGGCACCCTTGTCGCGCATGGTCGAGGCCGCGCTCAGGCGGTGGATACGCGGCCGCTTGGCGTAAAGCTGCTGTTCCTGGGCCAGTTCGGCTTCCAGGCTGGCGATGTCGCTGGACAGTTGGGCGCTGTCGAAGGTAGGCACCGGGGCCTTGGGTTTGGGGGCGGGCCTGACCTCTTCCTTGACCGGGGCTTTTTTCGGCTTTGGCGCCACGGTGGTCACGGCTGCCTTGGGTGCCGTCTCCCGGACCTCGGGCTTGGCCGCTGGCGGCGGGGTGACCTTTTGCACCTTATTGTCCTGGAATGGCGCGATCTGGGTGGTCTTGGGCGTCGCCTTTTTTTCCAGGGTGCCACTGCCTTGCTGGTTTTCCTGGGCGAGGAAATCCGCTTTCTGTGGCTTGGCTTCGCTTTTGAAGGTGGCCAGGGTGATTTCCAGGGTCTGGCTGATCTGTTTGGGTTCTACCGTGGCAAACCCGACGCCCAGCAGCAGTGCCAAGTGGATCAATGCCGCCAGGAACAGCGTAAAACCGAGACGATCAGCCGGGCGCACGCCGCGATGGGCGAGCTCTTGGGGCAGATCGGACGGGAGGGTCATGGCAAGGAAACCAACATCGCGTTTTTTTCAGGCCGGGCATGATAACGCAATGTGGGTTTCCTTCAGCAGGATCTGGATCAACGAGCCTTGAGCTTCTGATCGATGGCATCCATCAGCATCGCGCCGATGTCGGTGCCGAAGGCGTTGTCGATCTCGCGGATGCAGGTCGGGCTGGTGACGTTGATTTCCGTCAGGTGCTCGCCGATCACGTCCAGGCCGACGAACAACAGGCCCTTCTCGCGTAGGGTCGGGCCGACCTGGGCGGCGATCCAGCGATCCTTTTCAGTCAACGGACGCGCCTCGCCACGCCCGCCCGCCGCCAGGTTGCCGCGGGTTTCACCGGCCGCGGGAATGCGCGCCAGGCAATAGTCCACAGGCTCGCCGTCGATCATCAGGATGCGCTTGTCGCCATCGACGATGGCCGGCAGGTAACCCTGGATCATGATCTGCTGCTGGCCGTGTAGGGTCAGGGTTTCCAGGATTACCGACAGGTTGGGGTGGCCGGCGGTGTGACGGAAAATCGAGGAGCCGCCCATGCCGTCCAAGGGCTTGAGGATCACGTCGCCGTGATGGTCGGCGAATTCACGCAGCACATCCGGGCGACGGCTGACGATGGTCGGCGGCGTGCATTGCGGGAACAGCGTGGCGAAGAGCTTTTCGTTGCAGTCGCGCAGGCTCTGGGGTTTGTTGACCACCAGCACGCCGGCGCTTTCGGCCTGCTCCAGCAGGTAGGTGGAATACACGAACTCCATGTCGAAGGGCGGATCCTTGCGCATGAGGATCACGTCCAGGTCGCTGAGCAGCGCATCGCGTTCGGCGCCCAGTTCAAACCATTTTTCGGGGTTGGCGAAGACGTTCAGCGGCTTCATCCGCGCCCGTGCCTGGCCTTCGGCCTGGTAGAGGTCGCGCTGCTCCATGTAGAACAGCTCCCAGCCGCGCTTCTGAGCGGCCAGCAGCATGGCCAGCGAGCTATCCTTTTTATAGGAAATGCTGGCGATAGGGTCCATGACAATGCCGACGCGTACGCTCATGGCTAGGTTCCTCGAAAAATGACGTGAAAAAGTGGCGTCAGAGTGGCGCCCGGAAGATTGGCGGTCAAGGAAAAACCACCGTACCGAGCGGCCGATAGATCGGCGATGGAGACTGTGCTAAAAAGGCTGGCATGTGACGTGCGGGCCTTGAACATCAAGGGTTTGCGCTGTCGTTCACACTTACGCGTTAAAAACCGGTTTGCAGTGGCAATGGCAGAGCATCTTACGCAGCAGCAACCCAGCGCCTTGAAGGTCATGGTCATCGACGACTCGAAGACCATCCGCCGCACCGCCGAGACCTTGTTGCGCAACGTGGGTTGCGAGGTCATCACGGCTGTCGACGGCTTCGATGCCCTGGCCAAGATCGCCGACCATCATCCAGGCATTATCTTTGTCGACATCATGATGCCGCGCCTGGACGGTTACCAGACTTGTGCCCTGATCAAGAACAACAGCGTTTTCAAGGCCACGCCAGTGATCATGCTGTCGTCCCGGGACGGTTTGTTCGACAAGGCCAAGGGGCGCATCGTCGGCTCCGATCAGTTTTTGACCAAGCCTTTCAGCAAGGAAGAATTGCTGGGCGCGATACAGGCTCTTGTTCCGGGCTTTGCCGTTGTCCAGCCGCACCAGGCACATTAATGACGCTCGGCCATCGGGCCTGGGGTCAACGAAAAATGGGGAACACCATGGCACGAATTCTGATCGTCGATGATTCGCCGACCGAAATGTACAAACTGACCGGCATGCTGGAAAAGCACGGTCATCAGGTCCTGAAGGCCGAGAACGGCGCCGACGGCGTGGCCCTGGCCCGCCAGGAAAAACCCGACGCGGTCCTGATGGACATCGTCATGCCCGGCCTCAACGGTTTCCAGGCCACGCGCCAGTTGACCAAGGACCCAGACACCGGGCACATCCCGGTGATCATCATCACCACGAAGGACCAGGACACCGACAAGGTCTGGGGCACTCGCCAAGGCGCGAAGGACTACCTGACCAAACCGGTGGACGAAGAAACCCTGATCGCGACCCTGAACAAAGTACTGGTGGGTTGACGGCGCGGCCATGAGCCAATCCCTGACCGCATTTGAACTGCTCCTGCGGATCGACCGGCGTTGCCGGCTGCTGGGGGCTGACCTGCCGTCACAACCGACCCACGGCGACAGCTGGAGCGGCATCGGTTTTCGCCTCGGCGAACACTGGTACGTGGCGCCCATGGGTGAAGTCAGCGAAGTGCTGCACGAGCCGCGCTACACACATTTGCCCGGGGTCAAGCCGTGGGTTCGCGGGGTGGCTAATCTGCGCGGGCGCTTGTTGCCGTTGATGGATTTGTGCGGTTTCTTCGGTCATGAGCTGTCGAGCGTGCGCAAGCAACGGCGGGTGCTGGTAGTCGATCACGGCGAAGTCTTTACTGGGTTGCTGGTGGATGAGGTCCTCGGCTTGCAGCATTTTGCCCGGGACAGCCTGGAGCCGACGCTGATGGACGACCTTGACGGCCCGGAGTCGGCCTTCGTCAAGGGCCGGTTCCGCGGCGAACGACAGTGGCAGGTGTTCAGCCCGTTTGCGCTGGCGCGCTCGCCGGGGTTCATGGATGTGGCGATTTGACGAGATGCGGCGCAGACCCCTTGTGGGAGCGAGCTTGCTCGCGATTGCGGCGGGTCAGCTAGAGCAATGCTGACTGGTCCAAGGCTATCGCGAGCAAGCTCGCTCCCACATGGGGACCACAGTGAGAGAGTTGGACTGGGCAGTACAGGCGAAAATCGATGATCAAAGCAAAAACAGGCAAGCCTCTGGAAGCGTCGCGCAGTCGTTCGCAGATCATCGTGCTGTTCGTCGCGCTGATTATCTTCATCGTGCTGCTGTTCGCCAACTTCGCTTACCTCAACACCCAGTCCAACTACGACAAGCAATACATCGGCCACGCCGGTGAGTTGCGGGTGCTGTCCCAGCGAATTGCCAAGAACGCCACTGAGGCTGCCGCCGGCAAGCCCGCGGCGTTCAAGTTGCTGAGCGAGGCACGCAATGATTTCGCCCAGCGTTGGGGCTACCTGAAGCAGGGCGACCCGGTGACCGGCCTGCCACCGGCGCCTGCTGCCCTGCGCCCGCAGATGCGTGCCGTACAGTTGGACTGGGAACGCCTGCTCAAGAACACGGACGCCATCCTGTCCAGCGAGCAGACCGTGCTGTCGCTGCACCAGGTGGCGGCGACCCTCGCCGAAACCGTGCCGCAATTGCAGGTCGAGTACGAAAAAGTTGTCGAAATCCTCCTGCAGCGCGGCGCGCCCGCCCCGCAGGTCGCCATGGCCCAGCGCCAGTCGCTGCTGGCCGAGCGGATCCTCGGGGCGGTGAACACCGTGCTGGCGGGAGATGAAAACGCCAGCCAGGCCGCTGACACCTTTGGCCGCGATGCCGCACGTTTTGGTCAAGTGCTCAATGGCATGTCGCAAGGGGACCCGGCCTTGAAGATTTCCCAGGTCCAGGACCGCGATGCCCGGGCCCGCCTGAGTGAGATCAGCGAACTCTTCGAATTCGTCTCGGGCTCGGTGGACGAAATCCTCGAAACCTCTCCTGAGCTGTTCAAGGTCCGCGAATCGGCAGGCAACATCTTCAATCTGTCGCAAACCTTGCTGGACGAAGCCTCGCACTTGGCCACCGCGTTCGAAAACCTTGCTGGCGGGCGTTCTGTAAACGCCATTGGCGGCTATGTACTGGGCCTGTTGGCGCTGATGTCGATCATCCTGATCGGGCTGGTGATGGTCCGCGAAACCAACCGTCAGTTGCGTGAAACCGCAGAAAAGAACGAGCGCAACCAGAACGCGATCATGCGCCTGCTGGACGAGATCGAAGACCTGGCCGATGGCGACCTGACCGTCACCGCCTCGGTGACCGAAGACTTCACCGGCACCATCGCCGATTCCATCAACTATTCGGTGGACCAACTGCGTGACCTGGTGGCCACCATCAACCTTACCGCCGGCCAGGTCGCCGCAGCGGTGCAGGAAACCCAGGCCACGGCGATGCACTTGGCGCAAGCTTCCGAGCATCAGGCCCAGCAGATATCCGAAGCTTCGACTTCAATTAATGAAATGGCCCAGTCCATCGATCAGGTCTCGGCCAATGCCGCCGAGTCGTCGGCGGTGGCCGAGCGCTCCGTGGAGATCGCCAACAAGGGCAACGAGGTGGTGCACAACACCATTCATGGCATGGACAATATTCGCGAGCAGATTCAGGACACCGCCAAGCGCATCAAGCGCCTGGGTGAGTCGTCCCAGGAAATCGGTGACATTGTCAGCCTGATCGATGACATTGCCGACCAGACCAACATCCTGGCCCTCAACGCCGCCATCCAGGCGTCCATGGCCGGTGATGCCGGGCGCGGGTTCGCGGTGGTGGCCGATGAAGTGCAGCGCTTGGCGGAGCGCTCTTCGGCGGCGACCCGGCAGATCGAGACCCTGGTGCGGGCGATCCAGGCTGACACCAACGAAGCGGTGATTTCCATGGAGCAGACCACCACCGAAGTGGTGCGCGGTGCCCGGTTGGCCCAGGATGCAGGGGTGGCCCTGGAGGAGATCGAAGGCGTGTCCAAGACCCTGGCGGCGCTGATCCAGAGCATCTCCAATGCGGCGCAGCAACAGACCACCTCGGCGGGGCAGATTTCCTTGACGATGAACGTGATCCAGCAAATCACCACCCAGACCTCGTCCGGATCCACCGCCACCGCCGAAAGCATCGGCAACCTGGCGAAAATGGCCAGTCAGCTGCGTCGTTCGGTGTCGGGGTTTACTTTGCCGGCGGCGCCTGCGGCGGATGAGGACAAGGAATGACTGGCCGGATCTGCATATTGAGAAGGGTCATGTGGCGAGGAAGCTTTTGTGGCGAGGGGATTTATCCCCGCTGGACTGCGAAGCAGTCCCAAAATAGCCAGTCTGGGACATAGATGTTGGATTCTGCATTGCAGGGGGCCGCTTCGCAGCCCAGCGGGGATAAATCCCCTCGCCACAAGGGCTGATGTTCCTGCGTCTTAGACTGTTGATTTGGAGTGGTTATGGGTGATCGGCACGACTATGTGGCCCTGGAGTGGGTCAAGGGCGAGATTGCCGAAACGCTGAAGCAGGCCCATCTGGCGCTCAATCGCCTGGTGGACGACCCGCAGGCGGCGGATGCCCTTGCGCATTGCCTGGCGTGCATTCATCAGGTGCACGGTGGCCTGCAAATGGTCGAGTTCTATGGTGCGGCGTTGCTGGCCGAGGAGATGGAACAGCTGTGCGTCGCCCTGCAGGGCAACCGCGTCGTCCATCGCGATGAAGCCATCAGCTTGTTGAGCCAGGCCCTTGGGCAGCTGCCGATCTATCTGGACCGCATACAAGGCGCGCGTCGTGACCTGCCGTTGGTGGTGCTGCCATTGATCAATGATTTGCGCAGCGCCCGGGGCGAGGGCCTGTTGTCGCAGACCAGCCTGTTCAGTCCTGAGTTGCCGCAGATCGCGCCACTGAGCGACGAGGCCTTGAAGCGCCTCGAGCCGCCGGACCTGCCAACCACTTTGCGCAAACTGCGCCAAACCCTGCAAATGGCCCTCGTGGGCCTGTTGCGCGAACAGGACGATGCCACCCATCTCGGCTACCTGGCCAAGGTCTTTCATCGCTTGGAAGGGCTGTGCGGCGCAGCACCGCTCAACGCGTTGTGGCAGGTGGCCTCGGCGCTGGTCGAAGGCATGCGCGAGGGGCGTATCGCCAATAGTCCGGCGTTGCGCAGCCTGTTCAAAGAAGCGGACAAGGAGCTCAAGCGACTGTTGGAGCAGGGCATGCAAGGCATTAATCAACCGGCGCCGCCACAGTTGCTAACCAGTTTGTTGTTCTATATTGCCAAGGCCGAACATCCCAGCGGGCAGATGCAGATCATGAAAGAACGCTACTCACTGGACGACGCGCTGCCCGACAGCGCCACGGTCGAGGAAGAACGCGCGCGTCTGGCCGGACCGGACCGCGATGCCATGCGCTCGGTGCTCGCCGCGCTCTGCGAAGAGCTGGTGCGGGTCAAGGAGCGGCTCGACCTGTTCGTGCGCAGTGACCGCCAGCACGCCTCGGAGCTGGACAGCCTGCTGGCACCCCTGCGACAGATCGCCGACACCCTGGCGGTGCTCGGCTTTGGTCAGCCGCGAAAAGTGATCATCGATCAATTGGCGGTGGTCCTGAGCCTCGCCCAAGGTCATCGTGAGCCGGATGACGCGACGCTCATGGATGTCGCCGGGGCCTTGCTCTACGTGGAGGCCACCCTGGCCGGCATGGTCGGCACCGTCGAGCCCGAGAGCCCTGAAGACAGCCGCCTGCCCACCACCGACCTGACCCAGATCCACCAGATTGTCATCAAGGAAGCCCACACCTGCCTGCAACAGGCCAAGGACATGATCGTCGACTACATCGACGCCGACTGGAACAGCGAACAACTGCGAGCGCTGCCGGCCTTGCTGACCCAAGTGCGCGGTGCGCTGGCGATGATTCCCCTGGGCCGCGCCGCCAGCCTTGTGGAAGCGTGCAATGGTTTCATTCGTGAGCATCTGCTGTTGGACCGTGCGCAGCCGGGCTGGGAAGAGCTCGATCACCTGGCCGACGTCATCACTGGCCTGGAATACTATCTGGAGCGTTTGAGCGATGATCCGCAAACCCCCGGCGAGCCCTTGTTGGACGTGGTCGAGCACAGCCTGGAGGCCCTCGGTTATTACCCCGACGAAGCCCGTGTACCGTTGCTTGACGATGTGCTGAGCCCTAACGAGGCTCAGGTCATGCAGGACTTGCAGGAGCTCGACGACCCGCAGACGGTGCAGTCCTTGGCCCAAGTGCTGGCCAGCCCGGTCTCGGCGGTCAACCCGCCGGCCAGGAGTACGCCGGGTAGCCTGCTGCCACCGCCGCCGGACGAGCATCCGGTGGACGACGAGCTGCGCGAGGTCTTTCTTGAAGAAACCGACGAGGTGCTCGATGTTCTGCGCGAGTATTTGCCGCGCTGGGCTGCTCACCCTGACGACCATGGCGCTCTGGCCGAATTGCGTCGGGCCTTCCATACCCTCAAAGGCAGCGGTCGGATGGTGCGGGCACTGGTTTTGGGTGAGCTGGCCTGGGCCGTGGAAAACCTGCTCAACCGGGTGCTGGAACGCAGCGTTGAGCCAAGTGCTGCGGTCCGCCAGTTGTTGGATGACACGGTGCAGTTGCTACCGGCCCTGGTAAGCGAGTTTGCCGATAACCGCCAGCGTCAGCGCGACGATGTCGACCGTCTGGCCGCGCGTGCCCATGCGCTGGCCAAGGGCAGCGACGACGATGAAGATGCACAGGATGTCGCCGCCCTCGACCCGTTGTTGCTGAAGATATTCGACAATGAAGCCCAGGGTCATCTTGCCAGCCTCAATCGCTTTCTCGACCAGGCCGCCGAACAGCTGCCGTTGCAGGCCAACGACGAATTGCAGCGAGCCTTGCATACCCTCAAGGGCAGCGCATCAATGGCCGGCGTGGTGCCGATTGCCGAGCTGGCCGGCGCGATGGACCAGTTGGCCCGGGAATACAAGGCGCACCTGATCGCCCTCGATCTTGATGAAATTGAATTGCTGCTGGAGGCCGAGGGCCTGTTGCGTCTGGGCTTGCGTCAGTTGCACGGTGAGCCCTTGGCGCCGATTCCCGGCGCCGAAGCGCTGATCCAGCGAACCCAAACGCTGCTGGCTGAGCGCCTGCAAACAGCCCTCAGCGCGCCGGACAAAGGCCTGCGGACCAAGCGCGATCCACAACTGATCAACAACTTCCTCGCCCAGGGCATGGACATCCTGCTCGACGCCGAAAATCTGTTGCGCCGTTGGCAGCAGCACCCCGGCGAAGGCCAGGAACTCAGTGCATTGCTGGACGAACTGACCACCCTCGGCGAAGGCGCCCACCTGGCCGACCTGCACCCGGTTGACGAGCTCTGCGAGGCCTTGCTCGACCTCTATGGCGCAGTGGAAGAAAGCAGCCTGGCGGTCAGCGACGTATTTTTCCAGGAGGCCCAGCGCGCCCATGAAGCCCTGATCGACATGCTCGATGAACTGGCCGCCGGGCAACATGTGCATGCACAGCCCGAACGGGTGCAGGCCCTGCACGGCTTGCTCCACAATAGCCTTGATCCAAACGCCACCGGCCTGATCCGCAGCGATGGCAGTCGCACCCTGAGCATCCGCGAACTGGGGCACGCGACCGCGGAACTGGAGCGCAACGCCCCTGCTGAGACCTCAGTGGACGACGACATTGCCTCGATCTTCCTCGAAGAGGCGCAGGACATCCTCGAAAGCGCCGCCCAGGCCCTGCAACGATGGCTGGCCGACCCGGACAACGCCGCGCCGCTGTCCTCGTTGCAACGGGACCTGCACACCCTCAAAGGTGGCGCGCGAATGGCCGATATCCGGCCGGTGAGCGATCTCGCCCAGGAGCTGGAAAATCTCTACGAAGGGCTGGTCGACCGCCGTTACAGCCTCAGCGAGGAACTGGAGCAACTGCTCAGCAGCAGCCACGAACGCCTCGACCTGTTGCTCGGGCAGCTGCAGCAGGGCCAGCCGTTGGGCGATCCCGTTGCGCTGATCGACGCTATTCGCCGGTTCCGTCAGGACAAACCGAACGCAATCGAGACGGGTGGATCACCCTCCGGCGACGTGGCCGGGCATGATCCTGAATTGCTGGAAATCTTTCTTGAAGAAGGTTTCGACATTCTCGACAGCGCAGGCTCGGCGTTGCTGCGCTGGCAGGACGAACCGTCGAACCGCCAGGCCCTGGAAACGCTGTTGCGCGATTTGCACACCCTCAAGGGTGGCGCGCGGATGGTGGAAATCGTCCCCATCGGCGACCTCGCCCACGAGCTGGAAAACCTTTATGAAGGCCTGTCGGCAGGGTTGCTCCAGCCGACTGCGGCGCTGTTCGCCTTGCTGCAAAGCAGTCATGACCGGCTGGCGCAGATGCTCGATGCGGTACGCGCCGGCCACCCGTGTCCGCTAGCCGACCGGCTGATCGCGCAGATCCAGGCGGTGAATCATCCGCAGGACAGCGAGGAGCCTAAGACCGTCGCGGTGCTGGAACCGGCCCAGGCGCCGTCGCCTGCGCCCGCAAGACCTGACGCTGGCGCCCCGAGCGACGGCGCGGACATGGTCAAGGTCTCCGCCGAACTGCTCGATGATCTGGTGAACCTGGCCGGGGAAACCTCGATTTTCCGAGGGCGTATCGAACAGCAGGTCAACGACGCCCGCGTGGCCCTGGGTGAAATGGAAACCACCATTGAACGCATGCGCGACCAGTTGCGTCGTCTTGATACCGAAACCCAGGGCCGGATCCTCAGTCGTCAGCAGGTCGAGGCCGAGCGCCTGGGCTACGAAGAGTTCGACCCGCTGGAGATGGACCGGCATTCCCAGTTGCAGCAATTGTCCCGGGCGCTGTTCGAATCGGCCTCGGACCTGCTCGATCTTAAGGAGACCCTCGATCGCAGCAATCACGACGCTGAGAACCTGCTGCAACAGCAGGGGCGCATCAACACCGAGCTCCAGGAAGGCCTGATGCGCACGCGCATGGTGCCGTTCGAGCGCATGCTGCCGCGGCTCAAGCGCATCGTCCGGCAAGTGGCGCAGGAACTGGGCAAGGACGTGGAGTTCGTGGTCGGCAATGCCGACGGCGAGATGGACCGTAACGTCCTGGAACGTATGGCCGCGCCCCTGGAGCACATGCTGCGCAACGCCGTCGACCACGGTCTGGAACCGGCCGACGTACGCCTCGCCGCTGGCAAGCCGGCGAGAGGGCGCATCAGCCTCGATCTGTCGCGGGAAGGCGGCGACATCATTTTCGACATCCGTGACGACGGCGCCGGAGTGCCGCTGGAGGCGGTGCGCAGCAAGGCGATCAAGCGTGGCCTGCTGGCGCCGGACAGCGATATCAGCGACCGCGACGTGCTGCAATTCATCTTGCAGCCGGGCTTTTCCACCGCCGAAAAAATCACCCAGATCTCCGGGCGTGGCGTCGGCATGGACGTGGTCCACGAAGAGGTGCGGCAGTTGGGCGGCAGCATGACCATCGATTCCACGCCGGGGCAGGGCGTGCATTTCCGCATTCGCCTGCCATTTACCGTGGCGGTGAATCGGGCGTTGATGGTGCATTGTCACGAAGACCAGTACGCGATTCCGCTGAACACCATCGAAAGTATCGTCCGAGTGTTGCCCGCTGAACTGGACGGCTATTACCAACTCGACCCGCCGAGCTACACCTACGCCGGGCAACGCTATGAGCTGTGCTACCTGGGCGAGCTGCTGAAAACCGGCGTCCGCCCCAAACTGCTGGGTCAGAGCCAGCCGTTGCCGGTGCTGCTGATGCAATGCAACGAGCGACATATCGCGGTGCAGGTGGACGCTACTGCCGGGACCCGGGAGATTGTGGTCAAGAGCCTCGGCCCACAATTCTCGGCGGTGCAAGGCTTGTCGGGGGCGACGATCCTGGGGGACGGCCGGGTGGTGTTGATTCTCGACCTGCTGGTGCCGATTCGCGCCTTGCCCCATCAGGTCCCACGCCGGCCGGCAGCGACGCAAGGCGAGGGCGAGCACCCGCGACCATTGCTGGTGCTGGTGGTGGACGACTCGGTGACGGTCCGCAAGGTCACCAGCCGCCTGCTGGAGCGCCACGGCATGCACGTGCTCACCGCCAAGGACGGCGTGGATGCCATGGCGCTGCTGGCCGAACACGCCCCCGATCTGATGTTGCTGGACATCGAAATGCCGCGCATGGACGGCTTCGAAGTGGCCACGCAAGTGCGCGATGACCCGCGCCTGGCCCACCTGCCGATCATTATGATCACCTCCCGCACGGGCCAGAAACACCGCGACCGCGCCATGGCTATTGGCGTCAACGACTACCTGGGCAAGCCGTACCAGGAATCGGTGCTGCTCGACAGCATCGCTCGCTGGAGCAAAACCCATGCATGACCTTCACCCGCGCACCGGGCACATCACCGGGCTGCTGCTGCCACTGGCCGACCGGCACCTGATTTTGCCCAACGTGGCCGTGGCCGAGCTGATCGACTACCAGAGCAGCGCGTTCGATATGGACACCCCGCCGTGGTTCCTGGGTTGGGTGAGTTGGCGCGAACGGAAAATCCCACTCCTGAGCTTCGAGTCGGCCTGTGGCCAGAAAACCGTCATTGGCGAGCGGGTACGCATTGTCGTACTCAACGCCCTGGGCGGACGGCCAGAGCTGAGGTTTATTGCGCTGCTGGTGCAAGGCATTCCGCGCTCCTACAAGCTCGACACCCAACTGAGCTACGTCGACGTGCCGCTGTGCGGGTTGGAACAGGCGGCGGTGCAAGTGGGGGAACATGTGGCGAAAGTGCCGGATTTGTTGGCGTTGGAGGAGTTGGTGGTGGCGACCGGGCTGGTAAACACCTGAGACGGGCACGATACCTGTGGGAGCGAGCTTGCTCGCGATGGGACAGCACCTCCACCTCGATGCTGACTGATCCACCGCTATCGCGAGCAGGCTCGCTCCCACACTGGTCATCATTGCGCCGAATAACCCCGTGGCGAGGGAGCTTGCTCCCGCTCGGCTGCGTAGCAGCCGCAAACCTGGTAATGCGGTCTGCTTGAAAAGTGCCGGGGCCTGCTTTGCAGGCCAGCGGGAGCAAGCTCCCTCGCCACATGGGCGGTGTCGAGCCGGATCTGGTGATCATTACTCCAGGCGTAACGATCCGCCAGCGAGCTTGATTGATGCCTTCGTCACAACACTCCTAATGTGACCCCCACGACAGCGAACCCGTGGAGTGGTCATGACAACAACAATATCCCCCGACTCGCGCTGGACGCGGCGGCGTTGCGAAAAGCAGCGGCGTCTCGAGCTGGTGAAGGGGCTTGCCGACGGTGTGGTGTTGCCCACCGACAAAATCGTTGCGGCGCTGGAAGCGTTGATCCTGCCGGGCGACCGCGTGGTGCTGGAAGGCAATAACCAGAAACAGGCGGATTTTCTGTCGCGTTCCCTGGCGAAAGCCGACCCTTCGAAGTTGCACGATTTGCACATGATCATGCCCAGCGTCGGCCGCTCCGAGCACCTGGATCTGTTCGAACGCGGCATTGCCCGCAAGCTGGATTTTTCCTTCGCCGGCACCCAGAGCCTGCGCATCAGCCAACTGCTGGAAGACGGGCTGCTGGAAGTCGGTGCGATCCACACTTACATCGAACTTTATGCACGGCTGGTGGTGGACCTGATTCCCAACGTGGTGCTCTCGGCCGGGTTCATGGCCGACCGTGCTGGCAATATCTACACCGGCCCCAGTACCGAAGACACCCCCGCGCTGATTGAGCCGGCGGCGTTCAGCGACGGGATTGTCATCGTTCAGGTCAACCAGTTGGTGGACGACGTCAGCGACCTGCCGCGCGTGGATATCCCTGCATCCTGGGTCGATTTTGTGGTGGTGGCCGACAAGCCGTTCTACATCGAACCGCTGTTCACCCGCGACCCGCGTCACATCAAGCCGGTGCATGTGTTGATGGCGATGATGGCGATCCGCGGGATCTACGAGAAACACAACGTCCAGTCGCTCAATCACGGCATTGGCTTCAACACCGCCGCTATTGAGCTGATCCTGCCGACCTATGGCGAGTCCCTTGGTTTGAAGGGCAAGATCTGCCGTAACTGGACCCTCAACCCCCATCCAACCCTGATCCCGGCCATCGAAAGCGGCTGGGTCGAAAGCGTGCATTGCTTTGGCACCGAACTGGGCATGGAAAACTACATCGCCGCGCGGCCGGACGTGTTCTTCACCGGTCATGACGGTTCGCTGCGCTCCAATCGTATGGTCTGCCAACTGGCTGGGCAATACGCGGTGGACCTGTTCATCGGCGCCACTTTGCAGGTGGACGGCGACGGCCATTCCTCGACGGTTACCCGTGGCCGCTTGGCCGGCTTTGGCGGTGCGCCGAACATGGGCCACGACCCGCGCGGTCGCCGTCACGGCACGCCGGCCTGGCTTGATATGCGCCACGGTGATGGTGAGGCGCCGCTGCTTGAGCGCGGCAAGAAGCTGGTGGTGCAGATGGTCGAGACCTTCCAGGAGGGCGGCAAACCCACCTTCGTCGAAACCCTCGACGCGGTGGAGGTGGCGAAAAAAGCCGGCATGCCCCTGGCGCCGATCATGATCTACGGCGACGACGTCACCCACTTGCTCACCGAAGAAGGCATCGCCTACCTGTACAAGGCCCGTTCGCTGGAAGAGCGTCAGGCAATGATTGCAGCCGTGGCTGGGGTTACTGCCATCGGCTTGCGCCACAACCCCAAAGACACTGCTCGCATGCGCCGCGAAGGCTTGATTGCCTTGCCCGAAGACCTCGGCATCCGTCGCACCGATGCCACCCGCGAGTTGCTCGCCGCCAAGAGCGTGGCCGATCTGGTGGAGTGGTCCGGTGGCCTATACAACCCGCCCGCCAAGTTCAGGAGTTGGTAAATGCACGCCTTCAACCTGCAACCTGAAAGTCTGTCTCTGGCCGAGCGTCTGGCCGACATGGCGGTGGACGCACTGATCGACGAAGCCGACCTGTCACCCAAACCGGCTCTGGTGGATCGGCGCGGCAATGGCGCCCACACCGACCTGCACCTGGGTCTGATGCACGCTTCGGCATTGTCGCTGTGGCCGGCATTCAAGGAAATGGCCGACGCCGCCCTTGAATACGGCGAAATCGGCTTGCCGTTGCGTGAAGCCCTTGGGCGGATCGGCCGTGAGGGGGAAGCGGCGATGCTCGCTACCACCGACGGCGTGAACACCCACCGTGGCGCGATCTGGGCTTTGGGCCTGCTGGTCGCTGCTATGGCGCTGGCACCTGAATCCAGCGCCCCCGGCGCCGTTGCTTTGAGGGCCGCTCGCCTGGCCTTGCTGGAAGATCGCTACGCACCCAAACCCTTCAGCCATGGTGCTCAAGTGGCCCAACGCTACGGCGTGCGCGGCGCCCGGGAAGAGGCACAGCTGGCATTCCCGGCCGTCACCGGCCTGGGCCTGCCACAACTCAAGCGCAGTCGCGCGGCGGGGGTGGGCGAACAGAATGCCCGGCTCGATGCCTTGCTGGCGATCATGACGACGTTGGCCGATACCTGCGTGCTCTACCGCGCCGGCGAACCGGGCTTGCTGGCCATGCAGCACGGCGCCAAAGCGGTGCTCGACGCGGGCGGCAGCGCCAGCCTGGGCGGTCGTCGCCAGTTGCATGCGTTGGACCAACAATTGATTGCCATGAACGCCTCGCCCGGCGGCGCTGCCGATTTGCTCGCCGCCTGCCTGTTCCTTGACCGAGTCGAGCGCGGCGATGGCCTCTTCCCAGGAGTGTGCTGATGCAAACCTTATCCTTTGAATTTCCCGCCGGGCAGCCGCCGCGGGGCCGGGCGCTGGTGGGCTGTGTCGGCTCGGGTGACCTGGAAGTGCTGATCGAGCCGGGCCTGGCGGGCAAGTTGACCATCCAGGTGCAGACCTCGGTCAACGGCAGCGAACAACGCTGGCAGCACCTGTTCGCACGCATGTTCGACGGCCAGACACCGCCGGCCCTGTCTATCGACATCCACGATTTCGGCGCCACCCCCGGCGTGGTGCGTTTGCGCCTGGAACAAGGCTTCGAGGAGATCGGCCATGACTGACAGCGCAGCGTTGCTCAACAAACACAGCTTCGTCGAGCTGGGTGCCCGGCAACGGGCCAAAGCCTTGCTGGATAACGGTTCGTTCCGTGAACTGCTCGACCCCTTCCAGCGAATCATGTCGCCTTGGCTACTGCGCCAGGGCGTGGTGCCGCAAAGCGACGACGGCGTGGTGATCGGCAAAGGCTTGCTCGATGGCTTGCCAGTGGTGATCGCGGCCATCGAAGGCGCGTTCCAGGGCGGCAGCCTTGGCGAAGTCGGCGGGGCGAAGATTGCCGGAGCGCTGGAGCTGGCCGCCGAGGACAACCGCAAAGGCATCCCGACCCGCGCCGTATTGCTGTTGGAAACCGGCGGCGTGCGTCTGCAGGAGGCCAATTTGGGGCTGGCGGCGATTGCCGAGATTCATTCGGCGATTGTCGATCTGCGCCAGTATCAGCCGGTGGTGGGCGTGGTGGCCGGCAGCGTCGGTTGTTTTGGCGGCATGTCCATCGCCGCCGGGCTGTGCAGTTACCTGCTGGTGACCCAGGAAGCGCGGCTGGGCCTGAACGGCCCGCAAGTGATCGAGCAAGAAGCCGGGATCGATGAATATGATTCCCGGGATCGGCCGTTTATCTGGAGCTTGACCGGCGGTGAGCAACGCTTCGCCACCGGGTTGGTGGACCGCTATGTGGCCGATGACGTGACGCAGATCCGCGAGCACGTCAGCCAGTTGTTGCACTTGGGCGTACCCGCCCAGCACCGCAGCGGTCAGGCCGAGGTGTTCCTGCAACGTTTGGCTCGACTGGACACTGAAGTGCAAATCGAACCGG
Organism: Pseudomonas halotolerans; assembly: GCF_039581215.1. Taxonomy (NCBI): domain Bacteria; kingdom Pseudomonadati; phylum Pseudomonadota; class Gammaproteobacteria; order Pseudomonadales; family Pseudomonadaceae; genus Pseudomonas; species Pseudomonas halotolerans. The sequence continues at coordinate 250,698 of NZ_JBCNTJ010000007.1, forward strand.
CTGCGGTTCGCCAGCTGTATCAGGGAGAACGCCGATGAGCTCGTATTCATTGAGAGGCTTGCGCTGGTTCGAGGCCTTGAGTGGCAACGCCAAACCATTGGAAGGCTTGCCTGCTTCGTTGAAAGTTGCTGACGTCATCCTGGGCGAGCAAAACGTGCGCCTGCTGGCGGTGGTGGCGGATCCCGACAGTCGCTTTCCCCGTGCTCGCAACGGCGAAGTCGGTTTGCTCGAAGGTTGGGGCCTGGCCAAAGCCGTGGACGAGGCTATCGATGCCGACCGCGATGCCCCCCACAAGCGCGCGCTGATTGCCATCGTCGATGTGCCGAGCCAGGCCTACGGTCGTCGCGAAGAAGCCCTCGGCATTCATCAGGCCTTGGCCGGTGCGGCGGACAGTTATGCCCGAGCGCGGCTGGCTGGGCATCCGGTGATCGGTTTGCTGGTGGGCAAGGCCATGTCCGGGGCATTTCTGGCCCACGGCTATCAGGCCAATCGGTTGATCGCCTTGCGCGACCCGGGCGTGATGGTCCACGCCATGGGCAAGGCCTCGGCGGCGCGGGTGACCCTGCGCAGCGTTGAAGAACTCGAAGCCCTGGCCGCCAGCGTGCCGCCGATGGCTTATGACATCGACAGTTTCGCCAGCCTCGGTTTGCTGTGGGAAACCCTGTCGGTGGAGCAGATTGAACAGCCAAACGCGGCGGATCTGGCACGGGTCAGAGATTGTCTGCAACAGGCGATCAACGAAGTGGCAGACGCGCCTCGGGACTTGAGCAGCCGCCTCGGGGCGACGCATCGTGCGGCCTCCAGCACCGTTCGCCAATTGTTGAGAGCCCAGTGGTGAGCACGTTCCTGGCTCACGACCTGCTGTGGGGAATGACGCCACAGCCGCTGCCTGCGGATGCGCCAGCGTGGGTCATTGAGTCCCTCAGCCTTGGGCAACCGGTGGTGGTGCGGCGGGCGATCACCGCACCGGGACACATTGCCGTGGGTGTGCGGGGCGTCTCGCGGGAGCAGCGTTACGCCGCGTCGATGCCGGTGGCGGCGATCCAGCGCCGGGTGCGCCCCGAGGAGCTTTGCCATGTCGCATTGCGCCGTGACGTGCCGGCGTTGCAGGCGCTCGCGCAATTGCGACCGATGTTGGATGCCAGCGCCTGGATCTGGGGCGTCAGCGGCAGCGCCGGGTTTGAACTGGCCAGTGGCATCGAGGCGCTGCATGCACGCAGCGATCTGGACTTGATCCTGCGCGCACCGCAGCCGCTGGATCGTATTGAGGCCCGGGATTTGTTGGCACAACTGGACGGTTCGACGTGCGCCGTGGATATGCAACTGCAAACCCCCTTCGGCGCTGTTGCCCTGCGCGAGTGGGCCGGCTCGGCGCGACGGGTGTTGCTCAAGGATAATCGTCAGGCGCGTCTGGTGACCGATCCGTGGCAACCGTCGCTGGAGCAAGTGGCGTGAGCAGCCTTTTGGTATTCCCCGGCCAGGGTGCGCAGCGGGCGGGCATGCTCCAGGGCGTGTCGCCGCAACTGCTGGAACAGGCCGGTGAAGTGCTGGGCGAAAACGTACGACAGCTGGACAGCACCGAGGCGTTGCAGTCGACCCGAGCCGTGCAGCTGTGTCTGTTGATCGCGGGGGTCGCGGCAGCCCGGCAATTGCTGGAACAGGCACCTGCGCCGGATTACGTTGCGGGCCTGTCCATCGGCGCGTACCCGGCGGCGGTGGTGGCCGGTGCGCTGGGGTTCGATGATGCATTGCGGCTGGTCAGCCTGCGGGGCGAACTGATGCAGCAGGCGTATCCGCGAGGCTATGGCATGACGGCGATCATCGGCCTTGAGCTGGCGACAGTGGAGGCCTTGCTCGCGCAGGTGCACAGCGCTATGACGCCGGTTTACCTGGCCAACATCAATGCCGATAACCAGGTGGTCATTGCTGGCAGTGACGAGGCCATGGGCATCGTCGCCGAGAAGGCACGCAGCCAGGGCGCCGCGAAAGCGTGTCGGCTGGCGGTAAGCGTCCCGTCCCACTGTCCGTTGCTGGAGGTCCCGGCCCGGGCACTGGCCCAGGCGTTTGCCGAGGTGCCGTTGAAAGCGCCCGCTTTGGGTTATCTGAGCGGCAGTCGTGCCCGGCCCGTGGTGAACACCGACGCCTTGCGTGAGGACCTGGCTTTCAACATGTGCCGTGTGGTGGATTGGCGCGGCACGGTGCAAAGCGCCTACGAGCGAGGCGTGCGGTTACAGATCGAACTGCCGCCCGGTGCGGTTCTGACGGGACTGGCGCGCCGGGTGTTCGAGCAGGGCACCGTCATCGCTTTCGACGGTGCGCGCCTGGACACCTTGCAGACGCTGCTCAGAGAGGAGGGACGCCGCCGACCCTAAACCACCGACTCAAGCTGGCGAAGCACAAAAACAACAACTTCGACGATGCACTTTGAGGACTACAACAATGATTATTTACGGTGTGGCGTTTCTGGCCTTTTGTACCCTGGCGGGTATTTTCATCGGTGAGCTGCTGGGCAAACTGATCGGCGTGCCGGCTAATGTCGGCGGTGTCGGCATTGCGATGCTGCTGCTGATCGGCCTGGGCAGTTACCTGAGCAAACGCGGCCTGTTCAAGGGCAAGTCCGAAGCCGGCGTGGAATTCTGGAGTGCGATCTACATTCCTATCGTGGTTGCGATGGCGGCCCAGCAAAACGTCTATGGCGCGCTCAAGGGCGGACCAATGGCGATTCTGGCCGGGACCCTGGCGGTGGTGATTGCCTTTGCGATGGTGCCGGTGCTGGTACGCATCGGCAACAAAGGGCCTGAAACCGATGTTTCCGCCAAGACGGTCGGGTGATTGCCATGTACGAATCAATGATGAAAGTGATCACCGGCTACGGTCTGCTCAGTGGCTTTGCGATTGTCGGCATCACCATGTGGGTGTCGTACTGGATCAGCGACACGTTCACCAAGGGCCGCCTGCACGGTTCGGCCATCGCGATTCTCCTGGGGTTGGTACTGTCGTACATCGGCGGTGCGATGACCGGCGGGCAGAAGGGGGTAGTCGACATTCCGCTGCTCTCGGGCATCGGCCTGCTGGGCGGCGCCATGCTGCGGGACTTTGCCATTGTCGCCACGGCGTTTGGGGTGAGTGTCGAGGAACTCAAGCGCGCGGGTTACGTCGGGGTGCTGGCCCTGTTCGTCGGGGTGGCCACCTCGTTCATCGCCGGTGTTGGCGTGGCGATGGCCTTCGGTTACACCGATGCGGTGAGCCTGACCACCATCGGCGCCGGGGCAGTGACCTACATCGTCGGGCCGGTGACTGGTGCGGCGATTGGCGCCAGTTCCGAGGTGATGGCGCTGTCCATCGCCGCCGGTTTGATCAAGGCCATCCTGGTGATGGTGGCGACGCCGTTCGTGGCGCCTTTGATTGGCCTTAACAATCCGCGCAGTGCGGTGATCTTTGGCGGGTTGATGGGCACTTCCAGCGGCGTGGCCGGCGGCCTGGCGGCCACCGATCCGAAACTGGTGCCGTATGGTTGCCTGACGGCGGCATTCTATACCGCGCTCGGGTGTTTGCTCGGGCCTTCGCTGTTGTATCTGATCATGCGGGGGTTGTTGGGGTAAGGCTTTGAATCTTCGCTGAGCGGGCTGTCCTCATCGCGAGCAGGCTCGCTCCCACATTGGATCGGTGTTCACAATCCCGTGTGGGAGCGAGCCTGCTCGCGATGAAGGCGACGCGGTCTCAAGCCTGTCGATTGGCATACATCCGGCACTCAGCCAGCAATGCCAGCAAATTCGGATCGCGCTCCTTGGCCTTCAGGAATACCACGCCAATGTGCTGCTGCAGCCGATATTTTTCCTGCAACGGGATCAGCTTCACCCGATTTTCATACACCGCCGCGATCCGTCCCGGCAACAACGCATAACCGACCCCGGAACTGACCATGCTCAGCAGGGTGAAGATGTCGTTGACCTGCATCGCCACCTTCGGCTCGAACCCTGCCTGCTTGAACACCCGATTCCCATCCTGATGGGTGGCGAAGCCCTGGGTCAGGGTAATGAAGGTTTCATTGCACACGTCGGCCAGGTCCACTTCGCTGCGTTGGGCGAAGGCGGAATCGGCGGGCGTGGCGAGAAAAATGTCGTCTGAAAACAGCTCGATATGCTCGCAGTCAGGGTCGTTCACGCTGTCGTCCAGGGAGATCAGGATGGCGTCCACTTCCATGTTCTTGAGCTTGTACAGCAGGTCGATGTTCGAGCCCAGGATCAGGTCGATGTTCAGTTCGCTGCGGCGGATCTTCAGGCCCATGATCAACTGCGGTACGGTTTTTACCGTCAGTGAATACAGTGAGCCGAGCTTGAAACGCTCCGCAGAAAACCCGGCGGCTTCACGGGTCAGGCGCACGCTTTCGACCACGTCCTGAATCAGCTTCTGTGTGCGCTCCTCCAGCACGTAAGCGCTTTCCAGGGGCGTGAGGTTGCGGCCCTCGTGCTTGAACAGCGGGCAACGCAAGGCGCTTTCCAGCGAGTGAATGGCCCGGTGCACACTGACGTTGCTGGTCTGCAACTCGGCCGCCGCCCGGGCCAGATTGCCGGTGCGCATGAAGGCCAGGAACACCTCGAGTTTTTTCAGGGTCAGTTCTTCGTCGATCAGCATGGGGTGGACTCTTATTCGTATCGGCCGATTGTGCCCTGTGGGCGCAAAGCTTGCTCGCGAAACAGGCGACTCGGTTTTGCAGAAACCGCGTTATCTTCATCGCGGGCAAACCTTACCCTCACAGAGAGCAAAACATTGCACTTTCAAGCGCCAGGCCTGAGCCTTGGCATCTGTTTGGGAATGTGAGGCAAGACTGGATGTATCACGGAGAGCGACTCAACGCCTGGACCCACCTGGTCGGGGCGGTGGCGGCTTTTATCGGGGCGGTGTGGTTGCTGGTAATTGCCGGGATGACGGGCGATGCGTGGAAGATCGTCAGCGTTGCCATCTATGGCTTCACCTTGCTGGTGCTGTACAGCGCTTCGACGGTTTACCACAGCGTGCGCGGGCGCAAGAAAGCAATCATGCAGAAGGTCGATCACTTTTCGATCTATCTGCTGATTGCTGGCAGCTACACGCCGTTCTGCCTGGTCACCCTGCGCGGGCCTTGGGGCTGGACCTTGTTTGGGATTGTCTGGGGGCTGGCGTTGATCGGGATCTTGCAGGAGATCAAACCGCGCTCTGAAGCGCGCATCCTGTCGATCGTGATCTACGCGGTGATGGGCTGGATCGTGCTGGTGGCGGTCAAACCGTTATTGGCCGCCTTGGGCAGCGCCGGGTTTGCCTGGCTGGCCTCGGGGGGTGTGCTGTACACCGTGGGCATTGTCTTTTTTGCGCTGGATCACCGGCTGCGGCACGCTCACGGCATCTGGCATCTGTTCGTGATCGCCGGCAGCTTGCTGCACTTTGTGGCGATTTTGTTCTATGTGCTCTAGCTCATAACCACCGCTGGTCCTGTGGGAGCGAGCCTGCTCGCGATAGCGGTGGTTCAGTTGGCATATTCATTGGCTGACACACCGCTATCGCGAGCAGGCTCGCTCCCACCCGACTTCTTCATTCGACTTTAGAAATCCCCCCACAACTGCTGCGCCACGGCCAGTGCTACCACCGGCGCGGTTTCGGTGCGCAGCACGCGGGGGCCGAGGCGGGCGGCGTGGTAGCCGGCGGTCTGGGCCTGCTGGACTTCGGCCTCCGACAAACCGCCCTCGGGGCCGATCAGGAAGGCCAGGGTCGAGGGCTTGGCATGGCTGACCAGCGGTTCGGCCACCGGGTGCAGCACCAGCCTCAGTTCGGCGTCGGTTTGCTTGAGCCAGTCGGTCAGTAGCAGTGGCGGGTGGATCACCGGTACGGTGGAGCGCCCGCACTGCTCGCAAGCACTGATCGCTACCTGACGCCAGTGCAGCAGGCGTTTGTCGGCGCGCTCGTCCTTGAGGCGCACTTCGCAGCGCTCGCTGAAAATCGGTGTGATCTCACTGACACCCAGTTCCGTGGCTTTCTGAATCGCCCAGTCCATGCGTTCGCCCCTGGACAGACCCTGGCCGAGGTGGATGCGCAGGGGCGATTCAACCTGCCCGGCGAATTGTTCGTCCAACTGTACAAGCACGCGTTTCTTGCCGACTTCGGCCAGGGTGCCGCGAAACTCCTGACCAGAGCCGTCGAACACCTGCACCGCATCGCCCTCGGCCATGCGCAGCACCCGACCGATGTAGTGGGCCTGGGCTTCGGGCAGTTCGTGAGCGCCGAGGCTGAGGGGGGCGTCGATGAAGAAGCGGGACAGTCTCATGTCAAATCTCTGAAAAAGTTAAACCTGTGGTGAGGGGATTTATCCCCGCTGGGCTGCGAAGCAGCCCCAAATGCTTACAACGCGATTTGCCTGAAATATCGGAATGTCCGGTTTTAGGGCTGCTTCGCAGCCCAGCGGGGATAAATCCCCTCGCCACAACAGTATTCCAACAAGAACACCGAGGTTTTAACCCGGATCCCGGAACCCCGGATGAAAGTCCTTCGGCACCGCCACGCTGACCTTGTCCCGGGTGGCGATGTCGATGCCCTCGCTGGCCACTTCAGCCAGGAAGTCGATTTGCTCGGGGGTGATGACATACGGCGGCAGGAAATACACCACGCTGCCCAGCGGTCGCAGCAACGCACCGCGTTCCAGGGCATGCTGGAACACCGTCAGGCCGCGACGTTCCTGCCAGGGGTAAGCGGTCTTGCTCGCCTTGTCCTTGACCATCTCAATGGCCAGGACCATGCCGGTCTGGCGCACTTCGGCCACGTTAGGGTGATCGGCCAGGTGCGCGGTGGCGCTGGCCATGCGCTGGGCCAGGGCCTTGTTGTTTTCGATGACGTGGTCTTCTTCGAAGATATCCAGCGTCGCCAGGGCCGCCGCGCAAGCCAACGGGTTGCCCGTGTAGCTGTGGGAGTGCAGGAAGGCGCGCAGGGTCGGGTAGTCGTCGTAGAACGCGCTGTAGACCTCATCGGTGGTCACGCACGCCGCCAGTGGCAGATAGCCGCCGGTCAGGGCCTTGGACAGGCAGAGGAAGTCCGGGGTGATACCGGCCTGTTCACAGGCGAACATCGTGCCGGTGCGACCGAAGCCGACGGCGATTTCGTCGTGGATCAGGTGCACGCCATAGCGGTCACACGCCTCGCGCAGCAGCTTCAGGTACACCGGGTGATACATGCGCATGCCACCGGCGCCCTGGATCAGCGGCTCGACGATCACGGCGGCGACGGTGTCGTGATGTTCGGCCAAGGTCTGCTCCATGGCCGCGAACAGGTTGCGCGAATGCTCTTCCCAGCCCATGCCGTCGGGGCGGTGGTAGCAATCGGGGCTTGGCACTTTGATCGTGTCCAGCAGCAACGCCTTGTAGGTTTCGGTAAACAGCGGCACGTCACCCACCGACATCGCCGCGATCGTTTCGCCGTGGTAGCTGTTGCTCAGGGTGACGAAACGTTTTTTGGCCGGCTGGCCGCGATTGATCCAGTAATGAAAGCTCATCTTCATCGCCACTTCGATGCAGGATGAGCCGTTATCGGCGTAGAAACACCGGGTCAGACCTTCAGGCGTCATTTTCACCAGGCGCTCGGACAGCTCGATCACCGGCTGGTGGCTGAAGCCGGCGAGGATCACATGCTCCAGTTGATCGACCTGGTCCTTGATGCGCTGGTTGATGCGCGGGTTCGCATGGCCGAACACGTTGACCCACCAGGAACTGACGGCATCGAGGTAGCGCTTGCCTTCGAAGTCTTCCAGCCACACGCCTTCACCGCGCTTGATGGGGATCAGCGGCAGCTTTTCGTGGTCTTTCATCTGGGTGCAGGGATGCCATAGCACCGCGAGGTCGCGTTGCATCCACTGGTTATTCAGGCCCATGTTCAGTCTCCTCGAGGCGGCTCGCGGCGGGCGCGGGCAAAACAATCGCGCAAGCCTATGCAATGGCGGCCCTGGGGACAACCCATTGTGTCGCCTCGGCTACTTTGCACGAGTCGATAGACGTCGCTGGCGGCGTTTTGATGGCTGACGTATTCTTCGCCGTTCTCTAGAGCCTGTCTGGCTCAAACTGATTCCTGCGTTTTAATCCGGAGTTCGCTGAATGTCTGCTGGTTGGCTGCGCGCCTGTGCGCTGGTGGTGATGGGGCTGTTCAGCGTTTGTGCGCTGGCCAAGGACAAGCAACCGACGGTGATCGTTATCGGCGGCGGCCTGGCCGGGCTCACGGCGGCCTACGAGCTGCAGAACAAAGGCTGGCAGGTAACCCTGCTGGAGGCCAAGCCAAGCCTGGGTGGCCGTTCGGGCATGGCCACCAGTGAGTGGATCGGCAACGAAAGGACTCAGCCGGTGCTGAACAAGTACGTTTCGACCTTCAAGCTGAGCACCACGCCGGCCCCGGAATTTGTGCGTACCCCCAGCTATCTGATCGACGGCATTTATTTCACCGCCGCTGACCTGGCGACCAAGCAGCCCGCTACGGCCGAGGCCCTCAAACGCTACGAAACCACCTTGGACGACCTGGCGCGCTCCATTGAAGACCCACAGAACCCATCGGCCAACAACACGTTGCACGCACTGGACCAGATCAGCGTTTCAAACTGGCTCGACCGTCTGCAATTGCCGGCCACTGCGCGGCAGTTGGTGAACCAGCAGATTCGCACGCGTTATGACGAACCGTCGCGGCTGTCGTTGCTGTATTTTGCCCAGCAGACCCGGGTTTATCGGGGTGTGTCCGACCGTGACCTGCGCGCCGCGCGGCTGCTGGGTGGCAGCCCCGTGTTGGCCCAGGCCTTCGTCAAACAACTGAAAACCATCAAGACCAGTTCGCCCGTTTCGGCCATCTCTCAGGACAAGGACGGCGTCACCGTCAAGGTGGGCAGCGTCGGTTATCAAGCTGACTACGCAGTGCTGGCCGTGCCATTGCGTGCCCTGAACAAAATCCAGCTGACCCCGGCCCTGGACGGCCGGCATCAGGGCGCAATCAAGGGCACCAACTACGGCTGGCGCGACCAGATCATGCTCAAGTTCAAGACCCCGGTCTGGGACAGCAAGGCGCGCATGTCGGGCGAAATCTACAGCAACGCCGGCCTGGGCATGATGTGGATCGAGCCGGCCATGAAGGGCGGCGCCAACGTCGTTGTCAACCTGTCCGGCGACAACGCCCGGGTGATGCAGGCCTTTGGTGACAAGCAGATGGTCGATCAGGTGCTGATCCGCCTGCATGCGTTTTATCCACGGGCACGCGGTGCGTTCACCGGTTATGAAATTCGCCGCTACAGCACCGACCCATCCATGGGTGGCGCATACCTGGCCTTTGGGCCGGGCCAGATCAGCAAGTACTGGCGTCTGTGGGAAATGCCATTGCAGCGCGTAGCCTTTGCCGGTGAACACACCGACACTCTGTATCCGGGCACGTTGGAGGGCGCCTTGCGCAGCGGTCAGCGGGCCGCCAGCCAGGTTGAAGACCTGGCGGCAGGCAAGTCGTTCGAGCCAGCCAAGGTCGCGCCTGTTGCAACGGCCGCCGCTGCCGGTGCCGTGGCGGCGAAGAAGGGTAATTTCTTCAGCAACCTGTTTGGTGGTTCGGATGACGACCAGAAGCTGGAGCCGGTCAAGGCTCCGGTAGCGCCCGCTCCAACGCCTGCGCCAGCACCCGTCCCAGCACCCGCACCGGTGGAACCATCAGCGCCTGCTCCGGCGAAAGTTGAGCCAACCAAGAAAGCAACGGCCAAACCGGCGGCGAAAAAGCCAGCCGCCAAGGCTGCCACCAAAAAAGCCCCGTCCAAGGCTCCGGTGAAAAAGACCGAGCCGGTGAAAAAGCCAGCAGTCAAACCGACGACGGCTACTGAAACCAAGGCTCAGTAAACGCCAAGCGAAAAAAGCGTGGCTCAAGGGCTGCGCTTTTTTCTAGCATGAGGTGCGCGGGTCCCCGCTCAGTGCTCTGGGTAAACGTCCTACACGTCTCGATATATCGGAAACTTCCCACCGCTTAGCAGGAAACAGGTGATAGAGCAGCCCATGTCATCAGTTTAGGCTCCTAAAAAAACAGGAGTGCATATGAAAATGCTAATTGCGATAGGCGTATTGGTTTCAATTTATGGATGCGTATATGGCGAAGGTCGGGACCCTTTAAAAATCCCAATGATTCCAAAAAGAGATCCCCAATTAGCATATAGGTGCATGATGGATACCTATAAACCCGAGTGTTCGGTGAACTAGTCATTCAAGATCATCATGGTCCCTTGATTCAGGACCTTGATCCGCTTTGGCTTTGAAAAAACGTTCTGGAACGAATCCAAAGCGGGCCCAGCATAGATTCCCTGTTCGTCTGTCATCGATCACCAGGTTGCCGTCGTCTTGCATCGCCGAGCAGGTGTTGTACCAAAGTGATTTGACCCTGCTACGGGTACTTTCAGCAATCCATACCCGTCTTCCAGATGAGCCATGAAGAAAACCGCTATTGGCAATTACAAACTGCAGGGGCTCTCGCATTTTTTTGGATGCAAGTTGCTCTGTAACGTTGGCTGCCGTCTGCAATCCAGACGGCAGTGTCACCATCCGTGATGACTAAGTTTCCATCAACCTGCAATATCCATCGATACTTTCCGTTTGCGGACTGAAGTTACTGTCCCGGTGCCATTGTTTGAGTGGGCGGCAGTCATGGCGATACCTACATATTGCATGGTAAAAAAAGGGGGGCGGTGATGGCCCCGACGCGCCCTCCTGTGAGCGAGCCCGCTCGCGATGAGGTCCATACAGGCCCCTGAAGGCTGCCTGACCCCCTCGTCATGACCCACCGTTTCTCCTTTAATCTTTCCTTAACCCACCCAACCCAGACTCTTCATCGTATTTCTCGATATTTCAAAGCAAAAATTTCCGCTTTAAATCGATAGATAACTCGCTAGTCTTGGTCGCAGTTTTCACAGGATATGAGCAATGCAGCTACGCAACTCTTCTTCTCGCTATGGCTGGGTCAGCATCGTCTTGCACTGGGGCATCGCGCTGGTGGTGTATGGGCTGTTCGCGCTGGGGCTGTGGATGGTTGGTCTGGACTACTACGACACCTGGCGTAAAGACGCGCCGGACCTGCACAAGAGCATCGGCCTGGTGTTGCTGGCGGCCATGGTGTTGCGGGTGATCTGGCGTTTTGTCAGCCCGCCGCCCCCGACCCTGGAAACCTACGGGCGCCTCACCCGTGTCAGCGCCAAGCTCGGCCATAGTGCGCTGTATCTCGGGTTGTTCGCCGTGATGATTGCCGGTTACCTGATTTCCACCGCAGACGGTGTCGGGATTCCGGTGTTTGGTCTGTTTGAAGTACCCGCGCTGGTGTCCGGACTGCCCGATCAGGCAGACGTTGCCGGCGAGATTCACTTCTACCTGGCATGGGCGCTGGTAATTTTCTCCGGTCTCCATGCGTTGGCAGCATTGAAACACCACTTTATCGACCGTGACGCGACCCTCAAGCGCATGCTGGGACGCCAAGCCTGATGTTCAACCTCGACTCCAAAGGAATAGAAAGCATGTTGAAAAAAACGCTCGCCGCCCTGGCAATCGGTTCTGCCCTGCTGTCGGCCGGTCAGGCCATGGCTGCCGACTACGTCGTCGACAAGGAAGGTCAACACGCCTTCGTCGACTTCAAGATCAGCCACCTGGGCTATAGCTACATCACCGGTACCTTCAAGGACATCGACGGCAAGTTCAGCTTCGACGCCGCCAAGCCTGAAGCCAGCAAGATCGAGTTCAACGTGAATACCGCCAGTGTGTTCACCAACCACGCCGAGCGCGATAAGCACATCGCCAGTGCTGACTTCCTGAACGCCAGTAAATTCGCCAAGGCCACCTTCGTGTCCACCAGCGTCAAGCCTACTGGCAAGAACGCTGATGGCAAGGAAACCGCTGATGTGGCCGGTGACCTGACCCTGCTGGGCGTAACCAAGCCTGTCGTGGTCAAGGCCACTTTCCTGGGTGAAGGCAAGGACCCATGGGGCGGCTACCGTGCAGGCTTCGAAGGGACCACCAGCATCAAGCGTTCCGATTTCGGCAAGCAGAAAGACCTGGGCCCAGCGTCCGATGTGGTCGAGCTGTACGTCACGTTTGAAGGTGTTCAAGCGAAGTAACATTCGCGCCTGACAAAAAAACGCCCCTGATCCTGGAATCCGGGGCGTTTTTTATTGCCATGTCTCACCCCGAACAGCCAACACAGAACTCATGTGGGAGCGGGCTTGCTCGCGAAGGCGGTGGGTCAGTCAATTCGATGCTGGCTGATGCACCGTCTTCGCGAGCAAGCCCGCTCCCACATTCAGATTTATGGCGTTCAAAAAAAATGTCCCTGATCGCGAGATCAGGGGCATTTTTATGGGCTGGAGAAACTCAGCGATTGCGGGTCAGCAATGCCGGCTTCTCGCCCCGTGGACGGCTTGGCAGTTGGTCCAGCTGTTCAGGCGTCGGGAATCGATCGACCTTCGATTCCTTGTGCATGATCTTCGGCTGGTTACCACGAGGGGCTTGCACGGCGGGTTCCTGACGAGGCTGATCGTCACGCGCCGGGCGGCGAGGGCGGGAGTCTTCGCGGCGGGCCTGACCGTCACGAGGCGCGCCGTTGCGCGGGCCGCTGCGCTTGGCTGGTGGGGTGCCGGTGGACGAGCCGTTGCTGTTGCGCGGGCCGTTCTGACGCCCCTGGGACTGGCCGCGGGGAGCACCGGCGCCCGCACCCTGTGCCGGAGCGCCCGGACGACGTCCGCGACCCTGAGCGGGTTTCTGTTGCGGCACGTAATCGACGCGGTTACCAAAGTTGTCGATATCGTCGTCCAGGAACTCGTCCGGTGCGCGATCAGCCGCGGCGCGTGGTGCCGGACGCTGCTGTTCACGGGCCGGCGTGCCTTCGCGAGGCTTGTGCTCGCGAGCCGGGCGTTCGCCGCGACTGGTACTGGCCGATTTTTCCTTGCCCTTGTCTTTGCCTTTGTCTTTACGTCCGCCGCCGCCACCGCTGCCATTTGGACCGTCACCGCGAGGGCCACGGGCATTGCGTGGGTTGCGCACGTCCGGACGTTCACGGACTTCAGGCTTCTCGGCCTCGATGGTGCTGGCATCGAAGCCCATCAGGTCACCATCGGCGATTTTCTGCTTGGTCATGCGCTCGATGCTTTTGAGCAGCTTTTCTTCGTCCGGCGCGACCAGCGAGATCGCTTCACCCGAACGGCCGGCCCGGCCAGTACGGCCGATACGGTGTACGTAGTCTTCATCGACGTTCGGCAACTCGAAGTTGACCACATGGGGCAACTGGTCGATGTCCAGGCCGCGGGCAGCGATGTCGGTGGCAACCAGAATGCGCACTTCACCGGCCTTGAAGTCAGCCAGGGCCTTGGTGCGGGCGTTCTGGCTCTTGTTACCGTGGATCGCAACGGCCGGCAGGCCATGCTTGTCCAGGTACTCGGCCAGGCGGTTGGCGCCGTGCTTGGTACGGGTGAACACCAGAACCTGTTCCCAGGCACCGGCGGTGATCAGGTGCGCCAACAGGGCACGCTTGTGGCTGGCCGCCAAGCGGAATACCCGTTGTTCGATGCGCTCGACCGTGGTGTTTGGCGGTGTGACTTCAATGCGTTCCGGGTTGTGCAGCAGCTTGCCGGCCAGGTCGGTGATGTCCTTGGAGAACGTCGCCGAGAACAGCAGGTTCTGACGCTTGGCGGGCAGGCGGGCGAGCACTTTCTTCACGTCATGGACGAAGCCCATGTCGAGCATGCGGTCGGCTTCGTCCAGCACGAGGATTTCCACGTGGGACAGGTCGACGCTGCCCTGGCCGGCCAGGTCGAGCAAGCGGCCCGGACAGGCCACCAGCACGTCGACGCCACGGGACATGGCCTGGACCTGAGGGTTCATGCCAACGCCGCCGAAAATGCAGGCACTGACAAATTTCAGGTCGCGAGCATAGACCTTGAAGCTCTCGTGTACCTGGGCCGCCAGTTCGCGGGTTGGGGTCAGGACCAGGACGCGCGGTTGGCGCGGGCCGTGACGCTGGGATTTGTCTGGATGACCGTTGGGGAAAAGCCGCTCCAGAATCGGGAGGGCAAAACCACCGGTTTTACCAGTGCCTGTCTGCGCCGCGACCATCAGGTCGCGACCTTGCAACACGGCGGGGATGGCCCGCTGTTGCACGGGGGTAGGCTGGGTGTAGCCGGCAGCCTCGATGGCGCGGACTAAAGCCTCGGAGAGACCGAGGGAAGCAAAGGACATGAGTAATCCTGTTTTAGTGAGGGCCTGGCCCAATGGGATAGTCTTGCCGGGCGCGAATGACGTTCAACAAAAAGACGTCATCCCGTCCGGTCCTGCCGAGTCTGGAAGGCAGGTCCGGACAGGGCTCGCGCGGGCTGGAAGCTGCGCTGTAGCGGTGTCGGGATGCCTTTTGCAAGACCGGGCGTCCGGGCGTGAGCCTGGCGGGAAGGCCGGAGTATAACAGAGCAAACGCCGCGCGCCGCTTTCCTGCTGCTCAACGGTTTATTTCAGCGCTGCACCGGGCTGGACGGTTCGGTCCTGGCAGACGGAACGGCGCCATAGCGGGCGATCAGCTCGGCATAGGCCGGTTCGCGCTTGAAGCGCTTGAGTTCGGCGCTGAAGCGCTGCACCAGCAGATCCATCCCGGCGTTGCGCCGCACCGCCAGGTATTGGCTTTGACGGCTCACAACCACGGGGTTTTCGGTGATCTGGTCGCCCAGTTGCATTTGCTTGAGCACGTGCCGGCCCACCCGACGGTCGGTGATGAGCAGGTCAATCCGGCCCAGTTGCAACTTGCCGAAGTTGGCTTCATGGGTGGGCGCCGTCTCACGTTTGAACAGGGGGGATTCACTGAAGGCCTGGCTGTACAGATAACCGGGCGAAGTGCCGACGGTCAGGCCGCCCAAGTCATCAAGGGTGCGAAAGGGATGGGGGCGGGCGTTGGCATAGAACATCACGAACTCCACGTCCGACAGCGGTTCGCTGGGGTAAAGCAGCATGGCGTCGCGTTCGTTGCTGTGGAAAATGTCCAGCGCACCGTCCGCCAGGCCTTGCTCTAGCATCGCCAGGCAACGTTTCCAAGGCAGCAATTGCCATTGCACGTCAATGCCCAGGCGCTTGAACACAATGGCGGTGGTTTCATAGTCGAGTCCCAGGACTTGGCCGTTCTCTTCGTAGACATAAGGCGCCCAGGGTTCGGTAACAATGCGCAACTTCTCGGCCCGGGCATCCATGCTCAGGTACAGGAGGACAAAGGTGGTCAGTAACCGGGTGATGAAAGGCATGGCCTGAGGTTACGACGAGAGCTCATCAAATAGCTAGAGTGCTCTGGCCCGCGGCTTAATTGCCTTTTGCCTGCATTAGATGCCGATAGATGGCTTCGCGGCGTTCGCCCAGCACCCAGCGAATCAGTGGGTGGTTGAGCCATCGTTTGAGTTCATGGTCTTTCAATGGCTCTTTCAGGCGATCTTCAACGTTCTCCCTGGCCTTTTCCCACCAGACCGGGGCGCAGGCCTGGTCGAACGGGTTGGTGTGACGGTAGCAGCCGTAGAGAATTTCGCGCATGAATTGCCGTTTATGGCTGGGTAGCGCCACGGTAATCATTTTATAAGCCAGACGGCGCAATGTGGGCGGTCGGGGTAACGTCGCGGTGACTTGACGGGTTTCATCCAGGGCCAATTGGCACATGGGCGCGGCATGATGTTTGTCGAGCCAGGCCTTGGTTTTGGCGCGGAACAGCTGTTTGCGGCTCCAGTAATGGTGAATCAGGTCGGGACATTCGCGCACGTGCACCGAGCGATAGGCCGCAACCGAAAGGCAGAACTCTTCCAGCGTGTAGGCTCCGTTCGCCATGGGATAAAACTCGTCCATCAGGGCTGTCGAGCGATCCAGAACTGATGCGTCGGTCCAATGAAGACCGATCACGCCTGAGTTCAGCTGCGGCATGTTGTCATCCGCCAGTTGCCGTCGTTGCAGGGCTTGCGCCAGCGTTACGTAAAGTACTGCATCCTTGTTGGCGCCATAGTTCAGATCTACCGCGTTGCAGAGCAACGTGCCAGGCTGAATGCGCCGAAACAGCTCCAGAGGAGAGCAGTGGAAGAAGGTGTCGGTGTCGATCAGCAGTGCCAACTCGACTTCCTCAAGCACCTTTTGCATGACGACATGCTTTGCGCGAAAGTGATAGCCGTGAGGCTCGATCCAGGTCTGACGGGTTTCGTTGTCGAGGGTGCGCACGCGCACCGGCAGCCCGGCGTAGGGCAAGGGATTGTCGGTAAATACCTGGATCTCCAGTGCCTCACCCGGACTTTCGCGCAGCCCGGCCAAGGCGCTGGCAATGCTGAAGACGGCCTCTTGATGATAGGTCTCGGCCCCGTAGACCAGATAAATGAGTTGTGGGGTCGTTGATCTTGGACCAATAGGCATCTACTGCACCCCTCCAGATATTTCGGGTAGAAAAAAGGCCTTGGGTTTTCGCCAAGGCCTCTTTGTACCGCCCAATTAAGACATTAACGCGGCAGTTTGAGGTTATTCCATACGGCGAGGCTGGGCTCGGCCTGGTTAAGGGTATAGAAATGCAGACCTGGCGCCCCGCCTTGTAACAAGCGTTCACACATTTGTGTGATGACTTGCTCTCCGAAGCTTTGGATGCTGGATGTATCGTCGCCGTAGGCTTCCAGCTGCTTGCGGATCCAGCGTGGGATTTCTGCGCCGCAGGCGTCGGAAAAGCGCGCGAGTTTGCTGTAGTTGGTGATCGGCATGATCCCTGGCACGACAGGAATGTCGACACCCATCTTGCGTACGCGGTCGACAAAGTAGAAGTAGCTGTCGGCGTTGAAGAAGTACTGGGTGATCGCGCTGTTGGCGCCGGCGTTGGCTTTGCGCACAAAGTTGAGCAGGTCGTCTTCGAAGTTGCGTGCCTGGGGGTGCATCTCTGGGTAGGCAGCCACTTCGATATGGAAGTGCTCACCGGTTTCTTCACGAATGAACTCAACCAGGTCGTTGGCGTGGCGCAGCTCTCCGCTCGCCATGCCCATGCCCGAGGGCAGGTCACCGCGCAGGGCCACGATACGGGTGATGCCGGCCGCCTTGTACTGGCTCAGCAGGCTGCGCAGGTCGGCTTTGCTGTCACCCACGCAGGACAGGTGCGGGGCGGCGGGGATTTTGACTTCGCTTTCGAGCTGCAGCACGGTGTTGATCGTGCGGTCACGGGTCGAACCGCCAGCGCCATAGGTGCAGGAGAAGAAGTCGGGGTTGTAGCTCGCCAACTGACGGGCAGTGGCGATCAGTTTTTCATGCCCAGCATCGGTCTTCGTCG
This sequence comes from Pseudomonas halotolerans, assembly GCF_039581215.1. NCBI lineage: Bacteria > Pseudomonadati > Pseudomonadota > Gammaproteobacteria > Pseudomonadales > Pseudomonadaceae > Pseudomonas > Pseudomonas halotolerans. Next base: position 268,005 of record NZ_JBCNTJ010000007.1, read on the forward strand.
GGAAGAACTCGAAGCTGTAGCGACGGTCTTGGGACATGGTCATATCCTTGGAAACTCGTAGGCCGGTGAGGCTTGCATAGCCCTTGCGGGAGTGGACTCATGTGGGAGCGAGCCTGCTCGCGATTGGCATCACCTCGGTCTGACAGTCAGATCAAGGTGTCTGCATCGCGAGCAGGCTCGCTCCCACAGGTCCGCTCCACCAAGGAGGCAGCGCCGATCAGTAGCGATAAGCGTGCGGCTTGAACGGGCCTTCGACGGTCACGCCGATGTAGTCAGCCTGCTGCTTGGTCAGTTTGGTGACCACGCCGCCGAAACCGCGGACCATTTCCAGGGCCACTTCTTCGTCGAGTTTCTTGGGCAGCACTTCCACGGTCAGGCGCTCGGCTTTCTGGGCCGGCGACAGGTCGGCGTATTTCTGGCCGAACAGGAAAATCTGCGCCAGGACCTGGTTGGCAAACGAGCCGTCCATGATGCGGCTTGGGTGGCCGGTGGCGTTGCCCAGGTTCACCAGGCGGCCTTCGGCCAGCAGGATCAGGTAGTCATCGTTCTGTGGGTCGAAGCTGCCGGCGCCGGTGCGATGCACCTTGTGGACCTGTGGCTTCACTTCTTCCCACGCCCAGTTCTTGCGCATGAAAGCGGTGTCGATTTCATTGTCGAAGTGGCCGATGTTGCAGACCACAGCGCGTTTTTTCAGGGCCTTGAGCATGTTCGCGTCGCAGACATTGACGTTACCGGTGGTGGTCACGATCAAGTCGATCTTGCCCAGCAGCGCTTTGTCGATGCTTGCTTCGGTGCCATCGTTGTTACCGTCGATGAACGGCGAAACCAGTTCGAAGCCGTCCATGCAGGCCTGCATGGCGCAGATCGGGTCGACTTCGGACACCTTGACGATCATGCCTTCCTGGCGCAGGGACTGGGCCGAGCCCTTGCCCACGTCACCGTAACCGATGACCAGGGCCTGCTTGCCCGACAGGAGGTGGTCGGTACCGCGCTTGATGGCGTCGTTGAGGCTGTGACGGCAGCCGTACTTGTTGTCGTTCTTGCTCTTGGTCACCGAGTCGTTGACGTTGATGGCCGGGATCTTCAGCTCGCCCTTGGCCAGCATGTCCAGCAGGCGGTGTACGCCGGTGGTGGTTTCTTCGGTCACGCCGTGGACGTGCTCCAGAACGGCCGGGTATTTCTTGTGCAGCAGTTCGGTCAGGTCGCCGCCGTCGTCAAGAATCATGTTGGTGGCCCATGGCTGGCCATCCTTGAGGATGGTCTGCTCCAGGCACCATTCGTATTCCTCTTCGGTTTCGCCCTTCCAGGCAAATACCGGGATACCGGCAGCGGCAATGGCGGCAGCGGCCTGGTCCTGGGTCGAGAAGATGTTGCAGGACGACCAGCGCACTTCGGCACCCAGGGCAATCAGGGTTTCGATCAGCACGGCGGTCTGAATGGTCATGTGGATGCAGCCGAGGATCTTCGCGCCCTTGAGCGGTTGTTCGCCGGCGTATTTGCGACGCAGACCCATCAGGGCTGGCATTTCGGATTCGGCGATGATGATTTCGCGACGACCCCAGGCAGCCAGGGACATGTCGGCGACTTTGTAATCGGTAAAATCTGCAGGCGTGATAACAGCGCTCATGAAGAGCCTCCATTCGTAATGTATGCGAATGGGCGCCGTTGTGCGTTTAGTGTCTGTGCGGAGAGCCCCGTACAAACAACGCCCCATCCGAGCCTGACAGGTCGAACCTGCTGCAGCGCCCCTCGGACAGGTGGCGGGAACGGTCCAAAGCGTGGACCGAGGTAAAGCGGTGGCGATTATAGCGGGCTAATCGGATCTTCCAAAGGGTTTCTGTCGGCAAATCAAAATTGCCGATGATCGTTATTAGAGCCTCGACATGGAGCCACGCTGCCCGGTCTGCCATGATGCCGGCATCCATCGGCCAGACGCTCAGGAGTGAACATGAATTTCCACACCCGCAAGTGGGTCAAGCCCGAAGACCTCAACCCCAACGGCACGCTGTTTGGCGGCAGTCTGTTGCGCTGGATCGACGAAGAAGCGGCGATCTATGCCATTGTTCAGTTGGGCAACCAGCGTGTGGTGACCAAATACATCTCCGAAATCAACTTTGTCAGCGCTTCGCGTCAGGGCGACATCATCGAACTGGGCATCACCGCCACCGAATTCGGCCGCACCTCCATCACCCTGACCTGTGAAGTGCGCAACAAGATCACCCGTAAAAGCATCCTGACCGTGGAGAAGATGGTCTTCGTCAATCTTGGGGAAGATGGCCTGCCGGCGCCCCATGGCCGGACCGAGATCAGGTACGTCAAGGATCAGTTCCAGGACGATATTGCTAGCGCGTGAGCTCGGCGGCGTCGCCTATCGCGAGCCCGCTCGCGATAGCGGTTTTCAAGGCTCCAAAGAACATTGCGGCTCTCCACTGAACAGCGCCGCACGCCGCGTGTCGTAGGTACATCACGCTACCGGTTCAGGAGCTCCATGGACACTCACAAAGACGGCAAGACCCCTGATCTTTCGGCGCAGGAAAAGCACGAAGTCGACCGCAATCAGCCACCGCGGGCCGCAGTACTGCATGAAATTATCCGTACCCAGGGCAATCAGGAACTGGAGCGCAGTGTCGCCGCACTTTGGTGGTCGGCCCTGGCCGCCGGGTTGACCATGGGCCTGTCGCTGATGGCGATGGGGCTGCTCAATTCCCGCTTGCCCGAGGGCGAAGCCTTCAAGGTGATCGCCAGCTTCGGCTACTGCGCCGGTTTTCTCGCGGTGATTCTTGCCCGCCAGCAACTGTTTACCGAAAACACCTTGACCGCTGTGCTGCCCATCATGAGCAAACCCACCTTGGGTAACTTCGGCCGTCTGTTCCGGCTCTGGGGCGTGGTGCTGGTGGGCAACCTGTGCGGAACCTTGCTGGTGGCCTATGTGATGCTGCATCTGCCGATTTTCGACCGGCGCACCGATATGGCTTTTCTGGAGATCGGTCGTAAGGTCATGGAAAACGACACCGGCCAGATGTTCGCCAAGGGCATCATTTCAGGCTGGATGATCGCCACCATGGTCTGGATGATCCCTTCCATGGAGAGCGCCAAGATGTGGATCATCATCCTCATCACTTACCTGATGGCGCTTGGCGATTTCACCCACATTGTCGTCGGCTCTGCCGAAGTGTCCTATCTGGTGTTCGCCGGCCAGCTGTCGTGGGAGGACTTCTGGATGGTGTTCGCCGCGCCGACCCTGGCGGGGAACATCATTGGCGGCAGTTTCATCTTTGCGCTGCTGAGTCATGCCCAGGTGCGGAGCGAGACTGGCCAGCCTAGTCGGCCACACCCACCAGGGCGTCCTGACGACGCTGACGATAAATAAAATACAGCGCGGTCAACACGGTCAGCCCGCCCACCAGAGCGCCGGTCCATGGCAAGTCCGCCAGGTCGGCGCCGCTGGCCACCACCAGACCGCCAATCCAGGCGCCAGCTGCGTTACCAAGGTTGAATGCGCTCTGGTTCAGGGTCGAGCCCAGGTTCGGCGCTTCTTGGGCCTGGTCGATGATCAGCAATTGCAGGATCGGACACAGTGCAAAGGCAAAAACACCCCATAGGACCAGGGTAACAGCCGCAGGAATCACTGATCGGCTGGTCTGGCTGAACGCGGCCAGCACCAGCACCACCGCCAGGGCCATGGCTACCAGCGAAGGCAGCAGGCGCCGGTCCGCCAGCCGCCCGCCGAGGAAACTGCCCGCTGTCAGGCCGACACCGAACAGCAGCAGCATGAGCGTGATGCCGTGGGGGCTGACACCTGTGATGTCCTGCAGGATCGGCGCGATGTAGGTGAACACGCTGAATAGACTGGTGGAGGCCAGTACGCTCATGCCCAGGGCCAGCAGTACGTTGACCTTGCCCAGCACCTTGAACTCGCTGGCCAGATTGGCCTTCTCCATGGGGATTTCCCGGGGCAGCCAGAGCCATTGGGCAAGGGCGGCAATGACCCCTATGACCGATACCGCCCAGAAGGTCGAGCGCCAGCCGGCGTATTGGCCCAACGCAGTGCCCAGCGGCACGCCCAGCACATTGGCCAGGGTCAGCCCTGTGAACATCATTGCAATCGCCTGGGCCCGTTTGTTCGGCGCCACCAGTCCGGCCGCGACCACCGAGCCGATCCCAAAGAATGCCCCGTGGCACAGTGCGGTGATGACTCGGGCGGCCATCAGGGTGGTGTAGTTCGGCGCCAGGGCGCAGAGCACGTTGCCGACAATGAACATCAGCGTCATGCCCAGCAGCGTGGCCTTGCGCGGCATGTTGGCGGTGCCGATGGCCAGGATCGGCGCGCCGAACACCACGCCCAGGGCGTATCCGGTAATCAGCAGCCCGGCCTGGGGAATGCTCACGGCCAGATCACGGGCGACATCGGGCAACAGCCCCATGATGACGAATTCGGTGGTGCCGATGCCAAAAGCGGCGACGGCCAAAGCAAGCAAGGCGAGTGGCATGCGCAAGGTCTCTGTCTGTAGTCTTGACGCTCTGATCAGGCATACGCATGCCGATGCGCCAGTTCGGATGAAGCGGGGCAGCAGCAAACATTATTGGAATTGGTTTATGCGCAACTGAGTGCGGCGTGGTCGTTTGCAGTATAAACGGCCGCTGATGGATGGCGAATCAATTCTCTGGACGCAATAAGGAGCGTGCTGTGCTGGCAACGGCCTTGGTATTGGTCGCCGCGCTGTTGCATGCGGCATGGAATACGCTGATCAAGTTCAGTGGCGAGCGTTTGCTGGTGGTGGCGTGCATGGACAGCGTCGCGTTGCTGTTCGTGGTGCTGGCGCTGGGCTTCGTGGCGTTGCCGCCGCTGGAGATCTGGCCGTGGATCCTCGCCTCGGCGGCATTCGAGTTGTTGTACCGCTATCTGTTGATCCAGGCGTACCGGGTGGGTGACCTGGGGCTGGTCTATCCGCTGATGCGTGGTCTGTCGCCATTGGTGGTGCTGGCTTTGACGTTGATCTTCGCCGGGGAAGTGCTGACGACCCAGCAGACCATCGGCATCTTGCTGATCCCGTTCGGCATGCTTTGCCTGTTGTGGCAGGGCGGCGGTGGTGAGCGGTTGCCCTGGTCGATGTTGCCGGTGGTGGCGCTGATCGGCCTGTGCATCGGCTGCTACACCTTTATCGACGGCCATGCCCTGCGACGCTGGCCCGAGCCACTGGATTACCTGGTCTGGGTGACGCTGCTCAGTGCCTGGCCATTTCCGTTGCTGGCGCTGGTGCGCAAACGACCTGCGTTCATCTTGTTCTGGCGTGAACAGTGGCGGCTGGGGTTGGCGGTCGGATTTTGCGTACTGTTGAGCTACGCTTTGGTGCTGTGGGCCATGCAACTGGGCTCGATCGCCGAAGCGGCGGCGCTGCGGGAGATCAGCGTGATCCTGGTGGTGCTGTTTGGCATGCGCTACCTGAAAGAACCTTTTGGCCGGCCGCGGCTCTTAGCCTGCGTTCTGGTGCTGATTGGCATGCTGGTGATGAAACTCTGACCAGTACCCCGATTTTCGATGTCTATAACACTCAAAGAAGGAACTGCTTCATGACGGTTGCCCTGTGGTGCATTTTGATTGCCTTTCTCCTGCCTTACCTGTGCATTGCGATCGCCAAGGCCGGTGGAAAATACCGGTTGCGGGATAACCACGACCCTCGGGACTTTCTGGACTCGCTCGAAGGAGTCCCCCGGCGTGCATACGCCGCGCAACTGAACAGCTTTGAAATCGCCCCGTTTTTCGCCGCTGCCGTGATCGTCGCGCACCTGGCCGGCAATGCCGAGCTGGTGACCATCAATGTGCTGGCGGTGCTGTTTATCACCAGTCGGCTGCTGTACATCATCTGCTACCTGGCGGACTGGGCGATCTTGCGTTCGCTGGTGTGGTTCGTGGGGGTAGGGTTGGTGTTGAGTTTCTTCTTCGTTTCGGTCTGAGCCTGGCGGTTGAATTCCGTTGCCTGTGCTGGCCCTATCGCGAGCAAGCTCGCTCCCACAGTTGATCTCCAGTGGACACATGTTTTGTGTACGACTAGATCCAATGTGGGAGCGAGCCTGCTCGCGATAGCGGTGACTCAGCTACATAGAGGCTGGACGTGTCGCGCTCTTGCTTTGCTTTGCTTTGCTTTGCTTTGCTTTGCTTTGCTTTGCTTTGCTTTGCTTTGCTTTGCTTTGGATCTTGATCTTGATCTTGATCTGGTCGCCCCGTTAACCACGCTGGCCGAACGCAGGCATTGCGTAGGGGGCACCTCGGCATGGATGCCGAGGTAGCCGCGCTGGGCCATGGATGGCCCTTCGCGGCGGGCCCCCGGAGCAATGCCGGAGTGAGGGCATGCCGAGCCTAGGCGAGGCACCGAGTGGTGGGGCAAAGCGTTTTTGGTTACTTTTGGCGCTTTTCCAAAAGTGACCCGCTGTAAGAGCGGAACCATAAGCAGCCGTTACCGCAGAAACGGATATACACCCCCTCTAAAAGTAAGGTCCTAGGAGATTTCCTTCAAGTTGTAGCGGTGTTGGTGAACTTGTCCGGCTTCGGGCTCGTGGCTAGTCTGGGTTTGTCACTGAAAAAACGGTGACACGGACGTGCAAGTCCGAAGAAACTGTTTAGGATGCGACGCTACATCGCTCAGGGGCTTCTTCTGCCCACTGGCTTTATGGCGGCTGCACGCAGGAGATCCTCGGATCTGCTGGGTGTCCTAAACAGGCCCGGTCTTGCACACCTGCGTACGGCCGCCACCCCCATTCGCGTGCAAGCGAACGGTGACGGTTTCCACTTAACTGTTTAGGAAATCTCTAATGTTCAAAGTAACTCCGAATCCGCCAGAAAACCCTGGCAACATCTTCGGCAAATCCTCGAAATCCAAAAAACTCGACGAAGCCGCCGAGCGCGCCCTCGACTATTACCTCAATCCAAAACCCACCGACGAAGCATCCGGCCAAGCATCAACGGGACAACTTTTCATGGTTGCCCCGAACATCGACACCGAAACCCTACTGGCCAACGCCTCCGAAGACCTGCTGTCCATCAGCGCCATCGCCGCCGACCTGGCTGATGACGTCGACGGCTCGCGCCGCAGCTTGATCCTGGCGATTAGCCGGATGGCCGACGGGGTGCATTTGTTGGTGGAGCGGGCGATGGATCGGCTTGAGGTTCAAGCGCCGGGCTGACATCTGTGGTGGATTGAAAACCGCCTTCGCGAGCAAGCTCGCTCCCACACTGGATCTGTGTCAAACCGGAATATCGAGACAACACCATCTACTGTGGGAGCGGGCTTGCTCGCGAAGGCGTCGGCACATCCAACATCATCGCAAACTGTCCCACCGCTTTCGCGAGCAAGCTCGCTCCCACACGGGGTCTGTGTCGAGCCGAAATATCGAGATCAACACCGATCAACTGTGGGAGCGAGCTTGCTCGCGATAGCGTCAGTCCTTCAGCTCTTTCCCAAACTGAAGCCGGACGCCGTTGTGGCGAGGGGATTTATCCCCGCTGGGCTGCGCAGCAGCCCTAAAACCAGTCGCCTCGGAGTGTCAGATTGCCCACATTCAGCCAGTTGGAGCTGCTTCGCAGCCCAGCGGGGATAAATCCCCTCGCCACAGCGGTTTGTGTTCCTGCTCGGGCAGGCTAGATCAACCCCTTCTCATCATCATCGATCAACCGGCTCAACCCGCCCAAGGCTTCCCGGGCCTGGTTGCGGTCCATCAGCTTGGCTTGGGCCGCGGGCGGCAGGTCGGTGACGCGGATGACGCCTTTGCTGGTCAGCACCTGGATCAAGTCGTCGAGCACCCGGATCATTTCCAGGTCGCTCTGCTTGAGCTGCTTGAGGCTGTTTTCTACCGCTTGGTTAGCGAACCAGTCCTGGATCTCGTGGCTGTCGGCCGGCAGGGTTTCGGTGGCCTCCGCATAAGCGGTGGCTTCCACGCGCACCAGCAGGCCTTGTGCATCGCGTTGCACATAAAACATCGGGCATCCCTCATGTATGAAGCGGCGTCATGCTGGGCAGCATAGGCCAACTGCGGGGAGTATGAACACAATTCCCGTGGCGAGGGAGCTTGCTCCCGCTGGGCCGGGCTGGCGCACCCGCGCGAAGCCGCCCCTGTTTAGGGGCTGCTGCGCAACCAGCGGGAGCAAGCTCCCTCGCCACGGTTTTGTGTCAGGTTCAGCTGTTGTTGTGATCGATCTTGATGGTCGGGTCACTGCCGGCGATCAACGAGTTCAGGTTGATGTTCGACCAGTTGTTGCCTTCGAGCTTGATCGTCACGTCCGGTGAGGCCGCTGCATCATTGGCCGGGTTGAACTGGCCAGTGGTGCTGACTTGCAACGAAGACACGCCATCGACCGTGCTGATCTTGAGGAAGTGATCGATGGTGCTACCGGTCTCGCCCTGCAACAGATCCCGCAGGTCGATCCGGTCACCTTCGCCGGCCTTGAAGTCCTTGATCACGTCGGTGCCGGTGTCGCCGGACTTCCAGACAAAGGTATCGCCACCCAGGCCACCGATCAGGGTGTCATTGCCCTGGCCGCCGATCAGCGTGTCGTTGCCTTTGCCGCCTAGCAGGATGTCATTGCCCTTGCCACCGTCGAGCAGGTCGTTGCCACCCTGGCCGAAGATGATGTCGTTGCCAGCACCGCCCAGCAGTGTGTCATTGCCATCGTTGGCACCGGACACATCGAAAGCGCTGTAGTGCTCGGTGATGTATTGGTGCACGTTGCTGGTGGTGACTTTGCTGACTTCCACACCGTTCTGCTGGGCTACGAAGGCCTGAATGGACTGGTAGCCTTCGCCGGCGATGCCATTGAAGCTCACCAGGTCGCCGAACAGGATGTCGTTGCCGTCTGCTCCATTGACTGTGTCAGCGCCCGGCAGGGTCGCTTCGGTGTGCCCGATGATGGAGTCGGCCAGGTTCTTGGGATCGATGTTGGTCTGCGGCGTTTTGTCGGAGTCGTAGTCCTTCAGGTCGTCCAGCGTCACGCCTTTGTTCAGGCCGATGGCTTCCACGCCAGACACCGAGCTCAACAGGGCGAAAGCGCTGAGGGAGTTGCTGGTGGTGGTCGAGCTGGTGCTGCTGCCCGTGCCGTCGCGATACGACAGTTCATACGTGCCGTCGCCCTGGGCGCGCAGGGTGCCCAACTCTTCACTGTTCCAATAACCGCCCCAGGATTTTTTCCAGGTCAGCAGCGTGACATCGCCGGACGCGTTTACCTGAATGCGATGCGTGCTGTCCAGGTCGGCGCTGAACGTCTGGCCCAGCTTGTAGTTGGCTGTCGTGATCAGGCTGTCGAGCTTCACGTCGCCATACAAGGTCGGATTCGTTTGCTCACCGGACTGGTAGTAGGTCGGCTGGCCGTCGGTGATGAAGTACGTCAGGTTCGTCGCGCCGGTGTTGCTCAATGCTTCGCTGCTCTTGAACCAGTTGGCCGTGGTCTTGAACACATCCTCGTAGTTGGTACCGCCGCCGGACACCATCGAATCCAGCACGCTTTTGAGCAGCACGAGTGCGTTCGGATCATTGAGGTTGACCGATACGGTTTTATTCACCTGGCTGTCGAAGTCTGCCAGGAAAATGTTCACCGTCCCGGAGTTGCCGCCCATGCTCTGCTTGAGGGTGTTGAACACCGAGGTCAACGAGTCCTTGGCGGCTGTGACGGACGATGCGCTCATGCTGCCGGAGCTGTCGACCATGAAGGCGATGTTGTAGTTGACGCCTGGCACGACGGTCAGCCCGCCGATGTCGGCGACCACAATGTCGTTGCCGTCGGTGCCGGTGACGTTGTCACTGCCAGAGGTGGCCGTGGCGGAGTTGTAGACCGCCGGATAAACCGTGACCGGAATCTGCGCCGTGGTGGTTGCCGACCCGCCGAGGGCTTCGGTGGAGGTCGATGTCACGGTCAGGTTGAACTGGCCGTTGTAGTACGTCGGTGGTGTCAGGGTCAGGCTGCCCAGGTTCCAACCGGTGACCGAGGCTTCGCCATTGCTACCCACGGTGGCCGTGTGGCCGGCACCGTCGCTCAGCACGCTGCCTTCCGGGATCCCGCCGATTTTTACGCTCAGGCTTTCGGAGCCGTCGGTATCGGTCAGGGCCGTGGTGATCTTCGACAGGTTCACACTGCCGCCTTCGGCGCCTTCGTTGAGCTTGAAGCCGTCGTAGTAGCCTTCGCCATTGGTGCCGTGCAGATCGGAAACGGTTACGCCCGCATTCACCAGATCAGCCACGCCGGTGTACAGCGGCACGCCGGCACTGCTCAGGTCGGTTGGCGTGCTGCCGTTGACCGACAGGTTCACGTCATAGCTGCCCGGGCCGGTCTGGTTGTGGTGGTAGATGTCCAGGGTGTAGTAGCCGCTGGTGGTCGGGGTGAACGAGCCATTGAGCTTGCCGCCCGCTCCCCAGGTGATGCCCGCGACATCCTTGCCACCGATGGTCACCAACAGGCTGTCATCGCCGGTGCCGCTGAAGGTGTAGGTCTTGCCAGCTTCGAGGAAAATCAGGCCCGAGGTTTTCGACGCGGTGCCCGGGTTCACGTTGCTGTCGGACTGCACGTTGTTCACGGTGGTGCTGCTGTTGGGTGTTCCCGCCGCATCGATCACCGACTTCAGCGTACCGGACGGTGCGCCGTTGCCATCGGTGCCCAGGCCCGACAGACCGGTCCAGACTTCCTTGACCAGGCCCGTGGAGGTCACCGCGTTGCCGGCCACATTGAGGGTCGGTGCGTCGGCGACCGGCGTGATGTCGATCTTCACGGTGCCGGTGGTACCCAGTGCGTGGCCGTCGGTGGGCTGGAACTTGATCTGTGCGTAATCGGATTTCTGATCACCCACGCCGTTCGCGTTGCCGTTGGCGCCGGATTCGTTGGTGTCCGGCGTGAAGCGCAGTTTTCCGGCGTCGATGTCGGTTTTGGTGAAGGTCTGGTTGTTGGCCACGTCCTTCCAGGTCGCACCGTCCAGATACTGCAACTTGCCGTCAGCAGGCAGCCCGGTGATTTTCACCCCAAGGCTGGATGCCGAATTGTCCACATCGCTGACGCCGAAGGTCGACCAACCAAGGATCAGCGAAGTGTCTTCGGTACCGGTTACCGCGCCGCCGGTCGCGACCGGCGCATCGTTGACCCCGACCACGTTCACGGTGGTGGTGGCGGTGTTGGAGTAGCTCGTACCGTCGGTCACCGTCACGGTGATGATGCGCGGCACGGTGCTCGGGTCGTCGCTGCTGTTGGTGAAGCTGATGTTCTTGATTTGCTGCATGTAGTCGGCCAGCGTCGCATTGCCCGACAGGGTCAGGGTGACCGTGCCATTGGTGCTGTTGGCATTGATGCTGATGCCGTTGACGCTGTTACCCAGGTTCAGCGCGTCACCGGGCTGACGGTTGGTCAGCACGATGGTGGCGCCGGTCAGCATCGTGCTGTCCGGGTCGGTGATTTTCAGGTCGGTGTCGCCGATGGACACGCCCGGGCCGGTGGTGCCTTCGGTGAAGGTCACCTGGTAATCGGCGCCAGTCTTTCCGCTGGAGTTGTTGGCATCCAGGTCCAGTACCGGCGGTGCATCGTTGTCGATGATCGAGGTGCTGACGCTGCCGTTGGTGCCGCTGACGGCCAGGTTTTCGAAGTTGCCGCCAGTGGCCGAGTCGACCTTGACCACGAAGTTTTCGGTACCTTCGGTGATCTTGTCGTCCAGCGTCGCCACGTTGAAAGTGGCGCTGGTGGCATTGGCCGGAATCTTCACGGTGTAAACGCCGGTGAAGTCCGTACCGTCGGCGGCGGTACCGCTGTAGACGATCTTGAGCGTCACTTCGGTTTGCGCCGGGTTCGTCAGGCTCACGGTGTACGTGGCGGCCTGGCCTTCGGTGACCGAGGTGCTGCCGGTGATGCTGACGATGGTGTTATCGACGGTGTCGGTGACATCGGTCACTGCTGGCGTGGTGCTCGGGACGAGGTTCTCGAAGTTGCCACCGGTGGCGTTGTCGATGCTGACTTCGACTTTGCCGGCGTCTTTGTAGACGTCATCTTTTGGCGCGTCGACGGTGACAGTGCCGGTGGTGGCGCCGGCAGCGATGTTGATTACGGCACCGTTGCTCAGGGTCACGGTGACCGGGGTGCCGGCGGCATTGGTCAGGGTTGCGGTGTAGGTGATCTGACCGCCTTCGGCAACCGAATCGGTAGCGCTCAGGCTCAGTCCAATCGTGTCCTGCACGTCAGTGACAGTGGTGTCCGCTGGAGTGGCATCGATGTCCAGTTTTTCGTAGTTGCCACCTTGGGCGTTGTCGATCTTCACGCTCAGGTTGTCGCCGCCCGCGAGGGCGTCGTTCTGGGTAACGAAGTTGACCGAACCACTGCTGGAGCCGACTGGAATGGTGATGCTTTGACCGTTCGACAGGGTGATCACCAGCGGGGCGCCGGTTACCGGTGCGTTGACCGAAGCGGTGTAAACGACGGTGCCGCCTTCAGCTACGGAGGATGTCGCGGTCAGGCTGACCGTCGATGTATCGATGGTGTCGGTGACGTCGGTGACGGCTGGCGTGGTACTCGGTACAAGGTTTTCGAAGTTGCCGCCGGTGGCGTTGTCGATGCTGACTTCGACTTTGCCGGCGTCTTTATAGACGTCATCTTTTGGCGCATCGACGGTGACCGTGCCGGTGGTTTGCCCTGCGGCGATGTTGATTACGGCGCCGTTGCTCAGGGTCACGGTCACTGGCGAGCCAGCGGCGTTGGTCAGGGTTGCCGTGTAAACAATCGAGCCGCCTTCGGCAACGGTGTCAGTGGCCGAGAGCGTCAGGCCAGTGGTGTCCTGTACGTCAGTAACGGTGGTGTCCGCCGGAGTGGCGTCGATGTCCAGCTTTTCGTAGTTACCGCCCTGGGCATCGTCAATCTTGACACTCAGGTTGTCGCCGCCGGCGAGGGC